>NZ_MRCP01000002.1:0-627480 GCF_002303975.1 Pseudomonas sp. ACN5 | reverse complement strand
CATTAATGTTGTCTGACCCACCGCCTTCGCGAGCAAGCCCGCTCCCACAGATCATGTCCTGCTACCCTTGCGCAAAATTCCCGACCGAGAGGCCCCATGGCCCTGCCAAGCCGCCATTCACTCTTCCCATTCCTCAGCTGGCTACCTCGGCAAACCCGCGCCAGCGTCGGTCGTGACCTGATTGTCGGCCTCAGCGGCGCGATTCTGGCGTTGCCGCAATCCATTGCCTACGCGCTCATCGCTGGTCTCCCACCGGAATACGGCCTGTACGCCGCAATCATCCCGGTGCTGATCGCCTGCCTCTGGGGTTCGTCGTGGCATTTGATCTGCGGTCCTACAGCGGCCATCTCGATTGTCCTGTATGCCAGCGTCAGTCCTCTGGCCGTTCCGGCGACGCAGGACTACGTCACCGTGATCCTGTTGCTCACCTTACTGGCCGGCATCTTTCAATGGCTGCTGGGTTTGCTGCGATTTGGCGCGCTGGTGAATTTCGTCTCGCACTCGGTGGTACTCGGCTTCACCCTGGGTGCTGCCGTGGTGATTGCCATCGGTCAGTTGCCTAACCTGCTGGGACTGGACTTGCCCAGCCAAGCCACCGCGCTGGATAGTTTCATCACGTTATTGCGCCATCTCGGCGAAATGGACAAAGCTTCGCTGGCGCTGGGGCTGGCAACGGTGGTGGTGGGCGTGACCCTCAAACTGTGGTTGCCACGCTGGCCGACGCTACTGATCACCCTGATCCTTGGCGGATTGCTGGTCTGGCTTTGGCCGTCGATGTTCGGCCATGTGCAACTGGTCAGCGCCTTCACCGGCAAGCTGCCGCCTTTCAGTCCGTTGCCGCTGGATCTCGATCTGATCCTGCGCCTGCTGCCCAGCGCCGTGGCGGTTGGCATGCTCGGGCTGGTCACCAGCCTGTCGATTGCCCGCTCGATCTCGGCTCGTTCGCAGCAATTACTCGACGCCAACCAGGAAGTTCGCGCCCAGGGCTTGTCGAACATGGTCGGCGCGTTTTTTTCCGGATCGCTGTCGGCCGGCTCTTTCACTCGCTCAGGCCTGAGCTATGAAGCGGGCGCTTGTTCGCCACTGGCCGGGATTTTTTCGGCATTGTGGGTTGCGCTGTTCGCGATCTTCGGCGCGAGCCTGATCGCGCATATCCCGATTCCGGCCATGGCCGGCAGCATTCTGTTGATCGCCTGGGGCCTGGTGGACCATCGCGGCATTCGCGCGTTGTTGCGGGTCAGCCGCGCCGAGTTCGTGGTCATGGCGCTGACCTGCGTCGCTACGCTGCTGCTGGAATTGCAGACGGCGATCTACGCCGGCGTACTGGCCTCGCTTTTTTTCTATCTCAAACGCACATCGCAGCCATGGGTGCAGCATGTACGTGATGGCGAGGAGGACATTCTGCGGGTCGGCGGTTCGATCTTTTTCGGTGCCAGCCACTACCTGCAAGTACGCCTGCAACGCATGCACGGCGCGCGCGTGGTGATCGAGGCGCAGCAGATCAACTTCATCGATTACTCTGGGGTGGAAATGCTGCACCAGGAGGCGCGACGATTGCTGCGCCAGGACCGCAGCCTGACCTTGCGCCGGGCCCGGCCGCAGGTGGTGGAAGAGCTGAGGAAGCTGGAAGGGGCGGAGAAATGCCCGATCCGGTTTGAGGATTGAGCCGAAATCGGTGTCGCGCCATTCGCGAGCCGGCTCGCTCCCACAGGTTCTTGGTGACCCCCTGTGGGAGCGAGCCTGCTCGCGAAGCTTTTAAAGGGCCAACTGCCGACGCAACTCAGCGAGCACCGGCGCTGTATCCGGTCGCACGCCGCGCCACAGGAAAAACGCTTCCGCGGCCTGCTCGGCCAGCATCCCCAAGCCATCCATAACCACCGCAGCCCCGTGTTCGCTGGCCCAGTGGCAGAACGAGGTCGGCTCCTTGCCGTACATCATGTCGTAGCACACCGTTTTGCCCGGTTCGATCAGGCTCGGCGCAATCGGCGGCACATCGCCCGTGAGGCTCGCGGAAGTCGCGTTGATGATCAGGTCCACCGACTCTTGCAACCAGTCGTAGCCACTGGCCGAGACCGGCCCCAGATCGCAGAACAGTTCAGCCAGCAACTCGGCCTTGTCCACCGTACGGTTGGCGATGATCACCGAAGCCGGTTGCTCGGCCAGCAGCGGCTCCAGGGCACCGCGCACCGCGCCGCCAGCACCAAGCAACAGGATGCGTTTGCCCTTGAGGCTGAATCCGGCGTTGACCGTCAGGTCCCGCACCAGCCCGGCACCGTCGGTGTTGTCGCCCAACAGACTGCCATCGGCCAGTTTGCTCAAGGTATTGACCGCACCGGCGCGCTGCGCCCGCGCCGTCAGGCTGTTCGCCAGCCGGTAGGCCTCTTCCTTGAACGGCACCGTCACATTGGCGCCGCGTCCTTCAAGGAAAAACGTCCGGGCACAGGTGGAAAAGTCGTCGAGTGGCGCCAGCATTGTGTTGTAGTCCAGCTTTTGCGCGGTCTGCTCGGCGAACAGGCGGTGGATCAACGGTGATTTGCTGTGGCCAATCGGGTTACCGAATACGACATAACGGTCCATCAGGATTCCTCGTTCAAGCTTCGGCCAACCAATCGCGGTCCTGCAGGAAGTACTCGGTCAGGCGCGCTTCTTCGCTGCCAGGCTCGGCCTTCCAGTCGTAGCCCCAGCGCACTTGCGGTGGCAGCGACATCAAGATCGACTCGGTACGCCCGCCCGATTGCAGGCCGAACAACGTGCCGCGGTCGTAGACCAGATTGAATTCAACGTAGCGGCCACGGCGGAACTCCTGGAACTCGCGCTGTTTAGCCGTGAACGCGTCGTTCTTGCGACGCTGCACGATCGGCAGGTAAGCATCGATGTAGGCGTCACCGATGGCACGCATGAAGGCGAAACTGGTGTCGAAATCCCACTCGTTCAGGTCGTCGAAAAACAGCCCGCCGATGCCACGCGGCTCGTGACGATGCTTGATGTGGAAGTAGCTGTCGCACCAGGCCTTGTAACGCGGGTAGACGTCCGGGCCGAACGGCGCACAGGCCTGCTCGGCGATGCGATGCCAGTGGATGCAGTCTTCTTCGTTACCGTAATACGGGGTCAGGTCGAAGCCGCCGCCAAACCACCAGACCGGTTCTTCACCTTCTTTTTCAGCGATGAAAAAGCGCACGTTGGCGTGGGAAGTCGGCACATGGGGGTTGTGCGGGTGAATCACCAGCGACACGCCCAAGGCTTCAAAACCACGACCCGCCAGTTCCGGCCGGTGGGCGCTGGCTGAGGGTGGGAGACCGCTGCCAAAGACATGGGAAAAGTTCACGCCACCCTTTTCAATCACCGTGCCGTTTTCAATCACGCGGGTGCGACCGCCACCGCCGGCCGGCCTGGTCCAGGCGTCTTCAACGAATTGCGTGCCACCGTCTTCGGCCTCCAGGGCGGCGCAGATACGGTCTTGCAGGTCGAGCAGGTAGGCTTTTACGGCCTCGGTGCGGGTCGTCATGTCATCACCTTGAATCGGGCAAAACTACGCGGCGCTCCATTGGAGCGGGGGGCAGCGCAAATGGGCCCGTAGCATACCATCGCAAGTCCACCCGTCGCAGTTGACGAAGATCAAGCTTAGGAGTCCGATAGGGCGCTTGGTAAAACGACCTATGGAGAGTTCCGATGGCAAAGCGTATCCAGTTCCGCGCCCATGGCGGCCCCGAAATGCTCGAGTATGTGGATTACCAACCCGCCGAGCCAGGTCCGAAGGAAGTGCGCGTAACCAACAAGGCCATCGGCCTGAACTTCATCGACACCTATTACCGTAGCGGCCTGTACCCGCCGCCATCCCTGCCATCGGGCCTCGGCTCGGAGGGTGCAGGCGTGGTCGAGGCGGTCGGCAGCGACGTGTCCCGCTTCAAGATCGGCGATCGCGTGGCCTATGGCAGCGGCCCTCTGGGCGCCTATAGCGAAGTTCATGTGTTGCCCGAGACCAATCTGGTGAAACTGCCGGACGCCATCAGCTTCGAACAGGCCGCTGGCGTGATGCTCAAGGGCCTGACCGTGCAGTACCTGCTGCGTCAGACTTATGAACTCAAGGGTGGCGAAACCATCCTGTTCCACGCCGCAGCCGGCGGGGTAGGCTCACTGGCCTGCCAATGGGCGAAGGCCTTGGGCGTGAAGCTGATCGGTACGGTCAGTTCGGCCGAGAAAGCCGCACTGGCCAAGGCCAACGGTGCTTGGGCGACCATCGACTACAGCCATGAAAACGTCGCCCAGCGCGTGCTGGAATTGACCGACGGCAAAAAAGTCCCGGTGGTGTACGACGGCGTTGGCAAGGACACCTGGCTGACGTCACTCGACAGCGCCGCACCGCGTGGCCTGGTGGTGAGTTTCGGCAATGCGTCCGGCGCGGTCGACGGCGTGAACCTGGGGATCCTGGCGGGGAAAGGCTCGCTGTACGTGACTCGGCCGACCCTGGGCACTTATGCGAACAACGCCGAGAACCTGCAACGCATGGCCGACGAGTTGTTCGAGATGATCATCAGCGGCAAGCTGACCGTGGACATCAGTCAGCGTTTTCCACTGGCTGACGCGGCGAAGGCGCAGACCGAGTTGTCGGCACGGCGTACGACGGGTTCGGTTGTTCTGTTGCCCTGAATGGGTAGTTGACTGGTAGGGCCCCTTCGCGAGCAAGCCCGCTCCCACACTGGATTTGTGAACGACAAAGATCCAGTGTGGGAGCGGGCTTGCTCGCGAATGAGGTCAACCCGGTCTCAATCCGGGCGCACAACCTTGCCGGTCGCCAGATCGCGAATCACGCTCGGGTTCTTGCGCCCGCCCAGATTGCCACCCAGTACCAGATCCAACTGCCCACGGAAGTACTGCTCGACGCGAAGCCGCGTGCGTGCCGCCGGGCGTCCCTGCGGGTTGGCTGACGTCGACACCAGCGGCCCGACCAGTGCGCACAAGTCCCGCACCAGTGGGTGATCGCTGACCCGCAGCGCCACGGTTTCATGCACACCGGTTATCCACTGCGGCAGCAGGTTCTGGTGCGGCACCAGCCAGGTGTTCGGTCCCGGCCAGGTACTGGCCATGCGGTCCATCCACAATTCGGGGAAGTCTTCGAAGAGGAAATCGAACTGACGGATGTTGTCGGCGACCAGGATCAGCCCTTTATCCTCAGACCGCCCCTTGATCAGCAGCAGACGCTCCACCGCTTCCTCGTCCCACGGGTCACAACCCAGGCCCCAGACTGCTTCGGTTGGGTAGGCAATCACCGCCCCGGCGCGAATTGCTTGCGCGGCTTGTTGCACACGCCAACTGTTGACCATGAAAAACTCTCCAGAATAAGGCTCTGCGCAGTTTACCGATCTTGTTTATAAAACCTAGCTCACCCGTGCAAACCAGCGCCCGCTTTCGCAAATAGCGCGACCGTCCATTTCCAGTTCCGTCAACGCCGCCAGCACTTTCGGTAAGGCCCAGCCGCTTGCGTCGGCCAACGCTTCACTGGTCAGAGGTGCGGCATGCAGCAACTTCAACAGGGGGTGAGTCGTTTCAGGGGTAAAGGATTCTGTGGATAACGGCAGTCGTTGCCAGCCGCGCAAGGCTTCGAGGATATGTTCGATGGTTTCCACCAGCACCGCACCGTCACGGATCAACTGATGGCAGCCGCGGGCACCGGGATGATGGATCGACCCGGGCATCGCAAACACCTCGCGCCCCTGTTCCGCCGCCAGCCTCGCGGTGATCAGTGAACCGCTGGCGACACTGGCTTCGACCACCAGCACCCCGAGGGACAAACCGCTGATGATCCGGTTGCGCCGGGGGAAGTTGCCGGCGCTGGGACCTGCATCCAGCGGAAACTCCGAAAGTACCGCGCTGCCCGAGGCGATCATGGCGTCCGCCAGGCGTCTATTGCGCTGTGGATAAAACTTCTCGAGCCCCGTGCCGAGCACACCCACCGTTTGCCCGCCGACGTCGAGCGCGGCCTGGTGTGCGGCAGCGTCAATGCCCAGGGCCAGGCCGCTGGTAATGACAAAACCAGCACCCGCCAGGCTGCGGGAAAACGCAGCAGCGGTGTCCATCCCCGGCCGGGAAGCGCGACGGCTGCCAACCATCGCCAGTTGTGGTTTTTCCAGAATGCCGGGATCGCCGGCGACAAATAACAGCGGTGGTGCATCGCTGATTTGTGCCAGCAGCGCCGGGTAGTCCGGTTGGTCCCACATCAGCAAATGCTGGGCCGGATGCTCCAGCCAGGCCAATGCATGACTAGCGCCGTCACGGATCTCAGCGCTACGCCTGGCCTCGGAACAGGCCAGTGGCAAACCCAGCGCGCGCCAGGCACTGGCCGGTGCACTGAGGGCTTTGGATGCCGAGCCGAAGGCTTCGAGCAATTTCCTGAAACGCGCCGGGCCGAGTTCCGGCAAACGGTGCAGACGTAAACGAGCTTCCAGTTCCGCGGGGGAAACCGGTGTAACGGCAGGCAGCGACATGGATCATCCTTGATCGTTATGAGCACCCGTACAAACGGGAATAAGCTGTGGATAACTCTGTTGGTAACTTGTGAAACACTCTTACGGATTTCGTACCTTATCCATCACCGACAGCGAGCGCGAAGCGCTGAGCACCAACCCATAACTGAGTTTGTCGTAGGTACGGAAAACCATCAGCAGACCGGCGCGTTCATCGGGAATTTTCAACGGCTGACCGGTGATCCGGTCCCGCACTGTTTCACCGGTTTTCATCACTGCCAGCAGATTGCCTTCGACCAGACCGTCGCGCTGCCCCTTGTTCAGCGTAACCACGTCCAACTCGCCGATCTGCGTGACCCCGCGCGGAACATCGATAATCAGACCGTTGATTTCGTGGCTCGGCGCCCTAGGCGTGAAGGTCGAGTTGATCGCGTGCTCTTCACCGCTGAACAAACGATCGCCGAGGCGGACCTCCTGGGTCGTGCGTTGCAACTCCAGAGTGGCGACGTCACCTTCGATGGCCACGACATCGCCGCCGCCGATGTCGTCGGCGTTGATCCCCAGGATTTCCTTGCTCTGCGGATCGGTGTAGACCTTGCCTTGGCGGAAGATACCGTAAGCCGGTTGCGCCGGATCGAAATGGCCACGGGCAAAGATGCGGTCACCCGCGCCGCTGAGCACCCGTTCGGAATCACCAGCGACGATGTAAGGCGCCTGGGTGAAATCCTCGGCCTTGTCGACGATGCGGTTGCTCAGCAGAAAGCTGTTGATCGATTTCAGCGCAATGCCGGGGATAACCTCGGTCACCGGGCTGCTGCGAACCTGAGGCGACAGCTTTATGGTGGGAATATCTTCCCGAAGTTGCACCTGCCCGTACGCCCAACCTGCCGAAGCCAGGAGCAGCAGGGCGAGTAGTGATTTCCTCATGCGGTGAATCCCTTTATTATGTGCATTCGCGTGAAACGCCAGAGCCGTCAGTGGCTCGCTCCCGGCATGCTTGTCAAAACTTGCTTGTCAACAGAAGGGAGCTACGTTTTACAACGGTAGCCTGCATTTCTTCGGACCCGCCAGGCCATCGACCCGACCTTACTTCACACGTGCACTGATCAAGCTTATGGCCATTTTAAACATCCTCGAATTCCCTGATCCGCGTCTGCGCACTATCGCCAAGCCAGTGGCCGTAGTGGACGACGAAGTGCGTCAGTTGGTCGACGACATGTTTGAAACAATGTATGAAGCGCCTGGCATCGGCCTCGCCGCTACCCAGGTCAACGTGCACAAACGTATCGTCGTGATGGACCTCTCCGAAGACCGCACCGAGCCTCGAGTGTTCATCAACCCCGAGCTCGAACCGCTGACCGACGACATGGGCCAGTACCAGGAAGGCTGCCTGTCGGTGCCGGGCTTCTACGAAAACGTCGATCGCCCGCAACGGGTCAAGGTCAAGGCACTGGACCGCGACGGCAAGCCCTACGAACTGATCGCCGAAGATTTGCTCGCGGTGTGCATCCAGCACGAATGCGACCACCTCAATGGCAAATTGTTCGTCGATTACCTGTCCACGCTCAAACGCGACCGCATCAAGAAGAAACTGGAAAAGCTTCATCGCCAGAACGCCTGATGCCCATCTTCAAAGGCTTGCTGCGGCAAGCCTTTTTCTTTTCAAGAGACGTCACCCATGACTGAGCCACTGCGCATTGTCTTTGCCGGCACCCCGGAATTCGCCGCCGAACACCTCAAGGCCCTGCTGCACAGCCCTTACGAGATCGTCGCGGTCTACACCCAACCGGATCGTCCGGCCGGTCGCGGGCAAAAACTGATGCCGAGCCCGGTCAAGCAGCTTGCTCTGGAGAACAACATCCCGGTGCTGCAGCCGCCAACCCTGCGCAACGAAGACGCACAAGCCGAACTGGCCGCGCTGGAACCGGACTTGATGGTAGTGGTCGCCTACGGCCTGATCCTGCCGCAAGTGGTGCTGGATATTCCGCGCCTGGGTTGCATCAACAGTCACGCCTCGCTGTTGCCGCGCTGGCGCGGTGCGGCGCCGATCCAGCGTGCCGTGCAAGCAGGTGATGCCGAAAGCGGCGTGACCGTGATGCGCATGGAAGCCGGCCTCGACACCGGGCCGATGCTGCTTAAAGTCACCACGCCGATCAGTGCCGAAGACACTGGCGGCAGCCTTCACGACCGTCTGGCCGAAATGGGTCCACCGGCCGTGGTTCAGGCGATTGCCGGCCTCGCCGCGGGTACGCTGGAAGGCCAAGTGCAGGACGACAGCCTGGCCACCTACGCGCACAAATTGAACAAGGACGAAGCTCGCATCGACTGGACTCGTCCGGCGCTTGAACTGGAGCGTCTGGTGCGTGCCTTCAACCCGTGGCCGATCACCCACAGCACCTTGAATGGCGAAGCACTGAAGGTGCTGGCTGCCAACCTCGCCGAAGGCAAGGGCGCCCCGGGTGAAATCCTCAGCGCCAGCAAGGACGGTCTGATCGTCGCGTGCGGCGAGCAGGCCTTGTGCCTGACCCGTCTGCAATTGCCCGGCGGCAAGGCGCTGAACTTCAGCGACCTGTTCAACAGCCGCCGCGAGAAATTCGCCACCGGCACCGTCCTCGGTCAAGCGGCGGACGCTCAATGAATCCGCGTCTGGCCGCCGCCAAGGCACTTGCCGCTGTCCTGAACGGAAAAGCCTCGCTCAACAGTTCGCTGCCGACGCAGTTAGACAAGGTCGAGGACCGTGATCGCGGCTTCACCCAGGACCTGGCGTTCGGCACCGCACGCTGGCAGCCACGTTTGTCGGCGCTGGCGGCCAAGTTGCTGCAAAAGCCATTCAAGGCTGCCGATGCCGATGTTGAGGCGCTGCTGTTGGTCGGCCTCTATCAGTTGCTCTACACCCGCGTCCCGGCCCATGCCGCGATTGGCGAGACGGTCGGTTGCGCCGACAAGTTGAAAAAGCCGTGGGCCAAGGCCTTGCTCAATGCGGTTCTGCGTAACGCTCAGCGCGAAAGCGAAACGATTTTCGCCGAACTGGAACGCGATCCGGTGGTGCGCACCGCCCACCCACGCTGGCTGCAGAAATCCCTGAAGGCGTTCTGGCCAGAGCAATGGGAAGCCATCTGCGCCGCCAACAACGCGCATCCGCCAATGATCCTGCGGGTCAACCGTCGCCATCACAGCCGGGATGCCTACCTCGGTTTGCTGACCGACGCCGGTATCGCCGCCACACCCTGTGTCTACAGCCGTGACGGTATCGTGCTCGAAGCCGCCGCCGACGTGCGCAGCCTGCCGGGTTTCGCCGAGGGCTGGATCAGCGTGCAGGACGAAGCGGCGCAACTGGCCGCTGATCTGCTCGATCTGGCACCGGGCCAACGGGTACTGGACGCCTGCTGCGCACCCGGCGGCAAGACCTGCCATATTCTCGAAGCCGAACCAAAACTGGCCGGAGTGGTGGCGGTAGACCTGGAAGCCAAGCGCCTGGTGCGAGTGCGGGAAAACCTCGAACGCCTGAAACTGAGCGCCGAACTGATTGCCGCCGACGGCCGCGACACGCAGGCGTGGTGGGACGGCAAGCCATTCCAGCGCATCCTGCTGGACGCACCATGCTCGGCAACGGGCGTGATCCGTCGTCATCCGGACATCAAGCTGACCCGCCAGCCCGACGACATCGCCGCGCTGGCGCTGCTGCAAGGCGAGCTGCTCGACGCCATGTGGAACACCCTGGAAGTCGGCGGCATTCTGCTATACGCCACCTGCTCAACGCTGCCGACCGAGAACACCGAAGTCATCGAAGCGTTCCTCGCCCGCACGCCGGGCGCCCGTGAACTGGACCTCGCCACGACGGCCGGCATCAAGCAGCCCCATGGTCGCCAGTTGCTGGCCCAGGAAGGCGGCCACGACGGGTTCTACTACGCCAAGCTGATCAAGATCGCCGCCGCGCGCGGTTAAACGGATTCAATGGAGTGACTGGATGAAAATCATCATCCTCGGTGCAGGGCAGGTCGGCGGTTCGCTGGCGGAACACCTGGCCAGTGAAGCCAACGATATTACTGTGGTCGACACCGATGGCGAACGCCTGCGCGACCTTGGCGACCGCCTGGACATCCGCACGGTGCAGGGCCGCGGTTCGTTTCCGACCGTGCTGCGTCAGGCCGGCGCCGACGACGCCGACATGCTGGTCGCCGTGACCAACAGCGACGAAACCAACATGGTCGCCTGCCAGGTCGCCCATACCCTGTTCCACACCCCGACCAAGATCGCCCGGGTTCGTGAGGCCGCGTACCTGACCCGCGAAGAGCAGTTGTTCCAGAATGAAGCGATTCCGGTGGACGTGCTGATCAGCCCGGAACAAGTGGTGACCAACTACATCAAGCGCCTGATCCAGCATCCCGGCGCCCTGCAGGTAATCGACTTCGCCGAAGGCAAGGCGCAACTGGTGGCGGTGCGGGCGTACTACGGCGGGCCGCTGGTGGGCCAGCAACTGCGACAGTTGCGTGAACACATGCCGAACGTCGAAACCCGCGTGGCCGCCATTTTCCGTCGCGACCGGCCGATCCTGCCCCAGGGCGATACCGTGATCGAGGCCGACGACGAGGTGTTTTTCATTGCCGCCAAAGCGAACATTCGCGCGGTCATGAGCGAAATGCGCCGTCTCGACGAAACCTATAAACGCATTGTCATCGCCGGTGGCGGGCAGATCGGCGAGCGTCTGGCCGAAGCCATCGAAAGCCGTTATCAGGTAAAGATCATCGAGATGAACCCGGCACGCTGCCGTCACCTCTCGGACCACCTCGACAGCACCGTGGTTTTGCAGGGCAGCGCCTCGGACCGCGACCTGCTGATGGAAGAGAACATTGCCGACGCCGACCTGTTCCTCGCCCTGACCAACGACGACGAAGCCAATATCATGTCTTCGCTGCTGGCCAAGCGCCTCGGTGCGAAGAAGGTGATGACCATCATCAACAACCCGGCCTATGTCGATCTGATCCAGGGCGGCGACATCGACATCGCCATAAGCCCGCAACTGGCCACCATCGGCACCTTGCTGGCCCACGTACGCCGTGGCGACATCGTCAGCGTGCACTCGCTGCGCCGTGGCGCGGCAGAGGCCATCGAGGCGATTGCCCATGGCGATGCGAAATCAAGCAAGGTGATCGGCAAGGCCATCGAGAACATCGGCCTGCCGCCGGGCACCACCATCGGTGCGATTATCCGCGACGAAGAAGTGATCATCGCCCACGACGACACCGTGATCGAAGCGGGCGACCATGTGATTCTGTTCCTTGTGGATAAAAAACATATTCGCGATGTGGAGAAGTTGTTCCATGTGGGGTTGAGCTTCTTCTGATCCGGATTTAGCGCTGGCCTGCCTTTGTAGGAGCGAGCTTGCTCGCGAAGAACCCGAGAGCGACGCGGGGTGTCTGGTTTCCTGCATTATCGTTGACGACCATCGCGAGCAAGCTCGCTCCTACAACAAATCAACGCCTGAAATGCTTCAGGCAAGGAATCCACCGATGATCGAATCCCTGGAAAAAATGCTCGCCAAGGGTGTGGATAACGCTTTGCTGCGCTTCGGCCTGGGCAAGGGTTATCTGGATCTGGGGGAGAACGCCAAGGCGGCGGAGCATTTTCAGCGCTGCGTCGAATTCGATCCGAAGTATTCGGCGGCGTGGAAACTGCTGGGCAAGGCCCATCTGGCGCTGGCGGACTTTGCGGCCGCGCGGCAGGCCTGGGAACAAGGCCTGGAAGCCGCTCGCAACCATGGCGACAAGCAGGCAGAAAAGGAAATGACGGTGTTTCTGAAAAAGCTGGATCGCTCCGTTCAGAGATAGCGCAAGCCAATCCCTTCGGCATCCACCAACACCACTTCCATGCGTACCCGCGGTGCGCCTGTGGGTAAGTCTTGCACCCGCCCGTAGACCACCGCGCCCCGGGGCAACGCCGACAGTTTCGGATGCTTGACGTAAACCCCGGTGGTCGACAGGTTGCGCGTCTGGCCCAGGCATTCGCCGATGTTTTCGTGACTGATCTTGATGCGGAATGACTTGCGGTGTTCGGACATCTTCTGCGCCCTTTGATGAACGGTTGTGGATAACCCCCGATCCCAGGGTTATCCACAGATCATGCCAATTGAATCAATACCAGCGCTCTTCACCCGGTGGCCGCTTCTTGAAGCGCTTCATGCTCCACATGTACTGGCTCGGATAGGCCCCGACATAACGCTCGACCACTTTACTCATGGCCGCACAGGACTCCGCCGTATCGGTGCTGTACATGGCCTCTGGCGCGGCTTCGAGGATCACTTTGTAGCCTGAACCGTCGGGCAGGCGCAGGGCATGCAGGAACACGCCGACCGCTTTGCCACCGGCGAGCATGTTCGGCACGAATTTGCTGGTCAGTGCCTGGGTGGCGAAGAACGGCACGAAGATCCCGGCGGATTCGGCCGGTTCCGGGTCAGCGGGAATGCCCACTGCACCACCTTTGCGCACTTCCTTGATGACGCTGAGGATGCCTTCCTTGGTGGAAGCAGCGACCTTGTTACCCAGTTGCACCCGTTGCTTTTGCAGCAACTCGTCCACCGCCTTCAATTTTGGCGGGCGGTAGAAAATGATCGGTTTGCACTGGCTGCAATAGAAGTGGTTGAGCACCTCCCAGTTACCCAGGTGGCTGGTGATGCCAACCACGCCTTTGCCGGAGGCGAGGGCGTCCTTCAAAATGTCGAGGCCTTCGACCTCGCGCACCAGGTCGATGGAGCGCTGGGCCGGCCAGATCCAGGCGCAGGCGCTTTCGGTCAGGGACTTGCCGATGTCTTTAAGGCTCTGTCCGACTAAACGTTCGCGCTCGGCGGGGTCCATGTCCGGAAAGCACTTGGACAGGTTGATCCGTACCACGTCGCGGGAACGGTTCGGGGTTTTCCACATGACCCAGCCAATCGCCGAGCCCACGGCCTGCACGGACCGCCACGGAAGCAAGGCAAACAGCCGCAGAGCGCCTACCAGCAAGGCGCCTTTCAACTTATCCACAGGTCACTCCTGATCTTGTGCTGTGCGCGAGGCGGCCATTCTAACCGCCGTTCGCCAACTGCGCGTAGCGGTCGCAGTCCCGAGTGTGATCCATGACCATGCCCGAGGCCTGCATCAGCGCGTAGCAAATGGTCGGCCCGACGAACGTGAAACCGGCTTTTTTCAGGCCTTTGCTCATTTCCACGGCGGTTGGCGTCACAGCCGGGACTTCGCTGCGGTCCTTGAAATGATTGATCACAGGCGTGCCACCGACGAACGACCAGAGAAACGCCACCGGGTCCTCAAGCGCCAGCCAGGCCTGGGCATTGCGCCGGGCCGCGTTGAGCTTGAGGCGGTTGCGGATGATGCCCGGATCGAGCATCAGTTCGTCGATTTCGGCATCGCTCATCTGCGCCACGCGCTGGACATCAAAACCAAACATCACCTGACGATAATGCTCGCGTTTGCGCAGCACGGTGATCCAGGAAAGCCCGGCCTGGAACCCTTCGAGCAAAAGCAACTCGAACAATCCCTGCGCATCGCGTAGCGGCGTGCCCCACTCCTGATCGTGATAAGCCATGTACAGCGGATCTTCGGAACACCAAAAGCAGCGTGGCATAAGGCTCCAGGGGGCGTGCGCAGCAATGAATCGGGTATACTCCCGCTCTTTAAATCGCAGCCCAAGAAACAGGTGAATTTCGTGAGCCAGCCTACGCCAGCCGTGCGTACCTTCCAAGACTTGATCCTCGCCCTCCAGCAATACTGGGCCGAGCAAGGTTGTGTGGTACTTCAGCCCTACGATATGGAAGTAGGCGCCGGCACTTTCCACACCGCTACATTCCTGCGCGCCATTGGCCCGGAAACCTGGAACGCCGCCTACGTGCAGCCAAGCCGCCGCCCGACTGACGGCCGCTACGGCGAAAACCCGAACCGTCTGCAGCACTACTACCAGTTCCAGGTGGTCCTGAAGCCGAACCCGGACAACTTCCAGGAACTGTACCTGGGCTCCCTCAAGCACGTCGGCCTGGACCCGCTGGTCCACGACATCCGCTTCGTCGAAGACAACTGGGAATCGCCGACCCTCGGCGCCTGGGGTCTGGGCTGGGAAGTCTGGCTCAACGGCATGGAAGTGACGCAGTTCACTTACTTCCAGCAAGCGGGCGGCATCGAGTGCTACCCGGTGACCGGCGAGATCACCTACGGCCTCGAGCGTCTGGCCATGTACCTGCAAGGCGTGGACTCGGTCTACGACCTGGTCTGGGCTGACGGTCCGTTCGGCAAAGTGACCTACGGCGACGTGTTCCACCAGAACGAAGTGGAGCAATCGACCTACAACTTCGAACACGCCAATGTCGACAAGCTGTTCGAACTGTTCGATTTCTACGAAAGCGAAGCCAAGCGCCTGATCGAGCTCGACCAGCCGCTGCCGTTGCCGAGCTACGAAATGGTGTTGAAGGCTTCCCACACCTTCAACCTGCTGGATGCGCGCCGGGCAATCTCGGTGACCGCGCGTCAGCAATACATCCTGCGTGTACGCACCCTGGCGCGTTCCGTTGCGCAAGCCTACCTGCTGGCTCGTGCCAAGCTGGGCTTCCCGATGGCGACCCCGGACCTGCGTGACGAAGTACTGGCCAAGCTGGAGGCTGCACAATGAGTGCTCTGGATTTTCTGGTTGAACTGGGCACTGAAGAACTGCCACCCAAAGCCCTGAACACCCTGGCCGAGGCGTTTCTTGCCGGTATCGACAAGGGCCTGCAAGCTGCCGGCCTGAACTACGAGACCAAAACCGTTTATGCCGCGCCGCGCCGCCTGGCTGTGCTGATCACCTCGCTGGCCACCCAGCAGCCGGATCGCAGCATCAACCTCGATGGCCCGCCACGTCAGGCTGCATTCGATGCCGAAGGCAACCCGACCCAGGCAGCACTGGGTTTTGCCAAGAAGTGCGGCGTCGAACTGAGCGAAATCGATCAGAGCGGCCCGAAACTGCGCTACAGCCAGAGCATCGCCGGCAAGCCGACCGCGAGCCTGCTGCCGACCATCGTCGAAGATTCGCTGAACGACCTGCCGATCCCGAAACGCATGCGCTGGGGTGCGCGCAAGGAAGAGTTCGTGCGTCCGACCCAATGGCTGGTGATGCTGCTCGGTGACCAGGTCATCGACTGCACCATCCTCGCCCAGAAAGCCGGTCGCGATTCCCGTGGTCACCGCTTCCATCACCCGCAAAGCGTGCGTATCGGTTCGCCGTCCAGCTACCTGGCCGACCTGCGTGCCGCCTACGTGCTGGCCGATGCCAACGAGCGTCGCGAGATCATCAGCAAGCGCACCGAAGAGCTGGCCACCCGTCAGGAAGGCACGGCAATCGTTCCGCCGGCCCTGCTCGATGAAGTGACTGCGCTGGTCGAGTGGCCGGTGCCGCTGGTGTGCTCGTTCGAGGAACGCTTCCTCGACGTGCCGCAGGAAGCCCTGATCACCACCATGCAGGACAACCAGAAGTACTTCTGCCTGCTGGATGCCGACGGCAAGTTGCTGCCACGCTTCATCACCGTGGCCAACATCGAAAGCAAAGACCCGCAGCAGATCATCGCCGGTAACGAGAAAGTGGTTCGCCCACGCCTGACCGACGCCGAGTTCTTCTTCAAGCAAGACAAGAAGCAGAAGCTCGAAGACTTCAACCAGCGCCTGCAGAACGTGGTGTTCCAGGAAAAACTCGGCAGCGTCTACGACAAGGCCGAGCGTGTTTCCAGACTGGCTGCGTTCATCGCTCAACGCATCGGCGGCAACGCCGCGTGGGCCGCTCGTGCCGGCCTGCTGTCCAAGTGCGACCTGTCGACCGAAATGGTCGGCGAGTTCCCGGAGATGCAAGGTGTCGCCGGTTACTACTACGCCCTCAACGATGGCGAGCCGGAAGATGTCGCCCTGGCCCTGAACGAGCAGTACATGCCGCGTGGTGCCGGCGCTGAATTGCCGTCCACCCTGACCGGTGCGGCCGTGGCCATCGCCGACAAGCTCGATACGCTGGTCGGTATTTTCGGCATCGGCATGCTGCCGACCGGTAGCAAGGACCCGTATGCCCTGCGCCGAGCGGCACTGGGCGTGTTGCGCATCCTGATCGAGAAACAACTGGACCTGGACCTGACCGAGGCCGTGGCTTTCGCCGTGGATGCGTTCGGTACCAAGGTCAAGGCTGCCGGCCTCAATGACTCGGTGCTGGAGTTCATCTTCGACCGTCTGCGTGCCCGTTACGAAGACGAAGGCGTCGATGTCGCCACCTACCTGTCGGTGCGTGCCCTGAAGCCAGGCTCGGCCCTGGACTTCGACCAGCGCGTGCAAGCGGTAGAGGCCTTCCGCAAATTGCCGGAAGCCGCTGCCCTGGCCGCGGTGAACAAGCGTGTGTCGAACCTGCTGAGCAAGGTCGAAGGTTCGGTGCCTACAGTCGTGGAAGCCAAGTACTTCGACAATGCCAACGAGTTCTCCCTGTACTCGGCGATCCAGCAGGCTGACCAGGCTGTACAGCCAATGGCCGCCTCGCGTCAGTACAGCGAATCCCTGGCACGCCTGGCTGCATTGCGCGAGCCGGTGGATGCGTTCTTCGAAGCCGTGATGGTCAACGCGGAAGACGCAAAAGTCCGCGCCAACCGTTATGCATTGCTGGCGCGTCTGCGTGGGTTGTTCCTCGGCGTCGCCGATATTTCGTTGCTGGGGTAAGACTGTTTGAAACTGCTGATTCTCGATCGGGACGGGGTGATCAATTACGACTCCGACGCTTACATCAAGTCGGTGGAGGAGTGGATTCCACTCCCCGGTTCGATCGAAGCCATCGCGCAGTTGAGCAAGGCCGGCTGGACGGTAGCAGTCGCTACCAACCAGTCGGGCATCGCTCGCGGCTACTACGACCTCGCTACCCTGGATGCCATGCACGAGCGCTTGCGCGCGTTGGTGGCGGAGCAGGGTGGTGAAGTCGGCCTGATCGTCTACTGCCCCCACGGGCCGGACGAAGGCTGCGAATGCCGCAAGCCGAAACCCGGGATGTTGAAAAGCATCGCCGCACATTACAACGTATCGCTGACTGATCTATGGTTCGTCGGCGATAGCCTTGGTGACCTGGAAGCCGCTAAAGCCGTCGATTCACAGCCAGTTTTGGTTAAGACCGGAAAAGGCGAAAAAACCTTGGGCAAGACCTTACCGGCAGGCACCTTGATTTTTGACGATCTGGCGGCGATTGCCGCAGAACTTATCCACAATTAGAGCGTTTTCGAGACTCCTGACCAGGGAGTGATCGGAAGTGCGCTTTATATAGACGGGCAAAGCCCGCACGGTAACCGTCACCATGTCGATACTGCAGGCCATCAGAACCTTCCTCTTTTACCTGCTGCTGGGCACCAGCTCCTTGCTGTGGTGCAGCCTGAGTTTTTTTATCGCGCCGTTTCTGCCGTTCAAGGCGCGCTATCGCTTCATCAACGTGTACTGGTGCCGCTGCGCCTTGTGGCTGAGCAAAGCGTTTCTGGGTATCCGCTACGAAGTGAAGGGTGCCGAGAACGTCCCTAAACGGCCTTGCGTCATTCAGTCGAACCACCAGAGCACGTGGGAGACGTTCTTTCTCTCTGCCTACTTCTCGCCGCTGAGCCAGGTGCTCAAACGCGAATTGCTCTATGTGCCGTTCTTCGGTTGGGCCATGGCCATGCTGCGACCGATCGCCATCGATCGCGACAACCCGAAAGCCGCACTCAAGCATGTGGCGCAGAAGGGCGATGAGTTGCTCAAGGACAATGTCTGGGTGCTGATCTTCCCCGAAGGCACGCGCGTTCCTTACGGCACCATCGGAAAGTTCTCGCGAGGTGGCAGTGCATTGGCGGTCAACGCAGAATTGCCCGTGCTGCCGATTGCGCACAACGCCGGCAAGTTCTGGCCGAAAACTGGTTGGGCGAAGAAGCAGGGCGTCATCACCGTGATCATTGGCACACCGATGTATGCCGAAGGCACCGGACCACGAGCCATTGCTGAATTGAACGACCGGGTCCAGGCCTGGAACGAGCAGATGCAACGGGAAATGGGCTCACTGCCACCGGCTCCGCAAGCACCGGTTTCAAACGACCAGGTGGCTGTCTGAGATTCTGTGGATAACCTGTGTACCGTTTCCTTTAAAACCGTCGTTATTTGTACGTAACTTTATGATTTTTTTACATATTTCTTAGAATGATAAATCCCATAAAAACGTGCATAAGTTTTTTTTGGACGTAAAAAAACCGGCTGATATAGCCGGTTTTTTTATGCCTGTAATGTGGATGTTTCAGGCGGTGTACAAAACGAGTCGAGAGTGAAACAGGTGGGGAAAAATCAAAAGATCGCAGCCTTCGGCAGCTCCTACAGGGATATCAATTTCTGCCTGTAGGAGCTGCCGAAAGCTACGATCTTTTGACCTCAACAAATAAAAAGGCCAACGCAAGAGCGTTGGCCTTTTGTATGGCGGGGCGACCGGAATCAGAAGTCCAGGTTAGACACCGCCAGGGCGTTGCTTTCGATGAAGTCACGACGAGGTTCGACCGCATCACCCATCAGGGTGTTGAAGATCTGGTCCGCGCCAATGGCGTCTTCGATGGTCACTTTGAGCATGCGGCGCGAGCCCGGGTCCATGGTGGTTTCCCACAGCTGATCCGGGTTCATCTCGCCCAGACCTTTGTATCGCTGGATGGTGTGACGCTTGGTGCTTTCGGCCATCAACCACTCAAGGGCTTCCTTGAACTCGGTGACCTGCTTCTTGCGCTCGCCACGCTGGATGTACGCGCCGTCGTCCAGCAAGGTGCTCAGTTGAGCGCCCAGGGAAACCACGGTCTTGTAGTCGTTGCTGCCGAAGAAGTCGCGGTTGAAGGTGACGTAGTTCGACAGGCCGTGGGAGATCAGTTCGACCTCTGGCAGCCAGACGTTACGTTCACGATCTTCACGCAGGCTGGCCTTGTAGACCAGGCCCGACTTCTCGACGGTGCGCAGACGCACTTCGTACTGGGCCAGCCAATCCTGCATCGCTGCGTGATCGGACAGTTGATCCATGCTGACCGCCGGCAGGTAGATGAAGTGCTCGGTCAGTTCCTGTGGGTACAGGCGCGACAGACGCTTGAGGGTCTTCATGACCAGACGGAAGTCGTTCACCAGACGCTCAAGGGCTTCGCCGGAGATACCCGGTGCTTCCTCGTTCAGGTGCAGGCTCGCATCTTCCAGGGCCGACTGCGTCATGTACTCTTCCATGGCGTCGTCGTCTTTGATGTATTGCTCTTGCTTGCCTTTCTTCACTTTGTACAGCGGCGGCTGGGCGATGTAGATGTAGCCACGCTCGATCAGCTCCGGCAACTGACGGAAGAAGAAGGTCAGCAGCAAGGTACGGATGTGCGAACCGTCGACGTCAGCATCGGTCATGATGATGATGTTGTGATAGCGCAGCTTGTCGATGTTGTACTCTTCGCGACCGATGCCGCAGCCGAGCGCGGTGATCAAGGTGCCTACTTCCTGGGAAGAGATCATCTTGTCGAAGCGAGCCTTCTCGACGTTCAGGATCTTACCCTTGAGGGGCAGAATCGCCTGGGTCCTGCGGTTACGTCCCTGCTTGGCAGAGCCGCCCGCGGAGTCACCTTCCACGAGGTACAGTTCGGACAGGGCAGGGTCCTTTTCCTGGCAGTCCGCCAGTTTGCCCGGCAAGCCGGCGATGTCCAGCGCGCCTTTGCGACGGGTCATCTCGCGGGCCTTACGTGCCGCTTCACGGGCACGGGCCGCGTCGATCATCTTGCCGACGACCAGCTTGGCTTCGTTCGGGTTTTCCAGCAGGAAGTCGGAGAAGTACTTGCCCATTTCCTGTTCGACCGCGGTCTTCACTTCGGAAGACACCAGCTTGTCTTTGGTCTGGGAGCTGAACTTCGGATCCGGTACCTTCACCGAAATGATCGCGGTCAGGCCTTCACGGGCATCGTCACCGGTAGTGGCGACCTTGTGCTTCTTCGCCAGGCCTTCTGCTTCGATGTAGGTGTTCAGGTTTCGCGTCAGTGCAGAACGGAAACCTACCAGGTGAGTGCCGCCGTCGCGCTGTGGAATGTTGTTGGTGAAGCACAACAGGTTCTCGTTGAAGCTGTCGTTCCACTGCAAGGCGATTTCTACGCCGATGCCGTCTTCACGCTGGATGTTGAAGTGGAACACCTGGTTGACCGGGGTCTTGTTGGTGTTCAGGTATTCAACGAACGCACGCAGGCCACCTTCGTACTTGAACAGCTCTTCCTTGCCGCTGCGCTCGTCCTTGAGGACGATGCCGACACCGGAGTTGAGGAAGGACAGTTCACGAATCCGCTTGGCCAGGATGTCCCAGCTGAAGTGGATGTTCTTGAAGGTTTCGCTGGAAGCCTTGAAGTGGATCTGCGTACCGGTGGTTTCGGAGTCGCCAACGATTTTCATCGGCTCTTGCGGAACACCGTGGACGTAAGTCTGTTCCCAGATCTTGCCACTACGGCGAACGGTCAGGACCAGCTCTTCCGACAGGGCGTTAACGACCGACACACCCACACCGTGCAGACCGCCGGAAACCTTATAGGAGTTGTCGTCGAATTTACCGCCGGCGTGCAGCACGGTCATGATGACCTCGGCTGCCGAAACGCCTTCTTCTTTGTGTACGTCTACCGGGATGCCACGGCCGTTGTCGCGAACGGTGATGGACTCATCCGGGTGGATGATGATGCTGATGTCGTCGCAGTAGCCGGCGAGCGCTTCGTCGATCGAGTTATCGACCACCTCGAACACCATGTGGTGCAGACCGCTGCCATCGTCGGTATCACCAATGTACATACCGGGACGTTTGCGTACGGCATCCAGGCCTTTCAGCACTTTAATGCTCGTTGAGTCGTACGTATTTTCTTCGCTCAATGCCTTCACTCCCGATGGTCGTGGGTCTGGGTGATACGGCCCTGTTCCACGTGGAACAGAGCGACTGGCGTTTCCGTCTGCCAGCCTTCCCTCAATAATTCGTGATCTACACAGGTGATAAATACCTGGCAGCGTAAGTCTTCCAACAAGCGGCAAAGCGCGCGACGGTGGTGCTCGTCCAGCTCGGACGGCAAGTCATCCACCAGATAAATACACTGACCGCGTCGAGCCTGGCTGACCAGGTGCCCCTGGGCAATCCGCAATGCGCAAACCACCAACTTCTGCTGGCCACGGGACAAGATGTCCGCGGCGTTGTGTGCGCCCAGTCTGAGACGCAAATCAGCACGTTGTGGTCCGGCCTGGGTATGCCCCATCTGCTGGTCCCGCTGCAGAGACCCGGCGAGCACAGCACTCAGTTCACGGTCCTTGTCCCAGCCGCGGTAATAGCTGAGCGTCAAGCCTTCAAGCTCAACCAGTTCGCTCAAGGTTTGTTCAAAGACTGGTTTCAAGGCTTTGATATAAGCGCGGCGGTATTCATCAATTTCAGCGCTGGCCTGGCACAGTTCCCTGTCCCAAACCGCTTGCGAAACGGCGTCAAGTGTACCATGCCGCAGCCAAGAGTTTCTCTGGCGCAGGGCCTTCTGCAGGCGCTGCCAGGTTGACATGAAGCGCGGTTCCACGTGGAACACGCCCCAGTCGAGAAACTGTCGGCGAATCTTCGGCGCACCTTCCAGCAATCGAAAGCTGTCAGGATTGATCAGTTGCAATGGCAGGATTTCCGCCAGTTGCGCGGCGCTGCGCGCGTTCTGTCCATCGATACGGATCTGGAATTCGCCTTGGCGATCCCGCGAAATGCCCAGGGCGCTGTGCCCACCCTCAGCCAGTTCAACCTGGCCAAAGACCGTGCATGCCAGTTGCTCGTATTGAATGACCGGCAATAGCCGGGTGCTGCGAAACGAACGGGCAAGCCCCAGCAGATGGATGGCTTCCAGAACACTGGTTTTGCCGCTGCCGTTGGCGCCGTAAAGGATATTGATGCGGGGGGAGGCGGAGAAGGTCACCGGGTGCAGATTGCGCACCGCGGTGACCGAGACGCGACTTAAGGACATCTAGCTTCTGCTGGGCATGATTACAGACGCATCGGCATGACAACGTAGGCCGAGTCGTCGTTATCCGATTCCTGCACCAGCGCACTGCTGTTGGAGTCGGACAGGATCAGACGAACCTGCTCGGTGGTCATCACGCCCAGCACGTCGAGCAGGTAGCTCACGTTGAAGCCGATTTCCAGAGAGCCACCGTTGTATTCGACGCCCACTTCCTCTTCCGCTTCTTCCTGCTCCGGGTTGTTCGCCTGGATCTTCAACTGACCGCTGGCCAGTTGCAGACGGATACCACGGTACTTCTCGTTGGACAGGATCGCGGTACGGCTGAACGCTTCGCGCAGCGCCTGGCGATCGCCCAGTACCAGCTTGTCGCCGCCTTTTGGCAGAACGCGTTCGTAGTCCGGGAATTTGCCGTCGACCAGTTTCGAGGTGAAGGTGAACTCACCGGTGGTGGCGCGGATGTGGTGCTGACCCAGAACGATGCTGACATTGCCATCCGGCTCGGTGAGCAGGCGTGCCAGTTCGAGGATACCTTTGCGCGGTACGATCACCTGGTGACGATCCGGTTGACCGATATCGGCCTGCATCGAGCACATGGCCAGGCGGTGACCGTCGGTGGCCACGGCGCGGATCACACCAGCGGAAACTTCCAGCAACATGCCGTTGAGGTAGTAACGCACGTCCTGCTGGGCCATGGCGAAGCTGGTGCGCTCGATCAGACGGCGCAGCTTGCTTTGCTCCAGGCTGCAGGTCAGCGAGCCCGGGCCTTCTTCCACGGTTGGGAAGTCGTTGGCCGGCAGCGTCGACAAGGTGAAGCGGCTACGGCCGGCCTTGACCACAAGCTTCTGCTCATCGACCTTGATGTCGATCAGCGCATCGTTTGGCAGGCTCTTGCAGATGTCCATCAGCTTGCGCGCAGGCACGGTGATGGAACCCGGATCCGCCGGCTCTTCGAGTTGAACACGACCAACCAGCTCGACTTCCAGGTCGGTACCGGTCAGCGACAATTGCTGGCCTTCGACAACCAGCAGCACGTTGGAGAGCACCGGCAAGGTCTGGCGGCGTTCGACGACGCCTGCGACCAGTTGCAGGGGTTTCAACAGGGCTTCGCGTTGAATGGTGAAATGCATGGTCTAGTCCCTTGCCTTAATTAGCTGCGCTGGTGTTCATCAAGTGGTCAGTGTACGCAGCAGGTTCTTGTAGTCCTCGCGGATGTCCGCGTCGGATTCCTTAAGTTCGTTGATCTTGCGGCAGGCGTGCAAAACAGTCGTATGGTCGCGGCCGCCAAACACGTCGCCGATTTCCGGCAGGCTGTGGTTAGTCAACTCTTTGGACAAAGCCATTGCAACCTGACGCGGACGTGCGACCGAGCGAGAACGACGCTTGGACAGCAAGTCGGAGATCTTGATCTTGTAGTACTCGGCGACGGTCCGCTGAATGTTATCCACAGAGACCAGTTTATCCTGCAACGCCAACAAGTCCTTCAGGGATTCGCGAATCAACTCGATGGTGATATCGCGCCCCATGAAGTGCGAGTGGGCGATCACGCGTTTGAGCGCGCCTTCCAGCTCACGGACGTTGGAGCGAATACGCTGGGCAATGAAGAACGCGGCGTCATGCGGCAGCTCGACTTTGGCCTGATCGGCCTTCTTCATCAGGATCGCCACGCGGGTTTCCAGCTCCGGTGGCTCGACCGCTACGGTCAGGCCCCAGCCAAAGCGGGATTTGAGGCGTTCTTCAAGGCCTTCGATTTCTTTCGGGTAGCGGTCACTGGTGAGAATGACCTGCTGGCCACCTTCGAGCAGGGCGTTGAAGGTGTGGAAAAACTCTTCCTGGGAACGCTCTTTACGGGCGAAGAACTGAATGTCATCGATCAGCAACGCATCCACCGAACGGTAGAAGCGTTTGAATTCGTTGATCGCATTCAGTTGCAGGGCCTTGACCATGTCCGCCACGAAACGCTCGGAATGCAGGTACACCACCTTGGCGTTCGGGTTCTTCTTTAATAGGTGGTTACCCACAGCGTGCATCAAGTGGGTTTTACCCAGGCCAACGCCACCATAAAGGAAGAGCGGGTTGTAACCGTGCTTGGGGTTGTCAGCCACCTGCCAGGCGGCGGCGCGTGCCAACTGGTTGGATTTACCTTCGACGAAATTCTCGAAGGTAAAGGTGCGGTTCAGGTAACTGGTGTGCTTGAGCGCACCTTCGACTTGCACGGTACGTTGCTCGGCACGAACCGGGGCCTGTTGCGAACTGGCGCCGGCCATCGGATCGAAGCTGTCACGGGAAGGTTCTTCCTCGGTGACCTCGGCCATTTTTTGCGTGGTGCGCTTGGTCGAAGCCGCAGCAGGTGCTGGCGGCGGCGGACTGGCGGGTGTTTGAGCAGCCTGGGCCTGGGAAGCGGCGGCTGCCAGGGGAGCATTTGGCGCGGCACGCGGTGCCGAACTGCGTTTGCTGCCTATTAATAAGGAAAGCGCAGGCGCCATGCCATTGCCGTGCTCATCGAGCAATTCGAGAACACGCCCCAGGTACTTTTCGTTGACCCAGTCCAGAACAAAACGATTGGGTGCATAGACACGCAACTCGTCGCCTTCGGCTTCGACCTGTAGTGGACGGATCCAAGTGTTGAATTGTTGGGCAGGCAGTTCATCGCGCAGAAGCTCCACGCACTGCTGCCAAAGTTCCACTGACACGGATATCCCCTAAGTTGAAAGCCGGTGAGGCAAAAACAAGCGGCCATTGTAGCGACCAGACGCCGACTTATCCACACGAAGGTGGTTCATCGACCAAGAAGAATCGCCGTTTCATACGCAAAAAAGACGACCAGTGGTCTGTGCATAAGCTCTGTGGATAACCGGGGTTAAGGTCATTGCACAAGTGGGGGCGAAACTCGGTGGATAACCGGCCTGTGGATAAACCGGCTTTCCACACACAGGTTATCCGATAGCGCAGCACAGGCTGAACACGGTTTTCCACTGTAGTTGTCATTCTCTGTACAGCAGGTAAAACAAGGGATAAAGGCACTTATCCACAGAAGGGTGCGGGCCTAGCTTTTATAAGCTTTACAGAAAAGCTTTAAATACTTTCCTTTCTTATTTTTATATTTACCCGCGGTTCGTTCAGCGCAAAACGCCTGGAGATCTATTTATAAGGAAACGCTGGTTGGAAATTGACCTGAAGGCTTGCTTTCTCTAGAATCCCCGGTCTCTTAAAACGGGGGCCATTCCGGCCCGTTGTGGACGAACCAGGTAACACGACAATGAAACGTACTTTCCAACCAAGCACTATCAAACGCGCTCGTACCCACGGTTTCCGTGCTCGCATGGCTACCAAGAACGGTCGTGCCGTACTGTCGCGTCGTCGCGCCAAAGGTCGTGCGCGTCTGGCAGTTTGATAAGCCGGCACTGGAGGTGAGTCAGGACTTCAGTCGGGAAAAGCGTCTGCTTACTCCCCGGCATTTCAAGGCAGTCTTTGACTCCCCTACCGGCAAGGTTCCGGGGAAAAATCTCCTGCTCCTTGCGCGCAACAACGATCTTGATCACCCCCGTCTCGGGTTGGTTATCGGGAAAAAGAGCGTAAAGCTCTCCGTCGAGCGCAATCGCCTCAAACGTCTGATGCGCGAATCGTTTCGTCTGAACCAGGATTCACTGGTCGGCTGGGACATTGTTATCGTCGCGCGCAAAGGTTTGGGTGACGTAGAAAACCCCGAATTGATTCAGCATTTCGGCAAACTCTGGAAACGCCTGGCTCGCAGTTCGCCGGTACCAGCAGTCAAAACCGAAACTGTAGGGGTAGACAGTCCAGATGCGTAAACTGGCACTCGTTCCGATCCAGTTTTATCGCTATGCCATTAGTCCCCTGATGGCCAGTCACTGTCGTTTCTACCCCAGTTGTTCCTGCTACGCGTTAGAAGCCATCGAAAATCATGGCCTTCTTCGCGGTGGCTGGCTGACCTTTCGTCGTTTAGGTCGCTGTCATCCGTGGAATCCCGGTGGTTATGACCCGGTTCCACCTATCCCTACCTCCCGTTCTTCTTCGATGGCCGAGTAATCATGGATATCAAACGCACGATCCTGATCGTCGCCCTGGCAATCGTGTCCTACGTTATGGTTCTTAAATGGAACCAGGACTATGGTCAGGCTGCCCTGCCGACTCAGAATGTTGCCACCAATACGACTGCATCGAGCCTGCCGGATACGGCATCTGGCTCCAACGCTTCCGCCAGTGACGACATTCCACGTGCTGCTAGCGACACCAGCGCACCTGCCGAAACACCGGTGGCTGTGAGCAAGGACCTCATCCAGATCAAAACGGATGTACTGGACCTGGCTATCGACCCACAAGGTGGTGATGTTGCTCAGTTGACCCTGCCGCTGTATCCGCGTCGTCAGGATCACCCGGAAATTCCGTTCCAGCTGTTCGATAACGGCGGCGAACGTACTTATCTGGCACAAAGCGGTCTGATCGGCACCAACGGTCCGGATGCAAATCCGGCCGGTCGTCCGGTTTATTCCTCGGAGAAGAAGGTTTATCAACTGGCTGACGGTCAGGACCAATTGGTCGTGGACCTGAAGTTCAGCAAGGACGGCGTCAACTACATCAAGCGTTTCACCCTGAAACGCGGCTTGTATGACGTAACCGTTTCCTACCTGATCGACAACCAGAGCGCCCAGCCCTGGACTGGTGCGATGTTCGCCCAGTTGAAGCGTGACGCCAGCGCCGATCCTTCGTCGACCACGGCCACCGGCACCGCGACTTACCTGGGCGCCGCCCTGTGGACAAGTTCGGAGCCGTACAAAAAAGTGTCCATGAAGGACATGGACAAGGCGCCGCTGAAAGAAACCGTCACTGGCGGTTGGGTTGCCTGGTTGCAGCACTACTTCGTGACCGCATGGATTCCGGCCAAGGGCGAAAACAACGTCGTCCAGACCCGTAAAGACAGCAAAGGCAACTACATCATCGGCTACACCGGCCCATCGATGAGTGTTGCCCCGGGCGCCAAGGCCGAGACCAGCGCTGTTCTGTACGCCGGCCCGAAAAGCCAGGCCGTGCTGAAAGAGTTGTCCCCAGGTCTGGAACTGACCGTCGACTACGGCATTCTGTGGTTCATTGCCCAGCCAATCTTCTGGTTGCTGCAACATATCCACGCGCTGGTCGGTAACTGGGGCTGGTCGATCATCTTCCTGACCATGCTGATCAAGGGGATCTTCTTCCCGTTGTCGGCTGCCAGCTACAAATCCATGGCGCGCATGCGTGCAGTGGCACCAAAACTGGCCGCGCTGAAAGAGCAACATGGCGATGACCGGCAGAAAATGTCGCAAGCCATGATGGAACTGTACAAGAAAGAGAAGATCAATCCGCTGGGTGGTTGCTTGCCAATCCTCGTGCAGATGCCGGTTTTCCTCTCGCTGTACTGGGTTCTGCTTGAAAGCGTTGAAATGCGCCAGGCGCCGTTCATGCTGTGGATTACTGACCTGTCGATCAAGGATCCGTTCTTCATTCTGCCGATCATCATGGGTGCAACCATGTTCATCCAGCAGCAGCTGAACCCGACTCCTCCGGATCCGATGCAGGCGAAGGTCATGAAAATGATGCCAATCATCTTCACCTTCTTCTTCCTGTGGTTCCCGGCGGGTCTGGTGCTGTACTGGGTAGTGAACAACGTATTGTCGATCGCCCAACAGTGGTACATCACTCGTAAGATCGAAGCGGCTGCCAAAGCAGCTGCCTGATTTACACTGTGGATAACCACTCAAGACGCCCCCTAGTGGGGCGTTTTGCTATCTGTCACTTTTGTCTGGATACCGGTTTATGAGCGTTCCTCGTGAAACCATCGCCGCCGTCGCCACCGCTCAAGGTCGTGGCGGTGTAGGCATCGTGCGTATCTCCGGGCCGTTGGCCAGCGTTGCGGCCAAGGCTTTCAGTGGTCGCGAGCTCAAGCCGCGATTTGCCCACTACGGTCCCTTTTTTGGTGAACACGACGAGGTGCTGGACCAGGGCATCGCGCTGTATTTTCCGGGGCCAAACTCGTTTACCGGCGAAGATGTACTGGAACTCCAGGGACATGGTGGCCCGATTGTTCTGGATATGTTGCTCCAGCGCTGCCTGGAACTGGGTTGCCGGCTTGCCCGGCCGGGGGAATTCAGCGAGCGTGCGTTCCTCAACGACAAGCTTGACCTGGCCCAGGCGGAGGCAATTGCCGACCTGATTGAAGCCAGTTCTGCCCAGGCTGCGCGAAATGCGTTGCGCTCCCTGCAAGGTGCTTTCTCGTCACGTGTGCATAACCTCACCGAGCAATTGATCGGCCTGCGCATCTACGTCGAAGCGGCCATCGATTTCCCGGAAGAGGAAATCGACTTCCTCGCCGATGGCCATGTCCTGAGCATGCTCGACAACGTGCGTGACGAGTTATCCACTGTCATGCGTGAAGCCGGGCAGGGTGCTTTGCTACGTGACGGCATGACCGTGGTCATTGCCGGTCGTCCGAATGCCGGTAAATCCAGCTTGCTCAACGCACTGGCCGGGCGCGAAGCGGCCATCGTGACTGAAATCGCCGGCACTACCCGTGACGTACTGCGTGAACATATCCACATCGATGGCATGCCGCTGCATGTGGTGGATACTGCCGGTCTGCGCGATACCGATGACCATGTGGAAAAAATCGGCGTGGAACGTGCCCTGAAAGCCATCGGTGAAGCGGATCGGGTACTGCTGGTGGTCGATGCCACCGCACCGGAAGCCCTCGATCCGTTCGCACTGTGGCCGGAATTTCTCGAAACCCGTCCCGATCCCGCGAAAGTTACCCTGATCCGCAACAAGGCCGACCTTACGGGCGAAGCCATTGCCATGGAGATCAGCGACGACGGCCACGTCACCATCAGCTTGAGCGCCAGGTCCGGAGGTGTCGGTCTGGAGCTGCTGCGTGATCACCTCAAGGCCTGCATGGGCTACGAGCAAACGTCCGAAAGCAGCTTCAGTGCTCGCCGGCGCCACCTTGAAGCGTTACGTCATGCCAGTGCTGCCCTTGAGCATGGTCGTGCCCAGTTGACCCTGGCCGGTGCTGGCGAGTTGTTGGCCGAAGATCTGCGCCAGGCTCAGCAGTCGCTGGGAGAAATCACCGGCGCCTTCAGCTCTGACGATCTGTTGGGGCGAATTTTCTCCAGCTTCTGTATCGGCAAGTAGCCCTCCTGGAATTCACAGACAGGCCGTTCGTGCCTGTCTGCTCTCTCTTTTTCTGAATAAACCCTCCAGTGCCGAGCGGACTTTGCCTGCTTGAGCGGAATTCTCGTGCCTGAATTTCGGGCAAACGACACTTTTCTGTGGATTAAGCCCTGTGAATAACCGCCGCTAAGGTCAGTTGATAACAGGGCCTGAAAACTGAACATAACCGCCTCTGTGGATAACCAGCCCTTTCATCCACAGGCTTACACCGGTTATCCAAGGGCCTCATTGGCACATGAACACAGGGTTTTGAATCGCTGTACATATTGAAAATAAAGGCCTGTAGAGATCTATCCACAGAAAGGCAGGTGCATAGAAATAAACATAAAAACAAAGATTTAATAAATTTCTCTCTTTTTAATTTCTATAACTCCGACTTTTCCACAGTTGGTTAAATTTTGTGCAAAGGGTTCTTTAGGAAGGGCGAAGTCCCTATACTTGTCGACCAGGTCCGAAAACCTGAGCTCAAACTATTCCTGAATTACCTACTTAAGCAGGCACGAGGTGCGTGGTGGATTTCCCTTCCCGTTTTGAAGTGATCGTCATCGGCGGCGGTCATGCCGGTACCGAGGCAGCACTGGCCTCAGCACGTATGGGGGTGAAAACCCTTTTGCTGACGCATAACGTGGAAACCCTCGGTGCCATGAGTTGCAACCCGGCCATTGGCGGGATCGGCAAAAGCCACCTAGTCAAGGAAATTGACGCCCTCGGCGGCGCGATGGCCATCGCTACCGATAAAGGCGGCATCCAGTTTCGTGTGTTGAACAGCCGCAAAGGCCCGGCCGTGCGTGCAACCCGCGCACAGGCCGACCGGGTTCTGTACAAGGCAGCTGTCCGCGAAATCCTGGAAAACCAGCCGAACCTGTGGATATTTCAACAGGCCGCTGATGACCTGATCGTCGAGCAGGAACAAGTGCGCGGCGTAGTGACCCAGATGGGCCTGCGTTTCCTCGCCGACTCGGTGGTTTTGACCACAGGCACCTTCCTCGGTGGACTTATCCACATTGGTTTGCAGAATTTCTCCGGCGGCCGTGCCGGTGATCCTCCGTCGATTGCCCTGGCTCACCGTCTACGTGAATTGCCTTTGCGGGTCGGTCGCCTGAAGACAGGTACGCCGCCGCGTATCGACGCCCGTTCTGTGGATTTCTCGGTGATGACCGAGCAGGCCGGCGATACGCCGATCCCGGTGATGTCGTTCATGGGTTCCAAAGAGCAGCATCCACGGCAGATCAGTTGCTGGATTACTCATACCAACGCCCGTACCCACGAGATCATTGCGGCGAACCTCGACCGTTCGCCGATGTATTCCGATGCAGGCGAGATCGAAGGCATCGGTCCGCGTTACTGCCCGTCGATCGAAGACAAGATTCATCGCTTTGCCGACAAGGAAAGCCACCAGGTCTTCATCGAACCGGAAGGTTTGACCACGAACGAGCTGTACCCGAACGGGATATCCACATCCTTGCCGTTCGATGTGCAATTGCAGATCGTGCAATCGATCCGAGGCATGGAAAACGCACACATCGTGCGCCCGGGCTACGCCATCGAGTACGACTACTTCGATCCGCGCGACCTGAAGTACAGCCTGGAAACCAAAGTGATCGGCGGTCTGTTCTTCGCCGGGCAAATCAACGGCACGACCGGTTACGAAGAAGCCGGCGCCCAGGGTTTGCTCGCCGGAACCAACGCGGCACTGCGCGCGCAGGGCAAAGACGCCTGGTGCCCGCGTCGCGACGAGGCCTATATCGGCGTGTTGGTCGACGACCTGATTACCCTCGGCACCCAAGAGCCGTACCGGATGTTCACCTCCCGCGCCGAATACCGTTTGATCCTGCGCGAAGACAACGCCGACCTGCGCTTGACCGAAAAAGGTCGCGAACTGGGCCTGGTGGATGACGTGCGTTGGGCGGCTTTCTGCAAAAAACGCGAAAGCATCGAACTGGAAGAGCAGCGCCTGAAAAGCACCTGGGTTCGCCCGGGCACCGAACAGGGCGATGCGATTGCCGAAAAATTCGGCACGCCGCTGACCCACGAATACAACCTGCTGAATCTCTTGAGCCGTCCGGAAATCGACTACGCTGGTCTGATCGCCGTGACCGGAGGTGGCGCAGAAGATCCACAAGTCGCCGAACAGGTCGAAATCAAGACCAAGTACGCCGGCTACATCGATCGTCAACAGGATGAAATCGCCCGCCTGCGCGCCAGCGAAGACACCAAATTGCCTGTGGATATCGATTACACGAATATTTCCGGTCTCTCCAAAGAGATCCAGAGCAAGCTCGGTGCGACCCGCCCTGAAACCTTGGGCCAGGCCTCGCGTATCCCGGGCGTAACGCCGGCAGCCATTTCGCTGTTGATGATTCATTTGAAAAAACGCGGCGCGGGCCGTCAGTTGGAGCAAAGCGCTTGAGTTCGTTGGTCACTTCGCAACATGCAGAAGAGTTATCCACAGGTGCCCGCCAGCTTGGCGTCACGCTGACAGAAACCCAGCACGCGCAACTGCTGGATTATCTGGCCCTGTTGATCAAATGGAACAAGGCTTACAACCTCACCGCCGTGCGTGATCCGGACGAAATGGTCTCCCGTCACCTACTCGACAGTCTGAGCGTGATGTCATTCATCGAAAACGGACGCTGGCTCGACGTTGGTAGTGGCGGCGGCATGCCCGGCATTCCGCTGGCTATCCTGTTTCCCGAGTCCCAGGTGACGTGCCTGGACAGCAACGGCAAGAAAACCCGCTTCCTGACCCAGGTCAAACTCGAACTCAAACTGGATAACCTGCAAGTTATCCACAGTCGCGTCGAAGCGTTCCAGCCTGCCCAGCCCTTCAACGGGATCATTTCCCGGGCTTTCAGCAGCATGGAAAACTTCAGCAACTGGACTCGTCACCTCGGCGACGCCAAAACACGCTGGCTGGCAATGAAGGGCGTTCATCCGGCCGATGAGCTGGTAGCATTGCCGGCAGACTTCCACCTCGATAGCGAACACGCCCTGGCCGTACCTGGTTGCCAAGGCCAACGCCATCTGCTGATACTGCGCCGCACGGCATGATTGGGAACACAAGCAAGAATGGCTAAGGTATTCGCGATAGCGAACCAAAAAGGTGGCGTGGGCAAAACCACCACCTGCATCAACCTCGCAGCATCCCTGGTCGCGACCAAGCGCCGGGTGCTGTTGATCGACCTCGATCCACAGGGCAACGCCACCATGGGTAGCGGTGTGGATAAACATGGTCTGGAAAACTCGGTCTACGACCTGTTGATCGGTGAGTGCGACCTGGCCCAGGCCATGCACTTCTCCGAACACGGTGGTTACCAGCTGTTGCCGGCCAACCGCGACCTGACCGCGGCCGAAGTGGTGCTGCTGGAAATGCAGATGAAGGAAAGCCGTCTGCGCAGCGCGCTGGCGCCGATCCGGGAAAACTACGATTACATCCTGATCGACTGCCCGCCGTCGCTATCGATGCTGACCTTGAACGCACTGGTTGCCGCCGATGGGGTGATTATCCCCATGCAGTGCGAGTACTTCGCACTCGAAGGCTTGAGCGACCTTGTGGATAACATCAAGCGTATCGCTGAACTGCTCAATCCGAACCTCAAGGTCGAAGGCCTGCTGCGGACGATGTACGACCCGCGGCTGAGCCTGATGAACGATGTTTCGGCGCAGCTCAAGGAACACTTCGGCGAACAGCTCTACGACACCGTCATTCCGCGCAACATCCGTCTGGCCGAAGCGCCAAGCTACGGCATGCCGGCGCTGGCGTACGACAAAGCGTCGCGAGGTGCCGTTGCCTATCTGGCATTGGCGGGCGAAATGGTTCGTCGTCAACGTAAAAACTCACGCATCGCCGCCGCTCAGGCAACTTAAGGAATCCCCATGGCCGTCAAGAAACGAGGTCTCGGACGTGGACTGGATGCTCTGTTGAGTGGTCCGACTGTCAGCTCGCTGGAAGAACAAGCGGCGCAAGCCGATCAGCGTGAGCTGCAACACCTTCCCCTGGATCTGCTCCAGCGCGGCAAATACCAGCCGCGTCGTGACATGGACCCGCAGGCGCTGGAAGAACTGGCGCAGTCGATCAGGGCCCAGGGTGTCATGCAGCCCATCGTGGTTCGCCCGATCGGTAGCGGTCGTTTTGAAATCATTGCGGGCGAACGTCGCTGGCGTGCCAGCCAGCAGGCGGGGCAGGAAACCATCCCGGCGATGGTTCGCGATGTACCCGATGAAACCGCGATCGCCATCGCCCTGATCGAGAACATCCAGCGCGAAGACCTGAACCCGATTGAAGAGGCGGTGGCCCTGCAGCGTTTGCAGCAGGAGTTCCAGCTGACCCAGCAACAGGTCGCCGAGGCCGTGGGCAAGTCCCGGGTGACCGTGGCCAACCTGTTGCGCCTGATTTCCTTGCCGGAAGTCATCAAGACCATGTTGTCCCACGGCGACCTGGAAATGGGTCATGCCCGTGCTTTGCTCGGTTTACCGGAAAATCAACAGGTTGAAGGGGCGCGACATGTTGTCGCACGCGGGCTGACCGTGCGCCAGACTGAGGCACTGGTTCGCCAGTGGTTGAGTGGCAAACCGGAGCCTGTGGAACCCCAAAAAACGGACCCGGATATCGCCCGCCTCGAACAGCGCCTGGCTGAGCGCCTAGGCTCTGCGGTGCAGATCCGCCACGGCAAGAAGGGTAAAGGGCAGTTGGTGATTGGCTACAACTCCCTGGATGAGCTTCAAGGCGTACTTGCACATATTCGCTGAAACATTTCCTCATGTAGCGCGCAGTCGGAAATCACTACCTGACAGTTGAATAGGGGCAGAACCGCCCCTATACTCTGCGCGCATTTTGTCGGCACAAATTATGCCAAGTTATTGAATTCTGGCAGCCGACCATTGGAGAGCAAAAGTGATGGAAACCCGCACGCCAAACCGCTTGCCCTTCCATCGCCTGGCAGTTTTTCCGGTGTTAATGGCTCAATTTGTCGTTTTGCTCATCGCTGCTTTGGCGCTCTGGCAATGGCGGGGAGTCGTTGCCGGGTACTCGGGACTTTGCGGAGGCCTGATAGCCTTGCTGCCCAATGTTTATTTCGCTCACAGGGCATTTCGGTTTTCCGGCGCCCGAGCAGCCCAGTCCATCGTCCGGTCTTTTTATGCCGGCGAGGCAGGCAAACTGATTTTGACGGCAGTGCTGTTTGCACTGGTGTTTGCAGGTGTGAAGCCATTGGCGCCGATTGCAGTATTCGGTGTCTTCGTGCTGACTCAGTCAGTCAGCTGGTTCGCTCCCCTGCTGATGAGAACAAGACTTTCGAGACCTTAGGGCGTTTGAGGCAACCATGGCAGAAACAACCGCTTCGGGCTATATCCAGCACCACTTGCAGAACCTGACCTTCGGTCAGCACCCAACCGGCGGCTGGGGCTTTGCCCACACCGCAGCAGAAGCCAAGGAAATGGGCTTCTGGGCTTTCCACGTCGATACCCTCGGCTGGTCGGTCGCATTGGGTCTGATCTTCGTTCTTCTTTTCCGCATGGCGGCAAAGAAAGCGACCTCGGGTCAGCCAGGTGCTTTGCAGAACTTCGTTGAAGTATTGGTCGAATTCGTCGATGGCAGCGTGAAAGACAGCTTCCATGGCCGTAGCCCGGTGATTGCACCGCTGGCACTGACCATCTTCGTCTGGGTGTTCCTGATGAACGCCGTCGACCTGGTACCGGTCGACTGGATTCCTCAACTGGCCATCCTGATCTCCGGCGACGCACACATCCCGTTCCGTGCCGTGTCGACCACTGACCCGAACGCGACCCTGGGCATGGCGTTCTCGGTTTTCGCACTGATCATTTTCTACAGCATCAAGGTCAAGGGCCTCGGCGGCTTCATCGGCGAGCTGACCCTGCACCCGTTCGGCAGCAAGAACATCTTCGTTCAAGCCCTGCTGATTCCGGTGAACTTCCTGCTGGAATTCGTGACCCTGATCGCCAAGCCGATCTCCCTGGCTCTGCGTCTGTTCGGCAACATGTATGCCGGCGAACTGGTCTTCATTCTGATTGCTGTGATGTTCGGCAGCGGTCTGCTCTGGCTCAGCGGCCTGGGCGTCGTTCTGCAGTGGGCGTGGGCTGTGTTCCACATCCTGATCATCACCCTGCAGGCGTTCATCTTCATGATGTTGACCATCGTCTACCTGTCGATGGCGCACGAAGAAAACCATTAAGACCAGTCTCGACTAGTCTGATGTCCTTCCCGGTCAAACGGGAAGGGGCTCTTCACGGGGCCTCTGAAACGATTTGTTTTACCGCTTTAAATTAAAAAAACCTAAACCATACGACGTAAAAGTCGGGAGGAAAGATGGAAACTGTAGTTGGTCTAACCGCTATCGCTGTTGCACTGTTGATCGGCCTGGGCGCACTGGGTACCGCAATTGGTTTCGGCCTGCTGGGCGGCAAGTTCCTGGAAGGCGCAGCGCGTCAGCCAGAAATGGTTCCAATGCTGCAAGTTAAAATGTTCATCGTTGCCGGTCTGCTCGACGCCGTAACCATGATCGGTGTTGGTATCGCTCTGTTCTTCACCTTTGCGAACCCGTTCGTTGGTCAGATCGCTGGCTAATTACTCGGATCTTCCGGGTAATTTGGTGTGATGGACAACGTAACTGCGAGGTGTTGGCGTGAACATTAATGCGACCCTGATTGGCCAGTCCGTTGCGTTCCTGATTTTTGTACTGTTCTGCATGAAGTTCGTATGGCCTCCGGTCATCACGGCTCTGCACGAACGTCAAAAGAAGATCGCTGATGGTCTGGACGCTGCCAGCCGAGCAGCTCGCGACCTGGAGTTGGCCCAAGAAAAAGCGGGTCAGCAACTGCGCGAAGCGAAAGCTCAGGCAGCTGAAATCATCGAGCAAGCCAAGAAACGCGGTACCCAGATTGTCGACGAAGCCCGTGAACAGGCTCGCGTCGAAGCTGACCGTGTGAAGGCTCAGGCTCAGGCCGAGATCGAACAGGAACTGAACAGCGTCAAAGACGCGCTGCGCGCCCAAGTGGGTAGCCTGGCCGTTGGCGGTGCTTCGAAGATCCTGGGCAAAGCAATCGATCAAAACGCGCACGCAGAGCTGGTTAACCAACTGGCTGCTGAAATCTAAGCGAGGGCGATCATGGCAGAACTGACCACGTTGGCCCGACCTTACGCTAAGGCGGCCTTCGAGCACGCTCAGGCCCACCAGCAACTGGCCAATTGGTCAGCCATGCTCGGCCTGGCAGCAGCGGTGTCGGAAGACGACACCATGCAGCGCGTGCTCAAGGCCCCGCGACTGACGAGCGCAGAAAAGGCCGCCACGTTCATTGACGTGTGCGGCGACAAGTTTGATGTAAAGGCACAGAACTTCATTCACGTCGTTGCCGAAAACGACCGTCTCCCGCTGTTGCCGGAGATCGCCGCTCTGTTCGACCTGTACAAGGCCGAGCAAGAGAAATCGGTAGACGTTGAAGTGACCAGTGCCTTCGCATTGAACCAAGAACAGCAAGACAAACTCGCCAAGGTTCTCAGTGCACGACTCAACCGGGAAGTGCGCCTGCAAGTCGAGGAAGATTCATCCCTTATTGGGGGTGTTGTCATCCGCGCCGGCGACCTGGTTATCGATGGCTCGATTCGCGGCAAAATCGCGAAACTTGCCGAAGCATTGAAATCTTGAGTTTGAAGGGGCAGCAGAGCAATGCAGCAACTCAATCCTTCCGAAATAAGTGAAATTATCAAGGGCCGCATCGACAAGCTCGATGTGACCTCCCAAGCCCGTAACGAAGGCACTGTCGTCAGCGTATCTGACGGCATCGTGCGGATTCACGGTCTGGCCGACGTAATGTACGGCGAGATGATCGAGTTTCCGGGCGGCGTCTTCGGTATGGCCCTCAACCTGGAGCAAGACTCTGTAGGTGCCGTTGTATTGGGCGCATACCAGACTCTGGCTGAAGGCATGAGCGCCAAGTGCACTGGCCGCATCCTGGAAGTTCCGGTTGGTAAGGAACTGCTGGGTCGCGTAGTCGACGCACTGGGTAACCCAGTTGACGGCAAAGGTCCGCTGAACAACACCGAGACCGACGCGGTCGAGAAAGTTGCTCCAGGCGTGATCTGGCGTAAGTCGGTAGACCAGCCTGTACAGACTGGCTACAAGGCTGTCGATGCCATGATCCCTGTCGGCCGTGGCCAGCGTGAGCTGATCATCGGTGACCGTCAGATCGGTAAAACCGCTCTGGCGATCGACGCGATCATCAACCAGAAAGACAGCGGCATTTTCTGCGTATACGTAGCGATCGGTCAGAAACAATCGACCATCGCCAACGTTGTTCGCAAGCTGGAAGAAAACGGTGCACTGGCTAACACCATCATCGTTGCAGCGAGCGCTTCGGAATCTGCAGCACTGCAGTTCCTGGCTCCGTACTCCGGTTGCACCATGGGCGAATACTTCCGCGACCGCGGTGAAGACGCGCTGATCGTTTATGACGATCTGTCCAAGCAAGCAGTGGCTTACCGCCAGATTTCCCTGCTGCTGCGCCGTCCACCAGGCCGTGAAGCTTACCCAGGCGACGTGTTCTATCTCCACTCCCGTCTGCTGGAGCGCGCATCCCGCGTTTCGGAAGAGTACGTAGAGAAGTTCACCAACGGCGCAGTGACCGGCAAAACCGGTTCCCTGACCGCACTGCCGATCATCGAAACCCAGGCTGGCGACGTTTCCGCGTTCGTTCCGACCAACGTGATTTCCATCACCGACGGTCAGATCTTCCTGGAATCGGCCATGTTCAACTCGGGCATCCGCCCTGCAGTGAACGCCGGTGTTTCGGTATCCCGTGTGGGTGGTGCCGCTCAGACCAAGATCATCAAGAAGCTGTCCGGTGGTATCCGTACCGCTCTGGCTCAGTACCGTGAACTGGCGGCATTCGCCCAGTTCGCTTCTGACCTGGACGAAGCGACCCGTAAGCAACTTGAGCATGGTCAGCGCGTTACCGAGCTGATGAAGCAGAAGCAATACGCGCCAATGTCGATCGCCGACATGTCGCTGTCGCTGTATGCCGCTGAGCGTGGGTTCCTGACCGACGTTGAAATCGCCAAGATCGGCAGCTTCGAACAAGCGCTGATTGCTTACTTCAACCGCGATCACGCCGACTTGATGGCGAAGATCAACGTGAAGGGTGACTTCAATGACGAAATCGATGGCGGCCTGAAAGCCGGTATCGAGAAGTTCAAGGCCACCCAAACCTGGTAAGCCGCAGCGGGAGCCTAGCGGCTCCCGCTTGCTAACCTGATAGGTGTTACATGGCAGGCGCAAAAGAGATTCGCAGTAAGATTGCGAGCATCAAAAGCACGCAAAAGATTACCAGCGCCATGGAAAAAGTGGCGGTCAGCAAAATGCGCAAGGCACAAATGCGCATGGCTGCTAGCCGTCCTTATGCGGAGCGCATCCGCCAGGTTATTGGCCATCTGGCCAACGCTAACCCGGAATATCGCCACCCGTTCATGATCGACCGTGAAGTAAAGCGTGTCGGTTATGTCGTAGTGAGCAGTGACCGTGGTCTGTGTGGTGGCTTGAACACCAACCTGTTCAAGGCTTTGGTCAAGGACATGGCGGTAAACCGCGAAAACGGCGTCGAGATCGATCTGTGTGTAGTTGGTAGCAAGGGTGCGGCTTTCTTCCGCAACTTCGGCGGTAACGTCGTTGCAGCTATCAGCCACCTGGGTGAAGAGCCGTCGATCAATGATCTGATCGGCAGCGTCAAGGTGATGCTGGATGCCTACCTGGACGGCCGTATTGACCGCCTGTCCGTGGTGTCCAACAAGTTCATCAACACCATGACACAACAGCCTACCGTGGAGCAGTTGATTCCACTGGTGGCAACCCCGGATCAAGAACTCAAGCACCACTGGGACTATCTCTACGAACCGGATGCCAAGGAGCTGCTCGACGGCTTGATGGTCCGTTACGTGGAGTCGCAGGTCTACCAGGCGGTGGTCGAGAACAACGCGGCTGAACAAGCTGCGCGGATGATCGCGATGAAGAACGCTACCGACAACGCCGGTGATTTGATCAGCGATTTGCAGCTGGTCTACAACAAGGCGCGTCAGGCTGCGATCACCCAAGAGATCTCGGAAATCGTCGGCGGCGCTGCCGCGGTTTAACGGTTCAAATATTCAGAGGATCCAGCTATGAGTAGCGGACGTATCGTTCAAATCATCGGCGCCGTTATCGACGTGGAATTCCCACGCGACAGCGTACCGAGCATCTACGACGCCTTGAAAGTTCAAGGCGCCGAAACCACTCTGGAAGTTCAGCAGCAGCTGGGCGACGGCGTGGTTCGTACCATTGCGATGGGCTCCACCGAAGGCTTGAAGCGCGGTCTGGACGTCAACAACACTGGCGCAGCCATCTCCGTACCGGTCGGTAAAGCGACCCTGGGCCGGATCATGGACGTACTGGGCAACCCGATCGACGAAGCTGGCCCGATCGGCGAAGAAGAGCGTTGGGGCATTCACCGTCCTGCGCCAACCTTCGCTGAACAAGCCGGTGGCAACGAGCTGCTGGAAACGGGCATCAAGGTTATCGACCTGGTTTGCCCGTTCGCCAAGGGTGGTAAAGTCGGTCTGTTCGGTGGTGCCGGTGTAGGCAAGACCGTAAACATGATGGAACTGATCCGTAACATCGCCATCGAGCACAGCGGTTATTCCGTGTTCGCCGGTGTGGGTGAGCGTACTCGTGAGGGTAACGACTTCTACCACGAGATGAAGGACTCCAACGTTCTGGACAAAGTGGCACTGGTTTACGGTCAGATGAACGAGCCGCCGGGAAACCGTCTGCGCGTAGCACTGACCGGCCTGACCATGGCCGAGAAGTTCCGTGACGAAGGTAACGACGTTCTGCTGTTCGTCGACAACATCTATCGTTACACCCTGGCCGGTACTGAAGTATCCGCACTGCTGGGCCGTATGCCTTCGGCAGTAGGTTACCAGCCGACCCTGGCTGAAGAGATGGGCGTGCTGCAAGAGCGCATCACTTCGACCAAGCAAGGTTCGATTACTTCGATCCAGGCGGTATACGTACCAGCGGACGACTTGACCGACCCGTCGCCAGCGACCACCTTCGCCCACTTGGACGCCACCGTCGTTCTGTCCCGTGACATCGCTTCCCTGGGTATCTACCCGGCGGTAGACCCACTGGACTCGACTTCGCGTCAGCTGGACCCGAACGTGATCGGCAACGACCACTACGAAACCGCTCGCGGTGTTCAGTACGTGCTGCAGCGTTACAAAGAACTGAAGGACATCATTGCGATCCTGGGTATGGACGAGCTGTCGGAAGCCGACAAGCAGTTGGTAAACCGTGCTCGTAAGATCCAGCGCTTCTTGTCGCAGCCGTTCTTCGTGGCTGAAGTCTTCACCGGTGCATCGGGTAAATACGTTTCCCTGAAAGACACCATTGCTGGCTTCAAAGGCATCCTCAACGGTGACTACGACCACCTGCCAGAACAAGCGTTCTACATGGTTGGCGGCATCGAAGAAGCGATCGAGAAAGCCAAGAAACTGTAATCCCGGCGCCCGGCAACGGGCGCTAATTTAGGTTGAGGCAATCAGATGGCTATGACAGTCCATTGCGATATCGTCAGCGCGGAAGGGGAAATCTTTTCCGGTCTGGTCGAGATGGTGATTGCGCACGGTGCACTGGGTGATCTTGGTATCGCCCTGGGTCACGCGCCGCTGATCACTAATCTGAAGCCAGGTCCGATCCGCCTGGTCAAGCAGGGCGGGGAAGAGGAGGTGTATTACATCTCCGGTGGTTTCCTCGAGGTTCAGCCGAACATGGTCAAGGTACTTGCCGACACCGTGCAACGTGCTGCCGATCTGGATGAAGCCTCCGCTCAGGAAGCCGTTAAGGCTGCCGAGAAGGCCTTGCATGAACGTGGCGCTGAATTCGATTACGGTTCTGCTGCCGCACGTCTGGCCGAGGCTGCAGCCCAGCTGCGCACCGTCCAGCAGATCCGCAAGAAGTTCGGCCACTAAGGTTGCGCTTGTTGTGCGATTGATTAAAAAGGGTAGCCTCGGCTACCCTTTTTTCTTTTCCGTTTTTTACAACCTGGTCGCAGCCGCTGACCACCCAGGATTGGTAGCCAGTCATGTCACTTGAAATCGTTATTCTCGCTGCTGGCCAAGGCACGCGTATGCGTTCAGCTTTGCCGAAAGTTTTGCACCCGATTGCCGGCAACTCCATGCTCGGCCATGTTATCCACAGCGCCCGGCAACTTGATCCACAGCGCATTCACGTGGTGATCGGCCACGGCGCCGATGCCGTGCGCGAACGTCTGGCGGCGGATGATCTGAACTTCGTCCTGCAGGATAAGCAGCTGGGTACCGGTCACGCCGTTGCTCAAGCCGTGCCGTTCATTCAGTCCGACACCGTGCTGGTGCTTTATGGCGATGTGCCGTTGATCGAAGTCGATACCCTGCAACGTCTGCTCAAGCAGGTGGGGCCAGAGCAATTGGGCTTGCTGACCGTAGAGCTGGATGACCCGACCGGTTACGGCCGCATTGTTCGTGATGTGCAGGGCAAGGTCACGGCCATTGTCGAGCAGAAAGATGCCAATGAAGCCGAGCGCAAAATCACCGAAGGCAATACCGGCATTCTGGCGCTGCCTTTTGCCCGTCTTGGCGACTGGATGAGCCGTCTCTCCAATAACAACGCCCAGGGCGAGTACTACCTGACCGACATCATTGCCATGGCCGTGAGCGATGGTCTGGTGGTGGCCACCGAGCAACCGCACGACGCCATGGAAGTGCAGGGCGCCAACGATCGCAAGCAGCTTTCCGAACTGGAACGGCATTATCAATTGCGCGCCGGTCGTCGTTTGATGGCTCAAGGTGTGACGCTACGTGACCCGGCTCGTTTCGATATCCGCGGTGAAGTCACAGTTGGCCGCGACGTGCTGATCGACATCAACGTGATCCTCGAAGGTAAGGTCGTCATCGAAGACGACGTGGTGATCGGCCCGAACTGCGTGATCAAGGACAGCACCCTGCGCAAAGGCGTGGTCATCAAGGCCAACAGCCATATCGAAGGTGCCATCCTGGGTGAAAGCAGCGACGCCGGCCCGTTCGCTCGTCTGCGTCCAGGCACCGTGCTGGAAGCCCGCGCGCATGTGGGTAACTTCGTCGAGTTGAAAAACGCGCACCTGGGCGAAGGCGCCAAGGCCGGTCACCTGACTTATCTGGGCGATGCCGAAGTGGGCGCGCGCACCAATATTGGTGCCGGCACCATCACCTGCAACTACGACGGCGTCAACAAGTGGAAAACCGTGTTGGGCGAAGATGTGTTCATCGGTTCCAACAACTCGTTGGTGGCGCCTGTGGATATCCTCGACGGCGCGACCACAGCGGCTGGTTCGACCATTACTTCGACTGTGGATAAATCCCAGCTGGCCATCGGGCGTGCTCGCCAGAAGAACATCGATGGCTGGAAGCGGCCGGAGAAGGTCAAGAAGGGCTGAGTTATCCACAATCCTCTTTGTAGGAGCGAGCTTGCTCGCGATGATTCCAAGAGCGGCGCATTTTTCCAGAAAGAATGCATTGTCGTTCACGCCCATCGCGAGCAAGCTCGCTCCTATAAGTTATCCACAGGTCTTTTCATCACTCCGCGCTTGACGAAATTTCGCCGATAGGTTTTGATTGCTTCCGTTATCTTTCGAATCGAAACTTACCAAGTCATGTCGAAGCGCAACACACCTCAACGTCGCCACAACATCCTCGCCTTGCTCACTGAGCAGGGCGAAGTCAGTGTGGATGAGTTGGCCAAGCGCTTCGAAACGTCGGAAGTTACGATTCGCAAGGATCTGGCGGCACTTGAAAGCAATGGTCTGTTGCTGCGTCGTTACGGCGGGGCGATCACCATGCCCCAGGAACTGGTGGCCGATCTTGGTCAGCCGGTTTCCAAGTACAAACAAGCCATCGCCCGTGCCGCCGTCGCGCGGATTCGCGAGCATGCGCGCATCATTATCGACAGTGGCAGTACCACCGCTTCCATGATCCCGGAACTCGGCCAACAACCCGGCCTGGTGGTGATGACCAACTCGCTGCATGTCGCCAATGCCTTGAGCGAACTTGAGCATGAACCGGTGCTGTTGATGACCGGTGGCACCTGGGACCCGCACTCCGAGTCTTTCCAGGGGCAGGTTGCCGAGCAGGTATTACGCTCCTACGACTTCGACCAGCTGTTTATCGGCGCCGATGGCATCGATCTGGTTCGCGGTACAACCACCTTCAACGAACTGCTCGGACTGAGCCGGGTCATGGCCGAAGTCGCCCGTGAAGTCGTCGTGATGGTGGAGGCCGACAAGATCGGCCGCAAGATTCCCAACCTGGAGCTGCCCTGGAGCAGCGTCCATACCCTTATTACCGATGAACGCCTGCCGCTTGAGGCTCGCGCTCAGATTCAGGCCCGCGGCATCAATTTGATATGCGCGGCTGTCAGTCAGGAGAAATAGCATGTGTGGAATTGTCGGCGCAGTCGCAGAACGTAACATCACCGCCATCCTCGTCGAAGGCCTGAAACGCCTCGAATACCGTGGGTATGACAGCGCTGGCGTGGCGGTCTACACCAACGATGAAAAACTCGAGCGCCTGCGTCGTCCGGGCAAGGTCAGTGAGCTGGAGCAGGCATTGACCACCGAGCCGCTGGTCGGTCGCCTGGGCATCGCCCACACCCGCTGGGCTACCCACGGTGCACCGTGCGAGCGCAATGCCCACCCGCATTTCTCCGGTGACCTGGCGGTGGTGCACAACGGCATCATCGAAAACCACGAAGCCCTGCGCGAACAACTAAAGGCCCTGGGTTATGTGTTCACCTCGGACACCGATACCGAAGTCATCGCCCACCTGCTGAACCACAAACTCAAGGATCTGAGCGACCTGACCGTGGCCCTCAAGGCAACTGTCAAAGAACTGCACGGTGCTTACGGCCTGGCAGTGATCAGCGCCAAGCAACCTGATCGTCTGGTCGCGGCCCGCAGCGGCAGCCCGCTGGTGATCGGCCTGGGCCTTGGGGAAAACTTCCTGGCCTCCGACCAGTTGGCCCTGCGTCAGGTCACTGACCGCTTCATGTACCTGGAAGAAGGCGATATCGCCGAAATCCGCCGCGACAGCGTGCAGATCTGGGACGTTGACGGCAAGGCTGTCGAGCGCGAAGCCGTGCAATATCGCGACGGTGCCGAAGCCGCTGAAAAGGGCGAGTTCCGCCACTTCATGCTCAAGGAAATCCACGAGCAACCGTCCGTGGTGCAGCGCACCCTGGAAGGTCGCCTGAGCCAGAACCAGGTACTGGTACAGGCATTCGGTCCACAGGCGGCCGAGCTGTTTGCCAAAGTGCGCAACGTACAGATCGTCGCGTGCGGCACCAGTTACCACGCCGGCATGGTCGCGCGTTACTGGCTTGAAGAGCTGGCCGGCATTCCTTGCCAGGTCGAAGTCGCCAGCGAATTCCGCTACCGCAAGGTGGTGGTGCAGCCGGACACCTTGTTCGTGACCATTTCCCAGTCCGGCGAAACCGCCGACACCCTGGCCGCGCTGCGCAACGCCAAGGAGCTGGGCTTCCTCGCCAGCCTGGCGATCTGCAACGTCGGCATCAGCTCGCTGGTGCGTGAGTCCGACCTGACCCTGTTGACCCAGGCCGGCCGCGAAATCGGCGTGGCCTCGACCAAAGCCTTCACCACGCAATTGGTCGGCCTGTTGTTGCTGACGCTTTCCCTGGGCCAGGTTCGTGGCACTTTGGCCAAAGACGTAGAAGCGACCCTGGTCGAAGAACTGCGTCGTTTGCCAACCCGCCTGGGCGAGGCGCTGGCCATGGACAGCACTGTGGAAAAAATCTCCGAGCTGTTCGCCGAGAAAAACCACACGCTGTTCCTCGGTCGTGGCGCGCAGTTCCCGGTAGCGATGGAAGGCGCACTCAAGCTCAAGGAAATCTCCTACATCCACGCCGAAGCCTACCCGGCCGGCGAGCTGAAACACGGCCCGTTGGCGCTTGTGGATAACGACATGCCCGTGGTGACCGTGGCGCCGAACAACGAGCTGCTGGAGAAGTTGAAGTCCAACCTCCAGGAAGTCCGCGCCCGCGGTGGCCAGTTGATCGTCTTCGCTGACGAGAAGGCCGGCATGACCAACGGTGAAGGCACCCACGTGGTGCACATGCCGCACATCCACGACATCCTGTCGCCGATCCTCTACACCATCCCGCTGCAGCTGCTGTCGTACTACGTCGCCGTGCTCAAAGGCACCGACGTCGACCAGCCGCGCAACCTGGCGAAGTCGGTTACTGTGGAATAAGTTATCCACAACGAAAAAAACCTGTGTGGCGTCTTAAAAACTGATCACCGCCTGCGTGGGGCGGTGATCAGGAGCGCTATAGTCTGTCAGTACAGCACTCAACCGATCGTAACCGCACTCAACCCTAAGATTTCATAGTGGTTACGACCATCATGTGAGCCGAAAGTCGATCCAGCCACCTCCCTGAGGTTATCCACCTCAGGGAGTTTTTTTTAAGCTACTGAGCTTCATGGCCAAAGGCGGTCAAGCTCGAATGCTCATTAGTGACTCAATTGCTTAACCGCGATTGAAATCATCTGGCAGGTGAAAGCTCAAACCCTCAAGGATTGAATCCGCAAATGCAAGGTGGCCTGGAGACTCGGAGGCGGTAACGTCCGCTGCTGTAGGACGATTGAAAATAACATGGTAGTTCTCCGGATTTTCATACAGTTTGTTAACCTTACTGAGGCTAACCGAACCTTCCAATTTTCCAGTATCGCTTACTTTTAAAGTTACAGCTCTCGCTCGCTCTAGCACAGTCAACGCCCATTCGGCTTTAGCCAAAACGGCCTCGCGGGCGTGGTAAATAGTACAAAGGACCGGACTACGGAAGCTCTCTGCTTGGCAGACTTTCTCAGCGGCCTCGTAATAAATCCGCCCTTTTTCTAGGGCACCCATGCGATAACACAACATTCCGTAGTTCGCGAGTGCCTGAGCTCGATTGGGACCACCTTCCTTTAGTTCTTCGTCGAAAAGTGACATCCATCCTGCTACTTTGTCCACGTCGCTTTGCGTTGGGCAAAGTGGGTTGATCAAGGCCAACTGTGCGTATGCGCGATTGAGCTTCAAGATCGAATTGCTTGGGTTCGCGATTAATCCTCGGTCCGTAATTCGAATAATCTGTTCATATCGGTCATCCAAGGATGCGATGTAGCTTGCTAAGACAGGTGGTTTGCTAGAAAAAGGTTCGGCCTCTAACCAGTCCAAAGAATGATTGATCGCTGACTCTGCTTCTCCGAGGATGTAGCTTTCCCTCGCTTTTGCCTCATAGGCAATCTCCAGACTCTGAACTTGTAAATGAGATGCCGATTTTATGTCGTGTGTCTGCTCTACCCAGAGGGCCTGAGCGAGGGTATTCCGATTCGGATCAAGCAGCGAATCTCTAAAGTATTTCCTCGCCCGCTTCATCGCACCGCTTTCGATTTCAAGCGTGCCTAAGGAGCTTGCGAGCTCAGTAGTGTGGCGAGGATGCAGGCCCAGTTCTTGAATTCGTCTTGCGGCCGACAAATTTCGACTTGTTCTTCCGATTAGCTGAGATACCGACAATTCCGCCGAGGCAATCCACGGGTCATGCTTGAGTCCGGGATGTCGCGCAAGTACGGAATGTGATCGATCGAATTCCTCGAGATGGATGTACAACCTTGAGGCGACTCGTGAAACCCATCGATGACCAGGAGAAAGGCCCAATGCAACTGACATGGCGCGCTCTGCGGGCTGGCCTTGACCTAGCGATATATATTCCCGTGCCAAATCTACCCACGCCAAAGTGTTACTCGGGTTGATACGAAGGCTATTTCGAATTCCTGCAATGCGGGTCCTAGCATCCGCTATCTGGGGTACGTCCTGCTCTTGATTGAGTACCTTTCGTGCCATGGAAAGCACGGATTTTGGTAAGCTTCCATCCTCAATAATCAACCTAGAAGCGGCGATTGTTCCTTCACGATTATCTTCTAATTTTGCAGCGTTTAAGAGCTCGACAGCAGTGCCTACACGCGGTGATTGTGTAAGCTCCTCCATCAACCGTCCAGAATGCGAAACCGTAGTGGTTGGGTGTTTGAGCGGTTTAATGGCCGAGTTCTCAGCAAGTGAGGAGGCCAGCTTGGATGGGTCCCAGATCGGGATCACTTTCCTGTCAGATTCTTCCTTACCGAAACTCATACTCGCTGCCTTCTGGCTTCTAAAATCACTTGTTTTTCCGCAGCAGTTCGCAAATTTTCCAGAGCACTGACAAAACGATTCAAGCCTAGTCCCAGATGATCACCTTTTCCGAGCAACTTTTTTGCGCCTCGTTTCGAGTAGTCGGGATGCGAGCATTGGGTGATCAGGTCCACTGCCTTGTCCGCTGCCCAGTCAGGCAGCGTGGCTTTACAATTCTGCAAGCCTTCATAAAACGCTGCCACCAAATACGGTAGTGCTTGGGCGTAGCTACTTTCCCCTTGCTGGTTAGGAAACCAATGTTTGGGACCAACAGATTCGGGCAGTCGTTCTTTGATCATGGTGTTGACAGTGATCCCAAACAGAAGAAAACAGACGAGTGAACCAAATTGGTAAAGGTCAGCTCGTTGCCTGCGATCTATCCACTCATTGGGAGTGTACCCATACAGCTGTTCAGGAGGAGCGTAACTGTAATCGCCGGCGATGCTTTCTTGTTCAAAGGCGCCTCTACCGAATCCTTTGATGGTCGCGCGTCCCAAATCGCCCACCTTTGCACCGAACCGGCTGAAGACCATAACGTTTGAGGGCTTGAGGTCCTGGTGACTAATGTCTTCTTCGTGCAACTGGCCAATTCCTAAAAGCACATCTTTTAGGTAGCTAAATTTTTTCGCGTAATCGTCCGTCGAGGCTTGTTTTATATGGCTACGGACATCCCCGCAATCGGCCAGCTCTAAAATCAAGTAAGCGACACGTGGCATATGGTCTTCTGGCTTACGATCTACCTTGACACTGCCATGACCAAGGATGGTTACGACCTGGCGCATCCTACTCTTGGCACAAAGCTCGTTAAGCTGCCTTTCATCACCAAAGGCCTGCGTCGCACGATTAATACTGTCAAGGAAGTCATTGTCGCCATCATCCTTAATGACACTGTCGAGATCGAGGGCTTTGAGGAAGGCCACCGCGTCCCCCCTTCGAACGCGGTATGAAACTGAAAAGGTACCGCCAGTGCTATCCTCATTTTTGCTGGCTCGACCAACAGCAAGAAGCTCTTCCACAACCCAGCCGTCGGACAGTTCCAAACCTTCCAAACGGGTTGCAGGGGTATCCAGCACTACAGGCTCTTGCATTTTGCCACCGCGAAAAATTTCTGATTAGAGAGCTACCGAGTCACAGTCTGTTCCGCGTGCTCAGTTGATTCAGGATGCCTGTAAATCTATAGCAGATAGCCAGTACATAGAATACACTCCAGCCCTAAATTTGATTGAATCGAACTCTGTTAGCCGCCGCCAGCATGTCGGCATCGCTTCAAGTGGAAAGATCATCTCATCGCGCTCTTTAGCCTCATTGCAATAAGCCAAGGCCATAACTATGGAAAGTAGACGTTCAGTTTTTCTCGCTTTTCAAGGCGGTGGCGCAAAAGGCGTAGTTCACGCGGGGGCATTGCTTGCGATCAATGATCTTGAACTTGACATCAAAGGGGTTGCTGGTACGTCTGCTGGATCGATGATCGCTGCGCTCATTGCCGCGGGATACACCGGTAAGGAGCTCGTGGACCCAGAAGGCGAAACTCACTTATTTCAGACAATCACCCCTCAGTTTGGAATTAATCGCGCGACAGACATCTTCTCGAAAGGAGCATGGCTTACTCTCAAATTTGGTCGTGCCTTGCCCGATTTTTTTCGAGGTATCAAGAGTTTTTACCTGAACAAGGTAGCACCACGTCTCAGCTTTCTGCCTCGTGCGCCTTGGGCAGGCATCGCTTTGGCGCTTTTTTTTGTAGTGCTGGCTACTTGCCCAACAATCTCCCAATACATTGCCATCCTCTCTACAATTGGAGTGATGGCGTTGTGCTTCGTCGTTCGATGGATATCGAGGGGGATTTCAACAGTTGAAGCGGTACGTCGACTCATCGACGGAGCTATTCGAGTTAAGCTGGGCGTTGATAAGGAAAGCATTACCTTCCGTGATCTTAAAGCCCATGGAGGGCTGCCCCTCAAAATTATCTCAACGAACATTCTTGGTGAATGCTTGGAGCTGTTCTGCTTTGAGCGGACACCTGATACGCCTGTCGCCGATGCGGTTGCCGCCTCAATATGTCTTCCTGTCATATTCAGCCCCTGGCCATTGAAGTTCAGGCGTGGCACTGAAAGCTTGGATCGGAATATTTCGGGCAGTTTTTTTGACGGCGGACTTATGTCCAACCTACCAGCGTGGCCATTTGACGAAGAGCGATTAATCTACCCTGGAACTACAACAATCGCCTTAGGAATCAGTCCGAACGTCATTCCTACCTCAAAGGTTAAGGCTAAACATTGGTTAGGTTCTGTGATCAACGCTATTGTTTCGGGTACCGGTGAGATCCATACCCGGGCCGTCGGTCGGATTATTAAAATTCCTCTCCGCTGCCGCCTTGGGTTGCTGGATTTCGATGCACCGATTGGCGAGATATACGATGAGGTTCTGCGATCCCGAAACCAAGTGACGCATCAACTTCGTCGAGAGCTGACGACCTACCCAGATTTAATAGACGATGCCACTACCGTTTTGCAGGCGGGGGTGATCGCACAGCTCGCGGAGTATCATGGTCGGTGGTACAGCGAGCCTTTAGCACATCACACAATTCGCGTCGCGATTGGTGCGCAGCGTGCTGGAGCGATGAATAGTTTATCTCTGGTTTCCGGGGCCGGCTTTCTAGACCACCATCCAGACAACAAAATCACCTTGCCTCTTAGCGGCTCGGCGGCAGGCATAGCTTGGTCTGACGGCGCGGTAGCGGGGACGCTCCCTTGGGATGAAGGTATGGCAATGCACGCGCTTGACCGGATGTGGGAACCGGTTAAGTGGTTTATGTGCTTTCGAGTTTGGCCCCGTGATTGGCTACCGATAGCCAAAGTCCTAACGCCGCGTCCGAAACCGCCGTTCCTCGACAAAATGCACGGGGAGATGGCGAAAATAAGACCAATTGTTATAATCATCGACGGAACCATGCCTTTGGATGATTCCCTCGAACACGCTTACGACGACATATTGGAATGCCTCGCACGCATTCAGGAGTCGGCGGTCGAATACTTACGGCAGAGAGACCTCGATTTCATTCTGCAAGGATCAAACTCATGGCTATAACCCTTTATGTTGGTGGTAAATCGGTTTATTCGAAGAAGGAGAAGCCGTCCGATGAGTACGTGCTGGATCCTATATTCGAGGAAGCAGCCCTTGCTAGCGAATTCCAACAGAGCCATCTGCGCGAATTTCTGATTGAGCGCGAACAAGAACGGGCGCAGAAGAAAAGCAAGCGCGCTGAAGCCGGTCGTGAGCATGGACACTACAGAGCTTGAACCACAGGTTTCTTTCCTTGCAGATGATCAAGAAAAACCGCCACAGATAGTGGCGGTTTTTTTTGCAGAAGCGGAGTTTCTCGTCGGTGTGATTACCGAGCTCCCCCGCACAGGCGGGTATCCCCGTCGAACCTACCAAGGCTTCTTGAGCAATCGCTTCTTCGAATCCACCCGCTTGCGATTTGCGAAGACATGTTGATAGAAAACACAGATTGTGCGCGTGACTGTTTCCGCCGACGCCGAATTGACCTAGTTACCAAGATTTGCTGACCCATTCTGATTTTCTAGCGATCATTGTCTGTACTGAATTTATGCTGGTTTGGAGATGGTTCAGTTTTATCTCGGTATGTGGGCCAAAAAAGGCTTCGGCAACACACTCACAATCACAGTATTTTGAGCCGCCAATTAGCCAGGCCTCAGGGGACGAAACCGACACCAGTTGCGCTACATACCGGTAGTTTTCGAACGAGAGTTTGACTGCACCGGTCAATTCGCCCCGCTTCAACGTTTGTGACAATCTTTATTGTTTCGTCACAAACCCCTTTTCAGGTTTTTTTCGTTTCTAGGAGAGCGTAATTCGCCGTTGCCGCCGCGTGTCCAGCAAATACACCATCACACAGGCATACAAAGTCACCAGAATGAACAACCCCATGCGGATGGCGAAGGCGGTGTAGACGTCCTTGCCCGCGGCGCTGTCCTGTACCGATTGGCCGAGCAGAATGATCAGGGTCGCCATACTGTTTAGCCAGAAACTCGGTGGTTGTCGGGTTTTGGCCAGGCCGTAGAGTTTTCTGGCCGCCAGTAAACCGAACAGCAGCATCCACAGAAAAAACATCCACAGATTCACGAACAGGCTCAGCGCGCACCAGAAAAGGATCGCCATCAAGCCGCCGAGCAGGGTCGAGCCGAGTAATTCCTGGCCGGCGTTGCGGGCGCTGGTTGCGCAGCTCTGTTGGCCGAGGCTGACGGCTTTCATGATGATCGGCAGATAGCTGGCCGGGTCGATCATGGCCAGCAGGAACGTCGGCAGCACCACCAGCGTGGCCCGTAGCGCCAGCCAGCTGCTTTCGGTGGGCGTAAGGTTCGGGCCGGGCTTGGCCGGTGGGGCGCTGGCGGGGTCGGGAAACAGCCAATGGCTGATGGTCAGTGTCGTGACGGCCAGGAACAGGCCCTTGACCAGAGCCACGATCACCTCGAGTGCCAGGGCGAATTCAGCGGTTCCGGCGGCACTGATCAAGGTCAGGCCCACCACCAGGAACGTCGCCACCAGTGCATTGCCACCGCGCAGGCCGTAACCGAAAGCCAGGAACAGGCACAGTCCGACCAGCAGCACACCGCTGAACGGGTAGTAACGCAGCAGGGGGATCAGCAGCAGGCCGGTCCCGGTGGTCAACATCAGGATCAGGATCAGCCCCAGGCTGGCCTTGAACGGCAACGGCCGGTTCATCGCAGCCAGCATCATCAGCGCCAGCATCGGCGCGAGGAACGGGATGGGCAGGGCCAGACCGAAGCTCGCCGCCAGGCACAGCGCCGTACCGAAGCCCAGGCGCAGCGCGCGCTGAACCCGGGCCGGGCGCTCAATACGCATAGGACATCCAGCTCATCAGGCGCAGAAACACGCGCCCTAGAATATTCAGCGGGTTGCCCTCGCTCGGGAAGGCCATGACTTCGGCCTGTCCGCCGGAGCGGATGCCTTGTGGACCGGTCAACTCACCGGGTTCGAACTCGATGATGACCGGGAAGCGCTGGGCCGGGCGGAGCCAGTCGCGACTGTTCTCCACCTTCGGCAGGCTGCCCGGCTGGGTGGTCTGGCCGATATCGACGCCATAGCCGACGCTGCGCACATGGCCTTTGTAGATTTTCCCTGGCAGGGCGTCGAGGACGATGGACACCGGCGTCCCGGGCTGGACACTGCCGAGGTTGTTTTCGGTCATGTCGGCGCTGATCCACACGTCGTGGATGGCGATCAGGGTCATCACCGGTGCACCGGCGGAGGCGAACTGGCCGACATCGGTACGCAAATCGGTGATCAGGCCGGCCGAACGTGCATGGACCTTCGTGTTGCTCAAATCCAGCTCGGCTTTTTCGAGGTTGCTGGCGGCGCTGAGCAACTGGGCGTTTTCGTCTTCGTTACCGCCTTGTTGTTCCCGCGCACGTTGCACTTCGGCCTTGGCCGCAGCGACCTGACTGATGGACTCTTCCAGGGTGGCGCGGGAGATCTCGAGGCGGCGCAGCGAGATGGTGCCCGGGTCTTCGCGATACAGCCGCTCAAGCCGCTGGCTATCCTGGCGAGCCTTGAGCTCATTGGCCTGGGATGCGCGCAGGGACGCTAACTTGGAGTCGACGCCAGCCGTATTGGCGCCCACCTGGCGACGTGTCGACTCAAGGTCGGCGCGGGCGCGATCGACGGCAATCTGGTACTGCTCCGGATTGACTTCAAACAGCAATTCGCCAGCCTTGACGTCCTGGTTGTTGCGTACGTGCACCTTGGTCACCCGGCCGGATACCTCGGCCGCCACCGGCACAATGAAGGCCTGTACCCGTGCCTGTTGCGTGTAGGGCGTGTAACGGTCGGCCATCAGGTACCAGACCAGGCTCAGGATGATCAGCAGTACTACCCAGTTGATGGCTTTTCTGGCCGGGTCGGCGGCGGGTGCCGAGGTGTTCTCGGCGGCCGGTTGTGGGCTGTCAGTCATGGGCACTTTCCTTCGGTTCGTCGAGCAGGTCGCCCCAATCGGTCCGTTGTTGCATCTGTTGGCGGGTGGCCGGGTCGATCATCGGCTGGTCGCTGTACCAGCCACCGCCCAGCGCCTTGTACAGGGCGATCAGGCTGTTGACGGCAGTGCCACGGTTGACCAGGTAGATATCCTGCTGGGCAAACAAGGCGCGCTGTGCATCCAGCACACGCTGGAAATCCGAATAGCCTTCGCGGTACTGGGCATTGGCCAGGGTCACCGAACGTTCGGCGGCCACCGATGCATCGCTGAGGATCCGGTCACGCTCCAGCGCCTTGATCAAACCGGTCGCGGCATCGTCAGCCTCGCGAGCAGCCTGGCGTACGCTGTCCTGGTAGATAACGATCAACTGCTGCAAGCGCGCATCCTGCACGCGGACGTTGTTGGTGATTCGGCCATGATCGAAGATGTCCCAGCGCAGGCTGGGGCCGGCCACCATGTCGAGGGTATTGGATGCGCCGTTGAGCGAACTGGCAGACCAGACGATGCTGCCCAGCAGGCTGATGGAGGGGTACAGGTCAGTCTCGGCCACACCGATCAACGCCGACTGCGCCGCCACTTGCAGCTCGGCCGCACGAACATCGGGACGCCGCACCAGCAGATTCGCCGGTACATCCTGCAGCACCGCCGTATCGAGCAATGGCACTACCCCGGTGTAGCGATCCAGGTCAGGGATGGAGCCGGGTGGCTGGCCGATCAGGGTGGACAATGCATTTCGCAAGCTCGCCACCTGGCTCTCGAAATCCGGGATGGTACTGAGGGTGCCCAGGTACTGGGTCTTGGCCTGTTGCAGGTCGAGTTCAGCCTCGGCCCCGCTTTTGAACAGGCGCTCGGTAATCTCGTAGCTGCGTTTTTGCAAGGCGGCGTTACTGCGGGCGATGGCCAGGCGTGATTCGGCGGTGCGCAAGGCGTAGTAGTTTTGCGCAAGTTGCGCGTGCAAGAGCACCAGGGCATTTTCATAGTTGGCCTGGGCGGCAAACCAGGACGCGTCGGCCGATTCGATGGCACGGCTGAAACGCCCCCAGAAATCCAGCTCCCAGCCGATATCGAAGCCGACACTGTGTTGCCAGAAATGCGTGTCCTGGGGGTTGGCACCGCCCGACTGTCGACGGTTCAGGTACAGGCTGTCGGCGCTGGCCTGCTGCAATTGTGGGTAGCGCCCACTCAGGGCGATGCCCAATTGCGCTCTCGACTCCATGACCCGCAGGCCGGCGACCTGCAGGTCGGGGTTGTGGGCATCGGCTTCGGCCATCAAGTGGTCCAGCACCGGGTCGTTAAACACGCGCCACCATTGGCGGCTGTCAGGTTGCGCGTGTTGTTGGCCGGCGAGCTCCAAGGCCGGGCTGTTCCAGTGATCGACCCAAGGCTGGGCCGGCGACTGGAAATCCGGGCCCAGTTGCACGCAGCCCCCCAGAAAGGCGGTCCCACAGAGCAGCAGCCGGCTGATGCGAGCAGGACGTGGCATCAAGCGAAAACTCCTCAGAGGGGACGCTGATCGTTCATGGTCCCGATTTGCGGTGTCTCGTTCAACGCCTCGATCTCTGGTGTTTCGTTCATTAGTTCGGCAGACGGTTGGTCCTGGACCCATTGCCAGAACAGCTGGTAGCCCACCGCCAGCGCCACCGGGCCGATGAACAAACCAATGAAACCACCACTGACCATGCCGCCCAGGGCGCCAATCAGAATCACCGGCATGGGGACATCGACGCCGCGGCCAAGCATCAACGGTTTGAGGACGTTGTCGGCCATCCCGGCGATAAGGCTATAGATGCCAAACACAACAGTGGCCAAGCTCGTCCCTTCGGTGGCGAAGACATAAGCGATCACCGGAAGGGTCACCAGCAGCACCGGCAATTGCATGATCCCCATCAGCAGCGCAACCATCGCCAGCAGTCCGGCACCGGGGACGCCCATGAGCACGAAACCCACACCGACCAGCAACATCTGAATGAACGCGATGCCTACCACGCCCTGGGCCACCGCGCGGATGGTTGCGGTGCAGAGCTCGGTGATGCGTGGGCCGCGCTCCGGTCCGGAAAGGCGTGAGGTGATGGCCAGGGCGCTTCTTTCGCCGTTTTCGCCATAGGCCATGAACACGCCGGCAATGATCAGGGCGCCGATGAACAACAGAAAACCCACACCAACGTCGGCCATTTTGCCCAACAAGGTCAGGCCGATGGACTTGATGTAGGGCATCAACTTCATGAGCACGCTGCTCATGTTGGTGGCGGCCTGCATCCAGTAGTCGTAGAGCGGCTGGCCAATGAGCGGCAGCGACGCGATTTTTTCGCTGGGTAGCGGAATATGCAGCGTATCGGACTTGAGGATCGCCAGGGTGCCCTGGATCGATTCACTGATCGAGGTGCCCAGCAGGTAGATTGGCACCATCAGCAAGGCCAGGGCGACCACCACGATCAGGGTGGCAGCGCGACCGTCCTTGTTGACCACCTTGCGCTTGATCAGTGCATGCAGTGGATACAAGGTGATCGCCAGAATCAGTGCCCAGAGCATGAGGTTGAGGAAGGGGTGGAAGATCTGGAAGCAGAACAGTACCAGCACCGTAATCAGCCCGGCGCGTATCAGTACATCGAGCAAACCCCCGGACAGTGCTCTAGCGGAAATGTTAGTGCGCAACATTTTCGAACTCCTTGCGGTGTCACCAGGTTAGCCAGCCATTTAAAGTTCACTCTTCCCTACCGGTGAATCTTGAAAGCGGGATCGATGGACCGTCGTTCCAGCGTCAACAACTAACGCCTTCTTTCATGTAGGGAAAATTCAACGAGGTACCTACTAAAACTCAATAGGTAACAGGGTGGCTTGTAGTATAGGAGCAGTCGAATATTCCGCCTGATTACTCAGGCTGGAATTCTGCCGCTGTGGATAGTGTCCGCTGACGAACCCATGCCGCAAGGGAATGGGGAGTGGAGCCAAAGGCGCTTTTTCCCGGTCTGGCATTAGCCGCTTCAGCGGGCGGGGCCGGATCATTGCGGACAGTCGCACCCGTCGCAAGAAAATAACCCTCATTAATTATCAATAATCCCCGGTCCGCTCTTTGTGGGGGCCACGCTTCGTTTTTACAGTGGAGGCGCTAGAGTGCAGTAGCCCGTTGATTTAGTTGATGGTCGGGTGCCCAGCCATGTTGTTGGGCGCCCACGCTTAACATCCCGGCCTTCGGTTGTGATTTATCTATCTGAAATGAGGACATGCCCATGGACCGCTTCCAGGAAATGCAGGTCTTCGCTGCCGTCGCCCAGGACCAGGGTTTTTCGGCGGCGGCACGGCGTTTGGGGCTGTCGGCGGCCAGTGTCACCCGAGCAGTGGCGGCGCTGGAGCAACGTATTGGCACACAACTGCTCACGCGTACGACGCGCAGCGTGTATTTGAGTGAGGCCGGTCAGCGATATCTGGAGGACTGTCGGAGAATTCTCGCCGAGGTGCAGGAAGCGGAGGACTCGGCAGCGGGTAGCCATATCCATCCTCGTGGGCAACTGACCATCACCGCACCGGTCTTGTTTGGCGAACTGTTTGTCACGCCGCTGATGGTCAGCTACCTGACGCAGTTCCCCGAGGTCTGCATTAACGCGCTGCTGGTGGATCGGGTGGTGAGCGTGGTCGAGGAGGGCGTCGATGTGGCCATCCGTATCGGCGAGCTACCCGACAGCAATCAGCATGCAATCCGCGTCGGTGAGGTGCGGCGGGTGATCTGCGCCTCGCCTCAGTTTCTGGCCAGCCATGGTCGGCCCAGACATCCACAGGAACTGGCTCAGGCGCCGATCATTGCGACATCGGCCATTGGCCAGCTCAGGAGTTGGCCATTCATTGAAGACGGCGAAACCCTGAGTGTGCGGGCTGAACCGCGACTGGTGGTGACGGCGAATCAGGCTGCCATCACGGCAGCCAGTCTGGGGTTGGGGTTCACGCGGGTGCTGTCTTATCAAGTGGCGAGCAAGGTGGCTGCCGGTGAGCTGGAGATTGTTCTGGCTGACTTCGAACTGCCGCCACTACCCATCCACGTGCTCTATCAAGGCGGGCGCAAAGCCCCGGCCCGGGTGCGCAGTTTTGTGGATTTCGCGGTCAAGACACTGCGCGAGCACCCGTCGCTTGAGCGTTGAGTTATTTCACCCAGTGAAATAATGGATTGCGTTTGCTGGTGATTCTGTTGTTTTGCTTGTGAGTGGAAGATACGACCCACCGGCGCTGGCCTTCCTGAACAGCACCACTGACCCGAGGTGTCGACCATGCAAGCGATCAAACTCTACAACTTCCCACGTTCCGGCCACGCGCATCGAGTCGAGTTGATGCTGTCCCTGCTGAAATTGCCGACCGAATTGATCTTCGTTGACCTCGCCAAGGGTGAACACAAGCAACCGGCGTTCCTGGCGCTCAATGCATTCGGTCAGGTGCCGGTCATTGATGACCAGGGCGTGGTATTGGCCGACTCCAACGCGATTCTGGTGTATCTGGCGCAACAGTACGGCAACGGCCGTTGGCTGCCGGCTGATCCGGTGGGGGCGGCCAAGGTCCAGCGCTGGTTGTCGGTGGCTGCCGGCCCGATTGCCTTCGGTCCGGCCCGGGCCAGGTTGATCACTGTATTTGGTGCGCCTTACAACGCTGAAGAAGTGATTGCCTACGCCCATACCGTGCTCAAGGTGATCGATCACGAACTGGCCGATACAGCGTATCTGGTCGGCACTGAACCGACGATTGCCGACGTCGCCGCCTACAGCTACATCGCCCATGCGCCGGAGGGCAATGTGTCGCTGGACGAGTACCCCAATATTCGCGCGTGGCTGGCCCGTATCGAAGCCTTGCCAGGTTTTGTCGGCATGCCGCGCACCGTCGCCGGCCTGCAAAAAACAGCCTGATGCTTGCGGCCCGGTGTTGCCGGGCCGCCCCGATCTGCGCCAGTGGCGCAAGGGAGAAGCCGTATGGACCGTTCACCCTGGCATGCCGGCGAGAAACAATTGCAGGCGCATGTGGGCGTTGCCGAACGAATGGAAATTTTCGGTCGTAAGGTGATTCGCAACGAGATGCCGGACCAGCACCGCACCTTCTATCAGCAGTTGCCGTTCATGCTGTACGCAGCGGTAGATACCGACGGTCATCCCTGGGCCAGCATCCTTGAAGGTCAGCCCGGATTCGCACACTCGCCAGCACCTGGCTTGTTGCAGTTCAGCAGCCTGCCTGCCTTTGATGATCCCGCGCAGTTGAGTGATGGCGCGGCCATCGGCCTGTTGGGTATCGAGTTGCATACCCGCCGTCGCAACCGCATCAATGGACATGTGCGCGCCATGACGACCGGCGGTTTCGCGGTGACGGTGGATCAGTCCTTCGGCAATTGCCCGCAGTACATTCAGTTGCGCCAGTTTCGTTCGGTGCCGCTGACCGAACCTTCGACGCGAGTCGCGCAACATTTCAACGAACTGGATGACGCGGCCAAGGCCATGATCGCCGAGGCGGACACGTTCTTCGTTGCCAGTTATGTGGAGGTCGACGGCGAGCGCTCGGTGGATGTATCACACCGTGGCGGTCAGGCCGGTTTCGTACACGTGGAAGGCAATCGCCTGACCATTCCGGACTTCGCCGGCAACCTGCATTTCAACACCTTGGGTAACCTGCTGCTCAATCCCCGGGCCGGGTTGTTGTTCATCGATTTCAATACCGGGGATTTGCTGCAGCTCAGCGGGCGCACCGAAATCATCCTCGAGGGCCCGCAGGTCGAGGCGTTCCAGGGAGCCGAGCGCCTGTGGACAATCGAGGTCGAACACGTCGTACGTCGCCCCGCCGCCCTGGCGTTACGCTGGCGCTTCGACGGCGTATCACCCACCAGTTTGCTCACCGGCACCTGGGAGCAGGCTGCGGCGCGTTTGCAGGCCAAAGCCCTGGGCGATCAATGGCGGCCGTTGCGGGTGACGCGCATTGAAGCGCAAAGCCACAGCATTCGCTCGATTTACCTGGAGCCCGCCGACGGAGCCGGATTACCGCTTTTCCAGGCCGGGCAGCATTTGCCCCTGCGCTTCAACATTGACGGTGAAGTGCACATCCGCACGTACAGTTTATCGAGCGCCCCGTCCGATGATTTTTTCCGCATCAGCGTGAAGCGCGACGGGCGGGTCTCTACCCATTTGCATGAGCGGATTCGGGTCGGCGACCTGTTGGAGGCGCGGGCGCCGCAAGGGCATTTCACCGTGGCGCCCCATGAGCGTCGGCCATTGGTGTTGCTGGCGGCCGGGGTGGGTATCACGCCGCTGTTGTCGATGTTGCGCGAGGTGGTTTACCAGGGATTGCGCACCCGCCGTATCCGCCCGACGTGGTTTATCCAGAGTTCGCGCACGCTGGCCGACCAGCCGTTTCGCGGCGAACTGGATCGCTTGCTCGACGATGCCGGTGACGCGGTTCGGGTGGTGCGTGTGCTCAGCCAACCGGAAGCCGAGGCGGTGCAAGGAGCGGACTTCGACCTCAGTGGACGGATCGACGTCGCGCTGCTCAAGGAGCTGCTGACAGTCGAGGACTACGATCAGCCGGACTTTGTCGTCTGTGGCCCCGGAAGTTTTACCCAGGCGCTGTACGACGGCTTGCGCGAGCTGGACATTCGCGACTCGCGGATTCACGCCGAAACCTTCGGCCCGTCCACCTTGCGCCGGCGTCCGGACCCCGATGCGGTGGTCATCGAGCAACCACCTGCCGCCACTACGTCGGTGCCCGTGGTGTTCCAGCGTTCGGCCAAGGAAGCGCGCTGGCAGCCGGAGGGCGGCAGTTTGCTGGAGTTGGCGGAAAGCCGTGGCCTGCGCCCGGAATTCAGTTGTCGCGGCGGCTCCTGTGGCACCTGCAAGACGCGCCTGGTCAGCGGTCAGGTGCATTACCCACTGCCGCCAGCGGAGGTGCCGGATGACGGACAGGTGCTGATTTGCTGTGCGATTCCGGCGCAGGGAGCGCAGCCGTTGGTGCTCGATATCTGAAGGAAGATTACCGCTGAACATTGCCCGCCGGTCGATGGCTGGGTAGGGTAGTGGGCAGAACGAAAAAGGGCCGCAGAGGCTAAGACCATTCGGTCAAGCCCGCTCCCACAAGGTTTGCAGCCCTTTCTGCATTTCAGGAACAGGCGTTTCAATGGTTTTTTTCACTCGCTCGATCGCCTTGCTGCTGGCGCTGGTGCTGACCGCCGGATGCGAAAGGCACGACGCACCGCCGCTGGATCAGCAACTCTACGTCTGGCAGCGGCAGTGGACGCCGGCCCACGACGCTGCCCTCAGGGAAAGCCGTGCCGACTTTTCAACGTTGCGGGTGCTGGCCTTGCAGGCCTTCCCCGAGGCCGGCTGGAGCCGCGCCCGCATTGATCCGGTATTGCTCAGGCACGATGGCCGGCCGGTGATTGCGGTGGTGCGCCTGGACGGGCAGCTCAAGGCACTCGATCAGGAAGAGGTTGCCGCGCAGATCCGCCAGGTCATCAGTGACTGGCAGGGGCAAGGGTTGAACCTCGCTGGCGTAGAAATCGACCACGATGCCGGTAATGCCCGGTTACCTTCGTACCGCGAATTTCTCGCGCATGTGCGTGAAGCATTGCCGACTTCGCTGCCGCTGAGCATCACGGCGTTGCCGTCCTGGCTCGACAGTCGCGAACTGCCGGCGTTGTTATCCACAGTCGACAGCAGCGTGTTGCAGGTGCACGCAGTGAGCGATCCGCGTCGTGGCTTGTTTGATGCCGATCAGGCCCGGCAATGGGCGAAGGCCTGGAGCCGTGTCACGACAAAACCGTTCTATCTGGCGCTGCCGGCCTACGGCGTGGCGTTGCTGACGTCGACGGACGGCGCACCGGTTGTGGAAAGTGAAGTGACGCTGGAGCGCGAAGGTCTGCGCCGGGAGTTACTCGCCGATCCGCAGTCGCTGCGCACCCTCGGCACCCAACTGCGTGCCGATCCACCCGAGCATCTGGCGGGCTTGATCTGGTTTCGCCTGCCATTAGCCAACGACCGCCGGGCCTGGAGCCTGACCACCTTGCGCGCCGTGGCGCGTGCTGATGTCCTCGACAGTCAGTTGACGCTGCAACTCTCGGCCGACAATGGCCTCTATGACATCGGCATCAGCAACCAGGGCAACCTCGACAGTGCCTGGCCCGAACGCCTGACACTCGCGGTCAGCGGCTGTGAAGGGGCCGATGCCTTGGCCGGTTACGCGTTGCAACAGCGACCGGATCTGCTTACCTTCACCCGCCTGCGCGATGGCCGGATTCCGGCCGGCGGACAGCGTGCCATCGGTTGGGCTCGCTGCGCACACATTGATCAAGGAGGTTCGAATGTTCACCCGTAACTGGCCGCGTCATTTGCTTTGCCTGAGCCTCAGCCTGCCGCTGGGCTCGGCGCTGGCCTGCGGCCCGGACTTCCCCATGCGCCTGCTGGACAATCGTGGCCAGTCGCTGGCGGAACTGCCCGAAGGCAACTTCAGCTTTGAAATCAGCCGCCTCGGCCACGCCATCAACGGCTTGAAGAACGTCACCTCTGGCGCCGACTACAGCGATCAACCTGACGCAGTAGCGCTACGGGATCAAGCCGAGCAGGCGGGACTTTCCGCTGAGCAACAAGTGCTGGTGAAACACCTGCGCGGCCTGACGGATGCTCATCAGGTTGAAACCGAAGGCGCGCAACTGCCGCCCGAGATCAGCTGGTACCTGGCCGGCGCTGTGGCATTTGGCGCGGGTGATAATGCCTTGGCCGCCGGGTATTTCAAGAAAGTGCTGGCCTTGCCTGCAGAGCAACGGGCTTCGCGCAGCACCTGGGCGGCTTACTCGCTGGGGCGCGCGTTGTTCGCCATGAGTGCTGAAGCCGATGCGGCGCCGGATCTGCTCGTACAATCGGCCAAGGCCTTCGAGCACACCCGGCAGCTGAGTATCGACGGCTTCAGCGATCCGCTGGAACTGGGCGTCGCGAGCCTCGGCGAAGAAGCCCGGGTCGTGCGCGCTGCCGGCGACTGGAACCGTGCCATCGAACTGTACGCCACGCAGAATCTGCACGGTTCCGCGGTGGGCTATTCCTCGTTGAAGCTGTTGATGGCGGACCTGATGACGCTGCCGGATGATCAAGTGGCCGAGTTGCTCAAGGGCCGGCCCGTGCAGCAGTTGGTGACCGCGTCCTTGATCAGCCGCTTGGGCTGGTCGTTTGGCGAGCAACCACCGAACGAACAGAAAATGATCAAGCTGTTGCAAAACAGCACGCGCGGAAGTCTCGAAAACGCCGACCGCCTGGCGGCGATGAATTATCAACAGGGCGATTACGCCAGCGCCAAGGCGTTCCTCGAGCATGCCGGCGATGGCGGATTGGCCTGGTGGCTACGGGCAAAACTGGCGGTGCGCGACGGCGACAAAACCGCGGCCGCCGCAGCCTATGCCAAAGCGGCCCAGGCCTTCCCGAAGAATGAATCCTGGGGCGAGCGACGCACTCCGGACTACGACTACGAAACGCTTCAGCCCAAATGCCGGGTCGAGGGTGAAAGTGCGATCCTCGCCCTGCAACGCGGGGATTACCTGCAAGCCTTCGATCAGCTGTATCGCAGCCAAAGCATTTACTGGTTCGACGCCGCCACTGTTGCCGAGCGCGTGTTGACCCTCGAAGAACTCAAGCACTACGTCGACACCCAAGTGCCGGCCCCGCCACCGCTCACCCAGCAGGAACGTGACAACTACGTGCCCTTGCCAGTGGCAGCGAGCCTACGCAATTTGCTGGGGCGGCGTTTATTGCGCGAAGGCCATTACGAGCAAGCGCTGGCGTACTTCGATAATGACGGCTTGCGGCACAAGGCCAGGTTGTACGGCGAGCAACGCCAGGCGGCAGATTCAGCCTGGTGGCCGACCCGTCGCACCGCTGCACTGTTCAATGCTGCATGGACGGCGCGTGAGTGGGGCATGGATATCCTGGGCTACGAAATGGCGCCGGATTACGCCACGTTCGGCGGCAATTACATCCTTGAAAACGCCGAACTCAAGGTCGGTCCATTGATGGCCGAGGACGAAGTGAAGCGTCAGCAGGCCAGCGCCGCCCAGCCCGATCAGCGTTATCACTATCGCTTCGTGGCCACGGCGCTGGCGAGCAGGGCGGCGGATAACTTGCCTCACACCAGTCAGGCGTTCGCGGCGGTGCTGTGCGAGGCCTCGGGGTGGAACAGCAGCCTTGAAGAGCAAAGTGCGATTTATCAGCGTTATGTCAATGAAGGGCCTTACGTGGAATGGGCCGCCGACTTCGGCCACCAATGCCCGTACCCCGATTTCGAGAACGCCGACAAGCGCTACGTGACTCAAGTCACCGACGCAGCGCGTTCGGCCTTGCGCCCGTACAAGACGCCGTTGCAGGTCGGTAGCGTACTGGCGTTCGCGGCCGCCGCGCTGTGGCTGTTCAAGCGTCGTCGCCGCAAGGCGCCCTGAGGTTCAAGCCTGTTGCACAAAGGTCAGCCGCACGGCGAAACCGATCAACAGGCTGCCGAACAACCATTGTTGCAGGCGCTGGGCTGAAGGGCTGCGTTGCAGCCAGCGGCCGAGTGCCGCGCCGATCAGGGCGTAAGCGCTGTCGAACAACAGACCGACACTGACCAGCACCACGCCCAGGGTCGCAAACTGTCCGAGCACCGGCCCGGCCTGTGGGTTGATGAATTGCGGCAGCAGCACCGAGCAGAACAACAGTGCTTTGGGGTTGAGCAGGTTGGTCAGCAATCCGCGCCGGATGGCGATGCTCCAGCGCGGTTTTTCGCCGGTTGTGTCGGCGCTTCCGAGGTTCGGCAGCATCGTGGTTCGCAGGCACTGAATGCCGATCCACAGCAGGTACGCGGCGCCTGCCAGTCGCACCACATTGAATGTCCAGGGCGCCGCCTTGAACAGTGCCGCCAGCCCCAGCGCCGCCAGTCCCACGTGACAACCCCGGGCGATGCCCAAACCCACGGCGGTGGCCAGCGCGGCACCTTTGCCCTGGCGGGCACCCGTCTGCAACAGCAGGATCATGTCAGGCCCCGGCAACAGATAGACCACCGCCAGCGCCATGAAAAACATCCAGAGTCCGTCCACGTTGCACCCCCATTCGTTGTCGATTCGGTCGTGCCAGTCTAGGGCCGGAGGGCAGGGCAGGTGCTTGCGTTGTCAGCTTCTATCGGGAGCTGTATTGGCATAATCTGCCACTTTCTTTCGCATACACCATCGGAATCTGCCAAATCATGAAACTCGACGCCTACGACCGCAAGATTCTTGCCGCACTGCAACGGGACGGCCGCCTGAGTAATGTGCAACTGGCAGACGAGATCGGCCTGTCGGCATCGCCTTGCTTGCGCCGGGTACGGATGCTTGAAGAGGCGGGGGTGATTCGCGGCTACCAGGCCAATCTGGATCGAGACGAAGTGGGGTTGGGGCTGACGGTGTTTGTCGGGGTCAAGGTCGAGCGCCATAACGATGAACAGGCCGAAGCCTTTCGCCTGGCGGTGACGGCATTGCCCGAGGTGATTTCGGCGTTCCTGGTATCAGGGGAGTCGGATTTTCTGTTGCAGGTGGTGGTGCCGGACTTGCGTGCCTATGACCGGTTTCTCACCGGGCGTTTGTTGAAACTGCCGGGTGTGAGCGACATCCGCAGCAACTTTGCGATTCATACGGTGAAGGCGCCGGGGGCGTTGCCGCTGGAGCATTTGCCGCTCTAAACCGAGTCGCCTGATTCGCGAGCAAGCCCGCTCCCACATTTAATTTGTGGCGCACACAAAACCAATGTGGGAGCGGGCTTGCTCGCGAATGCTATAGATCAGTCACTGCAACGCTTCAAGTCTTACATCTGAGTCGCCATCCCCTCCACATTCATCGCTGCCTGGCGCAACGCCTCGGAGCGGGTCGGGTGTGGGTGGCAGGTCAGGGCGATGTCTTCGGCCGAGGCGCTGAATTCCATGGCCACGCAATACTCGCCGATCATTTCGCTGACGCTCGGGCCGACCAGATGCACGCCGAGGATTTCGTCCGTGCGCTCATCGGCCAGCACTTTGGCGAAGCCTTCGGTTTCATGGTTGATCTTCGCCCGGCTGTTGGCGGTGAAGGGAAACTTGCCCACCTTGTACGCACGGCCTTCGGCCTTGAGCTGCTCCTCGGTCTTGCCGACGCTGGCCAGTTCCGGCCGGGTATAGACCACGCTGGGAATCAGGTTGTAGTTGACCTCGCCAGCCTTGCCGACGATCTGTTCGACGCAGGCCATGGCTTCGTCCTCGGCCTTGTGCGCGAGCATAGGGCCGGAGGTCACGTCACCAATCACCCAGACTCCGGCGGCCTCGGTGCGATGCCCCTTGTTGGCGAGCATGCCGCGCTTGTCCGTGGCGAGGCCGACGTTCTCCAGGCCCAGGCCCTGTGTATAAGGTCGGCGCCCGATGGCCACCAACACATAGTCCGCTTCCAGTAACTCGGCAGTGCCGCCTGCGGCAGGCTCGATGCTGAGCTGTACACCGGTGGCGGAGGTGGTGGCGCTGGTCACTTTCGAACTCAGCTTGAAGCTCAAGCCTTGCTTGCTCAGGGAGCGCTGCAGGGTTTTGCCGGCTTCGATGTCCACGCCGGGGCAGATCCGGTCGAGGAACTCGACCACCGTCACCTGTGCACCCAGGCGTCGCCAGACCGAACCCAGCTCCAGGCCGATCACGCCAGCGCCGATCACCACCAGATGCCTGGGTACCTCGGTCAGTGACAGAGCGCCGGTGGAGTCCAGGATGCGTTTGTTATCGATGTCCACGCCGGGCAGGGGAGTGGGTTCGGAACCGGTGGCGATGATGATGTCCCTGGCGCTGAGTTCGGTCTTGCCGCCGGCGCTGTCGGTCACCGTGACTTTGCCCGGCCCGTCGATGTGGCCCCAGCCCTTGATCCAGTCGACTTTGTTCTTGCGGAAAAGAAACTCGATGCCCTTGGTCAGCCCGGTAACGCTTTCATCCTTTTGCTTCATCATCTGGGCGAGGTTGAGGCTGGGCTTGACGTCGATCCCCAGATTGGCGAATTCCGCGCCCATGGCCGCGTCGTACAGTTCGGAGGCATGCAGCAATGCCTTGGATGGCATGCAGCCGACATTCAGGCAGGTGCCGCCGAGTGTGGCGCGCCCTTCCACGCAGGCCGCCTTCAGACCCAGTTGTCCGGCGCGGATCGCCGCGTTGTAACCACCGGGGCCACCGCCGAGTATCACGACGTCATAAGTGCTCATGGATGTACTCCTGGATCGAAAGGGGATGGGTAAAAGTAGTTCCTGAATAATATTACGAACGTAATATATGAGCGCCGCAACCTTTCGGTCAAGGCTTCAGGTTAGCGACAGGTTGGGCATCTTTAGATAGCGCGCTTGAATACGGAAATTTCACTATTTCCGTTATATCGTAACGAATTGTCCTGTAAGCGAAGACGCTCTGGGGTGGTATGCAAGTCGATCTCGATGTTGATGAAACGCCGCTAGCCGGGTTGCCGCGCTTTCAGCAGGCGTTCATTCAAGGGCGGCGTTTGCGCCAGTTCGCCATCGGTGCGGGCGTACTCGCCACCGTGGGTGCGTTGCTGGCGTTTTTTGCCGGGCTGTTCGCCTCGAAAACGTTGTGGCCAGCGTTGTTGCTGAATTTGAGCGCTGCGTTTGTGGTGCTGATAGCGGGCTTGCAATCGGCCGGGTGGGTCGCCCAATGGCGTGCCCGCGCGATGAATCCCGTGGCGCCAGTGATCGTTGTCGAGGAGTCTGCCGAGCCTTTGGGCTGGTATGAACGTTTGCTGGACCGGATCAGTCGGCAATCGCACAACCTGCTCGGGCAAATTGGCGCGCCGACGCTGTGGCTTGGCGGTTGGGCGTTGTTGGCGGTGTTGGGTGTCGAACAGGCCTGGGACCTTTCGTTACCCCCGGCAGGGCTGGGGCTGGCGGCCACTGTCGGGGCGGCGTTCTCGTTGCTGTTGGCCTTCGGCCTGTTGGTGATGGAGCGTCATCTGGCGCAGGAAAACACCACGCAATGGCCTGAGGCCGCCGCGTTGGCGCAATTGACACGTGTGCCGATCATCAGCCTGCTACTCGCTGCGTTTTGTCTGTTGTTTGCCGATGAATCGTCGGTATGGCCCGTACGTCTGGCGGTGTTGTCCGGACTGCTGCCTGGGTTGGTGGCGGCAGAGCTGTTGCTGCGTGCGGTGTTGTCATTGTTCAGTCCGCGCCGCGAACGCCTTGAGCCGGAGCTACTGGCGCGCAGCTTTGTCGCCGATATGCTGCGCTGGCCACCACAGCCATTGCTGGCATTGCAGCACGAATTACACAACCGCTTCGGTATAGATCTGCGGCAGATATGGGCCTTCACTTACATGCGTCGGGCGTTCCTGCCGGTTTTGGGGGTGGTTATGCTGGTTGGCTGGTCGCTGACGGGCATTCACGAAATTGCGCTGCAAGGGCGTGGCATTTATGAACGATTCGGCAAGCCGGTGGAGGTGTTTGGCCCGGGTTTGCATCTAGGCCTGCCTTGGCCATTGGGCCGGGTGTTGAGCGTCGAGAATGGCGTGGTGCACGAGTTGGCCACCAGTGTTGGCGAAACCACGCCCCCTGCTCAAACCGACCCTGCCGAAGGCCCGGCCCCGGCAATTGCCAATCGCCTGTGGGACGCCAGCCATGTGAACGACAAATCCCAAGTGATCGCCAGCAGCCGAGCCGACAGGCAGAGCTTTCAGATCGTCAACATGGATGTGCGCTTCGTCTATCGCATTGGTCTGAGCGATGAGGCGGCATTGGCCGCGACCTATAACAGTGCCGATGTGCCGATGTTGATTCGCAGCACGGCCAGCCGAATTCTGGTTCACGATTTTGCCTCGCGCACCCTCGACGGTTTACTGGGTGAGGACAGGGTAGGGCTGGCGGAAGAAATCGGCCGCGCCGTACAGGCGGACATGAAAAAACTCGACAGCGGCGTGGAAATTCTCGCCACGGTGGTCGAGGCGATTCACCCGCCGGCTGGTGCCGCCAACGCCTATCACGGCGTGCAAGCGGCACAGATTGGGGTGCAAGCCTTGATTGCCCGTGAGCGCGGTGCCGCCGCCGAAGCCACTCACCAGGCGCAGTTGCAGGCCAGCATCGCCCGCGATCAGGCGACGGCCAGCGCCCGTGAAATCAATGCTGGCGCCCAGGCTGCGGACCTGAAATTCAACGCCGAGCAGAAAGCCTATGCCAGCGCTGGCCAGGCCTTCGTGCTGGAGCAGTATTTCAGTCAGTTGTCCCAGGGTTTGGCCAACGCCAGAATGCTGGTGCTCGATCATCGTCTGGGCGGCAGCAGCAATGCGCCGACCATCGACCTCCGTACTTTCACGCTGCCGGTTGACCCCGCGCCGTCGCGTAAAACCGTTCAGCCAGGAGCTGCCAATTGAGCCAGTCCCATACGCACGATCACGATGACCTCAGCGGCCACGATCACGGCCATGGTGGGCATCACCATCACCATCATCACCACGGCGATCCGCAGGAGGCCGGTCCATTCCCGTGGCGCCGTATGGGCTGGGCGGCATTGCTGGTGGCGTTTGCAGTCGCCGCCGCGAGCCTGGTGCAGGTGCGTTCGGGAGAGGCCACGGTGATCACGCGCTTCGGCAACCCTTCCCGGGTCTTGCTGGAGCCGGGGCTGGGCTGGCGTTGGCCAGCACCGTTCGAGGCGGCGATCCCGGTGGATTTGCGGCTGCGCACCACATCCAGCGGTTTGCAGGATGTCGGCACCCGGGACGGTTTGCGCATCATCGTTCAGGCCTATGTGGCGTGGCAGGTGCAGGGCGATCCGGACAATGTGCAACGCTTCATGCGTGCAGTACAGAACCAGCCTGATGAGGCTGCGCGGCAGATTCGTACCTTTGTCGGCTCCGCGCTGGAGACCACCGCCAGCAGTTTTGATCTGTCGAACCTGGTCAATACCGATGCCAGCCAGGTACGCATCGCCGATTTCGAAGCGCAACTGCGCAAGCAAATCGATCAGCAGTTGCTCAGCACTTATGGCGTGCGCGTGTTGCAGGTCGGCATCGAACGACTGACGCTGCCTTCGGTAACGCTTACCGCGACCGTCGACCGGATGCGCGCCGAGCGTGAAACCATCGCCACCGAACGTACGGCCATCGGCAAGCGTGAAGCCGCACAAATTCGTTCTGCCGCCGAACGTGATGCGCGAATTGTGCAGGCTGATGCCACAGTGAAAGCGGCAGATATCGAAGCGCAATCACGCGTCGAAGCGGCGCAGATTTATGGTCGCGCCTATGCGGCGTCGCCGCAGCTTTACAATCTGCTGCGTTCGCTCGACACCTTGGGCACTGTGGTGACCCCGGGCACCAAGCTGATTCTGCGTACCGATGCCGCACCGTTCCGAGTGTTGGTCGACGGTCCGCCGAGCCTCGACAACACGTCCGGATCGCAGCCATGAGTTTGGTTCCACGTGGAACAAATGAGTTGAGCAGCCCCTGGATTCAGGCCGGGCGCCTGGCGTTTATTGCGTTGTATGCGGTGACGGTGTTGGCGGCATTGGCCTGGGCGTTTTCCAATGTACGGCAGATCGATCCACAACATCGCGCCGTGGTTTTGCATTTCGGCGCGCTGGATCGCATTCAGAATGCCGGGCTGCTTCTGGCTTGGCCGCAACCCTTCGAGCAGGTGATTTTGTTGCCGGCGGCGGACCGGGTGATCGAGCGTCGAGTGGAAAGCCTGTTGCGCAGTGATGCCGCGACGCAGGCTGATCGCGTGGCCAGTTTTGCCACGCCCATCAGCGATGCCCTCGCAGGCTCCGGCTATCTGCTAACGGGTGACGCCGGCGTGGTGCAACTCGATGTTCGGGTTTTCTACAAGGTCACCGAGCCCTATGCGTTTGCGCTTCAGGGCAAACATGTGTTGCCGGCTCTGGATCGGCTGGTGACCCGCAGCGCGCTGGCGCTCACGGCCGCACGGGATCTGGACACCATTCTGGTCGCTCGTCCGGAACTGATCGGTGCCGATAGCCAGGCGGCGGAACGACGCGAGCGCTTGCGCGGTGATCTGGTGCAGGGCATCAATCAACGGCTGGCCGAACTCACAGCAACAGGGCAAGGCTTGGGCATCGAAGTGGCACGGGTCGATGTGCAATCGAGTTTGCCAAGTCCTGCGGTTAACGCTTTCAACGCGGTACTGACCGCCAGCCAGCAAGCCGACAAGGCCGTTGCCAATGCCCGCACCGAAGCCGAGAAACTGACACAGACCGCCAACGAGCAAGCCGACCGTACGCTGCAAGTGGCCCATGCCCAGGCGAGTGAACGGCTGGCCAAAGCGTCTGCCGATACGGCTACCGTAATGAGCCTGGCCAAAGCCCGGCAGCAAGGTGTCGACCCGCAGATGTTGCTGCGCATTTATCGCGAGCGCATGCCGAAAATTCTCGACCAGGCAGGTTCCGTCACCACGGTCGATCCCAAAGACGATTCCCGCCTGATCATTCAGGGAGCTGCACAATGACCGCTCAAACCGCCGCCGCACCGAGCCTGTTGTCTTCGGCCGAACAGCGCCGCGCCGCACGCCAGTTGACCCTGGCCATGCTCGCATTGGGCCTGCTGGCGCTGGGCCTGATCTGGCGTTGGCTGGCGCCAGAGCAGACCGGTGTCAGTCAATTGCTGCTGGGGTTTGCTTCGTTGCTGGTTGCTGTACCGGTCATGCGCTCGGCCTGGTACAGCCTGCGTTATCCAAGCCTGCACGGCATCACCGATCAATTGATTGCCCTGGCCATGCTGGGTGCCTGGGCCACCGGGGATCTGCTGACGGCGGCCCTGTTGCCGATCATCATGATCTTCGGCCATGTGCTGGAGGAGCGCAGCGTGATCGGCTCCCAGGAGGCGATTCACGCCCTCGGCAAACTGACCCGCAGCCACGCACGCAAGATTCAGGCGGACGGCTCCATCATCGAAGTCGACAACGGCACGCTCAAGGCCGGCGATCGGGTCGAGGTGCGCGCCGGGGACCGGGTACCGGCGGATGGCCGGGTGTTGTCCGGCCAGGCCAGTCTGGACACCGCCTCCATTACCGGCGAATCGGTACCGATGGAGGTCGGTGTCGGCATGTCGGTGTTCGGTGGTGCGATCAACCTCGATGGTCTGCTGCGAATCGAAGTGACCCGCACCGGCCATGAGTCGACCCTCGGCAAAGTGATTGCCCTGATGCAAAACGCCGAGCGTTCGAAGCCGCCCATTACCCGTTTGCTGGAGCGCTACGCCGGCAGCTACATGGTGCTGGTATTGCTGCTGGCGGCCGTGACCTGGTTCATCACCAACAACGCCCAGGCGATGCTCGCGGTGTTGGTGGCGGCCTGTCCTTGTGCGCTGGTGTTGTCGGCGCCGGCCACGGCGATTGCGGGTGTGGCGGTGGCGGCACGCCACGGGATTCTGATCCGCAGTTCCGCATTCCTCGAAGAGTTGGCGGACCTGACCTCGCTGGTGGTCGACAAGACCGGGACGCTGACCTTCGGCACCTTGCGTCTGCAATCCATCGACAGCCCGCTGGAGGATCGCAGCCATGTGCTGACGCTGGCGGCGAGCCTAGGCTCGGCCAGCAGCCATCCGGTCAGCCGCGCCCTGGCGGGGTTGGTGGCCCAGGAAGATTTTCTGCTGCTGACCGACATTCATGAACGCCAGGGCCTGGGTGTGGTGGCGATGACGGGGCAGGGCGAAGCGGCGCTCGGCCGGCCGGAGTTGTTTGCGCAGCTGGGCATCAGTACAACGGCAGTTCCCGATCACGATGGTCCGATTGCCGGGCTGACGCTCAATGGGGAGTTTCTTGCCTGGCTGTTGCTGGCCGACAGCGTCAAACCCGAGGCGCAGTTTGCCTTGGGTGAGTTGCGTGAGTTGGGTCTGGGTCGCCAGTTGTTGCTCACCGGCGATCGACACAGCGTCGCACAGACGCTCGCCCGGGATGTCGGAATCAGCGACGTCGAAGCGCAAGCCCTGCCTGAAGACAAACTCAACCGCGTGCTCAAGGAAATCGACAGCGGCTTCCGGCCGATGGTGGTCGGCGATGGCATCAATGATTCACTGGCCCTCAAGGCGGGTGTGGTCGGTGTGGCCATGGGCGCGGGCGGTGCAGACATCGCCCTGGCATCGGCTGACATCGTGCTGATCGGCAGTGACCTGCGTCGCCTCGGCACCTGCGTACGCCTGAGTCGGCAGTGCCGCCAGACATTGCAGGTCAATGTGATCATCGGGCTGGGCTGGACCCTGGCGATTGTGGCCTTCGCCGCATTCGGCTGGCTCGGCGCTGCCGGGGCGATGATTGCGGCGTTGCTGCATAACTTCAGCACGTTGTTGGTGCTGGGCAATGCCGGTCGATTGCTGCGGTTCCAGGAGCCGTTGCTCAAGCTCAAGGACGAAACCTGAAGGCGAATGCTCTAAACCGGGCAATCACAGGTCTTAAACTTTTTAGAACTGTGCGCGCGGTTCGTAGTCATTGGAGATGAGGGCGCATCATTTTGTGCGTTCGCGGCGGTCGGTTCTGACGTCGCGAATCATTGAAAATGGCTATTAATTCGATAGCCAGCTATTTTTCAAGGATGGTCTACCCTCTGATCAGACGTCTGAAACAAGGGGGATTCTCCATGCTCGCGCAACTTCCACCGGCCTTACAGAATCTGCAGTTACCGCTTCGCCTGAGACTCTGGGACGGCCATGAATTCAATCTGGGGCCGACGCCCAGCGTCACGATTGTGGTCAAGGACCCGCAACTGGTCTCCCAGTTTACCCATCCAAGCCTGGATGCCCTCGGTGCTGCTTTTGTCGAAGGCAAACTGGAGCTCGAAGGCTCCATCAGCGATGTGATCCGCGTCTGTGATGAATGGAGCCAGGCGTTGCTGGACGAAGACGATGACAATCAGCCTGTTCGTAGCGTTCACGACAAAGATACAGACGCCAAGGCGATTTCCTACCACTACGACCTTTCCAACGCGTTCTATCAGCTGTGGCTCGACAGCGACATGGCGTATTCCTGCGCTTACTTCGAGACCGGCAGCGAAAGCCTCGAGCAGGCCCAGCAAGCCAAGTTCCGTCATTTGTGTCGCAAGCTGCGCCTGCAACCCGGCGAATATCTGCTGGATGTTGGGTGTGGTTGGGGCGGATTGGCGCGTTTTGCTGCGCGAGAGTTTGGCGCGAGAGTGTTCGGTATCACCCTCAGCAAGGAGCAGTTGGCTCTGGCCCGGGAGCGCGTAAAAGCGGAGGGCCTGGAGGACCTGGTCGAGCTGCAACTGCTCGACTATCGCGATTTGCCGCAGGATGGCCGCTTCGACAAGGTAGTCAGCGTCGGCATGTTTGAACACGTGGGCCACGCCAATCTCGCGGAGTACTGCAAGACTCTGTTCGGCGCGGTGAAAGAGGGCGGCCTGGTGATGAATCACGGGATCACCGCCAAGTACACCGATGGCCGTCCGGTGGGGCGCGGTGCCGGTGAATTCATCGGGAAATATGTGTTCCCCAACGGCGAGCTGCCGCACCTGTCGATGATCTCTGCGCAGATCAGTGAGGCCGGGCTGGAAATCGTCGACGTCGAAAGCTTGCGCCTGCACTACGCCCGCACGCTCGATCACTGGAGCGAACGCCTCGAAGACAATCTCGAAGCGGCTTCCAAACTGGTACCGGAACAAGCCTTGCGCATCTGGCGGCTGTACCTGGCCGGTTGCGCCTACGCGTTCGCCCGCGGCTGGATCAACCTGCACCAGATTCTCGCTGTGAAGGCCCACGCCGATGGCAGTCATGAACTGCCATGGACCCGGGACGATATCTACCTTTAAAGAATCGGCGAAATCAGCCGGGCGACCCGCATGCCGAGCTGCTGCAGGCGGTGGGTTTCCCGGCCTTCTCCTTTGGCGATTTCGTGGGCGTTGGCGAAGTCATCGTTGAGCATCTGTTCCACCTCGGCGGCAAAGACGCTGTCGACGGTCAGTAACATCACTTCGAAATTCAGCCGGAACGAACGGTTGTCCAGGTTGGCGCTGCCGATGGCGCTGATTTCGCGGTCGATCAACACCACTTTCTGGTGCAGGAATCCGGGCTCGTAACGGAACACCCGCACACCGGCGCGCACGGCTTCGAAGGCGTAGAGGCTGGAGGCGGCGTAGACGATTCGATGGTCGGGTCTCGACGGCAACAGCAGCCGCACATCCACACCCCGCAGGACCGCCAGGCGCAACGCTGCGAACACGGCTTCATCGGGGACGAAATACGGGCTGGTGATCCAGACCCGTTCCGTCGCCGCATGGATCGCTTCGACAAAGAACAGAGAACAGGTTTCGTAGGCGTCTGCCGGCCCACTGGCAAGCAACTGGCACAGTACGCCGTCTTCCGGATAAACCTCGGGCAGGATCAGTGGCGGCAGGGCATGAGCCACCCAGAACCAGTCTTCAGCGAAAGACTCCTGCATGCACGCCACCACGGGTCCGCGCACTTGCACGTGGGTATCGCGCCAAGGGGCCAGGGGCGGTTTCTCGCCCATGTATTCATCACCGACGTTGTGCCCGCCAACGAAGCCGAGAATGCCGTCCACCACCACGATCTTGCGATGGTTGCGGAAGTTCACCTGAAAGCGATTGAACCAGCCATTACGGGGGCCAAAAGCCTTGACCTCGACCCCGCCATCTCGCAAGGCCTGCACGTAGCCGTTGGGTAGGGAATGGCTGCCGATTCGGTCATACAACAGATAGATCGCCACACCTTCGGCGGCTTTTTTCAGCAGCAAAGTTTGCAGGCGTTGGCCGAGGCGGTCGTCGTGGACGATGAAAAACTGGATCAGCACGGCCTCTTTCGCCTGGCTGATGGCATCGAAGATGGCCTCGAACGTCGACTGGCCGTTGATCAACAGCCGCGTCTGGTTATTGGCCAGGCAGGGCATGTTTCCGAGCTTGGGCATCGCTCTGAGTGAGGCGTAGGCAGAAGAGGCGCGGGCGGTGAGGGCTTCTTCTACCCAGGGTCGCCAGTTGAGTTCGGAAACCGCCTTGCGCATCTCCTCGTTGGCCTGCCGCCGGGCCTTGATGTAGCCATCAAAGGTGCTGCGGCCGAACATCAGGTACGGGATCAGCGTGAGGTATGGGATGAAAAACAGCGACAAGGCCCAGGCGATCGAGCCCTGGGCGGTACGGACGGTCAACACGGCGTGGATGGCCGCGATCATGCCCAGCGAATGCAGCAGGGCGATGGTATAACCGAAAATATGCGGTCCGAAATAATCCATGGGGGCTGCCTTGCTCCTGAAGATTCAGTGCTTAACAGACCATGTTCCGTGCAGAATGTCGCTAATTAATTGGCCCCTGAACCGAAGCCTGTGGCTGACGTCTAACGGCCACTACTGATCAGGAGTTACTCGATGAACGTTCGTCTGCTGGGTTTGGCCATGGCACTGGGTTTGGCACTTCCTGTGGCGGCTCACGCGCAAATGCTGCAACCGGGATTGTGGGAGCTGACCACGAGCAACATGAAGGTCGATGAGCAGAATATGCCGGACCTGCAATTGATCCTCGGTCAGATCCAGAGCCAGATGACCCCTGAGCAGCGTGCGCAGCTGGAAAAGCAGGGGATCACCATGGGGGGCAAAGGGATCCGGGCGTGCCTGACACCGGAGCAGGTCAAGACCGATGACATTCCGCTGACCGATCCGCAGTCGGGCTGCAAGCAGGAAATCACCGATCGCTCAGGCAATCAGTGGAAATTCCGCTTCAGCTGTCCGAGAGCCCAGGGCGCAGGCGTGGCGACATTCCTCAGCGACCGCGAGTTCACCACCAAGGTCAACGGGACGTTCAACGCCACCGGCATTCAACAGAAGGGCAGCCTTGAATCCCGCGCTGTCTGGTTGGGGCAGGATTGCGGCACGGTGAAGCCGAGAGCTTAAACGCTTCGCGAGCAAGCCCGCTCCCACACTGGATTTGTGTCGTTCACAAATCCAGTGTGGGAGCGGGCTTGCTCCGGGCGGCGATCCGACGAAGGCGTCAATTCAGCCGCCCTGAATCCCCGGCTGACTCAACCACTCACACGCCGCCTCGACAGCCATCCGGCCAAAATCCTCCCCCGTGCGGCTGCGCACACTGACAAACCCCCCGGCCTGTTCTTTTTCGCCGACCACCACCAGGTACGGCACGGTCCGGCTGTGCTGGCGAATCTTGAAACGGATTTTTTCGTTGCGCAGGTCGGCCCTTGCGCGCACCCCCCTTTGGCGCAAGGATTCGGTCACCGCCTGTGCATAACTCGTCTGGCGGTCATCCATGCTGACGACGATCACATGGGGTGGAAGGCTCCAGTGCTGCAGTTCCTGATGGCTGGACCAGCATGTGCCGTAGATCCGTTGTTGCAATGTGCCGCTGATGTGATCGAGGGCGAACGCCTGCAAGACTTTGGTGGTGGGGACGTGCGGTCCATGGCTCTGGTATTCGGTGTCCCCCAGACGGTACAGCGATACCTCTTCGCGTGGTGGCCGACGCCGGATCGAGTGATTGGTCGCTGCCAGTGACTGCATGCGCGCTTCGATGAGGGGCAGGTCTGCCGGAGTCAGCGGTCGCTCGACGACAAATTCGTAAAAGAAGCCATCACCCAACTCCCTGGCCGCGCGCATTTGTGCATGCGGGTGGAGTTGCTTGACCGCCATGGCCAGCATCAAGGCACAGGAGCGGCGCAGGATCTCCAGTCCGTCCGGCTCGCGGGGGGTGACAATGCTGACCCGGGCATCCGCCTCGATCATGTATTCGCAGTCCACCAGTACACCATCGACTCGGCCCGCTACGGCCGCGCTGGCCAGTCCGGGGCCGATGCTGGCGGCCAACTCGTGCACGGACAGCGGTTGGTCGAATTCACGCAATGAACCATCGGGCAGAGTGATCTGGATCATGGTCGGCGTACTCAGGTGCTGCTAGCGAGCGTTATCGGATAAACCTAGTGCTAATTCCTTGCCGCTGTCATTAAGACCTTCGTCTTGCCAGGCAATTTGTATCGGCGCATTCACTAGCCGGCATTGCCAATCAGCACGCTGCTGATGGTCAGAACTCGTTTTGCAGGGCTTTGTAGCCGCGCACCAGATCGACGTTGGTGCGCGCCACGTCTTCGGAAAACTCCGAAGCACTGACGCTTACCGGCGGGAATTGCGAGAGATCGGTGTTGGGGCCGATCCGCGTGGTGGAGGGCACGTAGAAGGCTTCAGGCAGGTCACGCCCGTCGACCACCGAGTTGTGTCGTACCACGCAACCGTCGCCGACCACGCAGTTGAACAGCACGCTGTTGAAGCCGATGAACACCCGATTACCCACGGTGCAGGGGCCATGCACGATCGAGCGGTGGGCGATGGAACTGAATTCGCCAATGGTCACTGCCGCGCCGGATTTGGAGTGGATCACCACGCCGTCCTGGATGTTCGAGTTGGCGCCGATGGTGATCGGCTGCATGTCGCCCGATTCGTCGACTTCGTCAGCGCGGATCACGGCGTAGGGACCGACGAACACGTTCTCGCCGATCACCACTTTGCCGCAAATGATTGCCGTCTTGTCGACGTAAGCAGACTCGGCAATCAGCGGTAAATCTCCGGATGGATTCTTGCGGATCATGGTTTGCTCAATGCGTTGTACAGGTTATTGAGGTTGTCCCCAGTTGAAACGGGTCTCGGCAACGGCGTCATGGGCGTGCAGGCTTTCGGCGTGGGCCACACGAATGTGGAAGGCATTGATGCCTGTGGAGCGTTTCAGGGCCAGATTCAAACGGCGTGCGGCGTCCTCGCAGAACATCAGATTCTGACCATTGGCCAAAGCGAAGGCCTGTTCGTCGGCGCGTTTTACGGCCGTTTGAACGGCTGTGCCGAGTGCAGCTTCGGCGTCGTTGATGATGGCGATCAGAGGCAACTCATCCAGGAAATCAGCCAGCCGTACGCACAACGTTGCTTGGCTGCGTTGGCTGTGAGGTGTGGCGACGATGCCGTTCGTGGTGCCGAGCCACGCTAAAACATCAGCGTGTTGCAGTGACTTGTTGGCGAAATCATCGACGAATTGCTGCTGTATCAACTGTCGAGAAAGGGCCGCTGAGCACGGACAGGTAGAGGAATAAGGCACGTCGATTTTTAGTTCCACGTGGAACATCGTGTTTTTCAAACGCGCTTCGATGCTCACCGGATAGCTTTTCCAGCCTGCCAATGGACTGATCAGCGCCTGTCTTTTCAGCAGTACATCGGCGTGAATAGTTAAGTGCGCACTACTGGACAGGTCTTCATGACTCTCAAGAAAACGCTGCAAAACCCGTCGCAATAAAGCCGGCGAAAGGCTTTCCTGCTCCAGCAATTCAAGCGCCAGATAGAGCCGTGACATGTGAATGCCGCGCGCATTGCCATCGTCGAGGCTCACGCCGGCATCAGCCTTTGCATTCAAGCGTTGGCCATCAAACATAACGGGAAGAGCAATGCCGCACATGCCCACCCACTCCAGTGGCAGGGCTTGGCGTGAGGCCTGCGCGGCGATATCCGGCAGAGTCAGCGCATTCATGAGCAGGTCCGTCGTGGGAGTTGATTTGTCATGTTATAGTATAACAATGAAGTCGACGATGCTTTTTTCATGGATGGGTCTTCATCTTCAGGGGCGCTACTTGCTTAACCTGATTCTGGCCGGCGCGGGCTTTGCCAATGGGGGCGTCGGCTGGCTATGCAAATTCGAAGAAAAACGGGCAGGCCTAACAGCCAGTGATCCGGTTGCAGGTGAACTTCGCGCTGCTGCCACCGGAGTTGGAAAACCGGTTGATTGTGGTCCAGACGACGCGCTGGTTGTAGCCAACCCAGGTTACCCGGCCGGGCAAGAGAGGATGGCTTGTTTGCGATGTTACGGTATAACATTATATAAGCCCGGCGCAGCGACCGGGCATCCCTGTGAGGAATATGCAGATGTCCAACCGACTCCCCGTGACCGTTCTCTCCGGCTTTCTTGGCGCCGGAAAAAGTACACTTCTTAATTACATACTACGTAATCGCGATGGTCTGCGGGTTGCAGTCATCGTCAACGATATGAGCGAAATCAACGTCGATGGCACCGAAGTCCAGCGTGATGTCAGCCTTAATCGGGCTGAAGAGCGGTTAGTGGAAATGAGTAACGGGTGTATTTGCTGTACGTTACGTGAAGACTTGCTCGAGGAAGTGAGCCAACTCGCCAGGGAGGGCCGCTTCGACTATCTGCTGATCGAATCCACCGGCATTTCCGAACCGCTGCCGGTGGCGGAAACCTTCACCTTTCGCGATGAAAATGGCCAGAGCCTCAACGACATCGCGCGTCTCGACACCATGGTCACGGTGGTCGACGGTATGAACTTCCTGCTCGATTATCAGGCTGCCGAAAGCCTGGCCTCCCGGGGAGAAACACTTGGCGAAGAAGACGAACGTTCGATTACCGATCTGTTGATTGAGCAGGTCGAGTTCGCCGATGTGATTCTGCTCAGCAAGATCGACTTGATCAGCAGCCACCAACGTGAGGAATTGATCGTCATCCTCGAGCGGCTCAATGCCCGGGCGGAAATCATTGCGATGACGATGGGCGAAATCCCCTTGGATAAAATCCTCAACACCGGTCGTTTTGACTTCGAAAAGGCTGCCCAGGCGCCGGGATGGTTGCAGGAGCTGCGCGGGGAGCACGTGCCGGAAACTGAAGAATATGGCATTGCTTCCAGCGCTTACCGGGCACGTCGGCCGTTCCATCCGCAGCGTTTCTTCGACTTCATCGACGGCCCCTGGGACAACGGCAAGCTGTTGCGTTCAAAGGGTTTTTTCTGGCTGGCGAGCAAGCATATGGACGCCGGCAGCTGGTCCCAGGCCGGCGGTTTGATGCGCTATGGTTTTGCCGGGCGCTGGTGGCGTTTCGTACCGAAAAACCAATGGCCGCAGGACGAAGAAAGTACCACCGGGATCATGAAAAACTGGACCGCCGACAGCGGGGATTGTCGTCAGGAACTGGTGTTCATCGGTCAGCACATCGACTTCAAGCAGCTCACCGCCGAACTGGACGCCTGCCTGCTGACCGATGAGGAAATGACGTTGGGCGTAGAGGGCTGGCGTTTGCTGCCTGATCCATTCGGCCCTTGGTACGAAGACGCTGCCTGATCCTCTGATGGCGCTTCAAGGCTTGAGCCAGGTGCCCTGGCTCTGGGCCTCGCAGTACGGCTGCAAATATGCCGCGTCGGTGGCAACGCCGTAATAGTGAATATCCTGGCGGTAGGGCATATTGGCGACTTGAGCGTTGCTGCAGACGCCAAATGCGCCGCCGGGGCATTGATCGACATACTGCACATCGACTTTCTGCCCCGCCAGGTTCGGCTGGCAGAAACCATCGGCGAAGAGTTTTGGCGGGATGTTGCGGTTCTGCTGGCAAACCTGGACATCAAGCCGCTCGGCCTGGCTGTGAACCACGCAGGCCTGGGCCAGCGCCTCGCCTGAAACGAGTGCCAAGAGCAACGACAAGCCAATCAACCGCATCCATCACCTCCTCAGAAATCATCGACCATGCTGCAGAATATCCCCACTCATGTCATTGCCGGTCCGTTGGGCGCCGGCAAGACCAGCCTGATCAAGCACCTGTTGGCCCAGCGCCCGGCAGGCGAGCGGTGGGCGGTGTTGATCAACGAGTTTGGCCAGATCGGTCTCGACGCTGCGCTGCTGACCCGGGACGCCGATGGTATCGCACTGGGTGAAGTGGCCGGGGGCTGCCTGTGCTGCGTCAACGGTGCACCCTTTCAGATTGGTCTTGGGCGCTTGTTGCGCAAGGCGCAACCGGATCGACTGTTCATCGAACCCTCGGGGCTGGGGCATCCGGCGCAGTTGCTCAGGCAATTGAGCGAAGCACCTTGGCAAGGCGTGTTGGCTGTTCAGCCTTGTGTGTTGGTGCTGGACGCCCAGGCGCTCGCCGCTGGCAAACCGTTGCCGGATGCACAACAGCAAGCCCTGAGCCATGCGGGACTGTTACTGCTGAACAAGTCCGAAGGTCTCGAGGAAGACAGTCGCCAGCAAGTCGCTGCTCTATTGCCGCCGACGCCTCTGTGCTGGACGCAACAGGCGGTTTTATCCTTGAGCGAGTTGCCGGGGCTGAATGCCAAAGCGCTGGCAGGTGTGGATAACTTCGTCGTGCCCAAGGGATTGGCGCAGCTGCCGGCGGTCTGGAGCGATCCCGCGTTGCCCATTTGCCTGAGTCAGGAGCAGGACGGAGGCTGGAGCATCGGATGGCGTTGGCACCCAAGCCAGGTATTTGATGCCGCGCTGGTTGGCCAGTGGCTTGAAAGCCTTGGCTGGAGGCGGGCGAAGCTGGTTATCCACAGCGCCAACGGATGGATCTCGGCGAACGCGGTGGATAACTCGGCGCTGGACTGGCAGCCCAGTGAGTGGCGGCAGGATTCACGCATCGAGCTGATTTTCAGTGAACCCCAGGATGCAGAACGGTTGCAGAGTGAACTGGCAGCGTGCCGAGCCGAATCGGCTTAACGGCTTACGGCCGCCACTTGGTATGTTCCTGACGCCACTGGCTCAGCTCGATCACTTCTGCGCGAGGCTTTACCACATCGACCACCGGTTCGGTTTCGTCGAACGGGACCGGGTAGGGCGCCAGTTCAATCTGTGCGCTGTGCGCGCCGAACTGGGTGATGGTGCCGTTGTGGCGGGTTTCGCCGGTCACGGTGAACTCGAAGTTATACACGCGGGCCAGACGTCGCCGACCACTGGCATCCCTGATGAACGCGATTCTTTTCAACGCCACGTTGCCGTCCAGCAATTCGATCCCGAGCTTGGTGCAATGCTGCTTGACCCGCTCCAGCGCGCGCTCGCGCAAGCCGTGGTTGTGCCATAGCCATGCGCCGGCAGTGGCGAACAGCATCAGCACGAATATATTTCCAAGGGTCAGCATCAACAGGGTGCTCCAACAAGATAGTGTCAGCTTAACTGCGTCGCTGGTCTGTCGTACAGGCTGCGTTTAGTCGCATACTGCGCGGCTAGAATTTCAATCGTTTTACGGAAATCCACCGCATGAAACGTACACCGCATTTGCTCGCTATCCAGTCCCACGTGGTATTCGGTCACGCCGGCAACAGTGCCGCGGTTTTCCCGATGCAACGGGTCGGGGTGAATGTCTGGCCGCTCAACACCGTGCAGTTCTCCAATCACACCCAGTACGGTCAATGGGCCGGCGAAGTGCTGGCGCCGCATCAGATACCTGAGTTGGTCGAGGCTATCGCGGCGATTGGCGAGCTGGGCAACTGCGATGCGGTGCTCTCCGGTTACCTTGGCAGTGCGGCCCAGGGCCGGGCGATCCTGACGGGTGTGACGCGGATCAAGTCGATGAATCCCAAGGCACTGTACCTGTGTGACCCGGTCATGGGGCATCCGGAGAAAGGCTGCAGTGTTCCGGCGGAAGTCAGTGATTTTCTGCTGGAGGAGGCCGCCGCCGTAGCGGACTTCATGTGCCCGAACCAGCTGGAGCTGGACAGTTTCTCCGGGCGCAAGCCGCAATCGCTGTTCGATTGCCTGGCCATGGCGCGTGCATTGCTGGCGCGCGGCCCGAAAGCGGTGCTGGTCAAGCATCTGGACTACCCAGGCAAGTCGGCAGAGGTCTTCGAGATGCTGCTGGTGACAGCCGAAGGCAGCTGGCATTTGCAGCGCCCGTTGCTGGCGTTCCCGCGTCAGCCGGTGGGTGTGGGCGATCTGACGTCCGGGCTGTTCCTGGCACGCGTGCTGTTGGGTGACAGCCTGGTGGCCGCGTTCGAGTTCGCGGCGTCGGCGGTGCATGAAGTGCTGCTGGAAACCCAGGCCTGTGCCAGCTACGAGTTGGAACTGGTTCGGGCTCAGGACCGGATTGCCCATCCGCGGGTGCGGTTCGAGGCGACCCCGATCAGCCTCTGATTGAGTGTTGAGCCCATTCGCGAGCAAGCCCGCTCCCACATTTGATCTTTGGTGTTGCATAGATCCATTGTGGGAGCGGGCTTGCTCGCGAAGGCTATCCAGAAAACACCGTCAACCTGACTGAACAAACTCAGGCGTCGCCCTTGATCTCCTGATAACGTTTTTCCAGTTCCTGGCGAATCTGCCGGCGCTGCTGGGCCTGGATGAAGCGGCGCTTGCTCTCGCTGTTGTCCGGTTGCAGCGGCGGTACCTGGGCAGGTTTTCGCTGGTCATCCACCGCGACCATGGTGAAGAAGCAGCTGTTGGTGTGACGCACCGATCGCTCGCGAATGTTCTCGGTCACCACTTTGATGCCCACCTCCATGGAGGTGTTGCCGGTGTAGTTGACCGAGGCGAGAAAGGTCACCAGTTCGCCGACATGGATCGGCTCACGGAAAATGACCTGGTCCACCGACAGGGTCACCACATAACGGCCGGCATAACGGCTGGCGCAGGCGTAGGCCACTTCGTCGAGGTACTTGAGCAGGGTGCCACCGTGAACATTGCCAGAGAAGTTGGCCATGTCTGGGGTCATCAATACCGTCATCGACAGCTGGGCGTTTCCGGGTTCCATAGCATTCTCACGGGTCAAGGCCAGGTTTGAGGGATGCACCTCTGCGGGTGCCTCGGCGGTTTTTTCAAACCAACAGTTATCGGGACGCCGGGTGCGGAGTCGCCGTCACGCCGGATCGATCTGTTTCCATATATTGCACCGCCTTTCTGCCAGAAGTCGCGGTGTTACCCTGCAAAAAGCCCGGACACAAGGTCATTTCCTACGCGCAAAGCAGACTTTTGCTCGGCTTGATCAGACCATTCCTGCGTCTGTGAGTCGGGCAACTTCAATCAGGGAGCCGCTCGCCATGCATGCCATCAGTTTCATTCAGGATCTGGCAGTGATCATGTTGATCGCAGGTGTGGTGACCGTGGTTTTTCATCGCCTGAAACAACCGGTGGTGCTGGGCTACATCGTCGCCGGTTTCATCATTGGCCCGCACACCCCGCCATTCGGCCTGATCCATGACGAAGAAACCATCAAGACCCTGGCCGAACTCGGGGTGATATTCCTGATGTTCTGCCTGGGCCTGGAGTTCAGCCTGCGCAAGTTGTTCAAGGTCGGTGCCACGGCCTTCATCGCGGCATTCCTGGAAATCGTGCTGATGATCTGGATCGGCTACGAGATCGGTCGCTGGTTTGACTGGAACACCATGGATTCACTGTTCCTCGGCGCGATCCTGGCGATTTCTTCAACCACCATCATCGTCAAGGCACTCAATGATCTGAAGTTGAAGAACGAGCGGTTTGCGCAGTTGATATTCGGTGTGCTGATCGTCGAAGACATTCTGGGCATCGGCATCATCGCGCTTCTGTCCAGCATCGCCGTCAGTGGTACGGTCAGCTCGGGCGAAGTGTTTTCCACAGTGGGCAAACTGTCGCTGTTCATGATCGTCGCATTGGTCATCGGCATTCTGTTGGTGCCGCGGTTGCTGGCCTACGTGGCGAGGTTCGAGAGCAACGAAATGCTGCTGATTACCGTGCTGGGCCTGTGTTTCGGCTTCTGCCTGCTGGTGGTCAGGCTTGAATACAGTATGGTCCTCGGCGCGTTCCTGATCGGCGCGATCATGGCTGAATCCCGGCAACTGCTGAAAATCGAGCGCTTGATTGAACCGGTTCGAGATCTTTTCAGCGCGATTTTCTTTGTGGCCATCGGTTTGATGCTCGATCCGGCGATCCTGCTTCAGTACGCTTGGCCAATCGCCGTAATCACCGTAGCCGTGGTGCTCGGCAAGATGTTGTCCTGCGGCCTTGGTGCATTTATCGCTGGTAATGACGGACGCACGTCGCTGCGGGTCGGGATGGGTCTTTCACAGATTGGCGAGTTCTCTTTCATCATTGCTGCGCTGGGCATGACGTTGCAGGTCACCAGTAACTTTTTATACCCGGTGGCTGTGGCGGTGTCGGTGATCACCACCTTGCTGACGCCTTATCTGATTCGCGCGGCTGATCCATTGTCGATCAAGCTTGCGGGCGTCATGCCGGAACGCCTGGGACGGGTGTTGGGGATGTACGGCGAATGGCTGCGCAGCATCCAGCCACAGGGCGAGGGGGCGCTGCTGGCGTCGATGATCAGAAGGATTTTGCTGCAGGTCGGGGTCAACCTGGCATTGGTGATCGCGATTTTCTTCTCGGGCGCGTACTTCGCCGAACGCATGTCGGCTTACGTGCAAGGCTGGATCAGCGACCCGAGCTGGCAGAAGGCATTGATCTGGGGTGGGGCGCTATTGTTGTCGCTGCCTTTTTTGATTGCGGCATACCGCAAGCTCAAAGCCCTGTCGATGTTGTTGGCGGAAATGGGCGTCAAGCCAGAGATGGCCGGGCGCCATACGCAGCGAGTGCGCAGGGTGATCGCCGAAGTGATCCCGATCCTGTCGCTGCTGGTGATCTTTTTGCTGTTGGCAGCCTTGTCGGCCAGTATTCTGCCGACCAACAAGTTGCTGGTACTGATCGCCGTGGTCGCGGCCGCCGTGGCGGCGCTGCTGTGGCGCTGGTTCATTCGTGTGCATACGCGGATGCAGGTGGCGTTGCTGGAAACCCTCGATAATCACAAGGAGTCGTCCGGGCATTGACCACCCAGCGGCGTTGACGGAATCAGCTTTCCAGCCAGACGTCCCGCGCCCAGTGCCACACCGACTCCCAGGTCTCTTCGGCGATCAGCTCTTCTTCGGCCTGCCAAAGCACCACGGTGCCGTCCTCTTCGACGCAGTAGTAGTCGTCACCGTCCTGGCAGATCGGGATCAGGCTGCGATCGACACCGGCGTCCCAGGCGTTGGCGGCAACGTCGGGCAGGTAGGTGTGGGATTGCGGGTCAGTCACGGTGACCGGTTCCAGGCTACCGTAGACCACGTCGCTGACGGTCAACAGAAACTCTCTGAAGACGAACGGAATGTCGATGAACAGTTGTTCTTCGATTTCGACCAGCAGGTCTTCGTCAGGCAATTCCAAGGGGACCGGTACCGGTTCGTTGGCTTCACGCAGTTGTTCGATGATTTCTTCCACGTCCGGGATCCTCTTGCTTGTATGGCGCGGTTTATATGGGGCGGTTTATACAGTAGCTTGCTATAGATGCAACCGCGAAATAGAAAACCCCAGCCAGGGCTGGGGTTTTCTTTTCAGCAAGTGAAGCGCGGTGCGGGATCAGCCGTTCTGGCGGATACCTGCCACCAGCCAAGGCTGGTTTTCGCCCTGTGCACGTTCCATGTTCCAGCTTTCGCTGAAGACTTCGCCCTGGTCGAAACGCGAAGTTTTCGACACGCCGGTGAAGGTCAGGGTGGCAATGGTCTTGTCGGCGCGATCATCCACACCGTCCAGCTGTACATTGAGGTTATCAATGTAGGTGGACTGGAAACCGTCACCCAGGTCGGCACGCTCACGCTTGAGGAACTCCAGCATTTGCGGGGTCACGAACTCGGCGATCTTGTCCATTTCATTGGCGTCCCAGTGCTGTTGCAGGGACTGGAAGTGATTGCGCGCCGCTTCGACGAAGTTTCTTTCGTTGAACCAGGCTGGAGCGTTGATCACTGGACGAGCGGCAACAGGCGCTGGCGAACCACCGAAAATCGAACCGCCGGCAGGCTTTTGTTCGAACGCTTCACGTTGCATCGGTGCGTGGCCGGCCGGAGCGTAATGCTCCTGCTGCTTGCGACGACGGGCGGCGATAAAGCGGAAGACCAGGAATGCAATGACAGCCATGATCAGGATGTCGAAGATCTGCATGCCCTGGAAGCCGTCGCCCATGAACATGGAGGCCAGCAGGCCGCCGGCAGCGATACCGGCCAGAGGGCCGAGCCAGCGCGAAGCGCCACCGGCCTTGGCAGCGGCGCCAGCGGCACCGGCAGCACCAGCGGTCGCCGCAGCGCCGCCCATGCCTGGAGAAGAAGGAGCCATCTGGCTGGTCTGGTGCGTCGGCGCAGCGCCTGCGCTTTTGCCACCACCGAAGCGCTTGGCGGCATTGACGTCGAGACTCATCGTCAGGCCGATGCACAACGCCATGGCGATGCTAAGAAAACGTTTCATAAAGGGAATTCCCATTTGTGGAAGGCACGCGCGCCATGTTGCACAGCTGAAGTGTTACTGGCTAGCGGCAGAGTGTTTCGGGCTTTTGCCTGACAGGTTTTATTCAGCTTAAGTCAGTGCAATAGGGCCTTTTGACTTTGATCTGTCAGATGAGTGGATAAGTTCTGTAGGACACTCGCTTAGCGACGTAATGCCAGCATGACGACTCCGGCCGTGATCAGACCCATTGCGCCCCATTGGCGCAAGTCGAGTTTTTCACCCAGCAGGACTACGCCAAGTACGGCCACCAACACCACGCTGAGTTTGTCCACCGGGGCAACCAGTGACGCCGGACCGACCTTGAGTGCACGGAAATAGCAGATCCACGACGCACCGGTGGCCAGGCCCGACAACAGCAGGAACAGGTAGCTCTTTGCCGAGATCGATCCTAATGACTGATATTGGCCCGTGGCGTACAAAATCAAGGCCAGGCTGACCAATACCACGATCGTACGCAGCAGGGTGGCGAAGTCGGAATTGACGTTTTCGATGCCGACTTTCGCGAAAATGGCGGTCATCGCCGCGAACGCCGCCGATAACAGGGCCCAGAATGTCCAGGAGGAAAAGAAGCCTGAGCCCATGCTTTTTTGCACCTTATTCAGATCAATATCTGCAAGACCACACGGAACCCTGTGGGAGCGGGCTTGCTCGCGAATGGGTACACCGCGGTAGTGCAGTAATACCGCGTCATCGTTCTTCGCGAGCAAGCCCGCTCCCACATTAGACCTTTGGCGGTCTTTTAGATCGCTTCCAGCTTGGCGTAACCCAGCATCAGCCACTTGCTGCCTTCGCTGAAGTTCACCTGCACCCGGGCCTGAGCACCGGCGCCCTCGAAGTTGAGGATCACGCCGTCACCGAAGATCGAATGGCGTACGGTCTGGCCCAGACTGAAGCCGGTTTGCGGAATTTCGCTGCCGCTGAACAGGTTGCTGCCACTCATCGACTGGTTGCCACCGAACGGCCGGCTGACACTGTTGGACAAGCGTACTTCCTGAATAAGGCCTTTGGGTACTTCGCGTACGAAGCGCGACACCTTGTTGTAGGTCTCGCTGCCATAAAGGCGTCGGGTTTCAGCGTAGGTCATTACCAGGTTCTGCATCGCCCGGGTAATGCCGACGTAGGCCAGACGACGTTCTTCCTCAAGGCGGCCGGGCTCTTCCAGGCTCATCTTGTGCGGAAACAGGCCTTCTTCCATGCCCACCAGGAACACGTAAGGGAATTCCAGGCCCTTGGCGCTGTGCAGGGTCATCAGTTGAATGCTGTCTTCGTGCTCGTCGGCCTGCGTATCGCCGGCCTCCAGCGAGGCATGACCGAGGAACGCGGCCAATGGCGTCAGGTCTTCGTCTTCTTCGCTGTTTTCGAAGTTACGCGCGGCACTGACCAGTTCCTCAAGGTTTTCCACCCGGGCCTGGCCTTTCTCGCCTTTTTCCGCTTCGTGATAGGCGATCAGGCCCGATTGCTCGATGACGGTCTGGGTCATCAGGTGCAGCGGCATTTCCATGCACTTGGCGGCGAGGTTCTCGATCAACTCGATAAACGCGCCAAGGGCACCGGCCGCACGACCGGTCAGGCCTTTGTTGGCCACCAGTTGGCGCATCGCTTCCCACATCGACACATCGCTGTGGCGCGCATGGTCACGGATCGCTTCGACGGTTTTCTCGCCGATGCCGCGGGCCGGCACGTTGATCACCCGTTCCAGCGCGGCGTCGTTGCCCCGCCCTTCGAGCAATCGCAGGTAAGCCATGGCGTTCTTGATTTCGGCTCGCTCAAAGAAGCGCTGACCGCCATAGATGCGGTACGGAATGCGTTCACGCAGCAGCGCTTCTTCCAAAACCCGCGATTGGGCGTTGGAACGGTACAAAATCGCAATATCGCTACGAGAAAGGCCGGTTTTCAGCGCGCTTTCTATGGTTTCGACAACGTAGCGTGCTTCGTCGTGTTCGTTGAAGGCGGCATACAGATTGATTGCCTCGCCGTCGCCACCGTCGGTCCACAGCTCTTTGCCCAGGCGTCCGGTGTTGTTGGCGATCAAGGCGTTGGCTGCCTTCAGGATGCCGGCGGTGGAGCGATAGTTCTGCTCCAGGCGAATGGTTTCGGCGTCCGGGAAGTCTTCGGAATACTGGTAGATGTTCTCGATTTTCGCGCCACGCCAGCCGTAGATCGACTGGTCGTCATCGCCCACCACCATCAGGCTGTCGCCACCCTTGGCCAGCAGGCGCAACCAGGCGTACTGCACGGCGTTGGTGTCCTGGAACTCGTCCACGAGGATGTGCCGGAAGCGCTTTTGATAGTGAGCGAGCAGGCCTGGGTGGTCGCGCCACAGATCGAGGGCGCGCAGCAACAGTTCGGAGAAGTCGATGACACCGGCGCGCAGGCACGCGGCCTCGTAGGCCTCATAGATGCCGCGCATGGTCGCCAGGAACAGATCGCCACTGGCTTGAATGTGTTGCGGGCGCAGACCTTCGTCTTTCTGCCCGTTGATGAACCATTGGGCCTGACGGGCCGGCCAGCGTTGCTCGTCCAGGCCGAGTTCGCGGATCACCCGCTTGACCAGCCGTTGCTGGTCATCGCTGTCGAGAATCTGGAAGGTCTGGCTCAAGCCTGCTTCCTGCCAGTGCGCCCGCAGCAAGCGGTGCGCCAGGCCGTGGAAGGTGCCGACCCACATGCCGGCCGGGTTGATGCCCATCAGTTGCTCGATGCGCTGGCGCATCTCGGCAGCAGCCTTGTTGGTGAAGGTCACCGACAGGATGGAGTGGGGCGAGGCGTTTTCGACCTGGATCAGCCAGGCGATACGGTGCACCAGCACTCGGGTTTTACCGGAGCCAGCACCGGCCAGGACCAACTGACGACCCACGGGGGCCGCTACGGCCTGGCGTTGGGCATCGTTGAGGGAGTTCAGCAAAAGGGAGAGATCATCGCGCATCGGGGCATTCTAGGGGGCCGCGACACACCGGGCAAACTCCGCTTCGCATTAACCGATGAAAGTTACGCGAGGGACGACCGGTCGGTCATCGGCTGCGGGCGTTGGCGGGGCGTGCCTTCAGGGTTTTCAGGGAGGGGCGGCGGCTGAAAAATTTGGCGATTTATTGATCAGCAGCAGTTTGGTCCGGGCAATTGCTTGTGTATGCTCCGAGCAGTTTCGGGCCCATGCTCATCATTATAAGAACAAGAACATCGCCTATGACCCTCAGCTTCGACCTGTCGGGCCCCACTGTGGAGCCTCGGGTTATCAGAAAGCAATACGCCATGGAAATGGCGGTCGAACGCACGCGCCTGTTGTATCAGGGCTCGCTGCTGCCCACGTTGTTCATGCTGATCAATGGCCTGGTCTGTGCCGGTTTGCTCTGGAGTCCGCAGCGCTATTTCCTGGTCAGTGTCTGGCTGGTGTGGTTGTTGTCCTTGGTGGCATTGCGGGTGATTCAGGTCGCAGCCTTCGATTCGGCCATCCCCAATCGTCAAGCCCAGCCCATTTGGCGGCGGATGTTTTTGCTGGGCTCCGGCCTCACCGGTCTGACCCTGGCCGGTGCCGGCATTGCCCTGGTTCCCGCCGATAACTTCATTCAGCAAGCCTGGGTCTTCGGCCTCATCGGTGCCGCAGCGCTTTCGGCCAGCGTGGCTTATGCCGTCAGTTTGCCGGCCTTTCTGTCTTTCACCTTGCCCTGCCTGCTACCGGCCATTGCCTATATGTTTTGGGGCGGTGACGAACAGCAGCAGGGCTGGGGCTGGTTCGGGCTGATTCTGCTCGGTGCATTGAGTGTGGTTGCCTGGCAGGTCAATCGATTGATCGATCGGGGCTTGATGCGACGCTTTCAGAATCAGGCATTGATCGAACATCTACAGCAGGCGCAAAGCTGCAGTGATCAGCTCAATCAAAAGCTGGCCAAGGAGATCGAACAGCGTCGACGCGCCGAGAACGAATTGCGAGAGATCCAGGTCGACCTGGAAAACCGCGTCGCTCAGCGCAGCCTGGAGCTGGACGCCGCCAACCAGGCGCTGAGCAAGAGTGAAGCACGCCTGGCGCTGGCATTGAAGGCCAGCGAGTTGGGGTTGTGGGACTGGAATCTGCAAACCGACGAAGTCCATCACACGCAGATTCAGGAATTGTTCGGCCTGGAGCCGGACCAGGTCACGGCAATCCTGCGTCATCTCAAGCCGCGTCTTCACCCCGAGGACCTTCCAGCGCTGAAAAGGGCACTGGTCGAGCATCTGAAGGGCCGCACCGAGGACTATCAAATCGAGTATCGCGTGCGCCATGGCGATGGCCACTGGGTCTGGATCGAGGACCGTGGGCGGGCGGTCGAGCGTGCCGAGAACGGACGGGTTTTGCGCATGGTCGGCACTCGGCGCGACATCAGCGTCAGCAAAAACCTGGAAGAGCAGCGGCAACTGGCGGCGACCGTATTCGAGGCGGCCAGCGAAGGGATTGTGATTTTCGACCCGAACTATGCCCTGATCGCAATCAATCAAGCCTTCAGTCGGGTGACCGGCTATGCCATCGAAGACATGATCGGACGCAAAGTCGTTGAGTTGCCATGCAGTCGAGATGCGCGTCGGCATTATGCCGCGATCCATCAGGCGCTGGAGCAGCAAGGCAGCTGGCAGGGTGAATTGGTGGAAACCCGCAAGAACGGCGAGATGTATCCGCAATGGCTGCAATTGAATGCCGTGCGCGATAGCCGGGGAAATGTCAGCCATATCGTGGGCTTCTTCGCGGATCTTTCTGCCCGCCGGGAATCCGAAGAGCGTATGCGCTATCTGACCCATTACGACGAACTCACCGGTCTGGCCAATCGCGCGATGTTCCGCGAGCGTCTCAGCGAGGCTCATCAACGAGTACGACAGGGCGGTTATCGCAGCCTGGCTTTGCTGCACATCAATCTCGACCGGTTCAAGCAACTCAACGACAGCCTGGGGCATGAAGTCGCCGACCAGTTGTTGCAGAAAATGGCCCGGCGACTGGTGAATGCATTGCCTGAAGCAGACACCATCGCGCGCCTCTCGGGCGATGAGTTTGCCGTGCTGTTCAACGCCTACGGCAACCTTTCAAGCCTGGCCCGGGTGGCGACTCGTCTGGCGAGCAAGTTGCGTTTGCCGGTGACCATTGACGGGCATGAGCTGGTGGTCAGTGCGTCAATGGGCATCAGTCTGTTGCCGGACAGCGCCCGGGAAATATCGGCACTGGTCAGTCAGTCGAACATGGCGATGCAGCATGCCAAACACCTGGGTGGCGATAATTTCCAGTTTTACACCGACAGCTTGCAAGCCAGCACGCTGGAGCGTTTACAACTGGAAAACCACCTGCGCAAAGCCATCGAAGACAAACAGCTGAAGGTGTTTTACCAACCGAAACTGTGCCTGGCCACTGGCCGGTTGAATGCCGCCGAAGCCTTGGTGCGTTGGGATCATCCGACCATGGGCCGCGTGCCGCCGGGGGATTTCATCGGCCTGGCTGAAGAAACCGGATTGATCGGCCCGATCGGTGAGTTCGTGCTGCGTCAGGCCTGCTGGCAAGCCTGTGAGTGGCAGCGACAGGGGCTTGAGCCGATTCGGGTGTCGGTCAACTTGTCGGTGCATCAATTGCGCCAGGGCAAGCTGGTCAGTCTGGTGCGACAGGTGCTGGAAGAGACCGGGTTGGCACCGCACTATCTGGAGCTGGAGCTTACCGAAAGCCAGTTGCTGGACAGCGTCGAGCACATCATCGCAACCTTCCAGCAGTTACGTGATCTGGGCGTGAAGCTGGCGATCGATGATTTTGGCACCGGGTATTCGTCTTTGAGTTATCTCAAACGCATTCCGGTGGACTACGTGAAGATCGACCAGGCGTTTATCCGCGGACTGGGCGAGGGCACCGAAGATGCCGCGATTACACGGGCGATCATTGCCATGGCCCATGGCTTGTCGTTGAAGGTTGTCGCGGAAGGGGTGGAGCACCAGGAGCAGCTTGAGTTTCTCAAGGCTGAGCGCTGCGATGAGGTGCAAGGTTATCTGATCAGTCGGCCGGTCGAGGCGCAGGTTCTGGCCGTTCTGCTGCGAGAGAATGGTGTGGATTGACCGAAATGGCTTCCCGTCAGGCCATGGCGGTCTGACGGGAAGTTTGCAGCGGGTAATTCCTTAATCGGTGATCAGTACTTTATCAATATGGTGAAGTAACTTTCCTGCGAAAAAAATACTGACGCCGGTGACACTGGAAGGCCCCATTTTCTTATATTCGACAAACTTGTCTGTCAGGACTTGCAATGCAATTTCGTGGGTTGTTTCAAGTTCCAGGTCGAGTCGCAAATCAAAAGACTTGTCCTGGATTTCGCTCAATACCAGCCTCGGCGTAATGCCAGAGTTTGGAACGGTTACCGTGCCAAAGGCATGGAAGGAAGCCGCGCCGGGCATGCGGTCAATTTGGGCGACCCAATTTTTAGTTGTAATGGTCATTGTGTGTAACTCCTGTAATTAAGATAATTGCGTCCTGCCTGTTTAATATATCCCTCTCTGTTTGGTTGGTGGGTAGCGATACTTAACTTGTTTGTAAGTTGATGTGGGCTGTACGTTTTTGGTGAGTAACCAGTACTGACGTTTGTAAGAAAGGCACATTTTAGCCGCAGCGCCAAGTGGCGGGCATTGATAAGCAACGGGAAAGCTCGCAAATGAGCGCTACATGGAGCACGCGTGCCTGAATGCCGAGGGATGTGGTTACGCATTGAGCAGGCAAAAAGCCGATTCATGTAGTATAACTACAAGCGTGCTACATCCCCGGCACCTGCCAATAACAAAGAGTCCAGCCCTTTGAATCTGCTGCAACACATCGCCCAGTCTCGTCACCTGTTACGCAAGTCGGAGCTCAAGGTCGCCGACCACGTGCTGCTTGATCCTGCGGCCGTGATGCACAGCTCCATGGCCGACCTTGCCCACAGCGTGGGCATCAGTGAACCGACCATCGTGCGTTTTTGCCGTGCCATCGGCTGTTCCGGCTTTCAGGACCTGAAGCTGAAGCTGGCCCAGAGCCTGGCGGCCGGTGCGAGTTTTGGCCAGTTTGCGATCCACGAAGACGACTCGGTCGCCGACTACAGCCTGAAAATCTTCGACACCACCCTGCATACCCTGATGGAAGTTCGCGAGAAACTCGATCCGCTGGAGTTGCAGAGGGCCGTGACGCTGATGTCCCAGGCCCAGCGCGTCGAGTTCTATGGTTTTGGCGCCTCGGGTGCGGTCGCGGCGGACGCCCAGCACAAGTTCTTCCGCTTGCTGCTCACCGCTGCAGCGTATTCCGACCCGCACATGCAGGCGATGTCGGCCGTGACGCTCAAGCCGACCGACGTGGCGATCTGCATTTCCCAGTCCGGGCGCTCCAAGGACCTGCTGATCACCGCCAACCTGGTGCGCGAAAGCGGCGCTTCGTTGATCACTTTGTGTCCGAGCCAGACGCCATTGGCCGAGTTGTCGACAGTCAACCTGGCAATCGATGTGCACGAGGACACTGAAATCTACACGCCGCTGACCTCGCGTATCGCCCACCTGGTGGTGATCGATGTGTTGGCGATGGGCGTGGCCATGGCCCGCGGACCGAGCCTGGTCAATCACCTCAAGAGCGTTAAACGCAGTTTGCGCAGTTTGCGGTTGTCACCCAAGTCGGTAAAAGCGCTGGACGACTGACTTCAAGGCCGGCGCGGACCCCTGTGGCGAGGGAGCTTGCTCCCGCTGGGTCGCGAAGCGGCCCCAGAATTGTGCGACTGCTGCGCAGCCGAACGGGAGCAAGCTCCCTCGCCACAGGACCAAACAACATTCATCGGTCTGTAACACCCGAGCCGCCAAACCGTCATCCCTCGCGCCTATCTTGAAACTCCCGTACTCGCCTTGGGAGACTCGAAATGGCCATGCCCTACGAAGAACGCAACAGCGCTGTCAAAACCCGTCGTCAGCAGGAAGACCAGCGCCGCATGGAATTCCGTCGCGCTATCGAAGATCGCTGCGAACGCCGTCAGCTTCTGGCCGAAATTGGCGATTTTCCAGAGTTGGAACTCAACTTCTGGCAGGCATCTCCCTCGACTTCCCGTCGAAACGCTCAACCAGCGCGCTGATCTGGATCCGTTCACTGCGGATAAACGCCAGGAAGGCGTGAGCTACCGGTGACAGGCGTTTCGCCTTGGCCTGCACCAGGCACCAACTGCGGAACAGTGGCAGCTCTTCGATGGGTAGCTCGATCAACCCACCGGTTGCCAATTCAAGGTTCAGGGCGTGGCGCGTCAACAGCGCAACGCCCAGGCCTGCCAGTACACATTCTCGCTGAGCTTCGGCAGACGAGACTTCCTGAGTCTGGTTGAAGTGCACACGCTTCTCTTTGAAGTATTCTTCGCACGCCAGCCGCGTCCCGGAGCCTGGCTCACGCAGCAACAGTGTGTAGGGCTCGAGATCCTGCAAGCGCAGCGGCCCCATGTGACACAGCGGGTGATCCGGTGGCGCCACGGCGACGATCGGGTTGTTCAGGAACGGCAGGAACTCCAGGCCCATGTCCTGAGGCACCATGGACATGATCACCAGGTCGTCGCGGTTGTCCGACAGACGCCGAATCACCTGGCCGCGATTGACCACCGTCAGTTGCAGGTTCACCTCCGGATGCTGGCGTTTGAATGCGGCAAACAGATGCGGCACGAAATATTTGGCGCTGGATTCAACCGCCAGTTTCAGTTGCCCCTGCAACGAGCCCTGCATGTCCGACAGCTGCATGTCGAGGTTTTCCAGGCGTCCGAAAATATCCCGGCTGGCTCGCTGTAACGCTTCAGCGGCTTCGGTCATGTAGAGCTTTTTGCCGACGTAATCGAACAACGGCTGGCCAATCAGCTCTTCGAGCTGACGAATCTGCAGGCTGACAGCAGGTTGTGTGAGCGACATTTCGTCGGCCGCGCGGCTGTAAGAGCGCAAATCACAGACCTCATTGAAGATCTGCAATTGCCGCAAAGTCATACGCATCAATGACTTACGCATTATCCGGTCACTCTGGTCGCTGGCTGGTGAATCAACTATAAGTCTTTACTTATGCGCGACCCAATTATTATTCATTTTTGTTAATCCCTTGTGGGCGCTAGTGTGGACCTGCGACCGAACTGAAACATTTGGTCACGCGTCGACCTGGGTCTAGCAGGTCGTGGGTACCACCGGCTCAAGGGAAACTCCAAGTGATAACAAAGATCCTGATCGCCAACCGTGGTGAGATTGCCGTACGAATCGTACGTGCCTGTGCCGAAATGGGCATTCGCTCGGTCGCGATCTATTCCGACGCTGACCGCCATGCCTTGCATGTGAAGCGTGCGGACGAGGCCCATAGCATCGGTGCCGAACCGCTGGCCGGATACCTGAACCCGCGCAAGCTGGTGAACCTGGCTGTGGAAACCGGCTGCGATGCGTTGCACCCCGGTTATGGCTTCCTTTCGGAAAACGCCGAACTGGCGGAAATCTGCGCTGAGCGCGGGATCAAATTCATCGGTCCATCGGCTGAAGTCATTCGCCGCATGGGCGACAAGACCGAAGCGCGCCGCAGCATGATCAAGGCCGGCGTGCCGGTCACTCCAGGCACCGAAGGCAACGTGTCGGGCATCGAAGAAGCCCTGACCGAAGGCGATCGCATCGGCTACCCGGTGATGCTCAAGGCCACATCCGGTGGTGGTGGTCGCGGTATTCGTCGCTGCAACAGCCGTGAAGAACTTGAACAGGCTTTCCCTCGGGTCATTTCCGAAGCCACCAAGGCATTCGGTTCGGCGGAAGTGTTCCTGGAAAAATGCATCGTCAATCCCAAGCATATCGAAGCGCAGATCCTTGGAGACAGCTTCGGCAATGTGGTGCACCTGTTCGAGCGTGACTGCTCGATCCAGCGCCGCAACCAGAAGCTGATCGAGATCGCCCCGAGCCCGCAACTGACTCCGGAACAGCGCGCCTACATCGGCGACCTGTCGGTGCGTGCAGCCAAGGCCGTGGGCTACGAGAACGCCGGCACCGTGGAGTTCCTGCTCGCCGAGGGCGAGGTGTACTTCATGGAGATGAACACCCGGGTGCAGGTGGAACACACCATCACCGAAGAAATCACTGGCATCGACATTGTCCGCGAGCAGATTCGCATTGCCTCCGGCTTGCCGCTGTCGGTGAAACAGGAAGACATCCAGCACCGTGGTTTCGCCCTGCAATTCCGGATCAACGCCGAAGACCCGAAGAACAACTTCCTGCCGAGCTTCGGCAAGATCACCCGTTACTACGCACCCGGCGGTCCCGGCGTGCGTACCGACACGGCGATCTACACCGGCTACACCATTCCGCCGTTCTACGACTCCATGTGCCTGAAACTGGTGGTGTGGGCGCTGACCTGGGAAGAGGCGATGGACCGTGGTCTGCGCGCCCTCGATGACATGCGTCTGCAAGGGGTCAAGACCACTGCCGCGTACTACCAGGAAATTCTGCGTAACCCGGAATTCCGTAGCGGCCAGTTCAATACCAGCTTCGTTGAAAGCCACCCTGAACTGACCAACTACTCGATCAAGCGCAAACCCGAAGAGCTGGCCCTGGCCATCGCCGCCGCCATCGCCGCCCACGCAGGCCTGTGAGGAATAGAACAATGAGCAAGCAAATCCACGTAACCGACACGATCCTGCGCGACGCCCACCAATCGCTGCTCGCCACCCGCATGCGCACCGAAGACATGCTGCCCATCTGCGACAAGCTCGACAAAGTCGGCTACTGGTCGCTGGAGTGCTGGGGCGGCGCGACCTTCGACGCCTGCGTACGTTTCCTGAAAGAAGACCCGTGGGAGCGTCTGCGCCAACTGCGCGCCGCGCTGCCTAACACCCGCCTGCAAATGCTGTTACGCGGCCAGAACCTGCTGGGCTACCGCCACTACAGCGACGACGTGGTCAAAGCCTTCGTCGCCAAGGCCGCGGTCAACGGCATCGACGTGTTCCGTATCTTCGACGCCATGAACGACGTGCGTAACCTGCGCGTGGCCATCGAAGCGGTGAAAGCCGCCGGCAAACACGCCCAGGGCACCATTGCCTACACCACCAGCCCGGTGCACACCATCGAGGCCTTCGTGAACCAGGCCAAGCAAATGGAAGCCATGGGTTGCGACTCGGTGGCGATCAAGGACATGGCCGGTTTGCTGACCCCATACGCCACTGGCGAACTGGTCAAGGCTCTGAAAGCCGAGCAATCGCTGCCCGTGTTCATCCACTCCCACGACACCGCTGGCCTGGCTGCAATGTGCCAGATGAAGGCTATCGAAAACGGCGCTGACCACATCGACACCGCGATCTCCAGCTTCGCCTGGGGCACCAGCCACCCGGGCACCGAGTCGATGGTCGCGGCCCTCAAGGGCAGCGAGTTCGACACCGGCCTGAACCTGGAACTGCTGCAAGAGATCGGTCTGTACTTCTACGCCGTGCGCAAGAAGTACCACCAGTTCGAAAGCGAATTCACCGCCGTCGACACCCGTGTGCAAGTCAACCAGGTGCCGGGCGGGATGATTTCCAACCTGGCCAACCAGTTGAAAGAGCAGGGCGCGCTGAATCGCATGAGCGAAGTGCTGGCCGAAATCCCGCGCGTTCGCGAAGACCTCGGCTTCCCGCCACTGGTGACCCCGACCTCGCAGATCGTCGGCACCCAGGCGTTCTTCAACGTGCTGGCCGGCGAGCGCTACAAGACCATCACCAACGAAGTGAAGCTGTACCTGCAAGGCGGCTACGGCAAGGCGCCGGGCACCGTCAACGAACAACTGCGTCGCCAGGCCATCGGCAGCGAAGAAGTGATCGACGTGCGTCCAGCCGATCTGCTCAAGCCGGAAATGGCCAAGCTGCGCGCCGATATCGGTGCTCTGGCCAAGTCTGAAGAAGACGTGCTGACCTTCGCCATGTTCCCGGACATCGGTCGCAAGTTCCTCGAAGAGCGCGCGGCCGGAACCCTGACACCTGAAGTGCTGTTGCCGATTCCGGAAGCCGGCAAGGTGGCTTCGGCGGGCGGTGAAGGCGTACCGACCGAGTTCGTCATCGACGTTCACGGCGAAACCTACCGCGTCGACATCACCGGTGTTGGCGTCAAGGCTGAAGGCAAGCGTCACTTCTACCTGTCCATCGACGGCATGCCGGAAGAAGTGGTGTTCGAGCCGCTCAACGAATTCGTCGGCGGCGGTAGCAGCAAGCGCAAGCAAGCCACCGCACCAGGCCATGTCAGCACCACCATGCCGGGCAACATCGTCGACGTACTGGTCAAGGAGGGTGACACCGTCAAGGCGGGCCAGGCTGTGCTGATCACCGAAGCGATGAAGATGGAAACCGAAGTCCAGGCGGCCATCGCCGGTAAAGTCACCGCCATTCACGTGGCCAAGGGCGACCGGGTGAACCCGGGCGAGATCCTGATCGAGATCGAAGGCTGAGTTAACAGCCTCGATACAACGCTTTAAACCTCGGGGGGGCATGTGCTCCCCTTTTTTTATGCTCTGGATTTGGCGATCAGACGCTCATCCCCTGTTGTCGCGACCGACTTTTCCGGCATCGTCCGTAAGGCAATTTCTGGTTTTGTGGCTTTCGAACTATTGGTTCGGCGTGATCTGCATTATTTTGCGTTTTTTTACCACGCAAGTGGTTTGATCTGCATTTTAATACACATAGCCACTGTGCCTGCGCTCTTCGTGTGCACTATATTGCATTAATCGCGATAATCAGCCATGAGAATATGCATTTAAATGCAGGTGGTGACGACATGTACGATCTGACTCTACAGATCTATTGGGCAGGAAACTGGCACGACGCCATGATTTTGAGCTTCGACAGCCCTGAAAAAGGCTTCGAAAGTCGCTGCAATTTTGGCTACCAGCAAACGTATCTTTTTGAAAATTACGAAGATATTGGAACTCCGTTCGCCAAGGCAGTGAGCGCGAGATTCCCTTTGGATTGGGATGGCAGACGATCCAATGCGCCAGCATTTTTACATGATGTTGCACCCGCAGGTGCAGCCAAAAGGTTCCTTTTGGCGCATATAGGCAAAGACAAGCCCGCGGACGTAAGTGCAGACCTTTACCTGCTGGCCAGAAGCACACCGGCGCCGATTGGAAATATGCGGGTCAAGGCGTCTGCCGAAGCAGTGGATCAGCGTGAGCCGATTGGTTTTGAGCGCCAGGACGTCATAAGTCGCAATAATCGATTTCTTGAGTATGCCTATGAGCAGGGGGCTGCCATTGGTGGCGCAACAGGTGCAGGTGGCGAGGCTCCGAAGCTTTTGTTGGCTCAGAACAAGGCGGGGCTACTGTACCCGGATGCAGTACTTGGGGATGCCGACGTCACTCAACATTGGTTTGTGAAGTTCGCCCGCAACAAGGGGCTGGAAACTGATCAGGTAATCCTCAGAAGCGAGTATCACTACTACAGGGCGCTCCAGAGTCTGGGGATTGAAACTGTGGCCGTCGAGGGGCTTGCACTGGAAGAAGCAACCAAACCCAGCTTGTGGATGCAGCGTTTTGACCGCCAAGTGACCGACCAAGGCGTCGAGCGCTTTGCCGTGGAGTCAATTTACTCGCTGGCAAACATTACGACGCCGGGTAGTGCTTTGGACCACATGGACGTTATCCGCTTGTTGGCAGGACTATGGCGTGAGGCGGGGCAGGCGGATCAAATCCCGGATCTCGTTGCCGATTATCTTCGTCGGGATCTGATCAACAAAATCCTCGGCAACTCGGATAACCACGGACGCAATACCGCAATCATCCGAGATGACGCCTCGTTTCGCCTTGCACCCATTTATGATTTAGCGCCCATGGTGATGGACGACGAAGGTGTGACACGGACCACCAAGTGGCCAAAAGATCTGGAGAGAGCGGGTGACGTTGATTGGCGCGGGGTGTGCCGTACATTGGCCGACATCGCTGACCCGGATGATCCATTGGCCGCTTTGAGTGACGTGCAGGATCTATTTGAGCGCCTGCGTGAAGATGCAAATCGTCTGATGGCGCTCCCCGATATTCTCTCGGCCAGCGGTCTGCCTGGACAGACAATGAATCACCCACAAATTGCATTAAAAAATCTGGAGCAACGTTTGAAAGAGTGGGGCTTGAAATGAGCATGACCGTTGCTGAGCGCACAGTGCTCATAGAAAGCATTCAAGAGGCTTTAGCTCAGGGCACTCTTGAAATTGGCGAAGCGGTTCGACGGTTGCGAGTCGAAGTCACCGGCCTGCACCAGACCCAATTCGCCAAAATGTGCAGAATCTCGGTGCGCACGCTGGTGCACATTGAACATGGAGAAGGGAATCAGACACTGAAGTCTTTGAACGCAGTGTTCCGTCCGTTTGGACTGAAAATGGGTGTGGTGCGGATTCGACGGGATATCAGCTGAAACTGCTCCGATCGTACGTCCTGATTCGGCTTTATAACGCGGCATATTGAAGATCAAAGGATCGCAGCCTTCGGCAGCTCCTACAGGATATACACCGACCCTGTAGGAGCTGCCGAAGGCTCGGTCCGCGCTCGGGCGATCTTTTGCTTTTGATGCTTTTAGCCGCGGCACTCAACGAGGCTTTTCAACTGCCTCGACCCCGTCTGGTTCTCATCACTCAACCACTTCTCGAACCCGGCCCCAATCGCCGGCCATTCCGAATCCAGGATCGAGTACCACGCCGTATCGCGGTTCTGCCCCTTGACCACCATGTGCTGGCGAAACACACCCTCAAAACTGAAACCCAAACGCTCGGCCGCATATTTGGAGCGGGCGTTGGCGTTGTTGCATTTCCATTCCAGGCGACGGTAGCCGAGGGCGAAGGATTCCTTGGCCAGCAGGTAAACCGCCTCGGTGCTTTTCGGCGAGCGCTGCATCGGCGCGCCGAAGGTGACGTGGCCGATTTCGATGCGGCCCTGGGCCGGAACGATGGACATCAGGCTGAGGATGCCCTGGACCTCGCCGCTGGCGCGATCGATCACGCTGAAGAAGTACGGGTCGCTATTGGCCGCGTGGTTGTTCAGCCAGTCGTTGAAGACACTGCGCTCCGGGAAGGGGCCGTATGGCAGATAGTCCCAAAGTTTCGGGTCGGCGCCCGGGCCTTGCAGGGCTTTGAACAGGTCGTCGCCGTGGCGCGCCGGGTCGAGTTTTTCCAGGCGGATGAAGCGTCCTTCGATCAGCTGTGTCGTGGGGGCCGGGACGCCTTTCCAGTTGGCGAGTGAAGTCGACATGTTGTTCTCCTTGAACCTTAAATGGCTTTGCGAAACTGGATGAAACCGGGGCGTTCTGCAAGGTGCTCGTAGAGCTGGATCGCGGTGGCGTTGGTTTCGTGGGTCAGCCAGTGCACCTTGTTGCAGCCGTCGGCCTTGGCCGTGGTGTAGACGAACTCGATCAGTTGCCGGCCGACGCCGGTGCCTCGGGTTTCCGGGACCACCAGCAAGTCTTGCAGGTAGCAGGCGTTTTCGATGGCCCAGTTCGAACGATGGTAGATGAAGTGCACCATGCCCACGGCTTTATTGTCAGCCCAGGCGAGGGCGGCGTGGGTCGGTTCGTTCGGGTCGAGCATGCGCTGCCAGGTGCTGTGAGTGACGGCCTCCGGCAATTCGGTTTTATAGAAGCGCAGGTAGGCTTGCCACAGCGGCAACCAGGCCGCGTGATCACCGGCGGTGACTTGGCGAATGTCGATTTGACTCATGGTGATTTCCTTAGCGCATCAATTGGGCGAGGGTCTGGTCGTTGACGTCGGGGCTGGCGGCCAGGCCTTCGCGTACGCCGGCGATGTCGGCGGGGCTGCGGTTCTGGCTGAGCTTGCGCTTGCCTTCCAGACGGTCGATGGGAATGGCGAAACCGACGATGGCCTTGAGCATGCCGTCGATGTAATCGGCGGGGGCATCGGCCACTGACCACGGTTGGGCGCGGCCAGCTTCATGACGGTCGGTGAGGGTGCTGACGATGTCGAGCAGCCGCCCGCCATCGCTAAAGGTTTCGGCTCGGCCATAGGCGTGTACGGCGACGTAGTTCCAGGTTGGCACGACTTTGCCGTGTTCGGCCTTGCTCGGGTAGAAGCCGGGGCTGACGTAGGCATCGGCACCGGCAAAAATCAGCAGGGCTTCGGCACCGTCGCGCAGGTCTTTCCACTGTGGATTGGCTTTGGCCAGATGCCCGTACAACGTGCCGTTCAAGCCTTGTTCGCAATGCAGCAGCACCGGCACATGACTGGCTTGCAGGCCGCTTTCGCCGTGGGTCACCAATATGGCGAGACGGGTGGCGAGGATCAGTTCATGCAGTTGGGACAACTCGTCGATGGCAAAAGCGCGCGGCGTATACATGGAGATATTTTCCTTGGCGAATGCCTTCATCCTAGGCAGGCTATTGGTCTGTTGTAAGAGCCATTAATGACCAATTTCATAGGTCCATTGTCATGACGGATGCGCCGCTTTCCCTGTCGTTCAACCCGGCCGGTATCGAACTCGACCGTCGCCAGGGGTTGAGTCGACAGCTCTATCAGGCCTTGCGCCTGCGCGTCCTCGACGGACGATTGGCCAGTGGAACGCGTCTGCCGGCCAGTCGTGACCTAGCCGCAGCGCTGGCTATTTCCCGCAACAGCGTGGTGCGTGCCTACGATCAGTTGTACGCCGAAGGCTTCATTGAGGGGCGAGTCGGGGACGGCACTTATGTCGCGCAACTGCCTCAGGCGGCGTTGCCGGAAAAAAAACTATCCACAAAAATATCCACAGGCTTTTCAACAGGGTTATCAACAGTCTTATCCACAAATTGGCTCGATTTGCCTGTGGATCCATCCAGCAAAGTTATCCACACCGATCCGTTGGCACGGCTAAAAAACAACCATTTACCCAGTCCGCCGAGCGGTCCGCCGCGGGCATTTCGGGTCGGTGTTCCGGCGTTCGATCTGTTTCCATTCGAGGTCTGGGCCAAGCTGAACGCGGCTTTCTGGCGCAAACCGGATTTGCAGCAGCTGTGCTACGGCGACCCGGCTGGCGATGCGCGCTTGCGCGGGATGATTGCTGCGTATTTGCGCAGTTCCCGTGGCATGCAGTGCACGGCTGAACAAATTGTGATCACCAGTGGTGCGCAGCAGGGGATCAGCCTTTGTGCACAGCTGTTGGTGGAGTCCGGTGATGGGGTGGCGATTGAAAATCCCGGGTATCGGGCGGCCGGTCATGCGTTCGCCGTGGCAGGTGCGAGATTGCATGGGGTGGCGGTGGATGGCGAGGGCATCGACTGCGCTGAACTGGCACAGCTGCGTGATTGCCGTTTGACCTACGTCACCCCGTCCCATCAGTACCCCACCGGGGTGGTGATGAGCCTGGCTCGCCGCCTGGAGTTGTTGGCCTGGGCCGAACGCACCCAGGGCTGGATCGTCGAGGATGACTACGACGGCGAGTACCGTTACAGCGGTGCGCCACTGGCGCCTCTGGCGGCACTGGATCGGCAAGGCCGGGTGCTCTACGTCGGCACGTTCGGCAAAGTGGCGTTTCCGGCGTTGCGCCTGGGTTACCTGGTGTTACCGACAGGGCTGGTGCAGGCTTTTGCCCAACGCCGTGCCGTGGATGTACGCCATTCCGAGGTCAGTACCCAGGCGGTGATGGCCGAGTTCATGGCGGCCGGGCATTTCCAGCGACATATCCGCCGCATGCGCCGTGCGGCGTTGAGTCGCCGTAACACATTGCTCAATGGCTGGCCGGCGGAGATTCCCGGCGTCGGAACATTACCCAGCGTCGCCGCCGGGCTGCACATGACCGTCCCTGTCGATAGCGTTGCGCGCGAACTTGAATTGATCGAGTTGGCGCAAAGTGTCGATGTCGAGATCAACGGCTTGAGCAGTTATTGGCTGCCCGACTCCACGACGCCGATGGATCAGCGAGCGGGGCTGGTGCTGGGCTTCGCCGCCGTGCCCGAAAAGGCGATCGAGTCAGCGCTGGAGCGATTGCGGGCGGTGTGGCGTGCTGGCTGAAGCACGGGTAAAAAAAGACCTGCGTAAACGCAGGTCTTGATGATGACGGGAACGACGCGGTTGTCAGGTACCGGACTTGATCTTGGTCCAGGCCCGGGTCCGCGCACGTTCGGCATCGCGCGGCAACGGTTGCAGGGTGTAGAGCGTGCTCATTGCCGTGTCGGTCGGGTACAGGTTCGGGTTGTTGCGGATCGCCGGGTCGACCAGTTCCGTGGCGTCCTTGTTCGGGTTCGGGTAGCCGACAAAGTCACTGACCGGCGCAATCACCTGAGGTTGCAGCAGGTAGTTGATGAAGGTGTAGGCGTCTTCCGGATTCTTCGCACCCTTGGGTATTGCGAGCATATCGAACCAGATCGGTGCGCCTTCCTTCGGCAAGCGCATGTCGACGATCACACCGTTCTTGGCTTCCTTGGCGCGGTTGGCGGCTTGCGAGAAGCTGCCGGAATAACCGACCGCGACGCAGATGTCACCGTTGGCGATATCGGCCATGTACTTCGATGAGTGGAAGTAGGTGATGTACGGGCGGATCTTCATCAGCAGCGCTTCAGCCTTGTCGTAGTCCGCAGGCTTCTTGCTGTTGGGATCGAGGCCGAGGTGTTGCAGGGCCAGCGGCAAGATCTCCGAGGGCGAGTCGAGCAGGGCGACGCCGCACTGCTTGAGCTTGCTGATGTTCTCTTCCTTGAAAATCAGGTCCCAGCTGTCCACTGGCGCGTTTTCGCCGAGCACGGCCTTGACCTTGTCCGGATTGAAGCCGATCAGGATGGTCCCGTACATGTACGGGACGGCGAATTTGTTGCCCGGGTCGTTGGCCTCGATCAGCTTCATCAGCTTGGGATCGAGGTGGTTCCAGTTCGGCAACTTGCTGCGGTCCAGTGGCTGGAACACGCCGGCTTCGATCTGCTTGGCGAGGAACACGTTGGACGGCACCACCACGTCGTAGCCGGAGTTGCCGGTCAGCAACTTGGCTTCCAGTGCTTCGTTGGTGTCGAAAATGTCGTAGACCAGCTTGGTCTGGCTGTTCTGGGCCTTGAAGTCTTCCAGGGCCTTGGGGGTGATGTAGTCGAACCAGTTGTAGACACGCAATGTTCGTTCTTCAGCATGGGCAACGCCACTGAGCACCAGGGCGCCCAGGGCTGGAACGATCAAACGCTTGAGTCTTGTCATTGTTCTAATCCTCATTGGGCGCTTTCGAAACCTTCGAGAACGTTCACGGCGTTGATGCCGATTTCTTCTACCGCGTAGCCGCCTTCCATCACGAACAGCGTCGGTTTGCCGAGAGCCGCAATGCGCTTGCCCATGGCCAGGTAATCCGGGCTGTCGAGTTTGAATTGCGAGATCGGATCGTCCTTGAACGTGTCGACGCCCAGGGAGACCACGACGATGTCGGCGCCGTAGCTTTCGATCTCTTTGCAGGCCTGTTCCAGCGCCGCGCTCCAGGTGTCCCAGCCCGAACCTGCGGCCAGAGGATAGTTGAAGTTGAAGCCCTCGCCGGGGCCCTCGCCCAATTCGTCTTCATAGCCGAGGAAGAACGGAAACTCGGCTTCCGGGTGGCCATGGATCGAGGTGAACAGCACGTCGCTGCGTTCGTAGAAGATCGACTGCGTGCCGTTGCCATGGTGGTAATCGACGTCGAGGATCGCGACCTTTTTGTGGCCCTGATCGAGGAACGCCTGAGCGGCGATGGCCGCGTTGTTGAGGTAGCAATAACCCCCCATCAAATCGCTGGCGGCGTGGTGTCCCGGTGGACGGCACAGGGCGAAGGCCGAACGGGCGCCGCGCTGGATTTCCGCCTGGGCGGTGAGGGCGACTTGCGCTGCGCTGTACGCCGCCTGCCAGGTACCGGCGGTGATCGGGGCGCCGCCATCGAAGCTGTAGTAACCGAGTTCGCCATGCAGGCTGGTGGGTTTGATCCGGCGCAGGGTACGGGCCGGCCAGGTGTAGGGCAGCAAGTCACCGTCGGTGTTGAACTCGGTCCAGCGTGCCCAGGCGCCTTTGAAGAAGTCGAGGTAGTCGCGGCTGTGGATGCGTTCGATCGGTCCGAGGCCGAAATCCTTCGGCGCTTCGACAGGGCCGAGATTTTGATTTTGCACCCGTGCCAGCACGTGGTCGGCACGCGAAGGCATTTCGAAGCAGGGCTTGAGTTGCCCGTCTATCAATTCACAACGGCCGTGGTGCAAGTGGTGATCGTTCGAGTAGATCGTCAGCATTTTGTTGTTCTCCGCAGGCTGATTCGGTTGAACACAGTCTTGCGGCACGGACGATTTCGGAGAACGGCAGGAAAGGCCAAAAGGGGATCGATATGGCCAAAACATTTGACCGAAATTCGCCCCTTGCTCACGGCTGAGTTCCGGGTGAGTGCATGAAATGCTAAACCTGTGGGAGCGGGCTTGCCCGCGAAAGCGGTGTTTCAGCCAATGGAGATGTATCGGTTGTACCGGCCTCTTCGCGGGCAAGCCCGCTCCCACAGGGTTATCCGTGTGGCCGAAACTGGCTGGGCGCCACACCACTCCAGCGTACGAACGCATGGCGAAAACTCGCGGTCTCGCTGAAGCCCAGCGCCTCGGCAATCTGGTAGATCGGCAATTGATCCTCACACAGCATTTGCTTGGCCTGTTCGAAGCGCAGTTCGTCGAGCAACTCCTGATAACTGCAGCCCATGTCCTTGAGATGTCGACGCAAGGTTCGCGCCGAGCAATTCATCTGCTCGGCCAGGCCCTCCAGCCCTGGCGCCGCATTCAATTGCGCGCTGAGCAATTGGCGGATCCGTCCGAGCCAGGCCTGACGCCCGGTGAACTCAATGTTCTGTTTGCGGCAGCGCTCGGCCATGGCTTGATGGGTGATGACATCGGCCAGCGGCAACGGTTGGTCGAGCCAGCGTTTGTCGAAGGCGAAGGCATTGTTGCGCGCGCCGAAATCCAGCGGGCAGTTGAAGTGTTCGGCGTAGCTCGGTTCGTAGTCGGGTGCGGCATGTTCGAAGCGTGCGCCGAGCAAGGGCAGGGGATGGCCAAGCAGGTCGTCGCAGGTGACTTTCAGCGACACGAGACAGAATTCGGCGTTGAACACTGCCATGGCCGGGCTCTCGCGGTAATCGGCGGCGGCGAACCAGATGCGCTCGCCGTCGTCCTCCAGGCTCAGCTCGAAAAGTGTTCCCAGCAGCGCCGGGTAGCGTATCGCCAGGCGCAATGCGTCACCGAAGGTGGCACTGGTGAGCAGGGCGTAACCGAGCATGCCGTAGCAGGAAACGTGCATCCGCCGACCCAGTTCCAGGCCGATATCGCGCTTGAGGGCAACGGCGTTGGCACAGACCTGCATCTCTTGATTGGTGGTGATGCGCGTGTCGGCCCGGTTCAGATCCGCCGCACTGATGCCGCTGCCGGCCAGCAGCGCTTCACTTGAAAGTCCATCGGCCTTGAAGGCATCGAGCACCAGGGAGACGGCATTGAGGGTGGTGAGGTGGGAGTGGAGCATGAGGACTTCCAGCCTTGGGATGCTGGAATGAGGAGCAAGTTGTGTGCCGACGACCCCTGTGGGAGCGGGCTTGCTCGCGAAATCGGTCGGCCTGTCACATCAATGCTGGATGTGCCGCCGCCTTCGCGAGCAAGCCCGCTCCCACAGGTTTTGTGTTTTGTCAGCTTAGCTCGCCGCAAAGGTCGAGTTCGACAAGCCGACGGACTTCGTCCGTTTCAAGCCCTGCGCCCAGCAGTGCATGCAACTTGCCGAATGCCGCTTCACGGGTCATGCCGCCACCGGACAGCACACCGACACCGCGCAAGCGACTGCCTGCCTCATAGACGTCCAGTTCAACCCCGCCTTCGTGGCATTGCGTGACTGCCACCACCACCACGCCCTTGTCCCGCGCATGGCCGAGGCTGGCGAGGAACTCCGGGTTGTCGCTCGGCCCGGTGCCGCTGCCGTAGCACTCCAGCACCAGGCCTTGAATGCCGCTGTCGAGCAGGCCATCGAGGATCTCGGCAGCGATGCCAGGGAACAGCGGCAACACCGCAACCTTCGCCAGTTGTTTTGCCTGGTTGTAGTTCAACGCTGCTGGCAGCGAAGAGGCTTTCACACCGCCGCCCTGACGCTCCAGGCGCTTGAACGGATGACGGCCAAAACTGCGAACCTTGGCGCAACGGGTCGGGTCCAGCAGTTCGCCGTGGAAGTACAGATGCACACCCGGCGCGAGGCCTTGGCCCAGTGCAACCAGCGCGCCGCCGAGGTTCTCCCAGGCGTCGCTGTCGGTGACACCGGCCGGCAGCATGGAGCCGGTAAAACACACGCGGGCATGCAGGCCGAGCAACTGGAAGCTCATGGCGGCGGCACTATAGGCCAGCGTGTCGGTGCCATGCAGGATCAGCACGCTGTCGCAGCCCTGAACATCCACCGCATCGACCACCGCTTCACGCAACTGCTGCCAGTACGTCGGGGTCATGTTGGCGCTGTCGATCAGCGGCGACATCTCGCGAAAACGCCACTGCGGCACGACAAGTTCGGGCTGGCTGTGCAGGTATTCGCGCATCCGCGCTTCAAAGCCGGACGCCGGCGCAAGGCCGTTGGCGCTGGCTTGCATGCCAATGGTACCGCCGGTGTAGAGCACCATGACGTGCTGGGCGGCAGGATAGGTCGACGAATTCATGGAGGTTCTCCGAAACAATGACTGCCATTGTGGGAGCGGGCTGGCTCGCGAAGAGGTCAGTACATTCAACGCAGGTGTTGGCTGAACGTCCGTCTTCGCGAGCAAGCCCGCTCCCACAATGGATTTGCGCACTCTAGCTGACGGGCGCAAGGGATGCGCCCGCTTTTTACCGATCAGCGTTGCACTGCGGTCACGCCTTGCGGCTCAGCCTGACTCTGCGCGGCGGCTGGCGGGTTGGCCGGCCATGCCTGGCGATCCAGATCCAGGTCCGGGAACTTCGCGGAGTCGAACACCGGAGTCTTGATGCCAGCGGCGCGCTGGTCATCGTAGTCACGCAGGATGCGCATGCCGACCTTGAACAGCAGGAACAGCGCGATCAGATTGACGAACGCGAGCATGGTCATGGTGATGTCGGCGAAGGCAAATACGGTACCGAGGTTTTCGATGGCGCCCCAGAAGATCAGCACCAGTACCAGCGCGCGATAGCCCATCAGCGCCTTGCGGTTTTCACCGATCAGAAAGCGCAGGTTGCTCTCGCCCAGGTAGTAGTTGTAGAGGATCGAGGTGAACACGAACAACGCCAGGGCCACGGAGATGAACATCCGGCCCCAGTCACCGACCACGGCGGCCAGCGAGTTCTGGGTCAGGGCAATGCCGTCGCCTTCGAAGCCCGGGGTGTAGAAGCCCGAAAGCAGGATCAGCAATGCGGTGCAGGTGCAGATCACGAAGGTGTCGAGGAACACGCTGAACGCTTGAACCACGCCTTGCGCCACCGGGTGCTCGACCGCCGCCACAGCCGCCACGTTCGGCGCACTGCCCAGGCCTGCTTCGTTGGCGAACACGCCACGTTTCACGCCCATGACGATAGCGCTGCCGATCAGGCCACCGAAGGCCTGGTCCAGACCGAAGGCGCTCTTGACGATGGTCATCAGCATGCCCGGCACCTGGTCGAATTGCAGCACGATCACGTAAATGGTCACGCCGATGTACACCAGGGTTTTCACCGGTACCAACAGGTCGGCAACCTTGGCGATGCGCTTGATCCCGCCGATGAACACCAGACCCAGCAGCACGGCCAGACCGATGCCGGTGTAAGTGGTATCGAGGCCGAACGCGTTGTTCAGCGAATGGGTCACGGCGTGTGCTTGCAGGCCGTTGAAGGCGAAGCCGAACGTCACCAGCAACAGGAACGCCATGAGCATGCCCAGCCAGCGTTTCTGCAGACCGTGCTGGATGTAGTAGGACGGGCCGCCACGGAAGGTGCCGTCGGAGTCAGTGCGCTTGTACAACTGACCGAGGGAGCATTCGAAGAAGCTGCTGGACATGCCGACCAGTGCGGTCACCCACATCCAGAACACCGCGCCAGGCCCGCCGAGTGTCACGGCGATGCCGACACCGGCAATGTTGCCCGCACCGACGCGGCCGGCGAGGCTGAGCATCAGGGCCTGGAATGAACTGAGTTGCCCGGCGCTGCTTTTGAGGCTGTCGCGGAACACCGCGAACATGTGGAAGAAGTGACGCAATTGAACGAAACGCGAGCGGATCGTGAAGTAGCTACCGAGCCCGACAATGAGCACGATCAGTACTTTCCCTGAGAGGAAGTCGTTAATGACTTCGAGCATGGATTATTCCTCGCTGTTTTTTGTGTTGGCAAATGCTTGCCGGGCAGACACATCGAGTTACACCGGTGGGCGCACGGCACAACGGTCGGTTCGAAGTTCGTCCCGGTTTCATATCGCGGGTTTGTTATTAGTTCGGGTTTCGCATGGGTTGTGGTCTCGCTACCGACGACCGCTCACGCGAAGAGGGGCGGCACTATACCGATGACAGTGCCGTCCGTCTGCACGGTTGTGGTGCATGCGGTGAAACGAAGCCCTTGAAACACCTGACATTTTTGCTGTCAGGCTATGTGGGAGCTGCTCTGGGTGGGAGCGGGCCTGCTCGCGAAAGCGGTGTATCAGACACATCATTGTTGAATGTGCCGCCGCCTTCGCGAGCAAGCCCGCTCCCACATTGGTCAGTCCCCAGACATACGGTTTTCACTGGCAAACAGTTAAAAAAAAGGGCCTGGAGAATGATCTCCAAGCCCTCAAAAGGTGAGAGGTGTCTAGTCCCTCGACCTGGTGAGCGGTGCTACAAGTAACGCGTCGGGTTAGGCCTTCAGGGGCACCAGACGCGGAGCAATCATGTTTTCCGGGCGCAGGATGTCGGCGAGCATGGCTTCGTCGAGCAGACCTTCTTCGCGCACCAGTTCCAGCACACCGCGGCCGCTTTCGAGGGCGATACGGGCGATGCGGGTGGCGTTTTTGTAGCCGATGTACGGGTTCAGCGCGGTGACCAGGCCGATCGAGTGCTCGACCAGTTCACGGCAGCGTGCTTCGTTGGCGGTGATGCCGACGATGCAGTGCTCGCGCAGCATGTCCATGGCGCGTTGCAGCAGGCGGATCGAATCGAGGATCTTGAAGGCGATCAGCGGTTCCATCACGTTCAGTTGCAGCTGGCCGCCTTCGGCCGCCATGGTCAGCGCCAGATCGTTACCGATGACCTGGAAGGCCACCTGGTTAACGGCTTCCGGAATAACCGGGTTGACCTTACCGGGCATGATCGAGCTGCCTGGCTGACGCGCTGGCAGGTTGATTTCGTTGATGCCGGTGCGTGGGCCGCTGGACAGCAGGCGCAGGTCGTTGCAGATCTTCGACAGCTTGACCGCAGTACGCTTGAGCATGCCGGAGAACAGCACGAAGGCGCCCATGTCGGAGGTGGCTTCGATCAGGTCGGCGGCCGGAACCAGCGGCTGACCGCTGATCAGGGCCAGGCGCTGTACAGCCAAGGCCTGATAGCGCGGGTCGGCGTTGATGCCGGTGCCGATCGCGGTGCCGCCCAGGTTCACTTCAGTCAGCAGTTCCGGGGCCAGTGTCTTCAGACGGGCCAGGTCTTCGCCCATGGTGGTGGCGAAAGCACGGAACTCTTGACCCAGGGTCATCGGTACGGCGTCTTGCAGTTGGGTACGACCCATCTTCAGGACGTGGTTGAATTCTTCACCCTTGGCCGCGAACGCCTGAATCAGGCTGTCGAGGCTGGCGAGCAGGGCGTCGTGACCGAGCAACAGACCCAGACGGATCGCCGTCGGGTAGGCGTCGTTGGTCGACTGCGCCATGTTCACGTCGTCGTTCGGGTGCAGGTACTGGTATTCGCCTTTCTGGTGACCCATGGCCTCCAGCGCGATGTTGGCGATCACTTCGTTGGCATTCATGTTGGTCGAAGTGCCAGCGCCGCCTTGAATCATGTCCACCACGAACTCTTCGTGGAAGTCGCCGCGGATCAGACGTGCACAGGCTTCGCTGATGGCAGCGTGCTTGGCTTCGCTCAGGTGACCCAGCTCACGGTTGGCGTCAGCAGCGGCCTGTTTGACCATGGCCAGACCGACAACCAGTTTCGGGTAGTGCGAAATCGGAACGCCCGAAAGGCGGAAGTTGTTCACCGCTCGCAGGGTCTGGATACCGTAATACGCTTGAGCCGGTACTTCGAGGGCGCCAAGCAGGTCATTTTCTGTGCGGAATGATGCAGCGGAGGACATGATAGAAATCATCTCAATATGGACCCGGGCTGTGCCGGAACGCTGTGAATGCTAGGCTTGTGCAGGATTTTGGGCCAATGCTGTTAAACACTAGCCTATGCACATTCGGCATAATGCCCGTGTGACGCCGGCTTGACGGCGAGCGTGTGACCTAAATTGGTGCGTGTCCGGGAGGGCGTGATGAATCTGGAAAGCAAATGGCTGGAGGACTTTAGTGCCCTGGCTGCCACCCGCAGCTTCTCCCAGGCAGCCGAACGGCGCTTCGTGACGCAACCGGCGTTCAGCCGGCGAATCCGCAGCCTGGAGGCGGCGCTGGGGCTGACCTTGGTCAATCGCTCGCGCACGCCGATCGAACTGACGGCGGCGGGACAATTGTTTCTGGTCACGGCACGCACCGTGGTCGAGCAACTCGGCGAAGTATTGCGCCATCTGCATCATCTGGAGGGCGGGCAGGGCGAAGTGATGCAGGTAGCGGCCGCACACTCCCTGGCGCTCGGTTTCTTTCCGCGGTGGATTGCCCAGTTGCGCAACGAAGGCTTGAACATCGCCACGCGACTGGTGGCGACGAACGTCGGCGATGCAGTGCATGCCTTGCGCGAAGGCGGTTGCGATCTGATGCTGGCCTTCTATGATCCGGACGCCGCGATGCAGATGGACCCGGAAATCTTCCCCTCCCTGCACCTTGGCCACACAGAAATGCTGCCGGTTTGCGCGGCGGACGGCGACGGCAAGCCGTTGTTCGATCTGGAAGGCGAAGCCAGCGTACCGCTGCTGGCTTATAGCGCCGGTGCATTTCTCGGCCGCTCGGTGAACATGCTGCTGCGCCAACGGGCGCTGCGCTTCACCACGATCTACGAAACCGCCATGGCCGACAGCCTGAAAAGCATGGCCCTGGAAGGCCTGGGCATTGCCTGGGTGCCACAGCTCAGCGTGCGCGCCGAACTGGCGCGCGGTGAACTGGTGGTCTGCGGCGGCCCGCAATGGCATGTGCCGCTGGAAATTCGCCTGTACCGCTGTGCGTTGGTACGCAAGGCCAACGTGCGATTGCTCTGGCGCAAACTCGAAGGTGGCGCGGCGCAGGGCACGACCGGTTCCTGAATACCATGAAACCCCAATGTGGGAGCGGGCTTGCTCGCGAAGAGGCTGGTACATTCAACATCGATGTTGATTGAACCACCGCTTTCGCGAGCAAGCCCGCTCCCACAGGAAATTCGAGGTGTATTCCATTGACCTTCAAGTCAATAAAATCGGGGCTTTGCGGCAGATGACAGATGGTCGCAACGGGGGCTGTTTATTGGCTTCATTGAGGTATACTGCGCGGCCTTCGGCCGGTTACGACTGGCCATAATTCGTACAATCAAGCCACGCATCCTGCGTGGCTTGTTGTTTTTTGATGCGCCTGCGGGCGCCCAGAGAGAAGAGGCACGACGATGAGTGCACTGGTTGGCGTGATCATGGGCTCCAAGTCCGATTGGTCCACCCTTAGCCACACCGCCGATATGCTGGAAAAGCTCGGCATCCCTTACGAGGTGAAAGTGGTTTCTGCCCACCGCACCCCGGACCTGCTGTTCCAGTACGCCGAAGAGGCTGAAGCACGGGGCATCGAGGTGATCATCGCCGGTGCCGGTGGCGCGGCCCACTTGCCAGGCATGTGTGCAGCCAAGACCCACTTGCCGGTGCTGGGCGTACCCGTTCAGTCCGCAATGCTTTCGGGCGTTGATTCGCTGCTGTCCATTGTGCAGATGCCAGCAGGCATTCCGGTTGCCACCCTGGCTATCGGCAAGGCCGGTGCGATCAACGCAGCGCTGCTGTCGGCGAGTATCCTTGGCGCCAAGCACCCGCAGTTCCATGCGGTGCTGAAAACCTTCCGTGCTGAGCAGACAGACAGCGTCCTGGAAAATCCAGACCCACGCATCGCCTGAGGTTGTTGACGATGAAGATCGGTGTAATCGGTGGCGGCCAGTTGGGTCGCATGTTGGCGTTGGCGGGCACTCCGCTGGGCATGAACTTCGCTTTTCTGGACCCGGCGCCGGATGCTTGCGCAGCCGCGTTGGGCGAACACCTGCGAGCCGACTACGGCGATCAGGATCACCTGCGCCAGCTGGCCGATGAAGTCGATCTGGTGACTTTCGAGTTCGAAAGCGTTCCGGCGGAAACCGTCGCGTTCCTCTCGCAATTCGTCCCCGTCTACCCGAGCGCCGAAGCCTTGCGCATCGCCCGCGACCGCTGGTTCGAGAAGAGCATGTTCAAGGACCTGGGGATTCCTACCCCGGCGTTCGCTGACATCCAGTCCCAGGCCGACCTGGACGCCGCTGTGGCCTCCATCGGCCTGCCGGCGGTGCTCAAGACCCGTACCCTGGGTTACGACGGCAAGGGCCAGAAAGTCCTGCGTACCCCTGAAGATGTGGTCGGCACCTTCGCCGAGCTGGGTAGCGTGGCCTGCCTGCTGGAAGGCTTCGTGCCGTTCACCGGTGAAGTCTCGCTGATCGCCGTGCGTGCCCGCGACGGTGAAACCCGCTTCTACCCGTTGGTGCACAACACCCACGAAAGCGGCATCCTCAAGCTGTCTGTGGCCAGCACCGATCACCCGTTGCAAGCTCTGGCCGAAGACTACTCCAGCCGTGTGCTCAAGCAGTTGGATTACGTCGGCGTGATGGCGTTCGAGTTCTTCGAAGTCGACGGTGGCCTCAAGGCCAACGAAATCGCCCCGCGCGTGCACAACTCCGGGCACTGGACCACCGAAGGCGCCGAGTGCAGCCAGTTCGAAAACCACCTGCGGGCCGTTGCCGGCCTGCCGTTGGGTTCGACGGCCAAGGTCGGCGAAAGCGCGATGCTCAACTTCATCGGCAAAGTGCCAGAGACCGAGAAGGTCCTGACCATCGCCGATTGCCATTTGCATCACTATGGCAAGGCGTTCAAGGTCGGCCGCAAGGTCGGTCACGCCAACCTGCGTTGTGCAGACCGCGAGACGCTGGCTGCGCAGATCCTCAAGGTCGAAGCGCTCATCGCCGAATAGTTTCATGTGGCAGCGGCGGAACCATTCAGGGGCCGCCGTTCTCTCATGGCAGGATGCCAAAGTCTGGCTAGGCTATAGCCAATCAATCAGAGGGAAATGCCATGGGAATTATCGGAACCATCTTTATCGGCTTGATCGTCGGTCTGCTGGCTCGGTTCCTGAAACCGGGCGATGACAGCATGGGCTGGATCATGACGATCCTGCTCGGTATCGGCGGTTCGCTGGCGGCCACCTATGGCGGCCAAGCCCTGGGTATCTATCAGGCTGGCCAAGGTGCAGGCTTCATCGGGGCGCTGGTGGGCGCCGTTGTGTTGCTGGTGGTCTACGGGCTGATCAAAAAGAACTGATCCAGACGATAAAGCCCTCTCCGCCAAGCCGGTCGGGAGGGCTAGAATGTTCGGCGTTTCCTGTTCTTCCCTTTGCCGAGCACCTTCATGCGCCGTCTTTTACTGACTCTTGTATTACTGGGTACGGGCCTTGCCCATGCCGGCGAACTGCCAGAAACCGACTGGCTCGAATTGATGCCCAAGTCGGACCAGAAGGCCCTCGAGGCCATGCCCGAAATCGACCACAATTCCCCTGAAGCCAATGGCACCTTCACCGACAAAGGCGGGATGAAGCAGGCCAAAGGCTTGCCGGCGGTGATGTACTCGACCAAGACCGTTGCGTCGATGAACGACAGAAACATCCGCATTGGCGGTTATCCAGTGCCGCTGGAGTCCGACGCCAAAGGCCGCAGTACGTTGTTCTTCCTGGTGCCGTACCCGGGTGCCTGCATCCACGTGCCGCCACCGCCACCCAATCAACTGGTGCTGGTGCGTTATCCCAAGGGCTTGAAGCTGGATGATATCTACACGCCGCTGTGGGTGACCGGCACGCTGAAGATCGAAAAGGTCAGCAATGACCTGGCGGATGCGGCGTATGCGCTGGATGCGCAGAAGGTGCGGGTGGTGGAAGAGTCAGACTTGTAGAGATGTAAATGTGGGAGCGGGCTTGCTCGCGAAGAGGGAGTGTCAGTCGCCATCAATGCTGACTGATACACCGCTTTCGCGAGCAAGCCCGCTCCCACATTGGTTTCAGGTGTTATTTAGAGCGGCGCGCTACCGATGCTGACACCCAAGGTGTGGCTAGCACCTGCTGCGAGCGTCACCACATCGCCCATCACGTTCGCCGTCTCGATGCACAGCATGCGCTGCCAACCGTCGTCGGCCATGTCGCTGAACGCAGCGGCGCGGTCGATCCACGGGTTCCAGATCACTGCCGTGCGCGATCCGCTGCTGGTCAGTACGATGCGCCGTTCCCAGGCTGGATCGACGATGCTCAACTGTGGCGGGGCGTTGAGGTAGATGCGGTCGGTCTCGCCGGTAAAATGCAGATCACCGGTCTGGGTGACGGTTTTCCAGTTATCCAGGGTTTCGATGTAGTTGAGACCGTCCACACCTTCGACGCGCACATCACGCACATCGCTGACGGCAAAGTAGCTGTGCAGCGCCTGGCTGATGCTGACGGTATCAGTGCCCCGGTTGTGGCTGGTCAGCTGGATGTGTAATTGCTCATCGAGGCGAATGGTCATAGTCAAATCCACCTGGTGCGGCCAGCCAGGGAAGCCGCCTTCGGGGTAGGGCAGCAGGAATTCGACCTTCAGGCTTTCGCCTTCGGCTTCGATGCCGCCCAGTTCCCAATCCATCGCTCGCACGAAGCCGTGAGCCGACGGCGCGTCATTGCTGACACGCATCGCCTTGACACTTTGCGGGTTGCGGTCGAAGACACCGAACCACGGCCAGCACACCGGTACGCCGGCGCGGATGCTCTTGCCGGTCTTGAATACGGCCTCGTCGTTGAGCCAGATCAGCGGCGGCTGGCCGGCCAGCTGATAGCTGAGGATGTGCGCACCTTGCTGGGCCACCAGTAATTCGGCCTGACCGTGGCGGATGCGCCAGCAGTTCAGTTCATCCAGTTTTACGGCTTCAACATTGGGCGTGCTCATGGGACAGCTCTCGATCAGTAACGTGGACGACTATCGACCGCAAAACGGCTACCAGGTTTAGAAACTCTTTATCGAGCCCTGGGCGGAACCGAGCGGGTACGACCGCTGCCGTCGATGGCAACGAACACAAACACCGCTTCGGTTACTTTACGCCACTCGCTGGACAGTGGATCGTCGCTCCAGACCTCGACCATCATCTTGATCGAGCTGCGGCCGATTTCCAGGGCCTGGGTATAAAAGGAAAGCTGAGCGCCCACCGCCACCGGAACCAGAAATGCCATGCGGTCGATTGCAACGGTGGCAACGCGCCCGCCGGCGACCTTGCTGGCCATCGCAGTGCCTGCCAAATCCATCTGCGCCACCAGCCAGCCGCCGAAAATGTCGCCAAAGCCGTTGGTTTCGCGAGGGAGCGCGGTGATTTGCAGGGCCAGGTCGCCTTGCGGGATCGGATCTTCTTGTTCGAGCTCTATCATGCCGGGGGTGCCTCTGACCCGTGACTCTTCGTTGGTATTGCTGGTGGTAGCCGTCTTCGGGAAAAACGATTCAGCACCGAACATACTGCGTTCGTCACGTTTTCCATAAGGCGCCTAAAGGGAAACTCTGCGAAATCGCCTATGAACCTGACAGGCGTTTTCGCACAGCAACCCTCAAAAACCGGAGCAAGGCTGCGAGTATATCGGTCGGTAGACTCCGCGACGACCGTCCGGTTCTCATTTTGACCGTCAAAAACGCACCTCTATGTGCTTTTTCGAACAATTTGCTATCGTGCCGGACCTGCCCAGGCCTCAACCAGCGTTGTTGAGGTTGCAGATCCGACTATAAGAGAAGCCCTTGCCATGACCACAGCGCCCTCGAGCATCGCGCAGCCAGACCAACCCGCACGTCCGCTGACCCGCAACGACTACAAGACACTATCGCTGTCTGCCCTGGGCGGTGCGCTGGAGTTCTACGACTTCATCATCTTCGTGTTCTTCGCCACGGTGGTGGGCAAGCTGTTCTTCCCGGTGGACATGCCAGAGTGGCTACGCCTGATGCAGACCTTCGGCATCTTCGCCGCCGGCTACCTGGCGCGGCCGCTGGGCGGCATCGTGATGGCGCATTTCGGCGACCTGCTAGGCCGCAAGAAAATGTTCACCCTGAGCATTTTCATGATGGCCGTGCCGACCCTGATCATGGGGTTGTTGCCGACCTATGCGCAGATCGGCATGTGGGCACCGATCCTGTTGCTGCTGATGCGGGTGATCCAGGGCGCGGCCATTGGCGGTGAGGTGCCGGGGGCGTGGGTCTTCGTTTCCGAACACGTGCCGCAGCGTCATATCGGCTACGCCTGTGGCACCCTGACCAGCGGTCTGACGGCGGGCATCCTGCTCGGCTCGCTGGTCGCCACGGCGATCAACAGCCTCTATACCCCGGTGGAAGTGTCGGATTACGCCTGGCGGATCCCGTTCCTGCTGGGCGGCGTGTTCGGACTGTTCTCGGTGTACCTGCGTCGCTGGCTGCACGAAACCCCGGTGTTCGCCGAGCTGCAACAGCGCAAGGCCCTGGCCGAAGAGGTGCCGCTGCGCGCGGTGCTGCGTGACCATCGTGGCGCCATCGCCATTTCGATGCTGCTCACCTGGCTGCTGTCTGCCGCCATCGTGGTCTTGATCCTGATGACGCCGACTGTGTTGCAGACGGTCTATCACTTCTCGCCCACCACGTCCTTGCAGGCGAACAGCCTGGCGATCGTCTTCCTGAGCTTTGGCTGCATCATCGCCGGCGCGCTGGCGGATCGCTTCGGCGCAGGGCGAGTCTTCGTCCTGGGCTGCGCTGCATTGCTGGCCAGCTCCTGGACCTTCTACCACAGCCTGGCCGACCATCCGGACTGGCTGTTCCCGCTGTATGCGCTGACCGGTCTGCTGGTCGGCACTATCGGCGCGGTGCCTTACGTGATGGTCAAGGCTTTCCCGCCGGTAGTGCGTTTCAGCGGCTTGTCGTTCTCCTACAACGTGGCCTACGCCATTTTCGGTGGTCTGACGCCGATGATCGTCAGCCTGCTGCTCAAGGAAAGCCCGATGGGGCCTGCTTATTATGTGGCGGTGCTGTGTGGGGTCGGGATTCTGGTGGGGGCATATCTCTGGAAAAAAGGGCGCTAAGCGGCCTTTCTCAGCGACTGCACTGACGCCTTCGCGAGCAAGCCCGCTCCCACATTGGTTCTGTATTCGCCGCAGATCCCCTGTGGGAGCGGGCTTGCTCGCGAAGAACGATAACGCGGTATTACCTGGAAACACTGAATACTGGCCTTTCATCCAATTGTCATATTTCAGCCATAGAGTGTTCACACGGCCTGCTGATACTTGGCCCCGACTTAACACACCCTATCTGCTAGGAGTAAGGCATGAAACTGAAGCGTTTGATGGCGGCAATGACTTTTGTCGCTGCTGGCGTTGCGACTGCCAACGCGGTTGCCGCTGTTGACCCTGCTATCCCGAGCTACACCAAGACCACTGGTGTGTCGGGCAACCTGTCCAGCGTCGGCTCCGATACCCTGGCCAACCTCATGACCCTCTGGGCTGAGAACTACAAGAAAGAATACCCGAACGTAAACATCCAGATTCAGGCCGCCGGTTCTTCTACCGCACCACCTGCGCTGACAGAAGGCACCGCTAACCTGGGCCCGATGAGCCGCAAGATGAAGGACAACGAGCTGCAAGCCTTCGAAACCAAGTATGGCTACAAGCCAACCGCTATTCCGGTTGCCGTGGACGCCTTGGCCGTATTCGTGCACAAGGACAACCCTATCAAGGGTCTGACCATGGCTCAGGTCGACGCGATTTTCTCCTCGACTCGTCTGTGCGGTGCCAAGACCGATGTCAAAACCTGGGGTGACCTGGGCGTGACCGGTGACCTGGCCAACAAGCCAGTTCAACTGTTTGGTCGTAACTCGGTATCCGGTACCTACGGCTACTTCAAGGAAGAAGCCCTGTGCAAGGGCGACTTCAAGCCAAACGTCAACGAACAGCCAGGTTCGGCTTCGGTTGTGCAGTCGATCAGCAGCTCGCTGAACGGCGTCGGCTACTCGGGCATTGGGTACAAGACTGCCAGCGTGAAAACCGTTGCCCTGGCCAAGAAAGATGGCGGTGAATTCATCGAAGACACCGAAGAAAACGCCCTGAACGGCAAGTACCCGCTGTCCCGCTTCCTGTACGTTTACGTCAACAAAGCCCCGAACAAGCCTCTGGCCCCGCTGGAAGCCGAGTTCGTGAAACTGGTTCTGTCGAAACAGGGCCAGGAAGTTGTAGTGAAAGACGGCTACATCCCACTGCCAGCCAAGGTTGCTGCAAAAGCTCTGGCTGACCTGGGTCTCGCGGAAGGCGGCGCTGAAGTCGCAAAAAAGTAACAAATTGAGTCCGAGGTGAACCCCTCGGACTCACATGGGGGCGGCAGGAGTCGCCCCCATACACCTCTAATTCTCTATCCACTGCTGGTTACCGCCAGCGGCGGATTTGTTGCGTCACTGCATTGTCATCTTTCTGTCATACAGGATCGCTAGGGTGTGCGCATGAATGATCTGGCCAATTCCAACATGACTACTAATCCCCCCAAGCGAATTGACTTCAATACGCCTGAGCTACAACGCAAGCGTCGCATCCGCGCGCTCAAGGATCGCTTCACCCGCTGGTACGTCCTTATCGGCGGCCTGGCGGTGCTGGCAGCCATCACACTGATCTTCTTCTTCCTTGCCTACATTGTCGCGCCCCTGTTCCAGGGTGCCAGTCTGACCGCCAAGGACGCTATTACGCCAGCCTGGATGCAAGACGCCGGCAAGCCGCTGATGATCTCCCTGGAAGAGCAGAACCAGGTGGCGATGCGGGTTTCCGACAAGGGCCAGGCATTGTTCTTCGACATCGACAGTGGCGCCGAACTCAAGCGCGTCGATTTGCCGGTTCCGGCCGGCACCACCGTGACCTCCATCGGTGAAGACCAGCCAGGCCACCCGCTGGTGGCGGTGGGTCTGTCCAACGGTCAGGCACTGGTATTCCGTCACACCTATAAAGTCAGCTACCCGGAAGGCAAGAAAACCATCACCCCGGCCGTCGAGTACCCGTATGGCGAAGCGCCAATCGCGGTGAACGAGGCGGGTGGTACGCTGGAGCACGTCAGCCTCAACGCCAACGATTCGACCCTGATGCTGGTGGGCTCTACCGGTTCGCAACTCAATGTTCTGTCGCTGACCAGCGAAGAGAACATGATGACCGGCGAAGTCACCAACGAGCAGAAGCGCATCGAGCTGCCGCAGATGACCGAGCCGGTGAAGAGCATCTTCGTCGACCCGCGTCAGCAGTGGCTGTACGTGATCAACGGGCGTGCCCAGGCTGACGTGTTCAGCTTGCGCGACAAGAGCCTCAACGGTCGCTACAAACTGCTTGAAGACGGTGAAGCGCAAGTCACCGCCAGCACCCAGCTGGTGGGCGGCATCTCGCTGATCATCGGCGATTCCAAGGGTGGCCTGGCCCAGTGGTTCATGGCCCGCGATCCCGATGGCGAACAACGTCTGAAGCAGATTCGCACCTTCCAGATGGGCACTACGCCGATCGTTGAAATCACCGCCGAAGAGCGCCGCAAGGGCTTCGTTGCCCTGGACGCTTCCGGCAAGCTTGGCGTGTTCCACAGCACTGCCCACCGCACCTTGCTGGTGGAGCCCGTCGCTGAAGGCCAGGGCGTTTTCGGTCTGTCGCCTCGCGCCAACCGCGTAATCGTTGAAGCCGGCGGCAAGCTGCATCCGCTGCTGCTCGACAACCCGCACCCGGAAGTGTCGTGGAGCGCGTTGTGGAGCAAGGTCTGGTACGAGAACTACGACGAGCCTAAATACGTCTGGCAATCGACCGCCGCCAACACCGACTTCGAACCCAAGCTGAGCCTGTCACCGCTGACCTTCGGTACCCTGAAAGCCGCGTTTTACGCCATGTTGCTGGCCGCTCCACTGGCCGTTGCCGCTGCGATCTACACCGCGTACTTCATGGCCCCGGGCATGCGCCGCAAGGTCAAGCCGGTGATCGAATTGATGGAAGCGATGCCGACGGTGATCCTCGGTTTCTTCGCCGGTCTGTTCCTCGCACCTTATGTTGAAGGACACTTGCCGGGCATCTTCAGCCTGCTGATGCTGCTGCCGATCGGCATCCTGGTCGCCGGTTTCACCTTCAGCCGCCTGCCTGAGTCGATCCGCCTGAAAGTCCCGGACGGTTGGGAAAGTGCGCTGCTGATTCCGGTGATCCTGTTTGTGGGTTGGCTGTCGCTGTACATGAGTCCGTTCATGGAGAACTGGTTCTTCGGCGGCGACATGCGCATGTGGATCTCCCACGACCTGGGCATCACCTACGATCAGCGCAACGCTCTGGTGGTCGGCCTGGCCATGGGCTTCGCGGTCATCCCGAACATCTACTCCATCGCCGAAGACGCTGTGTTCAGCGTGCCGCGTGGCCTGACCCTGGGCTCCCTGGCCCTCGGTGCCACGCCGTGGCAGACCATGACTCGCGTGGTGATCCTCACCGCGAGCCCGGGCATCTTCTCGGCGCTGATGATCGGCATGGGCCGTGCGGTCGGGGAAACCATGATCGTGCTGATGGCCACCGGTAACACCCCGGTCATGGAAATGAACCTGTTCGAAGGCCTGCGCACCCTGGCGGCCAACGTTGCGGTGGAAATGCCCGAGTCGGAAGTCGGCGGCAGCCACTACCGCGTGCTGTTCCTCTCGGCGCTGGTGCTGCTGTTGTTCACCTTCGTCATGAACACCCTCGCAGAACTGATTCGTCAGCGTCTGCGCAAGAAATACTCGTCGCTTTAAGAAAGGTAGAAGTCTGTGAAACAGAACTCCCTGAAAGGATGGTTCAAGAGCGGCGCCCCCGGCGTCTGGATCAGCGGTGGCGCGGTATCCATCGCGGTCATCATGACCATTGGCCTGCTGGCAGTGATTGCCGTGCGCGGCCTGGGTCACTTCTGGCCGGCGGATCTGATCCACGCCAGCTACGACGTACCGGGCCAGGGCCAGCACCTGGTGATCGGCGAAATCGTACAGAAGGAAGAAGTGCCACGTGCCCGTCTGAAGAGCGCCGGCCTGCCGGTGCCTGACGAAGGCCCTGAGTTCATGACTCGCGAGCTGATCAAGGTCGGCAACCGTGACCTGAACGGCAACGACTTTACCTGGGTCGTCGGCGAGTGGCTGACCAACCAGACGACGCCGCCGGAGTTGATGGCGATCGAGCGGCGTGAGTGGGGCAACTTCTACGGTTACCTGGTCAACGTCAAACAGGACGGCAAGGTTGTCGCTGAAGGCGAAGCCGCATGGCCTGAGTTGCAAGCCCGTGTCGATCGCGTGAACAAGCTGGCCGCACAGCTCAAGAGCCTGGAAAAAACCGACATCGGCGCGATCAACGCCGGTCTTGAGCGCGTTCGCCTGCACGGTCGCAAGCTGGAGCTGGATGGCAAGCTCGACGCCGCCGCACAAGCGGACATGGAATCGGAGCGCGCCGAACTCAATGCCCGCTATCAGGATGTTGAAGCGCGCCTGAACGATCTGCATGCGCAGTTCAACCGCGACAGCCTGACCGCCCGCGATGCGAACGGTAAGGAAATCGAAATCGGCATCGGCAAGGTGGTTCACGCCTACCAGCCGAACGCCATGAGCACGACCACCAAGATCGGTTTCTACTTCAGCAAGGTCTGGGAGTTCCTGAGCGACGACCCGCGTGAAGCGAACACCGAGGGCGGTATCTTCCCGGCCATTTTCGGCACCGTGATGATGACCCTGATCATGGCGATGATCGTGACCCCGTTCGGCGTGCTGGCGGCGGTGTACCTGCGTGAATACGCCAAGCAGAACACCCTGACCCGGGTGATCCGCATCGCGGTGAACAACCTGGCCGGTGTTCCGGCCATCGTTTACGGGGTGTTCGGCCTGGGTTTCTTCGTCTATGTGCTGGGCGGCTCGCTCGACCGTCTGTTCTTCCCGGAAGCCTTGCCGGCGCCGACCTTTGGCACGCCGGGCCTGCTCTGGGCTTCGCTGACCCTGGCGCTGCTGGCAGTGCCGGTGGTGATCGTGGCCACTGAAGAAGGCCTGGCGCGGATTCCTCGCACCGTGCGTGAAGGCTCGTTGGCCCTCGGCGCGACCAAGGCTGAAACCTTGTGGAAGATCGTATTGCCGATGGCCAGCCCGGCGATGATGACCGGCATGATCCTCGCCGTGGCTCGTGCCGCGGGTGAAGTGGCGCCGCTGATGCTGGTGGGTGTGGTGAAACTGGCGCCGTCGTTGCCGGTGGACGGTAACTACCCGTATCTGCACCTGGACCAGAAGATCATGCACCTGGGCTTCCACATCTATGACGTCGGCTTCCAGAGCCCGAACGTCGAAGCCGCACGACCGCTGGTATACGCCACGGCGCTGTTGCTGGTGCTGGTGATCGCGACGCTGAACCTGTCGGCCGTCTACATCCGCAACCACCTGCGCGAGAAGTACAAAGCTTTGGACAGCTGATTTCCAATGTGGGAGCGGGCTTGCTCGCGAAAGCGGTGGGTCAGGCAACATTGATGTTGAATGTGCCGGCCTCTTCGCGAGCAAGCCCGCTCCCACACTGGACCGCGTCCACCGGAATATTGATGGGAACTGCAATTAAGCAGCGTTCCGAACCGAATTTGTTAGCACAGGGAGCCTCCCATGCAGCACGAAGCACATACCCACGGCATCAACATGTCGGCACTGGGTCGCGATAAACAGAGCCTGAGCCTCGAGCAGGAAACCGTAGCCATCGAAGTACCTGGCCTGAGCCTGTACTACGGTGAGAAGCAAGCGCTGTACGACGTCAGCATGAACATTCCGAAACAGCGCGTGACCGCCTTCATCGGCCCGTCCGGCTGTGGCAAGTCGACGCTACTGCGCACCTTCAACCGCATGAACGACCTGGTGGATGGCTGCCGCGTCGAGGGCGAGATCAACCTGTACGGCAACAACATCTACCGCAAGGGCGAAGACGTGGCCGAGCTGCGTCGTCGCGTCGGCATGGTGTTCCAGAAGCCCAATCCGTTTCCGAAAACCATCTACGAAAACGTGGTTTACGGCCTGCGCATTCAGGGCATCAACAAGAAGCGCGTGCTCGACGAAGCCGTCGAGTGGGCACTCAAGGGCGCGGCGCTGTGGGACGAAGTCAAAGATCGCCTGCATGAGTCGGCACTGGGCCTGTCCGGTGGTCAGCAGCAGCGTCTGGTGATCGCCCGCACCATCGCCGTTGAGCCGGAAGTGTTGCTGCTCGACGAACCCTGCTCGGCACTCGACCCGATCTCCACGCTGAAAGTCGAAGAGTTGATCTACGAACTGAAATCCAAGTTCACCATCGTGATCGTGACCCACAACATGCAGCAGGCGGCGCGGGTTTCCGACTACACCGCGTTCATGTACATGGGCAAACTGGTGGAATTTGGCGACACCGACACCCTGTTCACCAATCCAGCGAAGAAGCAGACCGAAGACTACATCACGGGACGGTATGGCTAGGAACAGCTGCAAGCCGCAAGCTTCAAGCGGCAAGTAAGAGCGGTCCGAGTACGACACAACACAGCTTGCAGCTTGTAGCTTGCAGCTCACAGCTATCGCGGAGCAAAAGATGATTTCGAAGGAAGGCTTAACCCACCACATCTCTGCCCAGTTCAACGCCGAACTGGAGGAAGTGCGCAGCCACCTCCTGGCCATGGGCGGGCTGGTCGAGAAGCAGGTCAACGACGCGGTCACCGCGCTGATCGAGGCCGACTCCGGCCTGGCCCAGCAGGTGCGCGAGATCGACGACCAGATCAACCAGATGGAACGCAACATCGACGAAGAATGCCTGCGCATTCTGGCCCGTCGTCAGCCAGCAGCGTCCGACCTGCGACTGATCATCAGCATTTCCAAATCGGTGATCGACCTGGAGCGCATCGGTGACGAAGCGACCAAGATCGCCCGTCGCGCCATTCAGTTATGCGAAGAAGGCGAGGCACCGCGCGGTTACGTCGAAGTGCGCCACATCGGTGACCAGGTGCGCAACATGGTCCGTGATGCATTGGACGCCTTTGCCCGTTTCGATGCCGAGCTGGCCTTGTCGGTGGCGCAGTACGACAAGATCATCGACCGCGAATACAAGACTGCCCTGCGTGAGCTGGCGACCTACATGATGGAAGATCCGCGTTCTATCTCGCGGGTTCTGAGCATTATCTGGGTACTGCGTTCGCTGGAGCGTATCGGCGACCACGCGCGCAATATCTCGGAGCTGGTGATCTACCTGGTACGCGGCACCGACGTGCGGCATCTGGGGCTCAAGCGCATGAAGGAAGAAGTCGAAGGAACAACCGGCGAAACCGCTAATGTTCCGGGCAAAACTGACGATAAGTAAGGTTGCCCAAGTAAAGCGCCCGGCCTGTTGGCCGGGCGTTTTTGTTTGTGGCCTACGCATTCGAAAAGCAGCACCCGTGAACGAAAAGTCCGGCGTGACTGAAGGTTTTTTGGCAATGTGCCATCAGCAAGGCGGTATGCTGGCCGGGATTTTTTAAAGGGGTGGTGGATGAGTAAGGTCAGTGTGTTGGTCGTGGACGACGCGTCGTTCATTCGTGACCTGGTGAAAAAGTGCCTGCGCAATTATTTTCCGGGCATGCGGATCGAAGACGCGATCAACGGCAGAAAGGCCCAGGCCATGCTGGCCAAGGAAGCATTCGATCTGGTCCTGTGCGACTGGGAAATGCCGGAAATGTCCGGCCTGGAACTGCTGACCTGGTGTCGTGAGCAAGACAGCCTCAAAGCCATGCCTTTCGTGATGGTGACCAGCCGTGGCGACAAGGAGAACGTCGTCCAGGCGATCCAGGCCGGGGTATCCGGTTATGTCAGCAAGCCGTTCACCAACGAACAACTGATCACCAAGGTCAAGCAGGCGCTGCACAAGGTCGGCAAACTCGATGTCTTGACCAACGTAGCCGCGACCAAAACCAGCCCTGCATTCGCCAACGACTCCCTGGCCGCCCTGACCGCTGGCAAGGCCCCCGTCACCACGCCAACAGCCGCACCCGCACCGTCCAAAGGCTTGCTCAACAGCCCGCCGGTCAAGGCGCCTGCGGCTTCTTCAGCACCCGCCAGCGGCCGTGGCCAGGGTCAACTGCGTTTGCCGAACGGCATCCAGCAGTGCGTGATCAAGGCCCTGAGCCTCAAGGAGGCCCTGTTGGTGGTCAAGCGCACCGAGACCCTGCCGCAGATCCTCGACAGCGCCGTGCTGGACCTGGAGCAAGGCGACAATGCCGAAATCGCCCGCCTCAACGGCTATCTGCATGCTGTCGTGGCCCACGAACCGAAGCCCGACAGCGACTGGCTGCAACTGACCTTCCGCTTTGTCGATCAGGATGCGCAGAAGCTCGATTACATCTCGCGCCTGATTGCGCGGGGGACGGCGCAGAAGCACTTCATTCCTGGCGCTTGATACAGCGTATCTGCTTGTCCGCCTTCGCGAGCAAGTCGAGTCGTCGCACCGCCGCTCCCACATTTGAAATGCATTCCAATGTGGGAGCGGCGGTGCGACGACTCGACTTGCTCGCGAAGGGGCCATTGGCTTTGTCAAAAATCTTCTGAACGGCCCATTTTGAAACATCTGCCGACTACCCGGGTCCATAGCAGCTGCTAGGCTCCATCTCAGTTCCCACTCGACAGAATCCTTGCCCATGTTCACGCGCCTGCTGTTTTTCTGTGGCCTGTTCATGGTCGCCACCTCGGCCGTGGCCATGACCATCTACAAGTCCAAAGACGCCAATGGCGTGGTTTCCTACAGCGACCGCCCCAGCAAAGGCGCCCATGTGTTCGTTTTCCGCGATGGCATGGTCGAGCACCTTGAGCGTCAGGTGCGCCTCATCATCATGAAGAAGAAAGGCGTGCACAGCGTGTATGTGCGCAATGACCTGTATGCACCGGTAGAGGTCGAACTGAGTTTTGCCGGGGTAAAGAACGCCAGCGGTGTGCCGGGCAGGACGATTCGACGCGTGATACCGATGCGCAGCAGCGTTCGCCTGGCGCAGCTCACGGCGGCCAAAGGTGGAAGGCCGCTGGCGTACGTCCCGAAGTTCAAGTATTCCCTGGGCGACCCCTCAGGACCCACGGTGGGCTATCGGTACCCGTTGCCCTGGCGTGGCGGCCCGTTCCGGATCAGTCAGGGCGCCAATGGCCCCTATAGCCACTTTGGCCCCAAGAGCCGCTACGCCATAGACATCGCGATGCCTGAGGGCACGCCGATCATTGCCGCGCGAGGCGGGGTGGTGGTGAAGACCGAGAACAGACAGAGCGGGCGCGGCACCGATGCCTCCGGCAATTTCGTGCGGGTGCTGCACGATGACGGGACCATGGGTGTTTACCTGCACCTGAAGAAGGGCTCGGTCCGCGTTCGGGAAGGTCAGCGGGTAACGGTAGGCAGTGCTCTGGCGTTGTCCGGCAACACCGGCAACAGCACCGGGCCGCATTTGCACTTCGTGGTACAGCGCAATACCGGGTTGGGGCTGGTGTCGATTCCGTATCAGTTCAACCAGCCGGTCAGCGCGCTGCCCAACTTTGCGCTGGGCAGGAAGTGAGGCGTTTCCTGGTCTGACGCCATCGCGAGCAAGCTCGCTCCCACAGTTGAAATGCATTCCAGTGTGGGAGCGAGCTTGCTCGCGATGGTATCGACTCGAATCCGGATATCTCGATCAGTCCAGCATCAACACCTTGGCCAGGACGATCTTCGGCCCCTTCATCTTTTTGATGATGATCCGCAGGCCTTCGACTTCCAGCACTTCTTCCTCTTCCGGAACGCGCTTGAGACTCTCATAGACCAGCCCTGCAAGGGTTTCGGCTTCGACGTGGTCGAGGTCGATGCCCAGCAGTCGTTCAACCTTGAACAGTGGCGTATCGCCCCGGACCAGCAACTTGCCCGGCTGATACGCGAGGATCCCGCGCTCTGCCTTGCGGTGTTCATCCTGGATGTCGCCCACCAGCACTTCCAGCACGTCTTCCATGGTCAGGTAGCCGATGATGTTGCCGTCGGCCTCTTCGACCACGGCGAAGTGCGAACCGCCCTTGCGGAACTGCTCCAGCAACTGCGACAGCGGCATGTGCCGCGACACGCGCTCCAGCGGACGGGTCAGTTCGGCGAGGTTGAACGACTCGGGAATGTGGTCCAGCGCTGCCAGTTCCAGCAGCAGATCCTTGATGTGCAGCAGGCCGACGAACTCCTGGCGTTCGCTGTCGTACACCGGATAGCGGCTGAACTTGTGGCGACGGAACATTGCCAGGATCTGCTTGAGCGGTGCGTTGAACTCCAGGGTCACCAGGTCTTCGCGGGAGTTGGCCCAGTCGACCACTTCCAGTTCGCCCATCTCCACCGCCGAGGCCAGCACGCGCATGCCTTGGTCGCTCGGGTCCTGGCCACGGCTGGAGTGCAGGATCAGTTTCAGCTCTTCACGGCTGTAGTGATGCTCGTGATGCGGGCCGGGTTCACCTTGCCCTGCAATGCGCAGGATGGTGTTGGCGCTGGCGTTGAGCAGGTAGATGGCCGGGTACATGGCCCAATAGAACAGGTACAGCGGCACGGCGGTCCACAGCGACAGCAATTCGGGTTTGCGGATCGCCCAGGATTTCGGGGCGAGCTCACCGACCACGATGTGCAGGTACGAAATGATGAAGAACGCGGTGAAGAACGAGATGCCTTTGACCACTTCGGCCGATTCAACGCCGACAGCGCTCAACACCGGCTCAAGAATGTGGGCAAACGCGGGCTCACCGACCCAACCCAGGCCCAGGGAGGCGAGGGTGATACCCAATTGGCAGGCCGACAGGTACGCATCGAGCTGACTGTGCACGGTGCGCAGGATGTGCCCGCGCCAGCCGTTTTTGTCAGCGATGGCCTCGACCCGGGTCGAGCGCAGCTTGACCATGGCAAATTCCGCCGCAACGAAAAAGCCGTTGAGCAAAACCAGGATCAGAGCAAAAAGAATCATGCCGAAGTCGGCGAAAATTGTAGCGAGGGTCAAGCCAGGGGAAGGGTCCATGATGGAGTTTTGCGGGTTCCGTGTATTCGAGAGGGAAGAAAATCCGCGCCTGAAGGGCAGGCGCAAGTCAGCCAATGTAGCGGCTGACCGGCCAGTTGCCTAGTGGCGCGTGCTGGCCGGTATCAGTCGGCGGTGCTGATAACCCGTGATTTGGTGACCTGAGCCGGGGCAAAGTGGCAGGTAAAGGTACTGCCGTGGCCCGGTACACTGCTGATTTCCATCCGTGCCCGATGACGTAACAAAACGTGTTTGACGATCGCCAGCCCCAGGCCGGTGCCACCGGTATTGGAGTTGCGGCTGGAGTCGACGCGATAGAAGCGTTCGGTCAGGCGCGGCAGGTGTTTGCTATCGATACCGATCCCGGAATCCTGCACGCTCAGGTGCGCCCCCTGGTCATCGCCCCACCAGCGAATGCGGATGTTGCCTTCGGCCGGGGTGTATTTCACCGCGTTGAACACCAGGTTGGAAAACGCGCTGCGCAACTCCGCCTCGCTGCCCTTGAGCAGAATCATCGGGTCGGCGTCCAGGGTGATTTTCTGGTTTTTCTGGCCGGACAACTGCTGCGCATCGCTCTTGATCGATTGCAGCAAGCCGTCGATCGGCACCGGCTGGTTGTCCGATGGATAATCGGTGGCTTCCAGCTTGGCCAGCAACAACAGGTCGTTGAGCAGGGTCTGCATGCGCCCGCCTTGTTGCTGCATCTGCTGCAAGGCACGGCCCCAGCGCGGGTTCACCTCGTCGACGTTATCGAGCAGGGTTTCCAGGTAGCCGCAGATCACCGTCAACGGCGTGCGCAGTTCATGGGACACGTTGGCGATGAAGTCTTTGCGCATTTGTTCAAGCTGATGGATGCGTGTCACATCGCGCACCAGCATCAAGTGTTCGTTGTTGCCGTAACGGGTGATGTACAGCTGAATGCGCACGCGGTCGTTGGTCGGCGAAGGAATTTCCAGCGGCTCGGCGTAGCTGTCTTGCTCGAAGTATTCCTTGAAGCGCGGATGGCGCACCAGGTTGGTCACCGGTTGGCCGCTGTCTTGCGGGGTCTTGAGGCCCAGCAGGGTTTCGGCGGCGCGGTTCCACCACTCCAGGTTGCCGTCGGTGTCGAGCATGATCACCGCATCCTTGAGCGCGGCGGTGGATTCCTGAACCCGGTCGATCACCGCTTGCAGGCGCCCGCGTACCCGTTGGTCGCGGCGCTGCAGGTGGTAGATGCTGTCGAACACCTCGCCCCACAGGCCGTAGCCGTCGGGCGGCGCTTCATCGGGTTTGTGCAGGCGCAGCCACTCGTGCAGACGCAGCAATTGCTTGAGGGTCCAGGCCAGGTAAAGACCCAGGCCTGCGGCGAGGCTCCAGCCGTAATAGCCGGTGATCAGGCCGATCACCAGGCAGGCGGTGACCAGTAGCAGCATGTGGCGAATCAGGGTGCCATGCCAGTTTTGGTTCACTTGACGCGCGTCCTTGTCAGCTTGTCGGGCGGTAAGGGTCCGGGTCAGGCTTTGGTAGAAAAGCGGTAACCGGTGCCGCGCACGGTTTGTACCAGATTTTCGTAAGCATCGCCGAGGGCTTTGCGCAGGCGCCGAATGTGCACGTCGACGGTACGCTCCTCGACATAGACGTTGCCGCCCCAGACCTGATCCAGCAACTGGCCACGGGTGTAGGCGCGCTCCTGGTGAGTCATGAAGAATTGCAGCAGGCGGTATTCGGTCGGGCCCATCTCGGCGGGACGACCGTCGATGGTCACGCGGTGGCTGATCGGGTCCAGCAGCAGGCCGCCGACTTCGATTGGCGCCTCGCCATCGGTCGGGCCGGTACGGCGTAGCACGGCCTTCAGGCGCGCCACCAGCTCACGGGGGGAAAACGGCTTGGTGATGTAGTCGTCGGCGCCGACTTCCAGGCCCTGGATCTTGTTGTCCTCTTCACCCTTGGCGGTGAGCATGATGATCGGGATGTCCCCGGTCAGTTCATCTCGCTTGAGGCGACGGGCCAGCTCGATGCCGGAGGTGCCGGGCAGCATCCAGTCGAGCAGGATCAGGTCCGGTTTGCGGTCGACGATAATGGCGTGGGCCTGCTGGGAGTTTTCCGCCTCCAGGCAGTCATAGCCGGCCATTTCCAACGCAACGGCGATCATTTCGCGAATAGGCGCTTCGTCGTCGACGATCAGAATGCTCCTGCCAACCATGCCCAAAATCCTCTTGTCATTTAACTGTCTTGCGCCGCATTAGATAACGGAATTATTGCAGTCGTGTGACAGTATTTTAGTCGACCGGCGATTGGCTGGATCCTGGGCTAAGCTCTAAGTCCGGATCCTGACAACCACAAGAGGAAGGTTTCCATGAACTACATTGCTCAATCCTGGAAGGCTTTGCTGGTCACTGCTGCGTTAACGCTGCCGACACTGGCCTTTGCCGCCGACCCGGCGATGATGAAAGACGGCATGATGGTCGACCATAAGGGCATGACTTTGTACACGTTCGACAAGGACACTGGCGGCAAGTCGGTGTGCACCGGCGAGTGTGCAGAGTACTGGCCGCCGCTCAAGGCAGAGGCGGGTGCCAAGGCTGAAGGTAAATGGACCGTTATCAAGCGTGACGACGGGACCATGCAATGGGCCTTTGACGGAAAACCGCTGTACTACTTCCAGAAGGACAAGGCACCTGGAGAAATGAAGGGTGACAAGATGAAGGACGTCTGGCACGTCGTTCGCGAGCATATGTAACACGACAAAAAGATCGCGGCCTGCGGCAGGAGCTGCCGCAGGCCGCGAGCTTTTCAACGGTCAACGCAACCCGTAATCCAGCACAATCCCGACGAAAATAGCCAGGCCCGCCCAGTGATTGTGCAAAAACGCCTTGAAGCAACGCATCCGGTCCTTGTCGCGGGTGTACCAGAACTCCCACGCAAAGCAGCCCGCCGCCACCAGTAATCCGAGGTGGAACCAGCCACCCAGGTCGAACTTCGAACCCGCCAGCAACAGGCAACCCAACGCCAGTCCTTGCAGAGTCAGGATGATTGCCCGGTCCGCATCGCCGAACAGGATTGCCGTGGATTTCACACCGATCTTGAGGTCGTCATCGCGGTCGGTCATCGCGTAATACGTGTCGTAACCCACGGTCCACAGCAGGTTGGCGATCCACAGCAGCCATGCGGCAGCCGGCAATTCACCGGTTTCTGCGGTGAACGCCATCGGCATCCCCCACGAAAATGCGGCGCCCAACACCACTTGCGGGTAATAGGTGTAGCGCTTCATGAAGGGGTAACTGAACGCCAATGCCAGGCCGCCCAGCGACAGCCACACGGTCGCGGCATTGGTGCACAGCACCAGCAGGAAGCTCACGCCCATCAGCAAGGCGAAGAACACCAGCGCCTCTTTCGAGCTGATCTTGCCGCTCACCAGCGGGCGCTGCTCGGTACGCTTCACATGACCATCGACCTTGCGGTCCGCCCAGTCGTTGATCACGCAGCCACCGGCGCGGGTCAGCACTACGCCCAGGACGAAAATCACAATGTTGGCCAGGGACGGCGAACCCTTGCCGGCAATCCACAGCGCCCACAGCGTCGGCCAGAGCAGCAGGTAAATGCCGATCGGCTTGTCCATCCGCGTCAGCTGAATGAAGTCCCAGGCCCGAGGGTTCAAGCGGTTCAAGGACTTGAGCAGGCTTTGGTACATCAGAGGTTCTCCGATTGGGCGCGTGCGGCGTCCCACAGGGAAGGCAGGAAGATTTCGGCCACCAGGACACTCAACGCGCCGCGGTCAAAACGTGAACGGCGGCCCCATAGATCCGGTGCCCGCACCTCGCCCGGCAGCCATTCTTGAGGATAATGACAAACCTCGATGGCCCGACGCTGAAACGCCTGATCGCAGAACAGCAATTCACCCAGGGAGCGGCTGCCCAATTCGTCCATGTGCAAGCCGTCGCCTTGCAATGCACTGCGTGCCGCTACGCTGCGGGCGAACACCCAGGCTTCACCATGACCGCGCAGATACACCTCGCGCACCCAACCTTCACTGCCGTCGGCCAGGTCCAGCGCTGCGCATTCGTCGGCGCGCAAGGTTTGCCAGCCCTCGAACATCGGCGAGACGCTGAAGGCATCATTCGACAGATGAATCAGACGTCGGGTGAGCGAGCCTTCGTCGAACAGCCAGTCCAGGATGGAAGCATCGGGGAGGGGCGCCAGTTCGCTGCGCGAGAGCCAGAGAGGAGCTGGAGAGGGGGATTCTGTGTGTTGCACAATGAGTCATTATTGGCAGCAAATGAGGCGGCGAGCTTAACATGTCAGCCACCGATATCGATTGAATTGGCCTGCCGTTGCGCTGAACACGCTTGCATCCGGCGGCACCGATCAGTACAAAACGCGCTGAGTTGGACGGCAGTGCTACAACCATCGACCGTCCGGCCGGCAAAACGCCTGAACCCTGAGGAAGTACCTGATGAAAAAGTGGCAATGTATCGTCTGCGGCCTGATCTACAACGAAGCCGACGGTTGGCCGGATGACGGCATTGCGCCGGGCACCCGTTGGGAAGACGTGCCGGAAGACTGGCTGTGCCCGGACTGCGGTGTGGGCAAAATGGATTTTGAAATGATCGAAATCGCTGCCTGAATAATTGAGGAGTAAGGAATGAACGCACCTGTCGTCATCATTGGCACCGGTCTGGCTGGCTACAATGTCGCCCGCGAGTTTCGCAAGCTCGACAGCGAAACCCCGCTGCTTTTGATTACCGCCGATGACGGGCGCTCCTACTCCAAGCCGATGCTCTCCACCGGCTTCGGCAAAAACAAGGATGCCGACGGCCTGAGTATGGCCGAACCCGGCGCCATGGCCGAACAACTCAAGGCCGAAATACGCACCCACACGCGCATCAGCGGCATTGACCCGGGCCACAAGCGCCTGTGGATCGGTGAAGAGGCGGTGATGTACCGTGACCTGATCCTGGCCTGGGGCGCCGAAACCGTGCGCGTGCCCATTGAAGGTGACGCGGCGGATTGCGTATTCCCGATCAACGACCTGGAAGATTACGCACGCTTCCGTGCAGCGGCTGCCGGCAAGCGCCGCGTGCTGCTGCTCGGCGCCGGCCTGATCGGCTGTGAGTTCGCCAACGACCTGACCCTGGGCGGTTACGAAGTGCAACTGGTTGCTCCGTGCGAACAAGTCATGCCGACCCTGCTGCACCCGGCGGCTGCGGCAGCGGTGCAGGCTGGCCTGGAAAGCCTCGGTGCACGTTTCCACCTCGGGCCGGTGCTCAACCGCCTGCAACGTGTGGCGGACAGCCTGGAAGCTCACCTGTCCGATGGTCAGGTGATCCCGTGCGACGTGGTGGTCTCGGCCATTGGCCTGCGCCCGCGTGTCGACCTGGCGGCTGCGGCCGGCCTGCAGGTCAACCGCGGCATCATGGTCGACCGGCACCTGAAGACCTCCCATGCCAACATCTACGCCCTGGGCGATTGTGCCGAGGTCGATGGGCTGAATCTGCTGTACGTGATGCCCTTGATGAGCTGTGCGCGAGCGCTGGCGCAAACCCTGGCCGGCAACCCGACTGCCGTCACCTATGGCCCGATGCCGATCACCGTCAAAACCCCGGTGTGCCCGCTGGTGGTATCTCCGCCGCCACGGGGTGCAGAAGGCATCTGGACCGTCGAAGGGCAGGGCGCCGACATCAAGGTTTTATGCCGCGATGCTGCGGGCAAGCTGCTCGGTTATGCCCTCACCGGTGCCGCCGTGATGGAAAAACTGGCCCTGAACAAAGAGCTTCCAGCCCTGTTGGCATAAATACCGGTCGTTCTGTCGGAATCACCCCCCTTTTGCCCTAACAATGGCCGCGCCGATACTGGCGCGGGGCCTCACTGCGTGCCATCCTCACTCCCGTCTGCCGCAGAGTAGAGCACCTGCGGCGCTTTTGGCGCTGCTCCACAGAGAGCAGCACGGACATAACAACAACAAACCGTCAAAGGGGCTTCACTCACATGCGTAAACCAGACCTCGCTGCAGCCATTGCTGAAAAAGCAGACCTCACCAAAGAACAAGCCAACCGCGTTCTCAACGCCGTTCTTGAAGAAATCACCGGTGCCCTGCACCGCAAAGACAGCGTGACGCTGGTGGGCTTCGGCACCTTCCTGCAACGCCATCGCGGTGCCCGCACCGGCAAAAACCCGCAAACCGGTGAGCCTGTCAAAATCAAGGCCAGCAACACCGTTGCGTTCAAGCCAGGCAAGTCGTTGAAAGACAGCGTTAATCCGTAAGCCGTTTTCGCCTCTCGCGTAGCGGGGGGTGGAATAAAAAATGGGCACGCCAACCAGGGTTGGGTGCCCATTTTTTGTACCTGAAATACCGCCTTGGAGCCGGCTTGCTGGCGATGGCGTCAGTGAGGGCGCTATCGCGAGCAAACATCGTCGGCGAGATGGCGCAGGGTTGAAGATCAAAAGATCGCAGCCTTCGGCAGCTCCTACCGATTGTGTTTCGTTTGAAGGTGGTGTGGATAATTGTGACTTGGTAGTCATCGTGAGGGTAATGGTTCTGATCTTCTTCTAACGCAAGTAGATAGTGGTGTTATCGCCTGAAGCCGTTAAACTGCCCAGGCCGTTCATTTTCCTTCTGAGGCTGTGCGCATGAAATTTCGTTTTCTGCTGTGGATGCTGGGTTTGTTGATGGGTAAGGCCAGCCGGACCAATCCGGCGTTTCAGCAGCAGTTGGGTGACAAGGACCTGGTGTTTCAGCTGCAGACCCTGGACGGGAAAGTGGCGCGGCATTTCCGCGTGAAGGACCAGCGCATCACCAGCCAATCGGGTGTGCATGCCGAGCCTGCGTTTGCGATTGCCTTTAAAGATGCCGCGTATGGCTTTGCCACGATGCAGGCGAAGAACAAGCAACTGGCGTTCATGACCGGGATTCAGGACAAATCGATTCAGATCAAGGGCAACCCCGCGCTGGTGATCTGGTTCCAGGGGCTGACCAAGTATTTGAAGCCGAAGAAAAAGCCTGTTGCTGTTCAATGACAGCCATAAAGGTTGTTGTTTCGGACTAATCTCCGTCGATTTTAGTTCGAAGAAGACTAAATGACTGTCATTCCTGACAGGTCACAGTTGCGCTTGTTGCGTGCTCCACTGTGCTGAGCATTGGGTAGTTCAGCCTTACTACACACGTGGAGTGCGATCATGAGCCAGATGCAGAGTGAAACAGTGACAGCAGGAACACTTGACCCGTCCTTTGGTAAAAATGGTGTAGTGGAAATAGAAGAGTGGAGGGCTGTTTTATATTCGGTTCTTCCGATGAATGGAAAGCTGATTTGTGCCGATCAATACCGGCGTGATGGTGTTGGTGTTGTGTCGATGAGGCTAAGGCGAATGGATGATCGTGGAGTCTTCGACACTTCTTTTGGCGACAATGGGTCGACGATCTTGCCAATTCACTGGAGCGTAGCCCCTAGATGTGGACTATTTCCATACTCGGAGGGCAAATTCCTTTTGAAAGGTACGTACCTTGATGAAATGGGGCAGCGAGATATGGTTGTTGCTCGGCTGAATAAGGATGGCCAGCTGGATACTGATTTTGGAGAGGAGGGTTATAAAAAAATAGACCCCTATAGACTGTTCTCTCGTGACGCAGCGTCATTACGCTCCCGGAAGTCATTCCCCCCCCGAAAAAATGTCGACAATACAAGTGAAGCAAAAAGTTTAACCATGGCAGCCGGATATATTGGCGGTTCTGTGTGCGTGCAGAAAGATGGCAGGATTCTTGTCGCGCACAGTGGGATTTACGGCCAGGACAATGGTCGATACTGGGTACGTGGATTGCTGATTCGACTTACGCCAGACGGCAAATATGACACGACCTTTGGTGATGGCGGTAAATTATTGATCAACCTTGATGGCCTTGATCATGAAGTCATCAGCATTGCGCTAACGGATGAAGAAAAAATTCTGGTGTTTGGTAGTTATCTTGAGGATGACTCTGAAAATGCAGCCTTAAACGCTTTTGTCATTCGTTTGGAAAAGGATGGGAAGAGAGATCGCAGCTTCAATGGTCAGAAGTTCGTTATTAAGAATGACGAACTAAAGCATATTAGGGCCGGGACAATTTCAGTCAGGAACAGCGATGGTGCGATTGTAGTGGCTGGCTCCGCTGCCAAGACTCATGATTTTGGTTTGCCATCTACCCCCTGGATTGCAGTTCTAAACGCCAATGGGTCTCCCAATTTTGGGTTTAATGCTGGCAAGCCATTGTTCTCCAGCATATTGCCCGATGGGGGGGGTTGGCAAAACTGTGCCTGGCAAGAGAATAACAACACAATCCTGGTTGCAAGATCAGTGGCAGCACGCTATTTGCCCACTGGTCAGCTTGATACTTCGTTCAACGGTAAGGGCTGGTTCGACCATAAAGGCATGTATAACCACATGGCGCTGACAAAGGACAGCAAGTTGGTTCTTATCGGGTACGCGGGGGGGTATCCGTTTGTTTTGCGTAGCCTGTTATAAAATCCAAAGCTGAAGTCGGCCCTATCGCGGGCTAGCCCGCGATGCTTTTCAGCCTTGGGTGAATTGCGACGCCAGTTCGCGCAGCAGCACTTCAGCCTCCAGCACTTTGCTGACTACGTCGTCGGCCTTGGCGCGGCTCAGGCCGAGGCGTTCCAATAGTGCGTCCGGGATGCCTTCGTCGGGGCCGGAGCCGATGCCTCGGCTGCGCAGCAGGCGCACCGACAGGCAGACCAGGTTCGGGTATTCGGCGTAGGTGCCGTCGTAGGCCGGGTCGTGCTGGAAGCGCAGCGCGGTGGACAGCTCTTCGGGCATGTCCCAGTAGCGCATCAGCCACGAGCCGATCTGTTCACGGCTGATGCCCAGCAGGTGTTGTTCCACGAAGCTGTGGCACAGGTGCGGGTTGACCTCCAGGTGGCGGCAGATCAGTGAGAAGTGTGGCGGGAACACGTGGGCCAGCAGCAGGTAGCCGAAGTTGTGCAGCAAGCCGGCCAGGTAGGTCAGGCCTGCTTCCGGGCGCTGGGTGCGTGGCATGGCGCGGGTCAGGCCTTCGATGACGGCGGCGGTGTAGATGGATTGCTGCCAGTACGGCGTGGTTTGTTGCGGGTGGTCCTTGGGCAGGCTCAGGGTTTTACCCAGGGCCAGGCCCAGCGCCAGGTTGATCACCAGGTCGAAGCCCAGCACGCGCACGATGGCGTCTTCCACGGAACGGATCTTGCCCGGCGAGGCGTAGTACGGCGACGCTGCCCAGCTCACGACTTGCGCGGCCAGCGCCGGGTCGGTTTCGACCACGCCGGTGATGTCGTCGATAGTGGCGTTGGGGTCGACACGCAGCTTGATGATCTTTTGCGCGGTTTCAGCCAGCGGCGGAATCTCGATGGTCTCTTCCAGACGCTGCTGGATGCGCCGCGCGGTAAACGCCTGGACGGCCTGGGTGATTTCCTTGCGGTCGTCATCGGGGCGGTCGAGGTTCGGACGGATGCTGGTCAGGTTTTCGCCGAAGTTGGCGGCGCTGGCCTTGGTCAGCATGGTCTTGAAGTCTTCGCTGGAGACTTCCAGCAGCACGCCCGGCTCACCAGAGTTGATCAGCAACTTCGGCTCACGCAGCAGGCTTTCGTCGTACAGGCAGGGTGAACTGGTCAGCACCGGCAGGCCCGGCAGCAAGCTGAGGTTGTGCTTGCCGAGCATTTTTGTCAGGCGTTCGGTGGGCACGGCAGTGAGGCGGCGACCGGTGAGTTCGGTCAGGCGATTGAGGTCCAGCAACTGGCTCTGCGGGAACAACACCATCAACGCGCCGACGCTGTCATCGAGCAGAACGGCCTGCACTTTGCGTGCGGCATTGAGGCCGTGATGGTCCAGCACTTCTTCGTAGGCAATGGCCAACTTGCCCAGCATCAGCCGAATAACCGACGGAGCGTGCGGGGTATCGGGTGCGAAGGCAACGTCGGTCATGGTCTGTATCCGTGATTAAACAATTGCAGGAGTATAACCAGCTTGCCTAAAGCCACGCCTCAGAAACTGTGACGCTTGTCACACTTGGCCGTATTGTTGGCCATGACGCAGCCATCGGTCGAGTAACGGGCTGACATGGGTCGGCCAGCGTTCGAGCAATGCCTGGGCGGCATCGCGTACGGCGGGTAGCAAATCGGCATCGCGCATCAGGTCGGCGACCTTGAATTGAAGCAGACCGGTTTGGCGGGTGCCGAGCATTTCGCCGGGGCCGCGCAATTCCAGGTCCTTTTCGGCGATGACAAAACCATCGTTGGTTTCGCGCATGATGCCCAGGCGCTGGCGGCCGATCTGCGACAGCGGCGGATGGTAGAGCAGCACGCAATGGCTGACGGCGCTGCCCCGGCCGACGCGGCCGCGCAACTGGTGCAGTTGCGCCAGGCCCAGACGCTCGGGGTTTTCGATGATCATCAGGCTGGCGTTGGGTACGTCCACGCCCACTTCGATCACCGTGGTTGCGACCAGCAGTTGCAGGTTTCCGGCCTTGAACTCGGCCATCACCGCGGCTTTTTCCGCAGGTTTCATGCGGCCGTGGATCAGCCCGACCTTCAGCTCGCCGAGGGCGGCGGTGAGGTCCTCAAAGGTGGTTTCGGCGGCCTGGCAGGTCAGCTCTTCCGACTCTTCGATCAGCGTGCATACCCAATAGGCTTGTCGCCCTTCGGCGCAAGCGCTGCGCACCCGTTCGATGACTTCGACCCGCCGGGTGTCGGTGATCAGCACGGTGTTGACCGGGGTGCGGCCGGGGGGCAGTTCGTCGAGGATCGAGGTGTCGAGATCGGCGTAGGCGCTCATGGCCAGCGTGCGCGGAATCGGCGTGGCGGTCATGATCAACTGGTGCGGACACATGCGTCCGCCGACGCCTTTCTGCCGCAGGGCCAGACGCTGCTGCACGCCGAAACGGTGCTGTTCGTCGATGATCACCAGCGCCAGGTTCTTGAATTGCACTTCGTCCTGGAACAGCGCGTGAGTGCCGACCACCATAGGCGTGCCGCTGGCGATTTGCTCCAGCGCGGCGGTGCGGTTCTTGCCCTTGAGCTTGCCGGCGAGCCATGCGACTTCAATGCCCAGCGGCTCGAGCCAGCGCTTGAAGGTGATGAAGTGCTGCTCGGCGAGAATCTCGGTAGGCGCCATCAGTGCGACCTGATAACCGGCCTCCAGCGCTTGCAGGGCGGCAAGGGCGGCAACCACGGTTTTGCCAGCGCCGACGTCGCCCTGGATCAGCCGCAGCATGGGCTCGTGCTGGCTGAGGTCGTAGGCGATTTCGTTGCCGACCCGTTGCTGGGCGCCGGTCGGGCTGAAGCCGAGATTGGCCAGGTATTTGGCCGGCAGCTGGGTGGCTTTGGGCATCGCCGGCGCACGCAGGGCGCGCATGCTTTCACGAAGGCGCTGTTGCGACAGTTGATGGGTCAGCAGTTCTTCGAAAGCCAGGCGGTGTTGTGCCCAGTGATGGCCGAGGGCGAGTTCATCGACGTCGGCATCGGCGGGCGGGTTGTGCAGGTAGCGGATTGCATCGGCCAGTGGAGCCAGTTGGTAGTCGCGGGCCAGCTCGTTGGGCAGCCAGTCGGGCAGGCTGCTGGGGCCCAGCAGGGTGAGGGTCTGCATGCACAACTGGCGCAGGCGCTGTTGGGTCAGGCCTTCGGTGAGCGGGTAGACCGGAGTCAGGGTTTCATCCACCGGCGGTGGTTCGTCGCCAGTGATGGCGCGATATTCCGGGTGGTAGATTTCCAGCCCCGAAGCACCGGGCCGTGCCTCGCCGTAGCAGCGAATCCGCGTGCCGCGTTTGAGGCCTTCCTTCTGTGCATTGCTGAAATGGTAGAAGCGCAGGCTGAGTCCGCCGGTGCCGTCCTGCAGTCGCACCACAAGGCTGCGCCGACGGCCCATGACCACATCGGCACCGCTGACCGTGCCTTCGATGACCGCATCCTGCCCGGGTCGCAGCGCGCCGATCGGGACCACGCGGGTGCGGTCCTGATAGCGCAGGGGCAAGTGAAACAACACGTCCTGGAGGTTTTCCAGGCCGACCTTGGCCAGTTTCTCGGCCATGGCTTCACCGACACCCTTGAGTGCCGTCACCGACACTTGCGACAACTCGCTCATGACCGTCGCTTAGCCCGCAGCAACCTGCGCCGCTGGCTTGGCCACCGAGCACAGGCGAATGGAGTCGGCGAGGATTTCAATCGCCTTCGGACGCGGGAAGCTCGCGCGCCAGGCAATGGCCACGGTGCGGAACGGTACGGGTGCCGACAATGGACGCACCTCGATCACGCCGGGGGCGTAGTGGTGGCTGTCGACTGCCGACAACGGCAGGATCGAAATCCCGAGGCCGGACGCGACCATGTGGCGAATGGTTTCCAGGGAACTGGATTCCACCGTGGTGTGCTTGGCGCCGTCGTTGCCTTTGGTCAGGGTCGGGCAGGCTTCCAGTACCTGATCGCGGAAGCAGTGGCCTTCGCCGAGCAGCAGCAGGCTCTTGTCGTTGAGCAGGTTGGCGTCGATGGACTCTTTTTGCGTCCACGGGTGCTGCGCCGGCATCAGCACGTAGAACGGCTCGTCGTAGAGCTGCAGGGTCAGCACGTCGGCTTCGCTGAACGGCAGGGCGATGATGATCGCGTCGAGTTCACCGTTGCGCAGTTTGTCGCGCAGCACGTGGGTGAAGTTTTCTTCGATGTACAAAGGCATCTGCGGGGCGACCCGGTGCAGTTGTGGAATCAGGTGCGGGAACAGGTACGGCCCGACAGTGTAGATCGCGCCAACTTTGAGCGGGGCCGTCAGCTGGTTCTTGCCGGCCTGGGCCAGTTCGCGGATGCCCTGGGCCTGTTCCAGCACTTTTTGCGCCTGGGCCACGATGCCTTCGCCGACCGGCGTCAGGCGCACGGCGCTTTTGCTGCGCTCGAAAATCAGCACACCGAGTTCGTCTTCAAGCTTTTTCACGCCCACCGAAAGGGTCGGCTGGCTGACGTGGCAACGCTCGGCCGCGTGGCCGAAGTGCTGCTCTTGGGCGAGGGTAACGATGTAGCGTAATTCTGTGAGGGTCATAGCAAGCGTCCATGTAGTTGCGGGCCAAGCATACCGGCTGCAATCGATAGACGCACGTTATCAGACTGAACGTGTCCGGTGACACCGGGCAATGCCGGTTTGCCGCTGGCAGATAAGAGAAAGGCACCTTTCGGTGCCTTTTTGGTTTGGAACGCGACCTTCCTGTTGGCAGAAATCTCTGTGGGAGCGGTGGTGCGTTTACCGACGGCGTTTTTCCAGCGAATACACAAAGGGTGCAACGATTTCGATGGAGCCATTGGTCAGCATGTCGGCCGGTGGCTTGGGCAGCGGTTGAGCGCGGCGGATCATTTCCAGGGTGGCCCGGTCCAGATCGGCAGTGCCCGAGGCGCCTACCAGCTCAAACGACAACACATTGCCTTCGGCATCCACGACGAAACGCAGGCGGTTCATGCCTTCCTTGCCCCGTGCCTGTGCACTGGCAGGGTACTTTTTGTACTTCTGCAGGTGCGCCAGCAGCGTGCCTTGCCAGCTGGCCTTGGCCGCCAGTTGAGCCGGCGAAGGACCCGGTGCAGGCTGAGCGGATTTCTCCGTTGGCGCCTGAGTCTGTTGCGTTTCGGCAGGCTTTTCTTCGGCCGGTTTTTCCTTCGGCGGTTCGGGTTTCTTCTCTACCGGCTTGGGCGGTTGTGGCTTTGGCTTTGGCTTGACGGGCTTGGGCACGGCAATCTCGGCTTTCGGCGCTTCGGCGAGCTTGGGGATCGGCAGTTCTTCAACCGGAGCCGGTGGCTGCGGTGGGGTGACGACCTTCGGCGGAGCAGGCGGTGGCGGGGCGGGGGCCGGTGCCAGTTCGACCAACATTGCCTGAGGAGGCAATTCGATGGGCGGGCGAGCGGACCAGTTCAGCGCCAGCGCAATGGCCAGCGCGTGAACGCCCAGCACCACGGCCAGGCTACCGCTGTAACGCGTCAGCTTATGGCGCGTCGTGATCATTTCTTGGCTGCCGTCTCGAGTCCGACCAGACCTACCTTCAGGTAACCGGCTGAACGCAGGTTGTCCATCACGCTCATCAGGTCGCCGTAATCCACGCCTTTGTCGGCCTGGAAGAAGATCGTCGTGTCTTTTTTGCCCTGGGTCCTGGCGTCGAGGGTGGCGCCGAGTGCTTCGGCCTTCACTTCGTCTTCACCGAGGAACAGGCGCTGGTCAGCCTTGACGCTGAGGAACACCGGTTTCTCTGGCCGCGGCGCCGGTTTGGCGGTGGAGGCGGGCAGGTCGACCTTGATGTCCACGGTGGCCAGCGGGGCTGCCACCATGAAGATGATCAACAGCACCAGCATCACGTCGATGAACGGCGTGACGTTGATTTCGTGGTTTTCGGACAGATCGTCGTCTGCCCCTTCTTTCAAATGCAGGCCCATGGCCGATTACCCCACTTTCACCATGTGCGGTTGCGAGCTGCGCTCAGGCTGGTGGTCGAGGTCGCGGCTGACCAGCAGCAGGACCTGTGCCGACGCGTCGGACACCTGAGCTTTGTAACCGGCGATGGAGCGGGCGAAGACGTTGTAGATCACGACCGCAGGGATCGCTGCAACCAGGCCCAGTGCGGTGGCCAGCAGGGCTTCGGCGATGCCGGGAGCGACGACGGCGAGGTTGGTGGTCTGGGTTTTGGCGATGCCGATGAAGCTGTTCATGATGCCCCACACGGTACCGAACAGGCCGACGAAGGGCGCGGTGGAACCGATGGTCGCCAGCACGCCGGTGCCGCTGCTCATGTTGCGACCGCAGGCCGCGACCAGGCGCTCAAGGCGGAAGCTGACGCGTTCCTTGATGCCTTCTTTCTCACGGCTGTTGACCGACAGGCGCATCTCTTCGAGAGCATCGTGCACCAGCAGGTTGGCGAGGGTGCCTTCCTTCGCCGCCGTGGCGCTGGCTTCCTTGAGAGAGGTGGATTTTTTCAGTTGGGCGATTTCACCGCGCAGGCGACGCTTGGCGCCCATCAGCTCAAGACCCTTGGCGATCCAGATGGTCCAGGTGATGATCGAGGCGATGGCCAGGCCGATCATCACGATTTTCACGATGATGTCGGCATTCTTGTACATGCCCCAAGGCGACAGGTCATGGGCCATGCCCAGGGTGTTGTCGGCTTCGAGGACTTCAGGAACGTCTTCACCCAGAGTTTCTGTCGGCGCTGCCTGGGCAGGATCGGTCGCGGCGGGAGCGACGGCCGGGGCGGCGTGATCAGTCGGTGCAGGGGCTGCGGCGGCCGGAGTTGCTGGCGCCTGGGCATCGGCGAAAGCCGCGACTGGCGCGAGCATCAGGCTGAGGAGCAGGGCGGCCACCGCGCTCCAGGCGCGAGGTCGTTTGGTTGGCGAAGCGGAGAGTTGATTACGTGTCATGCTGGCCGGACCTGAGAGAAAAAACGGGTGAAGTTCTTCCAGGCCTCGAAGGGCCGAGAACAAAAGTGGGGCGTATTATTGCAAGTAATTCTTGTTAACAGAAGTAATAGCGTCTCTTTTTTTCCTGCATTGCTAGCCGCCTGTCTGTTGCCGGCGCTAGTCTGTGGCTTTGCGATAGGAGTTTTCTGATGTCTGCGCCTACTGTTTTGATCGCCGGTTGCGGTGATGTTGGCAGCCGCCTGGCCACACAGCTGCTGGCGGCGGGATGGGAGGTTCATGGCCTGCGGCGGGATGTTTCACGCCTGCCCGCAGGCGTCATCGGCGTTGCCGGTGATTTGTTCAACAAAGACTGCCCGGCCACTTGGCCGATCGGTGCCGTGGATTACCTGGTGTATTGCGCGGCAGCCACCGATCACGACGAAGCCGGCTACCGTTCTGCCTATGTCCAGGGACTGGAGCATGTGCTGGAGTGGCTCAACGACTACGGTCAGGTGCCCAATCGCCTGTTGTTTGTGTCCAGCAGCAGTGTTTACGGGCAGCAGGATGGCGAGTGGGTCGATGAGCGTTCGTCTACGGTGGCGTCCGGTTATTCTGGGCGTGTGATGCTCGAGGCCGAGCAGATCGCGCTCAAGAGCGGTATCCCGGCCAGTGTCGTGCGACTGACCGGCATCTACGGTCCGGGGCGTGAGTGGTTGCTGACTCAGGTCCGCCGGGGTTATCGCGTGGCGGTTGAACCACCGTTGTATGCCAACCGGATCCATGCGGACGATGCCGCAGGATTGATGGCGTGCCTGCTTGAGGCGGACCGGCGTGGTGTGGCGCTGGAGGATGTCTACATCGGCGTCGATGACGAGCCGGCAGCGCTGGCCGATGTGGTGGGCTGGTTGCGCGGGTATCTGGGCGTGACTGAGTGGGACGACGATTCAAGCGTGCGGCGCACCGGCAGCAAGCGTTGCAGTAATGCGCGGGCGAAGGCTTTGGGCTGGACGCCGAAGTACCCGAGTTTTCGCGAGGGGTATGCGGCGATCATTGAAGGGCGCTGCTGACGTTACCGATTGCCACAAACCAAATGTGGGAGCGGGCTTGCTCGCGAATGGGGCATGACATTCAACATCTCTGTTGGCTGTTACACCGTTTTCGCAAGCCCGCTCCCACATGGGTTATGCGCAGGTTACTGCTTCTCGAGCAACCACTTGCGCTCACCCGGAGTGAACGAAGGCATTTCGTCCGCCTGCGCCGTGTTCACGGTCTGGAAAATCTCCAGCTCCTTGCCCTTGCGCGCAAAGATCCAGGCGTTGCCCTGGCCATTGAGTTGCAGCCACATGTTGTCATTGCCGCCGCTCATGGAGGCGCAATCGCCAGCCAGGCACAACGCATAGCGGTCGCTGCCGGGCAGACCGGTCACCTGGCCGTCGGCCTGGAATTGAACCGTGTTGCCTTCGCCGGTACCGCTGACGATTGTCCAGCTGCCGCCCATGTAGGCTGAATACAGTGCACGCTCGAAACTGGCGCCGATCGGAGCGCCGTCCGGCACTGGAATCTGGGCGCGGTCGAAAACCTGCTCGGGCTCGTTTTCGCTGGCGGACTGGCTGAGTTGCTTGCCATCACGCTTCAGCTCGCTGGCCGAGCTGCCGTAAAAGTCGATTTTCCAGGCGCCGGATTCTTCACCCAGCAGCTTGCCGTCGACGTTTTCAAAGCCATTGGTGTAGCGGGCCTGGCCGGCCTTGGTGTTGATGTCCCATTCCAGGTTCGGGCCATAGGCCTGGAGCGCTTCACGCAGGGGGACGCCTTTGGCGGCAGCATCGATCGCCACCTGATTGATCCAGGTGCCGCTGATATCACGATCGGCAGGGTTGCTGGCACATCCGCCCAGAAGCAGGGCGAGCAGCGAGAGAGCAAGCGCATTGCGCATGGTGGAATCCTTTCAAACTTTCTTTACAGCAGGGCAGTCGGCGCAGCCCCAGGCTGCGCCGTGCACATTACTCGATGACCAGGATGGCATCCATTTCAACCTGCGAACCCTTAGGCAGGGCTGCAACGCCGATGGCGGCGCGGGCAGGGTAAGGCTGGTCGAAGTACTTGCCCATGATCTCGTTGACCTTGGCGAAGTGGCTCAGGTCGGTGAGGAAGATGTTCAGCTTGACGATGTCCTTGAACGAACCACCGGCTGCTTCGGCTACGGCCTTGAGGTTCTCGAACACCTGGACGGTCTGGGCTTCGAAGCCTTCAACCAGTTCCATGGTTTTTGGGTCCAGAGGAATCTGACCCGACATGTAGACGGTGTTGCCGGCCTTGATCGCCTGGGAGTAAGTACCGATGGCCGCCGGGGCCTTGTCGCTGGTGATAACAGTCTTGGTCATGAATGACTCCTTGTAAGTGGGCTTATGCGCGCATGCGGGTGATGCGAATCACCCCGGTCAGGGCACGCAGTTTCTTGATCACGCGGGCCAGGTGCACGCGATCGTGCACGCTGACCACCAACTGGACCACGCTGATGCGACCATCGCGTTCGTCCATGCTGATTTTCTCGATGTTGCCGTCGGCGGCGTTGACGCTGCTGGCCAGCAGGGCAATCAGGCCGCGCTGGTGTTCCAGTTCGACGCGCAGTTCGACGTTGAATTCGCCGGTGACATCCTTGGCCCACGAGAGCTGGATGCATTTTTCCGGGTTGTGGCGGATTTCACTGATATTGCGGCAGTTGTCCAGGTGCACGACCATGCCTTTGCCCGCGGACAGGTGGCCGACAATCGGGTCGCCCGGGATCGGTGTGCAGCACTTGGCGTAGCTGAGTACCAGGCCTTCGGTACCGCGAATCGCCAGCGGGCCTTCCGGGCTTGGCAGCTGTTCGCCTTCGCCGAGCAGTCGGCGAGCCACCACATAGGCCATGCGATTGCCCAGGCCGATATCCTCGAGCAAATCCTCGATCAGTTCGAGGCGGTACTCGGCGAGCATCGCCTTGACGCGTTCAGCCGGGATTTTTTCCAGCGCGCTGTCGAATCCGTTGAGGACCTTGTTCAGCAGGCGTTCGCCCAGGCTGATGGATTCGGAGCGGCGTTGCAGTTTCAGTGCATGGCGGATGTGCGTGCGCGCCTTGCCGGTGACCACGAAGTTGAGCCATGCCGGGTTCGGCCGTGCGCCGGGTGCGCTGACGATCTCGACCGTGGAGCCGCTTTGCAGCGGTTCGGACAGCGGTGCGAGACGACGGTTGATCCGGCAGGCAATGCAGCTGTTGCCCACGTCGGTATGCACTGCGTAAGCGAAGTCGACCGCCGTGGAACCCTTGGGCAGCTCCATGATCCGGCCCTTGGGCGTGAACACGTAGACCTCGTCCGGGAACAGGTCGATCTTCACGCTCTCGATGAATTCCAGAGAGTTGCCGGCGCGTTGCTGCATTTCCAGCACGCCCTTGACCCACTGGCGGGCGCGGGCGTGAGTGCCTTTCGGCTGTTCGTCGCCGCTGGACTTGTACAGCCAATGGGCGGCGATGCCGTTGTTGGCCATCTCTTCCATTTCACGGGTGCGGATCTGGATCTCGATCGGAACACCGTGCATGCCGAACAGCGTGGTATGCAGCGACTGGTAGCCGTTGGCCTTGGGGATCGCGATGTAATCCTTGAAGCGCCCCGGCAGTGGTTTGTATAAGTTATGTACAGCACCCAGCACGCGGTAGCAGGTATCGACCTTGTCGACGATGATCCGGAACGCGTAGACGTCCATGATCTCGTTGAAGGCCCGACGCTTGCCGCGCATTTTCGTGTAGATGCCGTAGAGGTGTTTCTGGCGACCGCTGACCTCGCCCTGGATGCCGTCGATGGCCAGGCAGTGGCTTAAGGATTCTTCGATTTTGTTGACGATTTCCTTGCGGTTGCCCCGGGCGCGCTTGACGGCCTGGTAGATCCGCGCGGAACGCATCGGGTGCATGGCCTTGAAGCCGAGGTCTTCGAATTCTACGCGGATGGCGTGCATGCCCAGCCGGTTGGCGATGGGCGCATAGATTTCCAGGGTTTCCTTGGCGATGCGTCGGCGTTTTTCACCGGACAGCACTTCCAGGGTGCGCATGTTGTGCAGGCGGTCGGCCAGCTTGACCAGGATCACGCGAATGTCGCGGGCCATGGCCATGGCCATTTTCTGGAAGTTTTCGGCTTGTGCCTCGGCCTTGGTCTCGAAGTTCATCTGGGTCAGTTTGCTGACCCCGTCGACCAGTTCGGCCACGGTTTCGCCGAACTGCGCTTGCAGCGCTTCCTTGGCAATACCGGTGTCTTCGATCACGTCATGCAGCATTGCGGCCATCAGGCTCTGATGGTCCATGTGCATGTCGGCAAGAATATTCGCCACCGCGAGTGGGTGCGTGACGTACGCCTCGCCGCTACGACGGCGTTGGCCGTCGTGGGCTTGTTCGGCGTAGAAATACGCTCGGCGGACCAGGTTGACCTGGTCATTGCCGAGGTAGGTCGATAAGCGATCGGCGAGGGCGTCTATGCTCGGCATGATGTCTCCTGCCGTAGGCTGTGATCCCGCGCCGTGCTACGTCGACCAGGCATAGGCTTAGACGGCCTCGTTGGACTCGTCCTCGAATGCAGCAAAAAGCGGTTCATCTTCAACGATTTCGGCTTCGGCGATAGCTGCGTAGTCGATCAGGCCTTCAGCGATTTCGCGCAGGGCGACGACGGTAGGCTTGTCGTTTTCCCATGCTACTTTCGGCTCTTTGCCGCCGGTGGCCAGTTGACGGGCACGCTTGGTAGAGAGCATGACCAGCTCAAAGCGGTTATCCACGTGTTCTAGGCAGTCTTCAACGGTTACGCGGGCCATGGTCTTCCTCGTAGCAAATGCAATATGCGCGCTGCCCGGATGGGCGAGCGGACTCAACAGTTTAAAAAATCACCAGCGATTAGGGAAGCGCTGATTTTTTGACCAAGCCCTTCAACGCGCTGCAAGTGCCAATGTAAAGCCCTTGCAGCGGTTTTGGGAAGAGCTGATTAACCGAGCAATTCAGCCAGCAATTTGCCGTGACGCTGCTGCTGACGCTTCTGAATCAGCTGATTGGCGCGGAAAATTGCCTTCAGGTCGTGCAGTGCGTGGGCGAAATCGTCGTTGATGATCAGGTAATCGTAGTCGACGTAATGGCTCATTTCGCTGACGGCTTCGCGCATCCGGCCGTCAATGATCTCGTCGCTGTCCTGGCCACGGTTGGTCAGGCGCTGGTGCAGGGCCTGCAGTGACGGCGGCAGGATGAAGACCGAACGGGCCTGCGGCATCAGCTTGCGCACTTGCTCGGCACCTTGCCAGTCGATTTCCAGGATCAGGTCGTGGCCTTCGTCCAGGGTTTGCTGCAGGTGGCTTTGCGAGGTGCCATAGAGATTGCCGAACACTTCGGCGCGCTCGAGGAAATCGCCGTGCTCGATCATCTTCACGAACTCGCTGCGGTCGACGAAGTGATAGTTCACGCCATTCACTTCACCCGGGCGCATGGCGCGGGTGGTGTGGGAGACCGAGACGCGGATCTCCGGATTGGCGTCGGTCAGGGCCTTGACCAGGCTGCTCTTGCCCGCGCCCGAAGGGGCGGAAATGATGTAAAGGGTGCCAGTGCTGTGGGTCATGTCGGGGTAGCCTTACTCAATATTCTGCACTTGTTCGCGCATCTGCTCGATCAACACCTTGAGGTTGACCGCAGCCTGGGTGCTGCGCGGGTCGAAGGCTTTGGAGCCCAGTGTGTTGGCTTCGCGGTTGAGTTCCTGCATCAGGAAGTCCAGGCGCCGCCCGGCAGCGCCGCCGGATTTGAGTACCCGGCGAACTTCGATGATGTGAGTGCTCAGGCGATCCAGTTCTTCGGCGACGTCGCTTTTCTGCGCGAGCATGACCATTTCCTGCTCCAGGCGCTGCGGGTCCATCTCGGCCTTCATGTCGGCGAAACGGTCGAGGACTTTCTGGCGCTGGGTGGCGAGCATCTGCGGGACCAGTTCGCGCAGGGTCACCACGTCTTCTTCGATGGAGGTCAGGCGCTCGTTGATCAACCGTGCCAGCTCCGCACCTTCGCGCTCGCGGCCGGCCTTGAGTTCCTTGAGGCCCTGGTTGAACAGTGCCAGCGCTTCGGCGTTCAAGGCTTGCGGGTCGGAGGCGTCGCCCACCAGCACGCCGGGCCAGGCCAGGACTTCCAGCGGGTTCAGCGCGGCCGGGTTCTTGATCAGGCCGGCGATGGTCTCGGCGGCGGCGACCAGTTGCGCGGCGCGCTCCTGATCGATCTGCAGCGCTTTGCCGGTGTTTTCTTCGGTGAAGCGCAGGGTGCATTCGAGCTTGCCCCGCGATACGCCTTGGCGCAGGGCTTCACGTACCGCGCCTTCGAGGTCGCGAAAGGACTCCGGCAGGCGCAGGTGGGGTTCCAGGTAGCGGCTGTTGACCGACCGCAGTTCCCAGCTCAGGGTGCCCTGGACGCCGGCTTTTTCGACGCGGGCGAAGGCGGTCATGCTGTGCACCATGGCGGTACCTCGCAAGGCAGATCGGCGCAGAACCGTGGTTCCGGGAATCCGATATCAATGAATTAAAGCCGACTGGCAGCAAAGGCGCAGGATTGTAGCGCAGTGACGCGGATGCGCCCAAACACAGGGTGTGACAAAGAGCGGCAGGCCTGCGCCGGCGTGCAGTGCAGAGCCTTCGGTCGTCGGCGGATTTTTTTAGAAGTGCCCAGTAGCGGTCGTCGGCTCTATAATGCTCCGCAGTTTTCCGTCCCCAGTACAGGTATTCCCTATGATACGTCCAAGTGGTCGCGCTGCCGATCAGCTCCGCTCGATCCGCATCACCCGCAACTACACCAAACACGCCGAGGGTTCTGTGCTGGTCGAGTTCGGTGATACCAAGGTCATCTGCACCGTCAGCGTTGAACCGGGCGTACCGCGTTTCCTCAAAGGCCAGGGCCAGGGCTGGCTGACCGCCGAGTACGGCATGCTGCCACGTGCCACCGGCGAGCGTAACCAGCGTGAAGCCAGCCGTGGCAAGCAAGGCGGCCGTACGCTGGAAATCCAGCGTCTGATCGGCCGCTCCCTGCGCGCTGCGCTGGACATGACCAAGCTGGGCGACGTCACCCTGTACGTCGACTGCGACGTGATCCAGGCAGACGGTGGCACCCGTACGGCGTCGATCACCGGTTCCATGGTCGCGCTGATCGATGCCTTGAAAGTGATCAAGAAGCGTGGCGGCCTGAAAGGCGGCGACCCGGTCAAGCAGATGATCGCTGCTGTTTCCGTGGGCATGTACAAGGGCGAGCCTGTGCTCGACCTCGACTACCTGGAAGACTCGGCGGCCGAAACCGACCTGAACGTGGTGATGACCAGTGCTGGCGGTTTCATCGAAGTCCAGGGTACTGCCGAAGGCGCGCCGTTCCAGCCTGAAGAGCTGAACGCCATGCTGGAACTGGCGAAGAAAGGCATGAACGAGATCTTCGAACTGCAAAAGGCCGCATTGGCCGACTGACCGCACCGCTCCAGGCAAGGAGGACACCATGAGTGACGAACAACTGCCGCTGCCCACGCCGAGCCAGGAGGTGCGTCAGTGGGCGATGTTCTGTCACCTGTCCGCCTTGCTGGGGATCTGGATTCCGTTCGGCACGCTGATCGGTCCGCTGATTCTCTGGCAAATGAAGCGCGAGATGGACCCGTTCATCGACGCCCAGGGCAAGGAGGCTTTGAACTTCCAGATCACCGTCGCCATTGCCTCGGCCATCTGCTTCCTGCTGATGGTGGTGATCATCGGGTTCTTCCTGTTCGGACTGGTGGCGATAGGTGCGCTGGTGCTGACGATTATTGCCGGTGTGAAAGCCAATGAAGGGTTTCCTTACCGGTACCCGTTTACCTGGCGATTGATCAAATAACGATCGAATACCCCTTTGTAGGAGCGAGCCTGCTCGCGATGGTCGTTAATGATGACATTGGATACCTGACACCCAGCGGTGCTCTTTCGTCCATCGCGAGCAGGCTCGCTCCTACAGAGGGCGGCAATCACCGTCCACAAAAAAGCCGACATTGCTGTCGGCTTTTTTGTATCTGCAAAACGACGCTCAGATGGTCAGCGTCCAGTCGTAGTCCACGATCAACGGCGCGTGTTGCGAGAACCGCGGCTGGCGTGGCAAGCGTGCACTGCGTACGAAGCGGCGCAGGCCCGGGGTCAGCAGTTGATAGTCGAAGCGCCAACCAAGGTTGAGCATCTCCGCCTGTTCGTTATCCGGCCACCAGCTGTACTGGTCGCCTTCGCGGCTGACTTCGCGCAGGGCGTCGACATAGCCCATGTTGCCGACAATCTCGTCCATCCAGGCGCGTTCAGGCGCCAGGAAACCCGGAGATTGCTGGCTGTCGCGCCAGTTCTTGATATCCAGCTTCTGTTGCGCCACGTACAGCGAGCCACAATAGATGTACTCGCGACGTTTGCGTCGCTGTTTATCCAGATAACGGGCGAAGTCGTCCATTAGCTTGAACTTCTGGTTCAAGTCTTCATCGCCGTTCTGCCCCGAAGGGAGCAGCAAGGTCGCGATGCTGACCTTGTCGAAATCGGCTTGCAGGTAGCGCCCGTAGCGGTCGGCCGTCTCGAAACCGAGACCGCTGATGACAGCCTTCGGTTGCAGCCGCGAATACAAAGCCACGCCACCTTGGGCGGGGACTTCGGCATCGCAGGCATAAAGGAAGTATCCATCCAGTTGGAAGGCTGGATCGTCCAGTTCAAAGGCGGAGGCGCGGGTGTCCTGCAGGCAGATGACGTCGGCATTCTGTGCCTGCAGCCAACTGAGCAAACCACGCTCGACTGCAGCCTGAATACCATTGACGTTCACACTGATGATCCGCATAAATGGCCCCAAAAATCGCGTGCGTGTATGATACACGGCGTCAAGCTAATTAGCTAAATCCGTGGTATTTGGGGTTTTTCATGCAAGCGTATCAGCGCGATTTCATCCGTTTTGCCATCGATCGCGGCGTTTTGCGCTTCGGTGAGTTCACCCTGAAGTCCGGGCGCACCAGTCCTTACTTCTTCAATGCGGGGCTCTTCAACTCGGGTTCGGCCCTGGCGCAGCTGGGTCGTTTCTACGCCGCTGCCATTGCCGAAAGCGGCATTGCGTTCGACGTACTGTTTGGCCCGGCCTACAAAGGCATCCCGTTGGCGGCGACTACCGCCGTGGCTCTGGCTGAACATCACAACCGTGACCTGCCATGGTGCTTCAATCGCAAGGAAGCCAAGGCCCACGGCGAAGGCGGCAGTCTGGTGGGCGCACCTTTGACCGGCGAAGTGCTGATCATCGACGACGTGATCACCGCCGGTACAGCCATCCGTGAAGTGATGCAGATCATCGCCTCCCAGGACGGCGCCAAGGCCGCTGGCGTGCTGATCGCCCTGAACCGTCAGGAGCGCGGCAATGGCGAGTTGTCGGCGATCCAGGAAGTCGAGCGTGACTTCGGCATCCCGGTCATCAGCATTGTTTCGCTGAATCAGGTGCTGGAATTCCTGGCGGACGATCCGCAGCTCAAGCAGCACCTGCCTGCTGTCGAAGCGTACCGCGCCCAGTTCGGCGTTTAACCGCAATTCCCTTGTAGGAGCGAGCTTGCTCGCGATGCACGTCAGAGCGCCGCTTTTCGCCAGGCACCCTGCGTTATCGTTGGCGTTTTTCGCGAGCAAGCTCGCTCCTACAGGGAGTGCGGCAAAAAAAGACCCCGCTCAGCCAGGCTGAGCGGGGTCTTTTTCATTGCGCTATCGCTTAAGGACGCTTGCGATTGCTGATCAAGGTACCCACGCCGGTATCGGTGAAGATTTCCAGCAGGATCGCGTTCGGCACGCGGCCGTCGATGATCAGCGAGCTGCCCACGCCGCCCTGGACCGCTTCCAGTGCGCAACGGATCTTCGGCAGCATGCCGCCGTAGATGGTGCCGTCGGCGATTAGTTCGTCGACCTGTTGAGTCGTCAGGCCGGTCAGGACCTTGCCCGACTTGTCCATCAGGCCGGCGATATTGGTCAGCAGCATCAGTTTCTCTGCTTTCAATGCTTCGGCGACTTTACCGGCCACCAAGTCGGCGTTGATGTTGTACGACTCACCGTTGGCGCCGACGCCGATTGGCGCGATAACCGGGATGAAATCGCCTTTGACCAGCAGGTTCAGCAAATCGGTATTGATCCCGACCACTTCGCCCACATGGCCGATGTCGATGATTTCCGGGGTGGTCATCTCCGGGGTCTGGCGGGTGACGGTGAGCTTCTTCGCACGAATCAGCTCGGCGTCTTTACCGGTCAGACCGATGGCGCTGCCACCGTGGCGGTTGATCAGGTTGACGATGTCCTTGTTGACCTGGCCCCCGAGGACCATTTCCACCACGTCCATGGTCGCGGCGTCGGTGACGCGCATGCCGTCGACGAAATGACTCTCGATCGACAGACGCTTGAGCAGGTCACCGATTTGCGGGCCGCCGCCGTGAACCACCACCGGGTTGATGCCCACGGCCTTCATCAGCACGATGTCGCGGGCGAAGCCGGTTTTCAGCTCCTCGCTTTCCATCGCGTTGCCGCCGTATTTGATCACCAGTGTCTTGCCGACGTATCGGCGGATATAAGGCAACGCTTCGGACAGGACCTTGGCGGTGTTGGCGGCGGCTTCGCGTTCGAGGGTCATTCAGGGCTCCGGGTGAATCAGAACGGTAGTTGGAGATCAGGTGCAACGCGCTTCAACTGGACTTTGAAAACGTCCTTGATGCGCTGCAATTCAGCCTCGTCATCGGCCTCGAAACGCAGCACCAGCACCGGTGTGGTGTTGGATGCGCGTACCAGGCCCCAGCCTTTGGCGTAGTCGACTCGCACGCCGTCAATGGTGGTCAGGTCGACGCCTGGGCCCCACTGTGCGTCGTGCAGTGCATCAATGATGCTGAATTTGCTCTCTTCGGTCACATGGATATTGATTTCCGGCGTAGAAATATCGTTCGGGAAGGTCGCGAACAGCTCTTCGGCCGAGGATTTTTCCTTGCTGAGGATCTCCAGCAACCGCGCGGCGCTGTAGATGCCGTCGTCGAAACCGAACCAGCGCTCCTTGAAGAAGATGTGCCCGCTCATTTCGCCAGCCAGCAAGGCGCCGGATTGTTTCATTTTCTTTTTGATCAACGAGTGACCGGTTTTCCACATTAACGACCGGCCGCCGTATTCCTTGATCAGCGGAATCAGGCGACGGGTGCATTTGACGTCGAAGATGATCTCGGCGCCCGGGTTGCGCGCCACGACGTCGCGGGCGAACAGCATCAGCAGGCGGTCCGGATAGACGATACTGCCGGTGTTGGTCACCACGCCGACGCGGTCGCCGTCGCCGTCGAAGGCCAGGCCGATGTCAGCGTTGGTTTCCTTGACCTTGGCGATCAGGTCGACGAGGTTTTCAGGCTTGCCCGGGTCCGGGTGGTGGTTCGGGAAGTTGCCGTCGACTTCGCAGAACAGCGGGATGACTTCGCAGTTCAGCGCTTCGATCAGCTGCGGGGCAATCACGCCGGCCGCGCCGTTGCCGCAGTCGACAACCACTTTCAGGCGACGGGCCAGCTTGATGTCCTGGACGATTTCGGTGGTGTAGCGGTCGAGGATTTCGACCTGGGTGATGCTGCCCTGGCCGCTGCTCAGGTTGTTGGTCTTGAGGCGGTCGTGCAGGGCCTGGATCTGTTCGTTGGCCAGGGTGTCGCCGGCAATGACGATCTTGAAGCCGTTGTAGTTCGACGGGTTGTGGCTGCCGGTGAGCATCACCCCGGATTTGCCGGCCAGCACGTTGGCGGCGTAGTACAGCGCCGGCGTCGGGACCAGGCCGACATCGCTGACGTGGCAGCCGCTGTCGGCGATGCCTTTGATCAATTGTGCGACCAACTCCGGACCGGACAAGCGACCGTCGCGACCGACGGACACATTTGGCTCGCCCTGGGCCAGGCTTTGGGAGCCGACGGCGCGGCCAATCCAGTAAGCGGTCTCGGCGTTCAGGAATTCCGGGACGGTGCCGCGGATGTCATAGGCGCGGAAGATGCTGTCAGGGAACTTGGGTGCAATTTTGGCCGGGGTGTTCATCTGTGGAAATGCTCCATCTCGAAAGTGGCTGGACAGGCCGCCGAGTCATTCGGCGACAGGTTCAAACTGAAGGGTATGACGGCGTTTTCCACAGAGAGTTCGTGGTGTGAAAGGGCCATGACGCCCCTGACGGCAAGGGTTTGGCCGGGCAATGCCTTGATTTTCGGTGCTAAACGTTGCAGATGACAATTTGAATTTTGTGGCGAGAGAGCTTGCTCCCTCGCCACGATGGATCTCGATCAACGGGTACCGGTATGGCCGAAACCGCCAGTGCCGCGCTCGGTTTCAACAAACTCTTCAACCATCTCGAAGTGAGCCTGCACCACCGGCACCAGCACCAGTTGCGCCAGGCGCTCACCGACCGGCATGGTGAATTCGGTCTGGCCACGGTTCCAGCAGGAGACCATCAGCGGGCCCTGGTAATCGGAGTCGATCAGGCCGACCAGATTGCCCAGCACGATGCCGTGCTTATGGCCCATCCCCGAGCGCGGCAGAATCAGCGCCGCCAGGTTCGGGTCACCGATGTAGACCGACAGGCCGGTAGGGATCAGCACGGTTTCACCCGGCTTGATCACGGTGTCCTGCTCCAGCATGGCGCGCAGGTCGAGGCCGGCGGAGCCCGGTGTGGCGTATTGCGGCAGCGGGAATTCGGTACCGATGCGGGGGTCGAGGATCTTGGCTTGCAAAGCGTGCATGTAAATTAAACCTGGTTCAGACGTTCGGCGATAAAAGTGATCAGCTGGCGAGCAATCTTGCTCTTGCTGGTCTGGGCGAAAAGTGTGGCGTGAAGCTCACGATCGATGACGCTGCAGGCGTTTTCTTCGCTGTTGAAGCCAATGCTCGGGTTGGCGACGTCGTTGGCGACGATCAAATCGAGGTTCTTGTCTTTCAACTTGCGCGCAGCGTAATCGAGCAGGTGTTCGGTCTCGGCGGCGAAACCGACACTGAACGGGCGGTCGGGGCGGGTGGCGATGGTGGCCAGGATGTCCGGGTTACGCACCATCTGTAGCAACAAGCCGTCGCCGTTCGTAGGATCTTTCTTGAGTTTCTGTGGGGCGACGACTTCAGGCCGGTAGTCCGCGACAGCTGCCGAGGCGATGAACAGGTCGCAAGGGATGGCTGCTTCGCAGGCGGCGAGCATGTCGCGGGCACTGACCACGTCGATGCGAGTGACTCGATCCGGGGTCGGCAGATGCACGGGGCCGGTGATCAGGGTTACGCGGGCACCGGCTTCCACGGCGGCTTCGGCCAGGGCAAAGCCCATTTTCCCGGAGCTGTGGTTGGTGATGTAGCGCACCGGGTCGATGTTTTCCTGAGTCGGGCCGGCTGTGATCAGCACGTGTTTGCCGGTCAGGGCCTGACGCTGGAAGCAGTCAGCCGCGCACTGGGCCAGCTCAAGGGCTTCGAGCATGCGCCCCAGGCCGACGTCGCCGCAGGCCTGGCTGCCGGAGGCCGGGCCGAAGACCTTGATGTCGCGGCTTTCGAGGGTTTGCAGGTTGCCCTGGGTCGCCGGATCGCGCCACATGGCCTGGTTCATGGCCGGGGCAACGGCGACCACCGCGTCGGTGGCCAGCACCAGTGTGGTCAGCAGGTCATCGGCAATGCCCTGGGCCAGGCGGGCAATCAGATCCGCCGTGGCGGGGGCGATCAGCACCAGGTCGGCCCATTTCGCCAGTTCGATGTGGCCCATGGCCGCTTCGGCCGCCGGATCCAACAGGTCCAGATGGACCGGGTGCCCGGACAGGGCCTGCATGGTCAACGGGGTGATGAACTCTGCGCCGCCACGGGTCATGACCACGCGCACTTCGGCGCCCTGGTCGATCAGGCGGCGAACCAGGTCGGCGCTCTTGTAGGCAGCGATACCGCCGCCGACGCCCAGAACAATGCGTTTCCGATACAGCCGCTGCATAGGCCTGCCTTTCAATTCGTTGGTGACATACGTGGCGAAACCCCCTCCCCAGGGTGAATTCGCCCGCAAAAAAGATGGGCTACGATATCACAGCGACCGCTACGGAACAGCGGCGCCCACAGACAGGGAGGTGTTATGAGTATTCGCGATTGGCCGGCGGCGGAACGGCCGCGGGAGAGGTTGCTTGAACAGGGCTCGGGAAGCCTTTCGGACGCCGAATTGCTGGCGATATTTTTACGGACAGGCGTGGTCGGTAAAAGCGCCGTGGATTTGGCCCGACATCTGTTGAATCAGTTTGGCAGCCTGCGTTTGCTACTTGAGGCCGATCAGGAAGCGTTCAGCAAGCAGTTGGGGCTGGGGCCGGCGAAATTTGCACAGTTGCAGGCTGCGCAAGAAATGAGCAGGCGCCATCTGGCCGAGCGTGCGCGTCAAAAATCGGCACTGGAGAATCCGCAGGCGGTTCGCGAGTACCTGAAATCAATGCTGCGCCATGAGCCGCATGAGGTGTTTGGTTGCCTGTTTCTCGACTCCAGGCATCAGGTACTGGCGTTTGAGACGCTGTTTCGCGGTTCCATTGACAACACCAGCGTTCATCCGCGAGAGGTGGTCAAGCGCGCCTTGGCCAACAACGCAGCGGCATTGATCCTCTGCCACAACCATCCTTCGGGCAACAGTGACCCCAGTCAGTCCGACCGGGTGCTGACCAAGCGTCTGCAAGAGGCGCTGGAGTTGATTGATGTGCGGGTGCTCGACCATTTCATCATTGGCGATGGCGATCCGCTGTCGATGGCTGAGTATGGGTGGATGTAGGGCGTGGCCCCTTGTAGGAGCGAGCTTGCTCGCGATAAACCCGAGAACGCTGCGGGGTGTCTGGCTTTCCGCGTTATCGTTGACGTCCATCGCGAGCAAGCTCGCTCCTACAGGTTCGTGTGTCGATTATTTGAGTTTGACCTTGGAGTAATCCTGCCGCCCGAACGGGCTGACCGAATACCCCTCGACATCCTTGCGCGTCAGCGCGAAGGCCGTCGGGTGGGCCAGGGGCAACCACAGCGCCTGTTGCTGGATCTGCGTCTGCGCCTGTTCGTAGAGCTTGGTGCGCACGCCTTGCTCGCCGGTGGTCTTGCCAGCGCTGATCAGCTTGTCCAGGTCCGCATTGCAGTAGCGGGCGAAGTTGGTGCCGGACTTGACCGCGGCGCAGGAAAACTGCGGCGTGAGGAAGTTGTCCGGATCGCCGTTGTCACCGGCCCAGCCCATGAACAGCAAGTCGTGTTCACCGGCCTTGGCGCGGCGGATCAGCTCGCCCCATTCGATCACCCGGATTTCGGCCTGGATGCCGATTTCCGCCAGGTCGGATTGCAGCAGTTGAGCGCCGAGGCTCGGGTTGGGGTTGAGGAGGCTGCCGGAAGGACGGGTCCAGAGGGTGGTCCGGAAGCCTTCCTTGAGCCCGGCTTTGGCCATCAGCGCCTTGGCCTTCTCGACGTCATGCGGATACCCCGGAAGGCTTTTCGCATAGCTCCAGGTGTTCGGCGGATACGGACCATTGGCCGCTTCGGCGGTGTCTTCGAACACGGCTTTGATGTAATTGGTCTTGTCGAAGGCAAGGTTGATGGCCTGACGCACTTCTGGCTTGTCCAGCGGTGGATGCTGGCTGTTGATGCCGACGAATGCGGTCATGAACGCGTCAGTCTTTTCGACTTTCAGGGTCGGCTCTTTCAGCGCTTCCTGTACGTCCAGAGGCTTGGGCGACAGGGCGATCTGGCATTCATTGCGCCGTAATTTCTGCAAGCGGACATTGGCGTCCGGTGTGATGGCAAAGATCAGCGGATCGACAGAGGGTTTGCCGGCGAAGTAGTCGGGGTTGGCTTTATAGCGAACCGAGGCATCCTTCTGGAAGCGCGTGAATACGAACGGCCCCGTGCCGATCGGCTGGCTGTTGAGTTTTTCAGGCGTGCCGGCCTTCATCAGCTTGTCCGCGTACTCGGCCGAATAGATCGAGGCGAAGCCCATGCTCAGGGTCGCCAGGAAGGTCGAATCCGCGTGGTCGAGGGTGAAGCGCACGGTCTGTGGGTCGAGGGCGTCGATTTTCTTTATCAGCGCCGGCAACTGCATCGATTGCGCATGCGGGAAGCCGCTCTGGGCGACTTTGTGCCACGCATTGGCCGGGTCGAGCATGCGGTCGAAGCTGAAAATCACGTCTTCGGCGTTCAGGTCGCGCGTTGGGGTGAAGTACTCGGTGCGATGGAATTTTACCTGCGGGTGCAACTTGAAGACGTAGATCAGGCCGTCGGGGCTGACTTCCCAGCTGTCGGCGAGACTGGCGACCACTTTGCCACTGGCCGTGTCGAAATCCACCAGGCGGTTCATCAGCACGTCGGCCGAGGCGTTGGTGGTGGTCAACGAGTTGTACTGCACCACATCGAACCCTTCAGGGCTGGCCTCGGTGCAGACGCTCAGGGCGGCGGCAAAGGCTTGTGGGCTCAGCAGAAGCGGGGCGAGCAACAGCGGTAGGGCAGCGAGGCGCATGGTCGGCTTCCTTTACAGATCGAAGGCCCATCTGCAAGTGCAGTCTGGAAAAGACTTACCCTAGTGGGCTCTTTTGTAAATGACTATCCCCTTTTTCATTTTCAGAGGACTATAGGCGACTGATTTTGCTGTGCAGCGGTTGAGAAACCCCCTTGGTTGGCCCAATGCCCTATTCTCTGCGACGAGCGGTCGCCATCGGCGATAGCCTTTGTCCAAAGCGCTCGGAGCCGGGAAAACGGGGATTTTGTGAATTCAACGCATACTGAATGTTGTTGCTCTCCAGTCTTTCTGGTATAAAGCAGCGCTCTTTTCTAGGGGCCCGGTTCCTTCACTGTAGGTGTAGCCGGTAAGACCTCTAAAGAAACGCGGCGCCTGGCGCCAAATGACTGAGAGATTAAGCGGCCAACCCATGCCGGGTTGGGCATGTGGTTTTAGAGGGCTGAGGCATGTCTAGAGTATGTCAAGTTACCGGTAAGGGTCCGGTAACCGGGAATAACATTTCCCACGCAAACAACAAAACCCGTCGTCGTTTCCTGCCGAACCTGCAGCATCACCGCTTCTGGGTTGAAGAAGAGAAACGTTTTGTGCGTCTGCGCGTATCTGCCAAAGGCATGCGTATCATCGACAAGCGTGGCATCACTGTCGTGCTGGCCGAACTTCGCCGCGATGGCAAGGTTTAAGGGAGCTAATCATGCGTGAATTGATTCGTTTGATTTCGAGCGCCGGTACTGGTCACTTCTACACTACCGACAAGAACAAGCGTACTACCCCGGACAAAATCGAGATCAAGAAATATGATCCGGTTGTTCGCAAGCACGTGATCTACAAAGAAGGCAAAATCAAGTAATTGATTTTTCTTTCTTACGAAAAAGGCCCGTATCGCGAGATACGGGCCTTTTTTGTTGTCTGTGGGTTATGCAGTGCCTGTCAGAGCTCCTTCGCGAGCAAGCCCGCTCCCACATTCGAGCTTCGGTGAACACCATATTTGTGTCCGGCGACAACCAAGTGTGGGAGCGGGCTTGCTCGCGAAGGGGCCAGCCCTGACAACGCAGTCTTCAAGCCTTCTGTTCAAACGCTACGTAGATCTTGCGGCACGGCTCCAGCACTTCCCAGGTACCGCGAAAACCCGCGGGGATCACAAAGCGGTCGCCTGCGCGCAGGGTCTTGGCATTGCCGTCGCTGTCACGCAGCACCGAAACCCCTTGCAGGATCTCGCAGTACTCGTGCTCGGTGAAATTCACCGTCCACTGTCCGACTTCACCTTCCCACACGCCAGCATTCAACTGACCACAAGGACTGTTGTAGTGGTTGTACACCGCTTGTTCCGGGTCGCCCTTGAGCACTTTGGCCGGATCCGGACGGTAGCGCTCGGCGGCAGTGGTAGCCTGGCTGAAGTCGACGACGTTCTGGATGTTCATTGTTGTTATCTCCCCGTGATTGCGGCGCGGTTGGTTGATGAGCCCAAAGTCTATGTTTATTAAAATGAACATCGCAAGGCCGTTTGCCGGCGTTATGTCAAATATATTGAAACTTCATGTGCGGCTGGTTTAGGGTGGTGGATGCCTTCGGCCGAAAAGCAGGCTGGCCGGGCAGAATTCCTGACAGCGCCCGCGAAGAACGCGGGTGTCGTATCAATAAGAGGAGGACACTCGCATGACCACCCTGACCCGTGCCGACTGGGAACAACGTGCCCGCGATCTGAAAATCGAAGGCCGCGCCTATATCAATGGCGAATACACCGACGCCGTTTCCGCCGAGACCTTCGAGTGCATCAGCCCGGTCGATGGCCGTCTGCTGGGCAGGATTGCCAGCTGTGACGCCGCCGATGCCCAGCGCGCCGTGGAAAACGCCCGCGCCACGTTCAATTCCGGTGTCTGGTCGCGCCTGGCGCCGACCAAGCGCAAAGCCACCATGATCCGTTTCGCCGGACTGCTCAAACAGCACGCCGAAGAGCTTGCGCTGCTAGAAACCCTGGACATGGGCAAGCCAATCAGCGACTCCCTGTACATCGACGTCCCTGGCGCGGCGCAAGCCCTGAGCTGGAGCGGCGAAGCCATCGACAAGATCTACGACGAAGTCGCCGCCACCCCGCACGATCAGTTGGGTCTGGTGACCCGTGAGCCGGTCGGCGTGGTCGGGGCCATCGTGCCGTGGAACTTCCCGCTGATGATGGCGTGCTGGAAACTGGGCCCGGCGCTGTCCACCGGTAACTCGGTGATCCTCAAGCCGTCGGAAAAATCGCCACTGACCGCCATCCGCATCGCCGCTCTGGCCGTAGAAGCCGGCATTCCGAAAGGCGTGCTGAACGTGCTGCCAGGTTACGGCCACACCGTCGGCAAGGCGCTGGCCCTGCACAACGACGTCGACACTCTCGTATTCACCGGCTCTACCAAAATCGCCAAGCAACTGCTGATCTACTCCGGCGAGTCGAACATGAAGCGCGTCTGGCTCGAAGCCGGCGGCAAGAGCCCGAACATCGTCTTCGCCGATGCGCCGAACCTGCAGGAAGCTGCCGAAGCCGCTGCTGGCGCCATCGCCTTCAACCAGGGCGAAGTCTGCACCGCCGGTTCGCGTTTGCTGGTGGAGCGTTCGATCAAGGATAAATTCCTGCCGCTGGTGATCGAGGCGCTGAAAACCTGGAAGCCGGGCAACCCGCTGGATCCGGCGACCAATGTTGGCGCGCTGGTCGATACCCAGCAGATGAACACCGTGCTGTCCTACATCGAGTCCGGCCATGCCGACGGCGCCAAACTGGTGGCCGGTGGCAAGCGTACCCTCCAGGAAACTGGCGGCACTTACGTTGAGCCGACGATTTTCGACGGTGTGAGCAATGCGATGAAAATCGCTCAGGAAGAAATTTTCGGCCCGGTACTGTCGGTTATCGCATTCGACAACGCCGAAGAGGCCATCGCGATCGCCAACGACACGCCGTACGGTCTGGCCGCTGCGGTCTGGACAGCCGACATTTCCAAGGCTCACCTCACCGCCCGCGCACTGCGTGCTGGTAGCGTGTGGGTCAACCAGTACGATGGCGGCGACATGACCGCTCCGTTCGGTGGCTTCAAACAGTCCGGCAACGGTCGCGACAAGTCCCTGCACGCGTTCGACAAGTACACCGAGCTGAAGGCGACCTGGATCAAGTTGTAAGCTCGTGAGGGAGGCCTGCCGGGTAGCAAGGCCTCCCGAACGACGCAGATCCCTTGTGGGAGCGGGCTTGCTCGCGAAGGCGGTGTATCAGCCAACATTGATGTTGGATGTGATGGCCTCTTCGCGAGCAAGCCCGCTCCCACATTTGTTTTGTGTGTCCTGAAGAAAAATCAATCCACAGGAGCGTGGAACATGCGTTGGGCGACTTATTTCGCCGTCTTGGCATCTGTCCTGAGTGTCGGCCTGGCCCTGGGCGTCAGCATGCCGCTGGTGTCGTTTCGGCTGGAGAGCTGGGGCTACGGCTCGTTTGCCATTGGTGTCATGGCCGCGATGCCGGCCATTGGCGTCCTGTTGGGGGCGAAAATCTCCAGCCATCTGGCGGCGCGATTCGGCACGGCCAATCTGATGCGCCTGTGCCTGTGGGCCGGGGCGGTTTCGATCGGATTGCTGGCGCTGTTGCCGAGTTATCCGGTCTGGCTGGTGCTGCGGTTGATGATCGGGGTGATCCTGACCCTCGTATTCATTATCGGTGAAAGCTGGATCAATCAATTGGTGGTCGAGGAGTGGCGCGGGCGGCTGGTGGCGCTGTATGGCAGCAGCTATGCGTTGAGTCAGCTGGCAGGCCCGGTGTTGCTGGGGTTTCTCGGTACCGAACACGATTATGGCTTTTGGGTGGGTGTCGGTTTGCTGATGGCGGCTCCGTTCCTGTTGCTGGGCCGCAGTGGTGCACCGAGCAGCGAGGCCAGCAGCGTGACCTTGAGTGATTTGCTCGCTTTCTGTCGTGGCCTGCCGGCGATTGCCTGGGCGGTGTCGCTGTTCGCCGCGTTCGAGGCGATGATTCTGACCCTGTTGCCGGTCTATTGCCTGCGCCAGGGTTTCACCACGGAGATCGCGCTGGCGATGGTCAGTACGGTGGTGGTCGGCGATGCGGTGCTGCAGTTTCCGATTGGTGCACTGGCCGATCGCTTGTCGCGCCGGGCGTTGTTTACCGGCTGTGCAGTCGTCTTGCTGGTGTCGAGCCTGGCAATTCCGATGCTGATCGATACGCTGCTGATCTGGCCGCTGTGGGTCTTGTTTGGCGCCAGTGCCGGCGGTTTGTTCACCCTGTCGCTGATCCTGATCGGCGAGCGTTATCGCGACGATGCGCTGGTGCGGGCCAACGCGCACATCGCCCAGCTGTGGGGCATTGGTTGCCTGGTCGGGCCGTTGCTGGCGGGCGCCGGCAGCCAGTGGATCAGCGGCCATGCGTTGCCGTTGCTGATGGCAGTCGGGGCCTTGGGCGTGTTGATCGTTGTGTCGCGGCAAGGGGCGTTTGGTGCGGTGCAACCGGCATAGATCAAAAGATCAAAAGATCGCAGCCTTCGGCAGCTCCTACAGGGTTGCGACCTTTTGAGGAGGCTACAACATCCGCTCCAGCCCAACCGTATTGCTCAGCCACGCATTGAGGCGACGCCACCAGCTCCCTGGCTCCTTGGTCAGGGTGTGCATTTTTCCGTCGTCTTCTGTGCTCCAGACAATCTGACCGTTCTCCAGCTCCACTTGATAGCTCAGGGCTGGCGCCATGCCCTGCAGCGCCAGCTCACGGACCCGTGCAGCCAATTCCGGGCTGTCCACCAGCACGCCGACCTCGGTGTTCCACAGCACTGAGCGCGGATCGAAATTGAACGAGCCGATAAAGGATTTCTGCTGGTCGAAGATCATCGCCTTGCTGTGCAGGCTGGAATCGGAGCCGCGATAGGAGCTGCTGGAAAACAGATGCGGCCCGCTACCGCTGCCGCCTCCCTCGCCGGGTTGGCGACGCAATTCGTACAGCTTCACGCCATGTTCCAGCAATGCCCTGCGATAGGGCGCGTAACCACCGTGAACCGCAGGAACGTCCGTGGCTTCCAGTGAATTGGTCAGCAAACGCACCGAAACGCCGGCATCGGCGCGCCCGGTCAGGTACACCAGCCCGGGTTGGCCAGGCACGAAATAAGCCGAAATCATGATCAGCTCTTTGCGGACGCCGTCGAGTTCAGGCGCCAATTGCGTGGTCAGCAGCAACTGCGGATCGGGCTCGCCCTTGGCCAGTACCTTGCTCGGTGCATCCCACAATGCCTGGTTCCAGGCCCAGATCAGTTCGCGGCGCCAGATGTCCAGGCGCGGATGGGTGGCGAAGGTCATCAAGTGTTTGTAGAGCGCGTGATCCTGCTTGCGGGTTTCCGCCAGGGACTCTTCCAGTCGGGTGCGGGTGTTTTCCAGGTCGTGGAGGGTGGGTTTGCTCGACAGGAATTCGTCGATCGGCTTGCTCAGGGCGCTGTTCCAGTATTGGTCGAAACTGTGCCCGAGTTGCTCGGCAACCGGGCCGACACCGAGCAAGTCGATGTCAGTGAAATTCATGTTGGGCTCGGCATCGTAATACTCATCCCCCAGATTTCGCCCGCCGACGATGGCCATGCTGCTGTCCGCCAGCCACAACTTGTTATGCATGCGTCGATGCTGTTGCGACAGGTTGAGCAGTCGGCCAGTGGTACGTGTCACCCCCGTACTGCGGCCCAGGTTCAGCGGATTGAACACTCGGATCTGGATTTGCGGGTGCGCGGCGAGGGTGGCAATGACGCGGTCCAGGCCATCGCTGGTCGTGTCATCAAGCAGTACCCGCACCCGCACGCCCCGGTCGGCGGCCTTGAGCAATTCCTCGATCAGCATGCGTGTGCTGATGCCGTCGTGCACGATGTAGTACTGCAAATCGAGGCTGCTTTGGGCGTTGCGGATCAGTTCGGCACGGGCGGTGAAGGCCTCGGTGCTGTCCGATAGCAGGCGGAAGCCCGATTGTCCCTTGTAAGGCGCGGCCTGTGCCTGGACCGAGCGGCCAAAGGCTGAGTCTGAAGCCGGCAGCGCCTGGCTCGGTACACGCTGTACGTCGAGGCTGGCGCAACCGCCCAGGAACGCGGCGAGTAGCACAAGAGCAAGCAGGGGCTGTCTGACTCTCACGTGGGGTCGTTCCGTTTGGCGGCATAGTCAGGCATATGGACGCTGAATCCAGAATAAAAGTCAGTCGCTGAGCTGATCGGTTTCCGCCAGCAGTTTGATCGCTGTCGCACCGACCTTGCGCACCGCGTCTTCGATCTGCGGTGTTGGCTTGGCAGCGTAGTTCATGCGCAGGCAATTGCGGTATTTGCCGGAGGCGGAAAAAATACTGCCCACGGCAATCTGTACGCCCTGGTCGTGCAAGGCGCGATTCAGTTTCAGGGTGTCGAAGCCTTCCGGCAGTTCGACCCACAGCATGAAGCTGCCTTGTGGGCGACTGGCGCGGGTGCCGGCCGGGAAGTAGCGGGTTACCCAATCGATCATCATGTCGCGATTACGCTGGTATTGAGTGCGCATCCGCCGCAAATGCGGTTCGAAGTGGCCGCCCTTGAGAAACTCGGCGATGGCGATCTGGGGTTGCGGCGCGGTGGAGCCGGTGCTGATGTATTTCATGTGCAGCACCCGTTCCAGATAGCGGCCGGGTGCGACCCAGCCGATGCGCAGGCCCGGTGCCAGGGTCTTGGAAAACGAACTGCACAACAGGACGCGACCGTCCTCGTCGAAGGACTTGATCGTGCGCGGGCGCGGATAGGTGTAGGCCAGTTCGCCATACACATCGTCCTCGATGATCGCCACGTCAAACCGCTGCGCAAGCATCAACAACGCGCGTTTGCGCGACTCCGGCATGATGTAGCCCAGCGGGTTGTTGCAGTTGGGGGTCAACTGTATGACCTTGATCGGCCACTGCTCCAGGGCCAGTTCCAGCGCTTCGAGGCTGATACCGGTCAGTGGATCGGTGGGGATTTCCAGAGCCTTCATGCCCAGGCCCTTGAGGGTTTGCATCGCACCGTGAAAGCTCGGCGAGTCCACCGCCACAATGTCTCCCGGTTCGCAGATCGCCCGAATGCTGGTGGACAGCGCTTCGTGGCAACCGGTGGTCACTACCAGGTCGCTGGCACCCAACTGGCAGCCGGAATCTAGCATCAGGCGGGCGATCTGTTCGCGCAGTTCGAGGTTGCCGTGGATGTTGTCGTAATACAGGCCGGGCATGTCCTGCCGCCGGCTGATCCGTGCCAGGTCGCGCAACAGTGGCTTCATGGTTGGACTGGTGATGTCCGGCATGCCGCGGCCCAGTTGCACCACGTCTTTGCGCGGCACGGCGCGAATCAACTCCAGCACCTGATCCCATTGGGAGATGTCCACCGGCCGTTGGGCCGGGCGGCCGACTGCCGGCAAATCCGGCAGTTCGCGGCTGGCCGGGACGAAGTACCCGGATTTGGGACGTGGCGTGGCCAGTCCACTGTCCTCCAGCACCCGATAGGCCTGCTGCACCGTGCTCAGGCTGACGCCGTGCTCGACGCTCAGCGCCCGTACCGAGGGCAGCCGGTCACCGGGGCGATAGAAGCCCTGTTCGATACGCGTGCCGAGCAGTTCGGCCAGGTTGACGTAAAGGGTCATGGTGCAGCCTCGATAGGGAAGGTTCGGTTAACCAGTACAGATAAGATGAAAAATCGGGATTCAGTGGCGGAATCGGCAAAACTGTATGGAGTTAATACAGTCGCTTTGAATCTGTAATGCTTTTACCCGCCCGCGCATCATGGAACCTCTGGCTACCCAAGTAAACAGGAGCACCCAAGATGAACGGTTTGAGCGATGTGCGGCTGACATTACACAGTCAGGAACTGGCGACAGGGCAGAACAACGGCGCGCGGGAGGCGGGCATGCACACTGCGTCGTCCGGCCAGAGTCGTTGGGATCAGTTCTGGCGTCGGCTGCATACGCGCAAGGCGTTGCTGGCGCTGACACCGGATCAGCTCAAGGATGTCGGGCTGACGCGGGAGCAGGCGTTGGAGGAGGGGCTGAAGCCTTTCTGGCGGATCTGAATGTTGCAGTGTTCTTCAGGGCCTCATCGCGGGCAAGCCCGCTCCCACAAGGACCGGCGGTGAGCGCAAATTTTGTGAACACCATCATACCCTGTGGGAGCGGGCTTGCCCGCGAAGGCGTCAGAGCTGACACCGACAATCCTTCAGACCAACTCTTTCAGCCGATGCCACAACATCCCCAGCGCCAGCAACGGCGAGCGCAAATGCTTGCCGCCGGGGAAGGTGATGTGCGGCACCCGGGCGAACAGATCGAAGCCGCCGCTGTGCTGGCCGCTGATGGCTTCGGCCAGCAGCTTGCCGGCCAGGTGCGTGGCATTCACGCCATGACCGGAATAGGCCTGGGCGTAATACACATTCGGCTGGTCCTTGAGCCGGCCGATCTGCGGCAGGCGGTTGGCGCCGATGCCGATCATGCCGCCCCATTGGTACTCGATCTTCACTGCGCTCAGCTGCGGGAAAACCTCGAGCATTTTCGGGCGCATGTACGCGGCGATGTCTTTCGGGTCGCGGCCGGAGTAATGGCAGGCGCCGCCAAACAGCAGGCGCCGGTCCGCCGAGAGCCGGTAGTAGTCCAGCGCCACCCGTTGGTCACAGACCGCCATGTTCTGCGGCAGCAGGGCGTGGGCCTGTTCTTCGCCCAGTGGTTCGGTGGCGATGATGTAGCTGCCGGCGGGCAGGACTTTACCGCTGAGTTCCGGGTTGAGGTTGTTGAGGTAGGCGTTGCAGCCCAGCACCAGGGTCTTGGCGCGCACCGAGCCCTCGGCGGTATGGACCTTGACCTCGGGGCCATAGTCGATGCGGGTCACGGCCGACCGCTCGAACAGTCGGACCCCCAGTCGTTGCGCCGCCGCCGCTTCGCCCAAGGCCAGGTTCAGTGGGTGCAGGTGCCCCGAGCCCATATCGACCAGGCCGCCAACGTACCGTGTGGAACCGACCACGGTGTGCATCTCATTGGCTTGCAGCAAACGGGTCTCGTAGCGATATCCGAGGCTGCGCAGTTCTTCGGCATCCTCGGCGAACCCTTCAAGGTCGCGGGGCTTGTTGGCGAGGTCGCAGTAACCCCAGGTCAGGTCGCAGGGGACCTGGAAGCGCTCGACCCGTTGCCGGACGATTTCCACGGCTTCCAGGCCCATGAGTTTCATTTGCCGCACGCCTTCGGCGCCGATGACGTTGGTGAACTGATCAAGGCCGTGGCCGACGCCGCGAATCAGCTGCCCACCATTGCGTCCACTGGCGCCCCAACCCATTCTGTGGGCCTCAAGCAACACCACGCTGAGCCCGCGTTCGGCCAGCTCAAGCGCCGTGTTCAACCCCGAAAACCCGCCGCCCACCACACAGACATCGGCCCGCACTTCGCCTTTGAGCACCGGAAGTTCGGGCTGCGGCAGGCTGGTGGCGGCGTAGTAGGACGCGGTGTGGTTCAGAGCAGGCTGTTGAGCACGGGGGGGCATGTGCGTATTCCTGATTCTTGCGTTTAGAAAATTTGACGGAGCATATGCCGGACCTTCCCGTACGGGCAACATTGGTCGGCTGGTGCTGTCTGAATCGGGGCTTTTGCGTCAGAATCGCGCTCTATTCCGCTTTGGGTCACCGCTGCAATGAGCTGCAACAGCCAGACAATCCGCACATTGCGCCAACAGATTCCCTCATTCGAGTGCGTGCCCGGCTGCCATGACTGCTGCGGGCCGGTGACCACCTCGCCGGAAGAAATGTCGCGCCTGCCGCGCAAGACGCGCGCCGAGCAGGATGCCGCCATGGAGGAGCTCAACTGTGTGCATCTGGGGCCCAATGGCTGCACGGTGTATGACGAGCGGCCGCTGATCTGCCGATTGTTCGGCACCACCAAGACCTTGCCATGCCCCAATGGGCGCGGGCCGGTGGAGCTGATTCATCCGCGGGTGGAGAAACAGGTGTTCGAGTATATGGCCAGCACCCGGCAGGTGCTGGTCTAGATAGACCGAGTCGCTGCCTTCGCGAGCAAGCCCGCTCCCACATTGGATCTTCAGTGAACACAAAGTTTATGTTCGACACGGATTAACTGTGGGAGCGGGCTTGCTCGCGAAAGCGGCTGAACAGACGCCGCCAATCTCAATCGGGAATCGGCAGGGTCAGGCTCTCCTTCACTTCTTCCATCACGATATAGCTCTTGGATTCCCGCACATGGGGCAGCTTGAGCAGGATGTCGCCCAGTAACTTGCGGTACGAGGCCATCTCGGAAATCCGCGCCTTCACCAGGTAGTCGAAATCCCCTGACACCAGATGACACTCCAGTACATGGGGCAGTTTCAGCACCGCGCGTCGGAACTCTTCGAACGTATCGCCGGATTTGTAATCCAGGCTGATCTCGACGAACACCAGCAGACTACCCTTCAGGTGTTGCGGATTGAGCCTGGCGTTGTAGCCCATGATGATCCCCTCGCGCTCCAGTCGCCGGACCCGCTCAGTACAGGGCGTGGTCGAGAGCCCGACCTTTTCCCCAAGCTCGGTAAAGGAAATCCGCCCGTCCGCTTGCAGGATCCGCAGGATGTTGCGGTCGATCTTGTCCAGCTCACGTTTAGTCTGAGTGTTGGTCCGCATAGGGGATGCGCCTCCGTGAAAAGGGTTTTTGCCGAGAATTGTCGCCAAATATAGGCGCTTATATAGTGAAAAGCACTGGCAAATCTTTTTTACACTGCGCGCATCTAAAGCTCTGAACAACAAACGTCAGCGGTTAGCCGCGATGAGGGATATGAAAATGCGCGTCATGGTCTTGGGCAGCGGCGTCATCGGTACCACCAGTGCTTATTATCTGGCCCGTGCCGGGTTTGAAGTGGTGGTCGTCGACCGGCAGCCGGCTGCTGCCATGGAGACCAGTTTCGCCAACGCCGGGCAGGTCTCGCCGGGTTATGCCTCGCCGTGGGCCGCACCGGGTGTGCCGCTCAAGGCCATCAAGTGGCTGTTGCAGCGCCACGCGCCCCTGGCAATCAAGGCCACTGCCGACATCGACCAGTACCTGTGGATGGCACAGATGCTGCGCAACTGCACCGCCAGCCGTTACGCGGTGAACAAGGAGCGTATGGTCCGTCTGTCCGAGTACAGCCGTGACTGCCTCGATGAACTGCGTGCCGAAACCGGCATCGCCTACGAAGGCCGCAGCCTCGGCACCACCCAACTGTTCCGCACCCAGGCTCAACTGGACGGCGCCGCGAAAGACATCGCCGTGCTGAAAGAGTCCGGCGTGCCGTTCGAACTGCTCGACCGCGAAGGCATCGCTCGCGTTGAGCCAGCGCTGGCCAGCGTGACTGACATCCTCGCCGGTGCCCTGCGCCTGCCGAACGATCAGACTGGTGACTGCCAGATGTTCACCACCAAGCTCGCAGAAATGGCCGCGAACCTCGGTGTGCAATTCCGTTTCGGCCAGGACATTCAGCGTCTGGACTTCGCCGGTGACCGCATCAACGGTGTGTGGATCGATGGCAAGCTGGAAACCGCCGACCGCTACGTGCTGGCCCTCGGCAGCTACTCGCCACAACTGCTCAAGCCGCTGGGGATCAAGGCGCCGGTGTACCCGCTCAAGGGCTACTCCCTGACGGTGCCGATCACCAACTCGGCGATGGCCCCGACCTCGACCATTCTCGACGAGACCTACAAGGTCGCGATCACCCGTTTCGACAACCGCATCCGCGTCGGCGGCATGGCCGAGATTGCCGGTTTTGACCTGTCGCTGAACCCGCGTCGCCGCGAAACCCTGGAGATGATCGTCAACGACCTTTATCCTCAGGGCGGCGATCTGGCCCAAGCCGATTTCTGGACCGGCCTGCGTCCGACCACTCCGGATGGCACGCCGATCGTTGGCGCCACCCCGTTCAAGAACCTGTTCCTGAACACCGGTCACGGCACACTCGGCTGGACCATGGCCTGTGGCTCCGGGCGTTTGCTGGCTGACCTGATGGCGAAGAAAAAGCCGCAGATCAGCGCCGAAGGCCTCGATATTTCCCGTTATGGCAACAAAACCCAGGAGTCTGCAAAGCATGTCAGTCCAGCGCCAGCTCACCAATGAGCGCATGAGTCAGATCGTCACCCATAACGGCACGGTTTACCTGGCCGGACAGGTAGGCGACGACATGAACGCCGGGATTGAACAGCAGACCCGTGAAACCCTCGCCAACATCGAGCGTTTGCTCGATCTGGCCGGCACCGACAAGCACAACCTGCTGTCGGTGACGATTTACCTGAAAGACATCGATGCGCACTTCGAAGGCATGAACGCGGTGTGGGACAACTGGCTGCCAAAAGGCGTCGCCCCGGCCCGTGCCACCGTTGAGTCGAAACTTTGCGAACCGGAAATCCTGGTCGAGCTGTCGGTTGTAGCCGCTCTGCCATAAGCTTTCAGACAGATCCCTCTCCCGGTGCTGTTGGCGGTTCACGCTGTCAGCCAGCGCCGGTTTTTCTTCCCGATAACCCGACCAGAAGTGTGCCGCCATGCGTCCTGCCCGTGCCCTGATCGACCTTCAAGCCCTGCGTCACAACTACCGAATCGCCCGTGAACTGACGGGGGCCAAAGCCCTCGCGGTGATCAAGGCCGATGCCTATGGCCATGGCGCGGTGCGTTGCGCCCAGGCGCTGGAAGCCGAGGCGGACGGTTTTGCCGTGGCCTGCATCGAAGAGGCGCTGGAACTGCGGGCGGCGGGCATTCGTGCACCTGTCCTGCTGCTGGAAGGTTTTTTCGAAGCCGATGAACTGGCGCTGATCGTCGAGCATGATTTCTGGTGCGTGGTGCATTCGCTGTGGCAACTCGAAGCCATCGAGAAAGCCGCGTTGAGCAGGCCGATCACCGTGTGGCTGAAGCTCGATTCGGGCATGCACCGTGTGGGGCTGCATCCGGCGGATTATCAGGCGGCCTATCAACGGCTGCTGGCCAGCGGCAAGGTCGCGAAGGTCGTGCTGATGAGCCACTTTGCGCGTGCCGATGAACTGCACGAACAGGCCAGTGCCGATCAGGTGGCGGTATTTGAAGCGGCGCGCAAGGGCTTGTCCGCCGAGGTCAGCCTGCGCAACTCGCCGGCGGTGCTCGGTTGGCCACAGATTCCGAGCGATTGGGTACGTCCCGGCATCATGCTCTATGGCGCCACGCCGTTCGAAGAGGCCAATGAAGTTGCCTCACGCCTGCAACCCGTGATGACCCTGGAATCGAAAGTCATCAGTGTCCGCGAACTGCCGGCTGGCGAGCCAGTCGGTTACGGCGCCAAATTCATCACGCCTAAACCGATGCGCATTGGTGTGGTGGCCATGGGTTACGCCGATGGCTACCCGCGTCTGGCACCGACCGGCACCCCCGTGCTGGTTGCCGGGCAGCGCAGCCAGTTGATCGGCCGGGTGTCGATGGACATGCTCTGCATCGACCTGACCGATGTGCCGCAGGCCGGTCTCGGTTCGACCGTCGAGTTGTGGGGCAAAAACATCCTCGCCAGCGACGTGGCCATGGCTGCTGGTACGATTCCGTACCAGATTTTCTGCAACCTGCGCCGGGTGCCACTGCTCTATTCCGGGGCTTAGTGCGCAAGGCTCCAGACCGGAAGTCGCCTCGCTGAGCAGGATTCAGGTCAAGGTGTTGTAAATACTGAACGCTGTCGCCATGATAACGTCCACTATTCCAACAATTTTGAATCCTGGAGGCGCAAGCTTTGGACGTCGGTGAACGACTGCAATCCATCCGTAGGCTCAAAGGCCTTTCCCAGCGTGAGCTCGCCAAACGGGCGGGTGTCACCAACAGCACCATTTCGATGATCGAAAAGAACAGCGTGAGCCCTTCGATCAGTTCGTTGCGCAAGGTGTTGGGCGGGATTCCCATGTCCATGGTCGAGTTCTTTTCCGAAGAAATCCTGCAGGAAAAGCCGACCCAGATCGTCTACAAGGCCAACGAGCTGATCGATATTTCCGATGGCGCCGTGACCATGAAACTGGTCGGTCGGGCCCACCCGAGCCGGGCTATCGCATTTCTCAATGAAATCTATCCGCCAGGTGCCGACACCGGTGACGAGATGCTCACCCATGAGGGCGAGGAAACCGGCATCCTGGTCGAAGGAAAACTGGAACTGGTGGTCGGTCTCGAAACTTTTGTCCTCGAAGCCGGTGATAGCTACTACTTTGAAAGTACCAAGCCACACCGTTTCCGGAATCCGTTCGATGCGCCTGCGCGACTAATCAGCGCAGCCACGCCGGCGAATTTCTAAGAAAAGAGGCGTCCTGCCAGCATTGCAGAGGCGCCCGGGCCGTTTTTCCGCCGCCGCCTAAGACCCTTGCGACTTTGGGGTTGTTTCAGTGCGACGGGCTTACCGCTATACTTGCGCCCGCCTGCGAACCGTGGCCGTAGGCGTGACTAGCCACCATTGAGGGTGAACGCGTGAACCTAATTATGAAAATGCTGGCTGCACCAGCAACCGTATTGGCCCTATGGGCTGTCAGTGTCAGCGCTCAGGCTGCGACCAACGACGATATCGCCAAACGCCTTGAGCCAGTCGGCCAGGTCTGTGTTCAGGGTAAAGAGTGCAAGGGCATGGAAGTGGCCGCTTCCGCCGGCGGCGGTGGTGGTGCAAAAACCCCGGATGAAGTGATTGCAAAACATTGCAACGCTTGCCACGGTTCAGGCCTGTTGGGCGCACCGAAAGTCGGTGATGCTGCCGCTTGGGGCGAGCGCGCCAAGAAAGAAGGTGGTATTGACGGCCTGCTTGCCAAAGCGATCTCCGGTATCAACGCGATGCCGCCAAAAGGCACCTGCGCCGATTGTGCAGACGCCGAACTCAAAGGCGCCATCCAGAAGATGTCCGGCTTGAAGTAAGCGCCAGATCTTCCGCAAAAAACCGTCTTCGGACGGTTTTTTTGTGCCCTCAATCCCTGTAGGAGCGAGCGTGCTCGCGATGAATTCGAAGGCGCCGTGGGGCGTCAGGCTCGCCGCATTATCGTTGACGACCATCGCGAGCGAGCTCGCTCCTACAAGGTATTTGTGTCGGGCGGTTGGCCGATACAGGTTGTTCATTGCAGCAAAGACCCGGCAATCTCGGTCCAAACTCAAGTCATGGAACGTGAGGGAGGATCCGATGGTTCAGCTGTGCTCTATCGAACAGGCAGTCGATGACGTCCTGGCAAGGTTGCCGGCGCATATCCACATGGGCTTGCCTCTGGGGTTGGGCAAACCCAATCACTTCGTCAACGCGTTGTATCGACGAATCGCACAGTTGCCCGAGCGGCGGCTGACGATCTACACCGCGTTGTGTCTGGGCCGCCCGCCCTTGGGCGACGGCTTGCAAAAGCGCTTCCTCGAGCCCTTTATCGAACGGGTTTTCGGCGATTATCCGGAGCTGGATTTCCTCGCCGACCTGCGTCGCGATCAACTCCCGGGCAACATCCACATCCAGCAGTTTTTCATGCAGCCCGGCAGCCTGCTCAACAGTGCCACGGCACAGCAGGATTACGTCAGCAGCAACTACAGCCATGCGGCGCGGGACATCAATGCCACCGGGTTGAACCTGGTGGCGCAACTGGTGGCCAGCCATGCCGAGCATCCCGACCGCTTGAGCCTGAGCTGCAACCCCGACATCACCCTCGACCTGTTGCCGATGATCGCCAAGCGCCGCACCGCCGGAGAAACCATCCTGATGGTCGGCCAGGTGCACGACGATCTGCCTTACATGCCCGGCGATGCGGAACTGGGCATCGACACCTTTGACTTGCTGATCGATGAGAAAGACCACACCACGCTGTTTTCCACGCCGAACATGCCGGTGGGGTGTCAGGACCATTTCATCGGCCTGCACGCCAGTACCCTGGTGCGTGACGGCGGTACGTTGCAGATCGGCATCGGCTCCATGGGCGATGCGCTGACGGCGGCGCTGCTGGCGCGGCAAGCGGACAACGACGCTTACAAGGCGTTGCTGGCCGACGTAAACCTCAGCCACTGGGCGCAACTGATCGAGCGCGAGGGCGGCGCCGATCCCTTCGCCAAAGGCCTGTATGGCTGTAGCGAAATGTTCGTCAATGGCTTGTTGGTACTGGCTGATGCCGGAATCGTGCGGCGCAAGGTTTACCCGGACGTGGCGACCCAGCAGCAGGCGAATGCCGGCACCCTCGACGAGGCAGCGCAAACCGATGGCATCTCGGTGCACGGCGGTTTCTTCCTCGGTCCGCGCAGCTACTACGAACGCTTGCGCGAATTGCCACAAAACAAGCGGCTCGAATTCAACATGACCCGCATCAGCTACATCAACGAGCTTTACGGGCAGGAAGAACTCAAGCGCTTGCAGCGCCTGGATGCGCGGTTCATCAACACCGCGTTCACCGTGACCTTGCTTGGTGCCGCGGTGGCGGATCAATTGGAAGATGGGCGCGTACTCAGCGGTGTAGGCGGGCAATACAACTTCGTGGTTCAAGGGCATGCGCTGCAAGGCGCGCGCTCGGTGTTGCTGCTGCGCAGCTGGCGTGAGTCTGGCGGCGACGTCAGCTCGAACATCGTTTGGGAGTATGGCCACTGCACGATTCCCCGGCACTTGCGGGACATGGTGGTCACCGAATATGGCATCGCCGATCTTCGTGGCAAAACCGATGCGGCAGTGATCGAGGCTTTGCTCAATATCAGCGACTCGCGTTTTCAGTCGGGATTGATTGAACAGGCGCAGAAGGTCGGCAAACTGCCCAAGGACTTCCGACTCGAGCCGCGCTTTACCGATAACACTCCGCAGCGGTTGCAGGAGATCCAGGCGCGGCATCCGCGGCTTTTTCCGGAGTATCCGCTGGGCTGTGATTTCACCGAGGTCGAGCGAGATGTGTTGCGGGCGCTGAACTGGCTCAAGAGCAAGTTCAAGCTGAGCGAGGTGCTGGAACTGGGCAAGGCAGCGCTGGATGCGCCGGAGGCAGCAGCGTTCCCTGAGCATCTGGAGCGCATGCAGCTGGCCAATCCTGAAGGACTGAAGGAGGATTTGTATCAGCGGTTGCTGCTAACCGGCCTCAAGGCCACCACGCAATAACAGCCAACATACATCAAATGTGGGAGCGGGCTTGCTCGCGAAGGCGGTGTGTCAGTCAAAAATCAGTCGACTGACACACCGCCTTCGCGAGCAAGCCCGCTCCCACAGGGAGAATTGCGGTGTGGCGGCTTACTCGATGAAGGTCACGACACCATCTGCCAGCGACTTCACGCGGGCCAACGACTCTACGCGATAACCCTGTGAATCCAGCTCCGCACGACCGCCCTGAAACGACTTCTCGATCACGATGCCCAGGCCCGCCACGGTAGCGCCGGCCTGTTTGATGATCGAAATCAGCGCCTGGGACGCCTTACCGTTGGCCAAAAAGTCATCGATGATCAGCACGCGGTCGCTGCTGGTCAGGTGGCGCGGGGAGATCGCCACGGTGCTTTCGGTCTGCTTGGTGAACGAGTACACGGTCGCCGACAGCAGGTTTTCGGTCAGGGTCAGGGACTGGTGCTTGCGGGCGAAAATCACCGGCACACCGAGGTTCAGGCCGGTCATGATCGCCGGGGCGATGCCCGAGGCTTCGATGGTGACGATCTTGGTGATGCCCGAGTCCTTGAACAGCGTGGCGAATTCGTCGCCGATCAGCTTCATCAGGGCCGGGTCGATCTGGTGGTTCAGAAAGGCGTCGACCTTCAGGACCTGGTCGGAAAGCACAATGCCTTGTTCGCGAATTTTCTGGTGCAGGGCTTCCATGAAGCTGTCCTCTTTTGGCGCCTGTGCGCCGAAGGTCATATAAAAGTGGTCAATTCTAGCGCTTTAACATCGCGCGTATATCTGCCAATGCATTGTTGCCCCGCACGGCTTTGACTTCGGTCGGTGTGTCGTCGTTGCCTTCCCAGGCCAGATCGTCCGGTGGTAACTCATCGAGGAAGCGGCTCGGCGCGCAATCGATGATCTCGCCGTACTGCTTGCGCTTGGCGGCGAAGGTGAAGGCCAGGGTCTGGCGCGCGCGGGTAATGCCCACGTAGGCCAGGCGACGTTCTTCTTCGATGGTGTCGGCTTCGATGCTGGAACGGTGCGGGAGGATTTCCTCCTCCATGCCCATGATGAACACGTAGGGGAATTCCAGGCCCTTGGACGCATGCAGGGTCATCATCTGCACGCCTTCGGCGCCGTCTTCCTCTTCCTGCTGACGCTCGAGCATGTCACGCAGGACGAGTTTGCCGATGGCGTCCTCGACGGTCATTTCGCCTTCTTCGTCTTTTTCCAGGGTGTTCTTCAGCGCCTCGATCAGGAACCAGACGTTACCCATGCGGTAATCGGCGGCCTTGTCGCTGGAGCTGTTGGTGCGCAGCCAGTTCTCGTAGTCGATGTCCATGACCATGCTGCGCAGGGCCGAGATCGGGTCTTCGCCGGCGCATTGCTCGCGCACCCTGTCCATGAAGCGCTTGAAACGCGACAGGCGATCGGTGAAGCGGCTGTCCAGATGCTCGCCCAGGCCGATTTCGTCGGTGGCGGCGTACATCGAGATCTTGCGCTCGGTGGCGTAGTTACCGAGCTTCTCCAGCGTGGTCGAGCCGATCTCGCGACGCGGCACGTTGATCACCCGCAAGAAGGCGTTGTCGTCGTCCGGGTTCACGATCAGGCGGAAGTAGGCCATCAGGTCTTTCACTTCCTGACGGCCGAAAAAGCTGTTGCCGCCTGAGAGGCGATACGGCACCTGGTGGTGCTGCAATTTCAGCTCGATCAGCTTGGCCTGGTAGTTGCCGCGATACAGGATCGCGAAATCGCTGTACGGACGGTCGGTGCGCAAGTGCAGGCTGAGGATTTCCATGGCCACACGCTCGGCCTCGGCGTCCTCGTTGCGGCAGCGGATCACGCGGATCTCGTCGCCGTGACCCATTTCACTCCACAGCTGCTTTTCGAATTCGTGGGGGTTGTTCGAGATCAGCACGTTGGCGCAGCGCAGGATGCGGCTGGTGGAGCGGTAGTTCTGCTCCAGCATCACCACTTTCAAGGATGGGTAGTCCTCCTTGAGCAGCATCAGGTTTTCCGGGCGGGCACCGCGCCAGGCATAGATCGACTGGTCATCGTCGCCCACCACGGTGAACTGGTTGCGCTTGCCGATGAGCATTTTCACCAGCAAATACTGGCTGGCGTTGGTGTCCTGGTATTCGTCCACCAGCAGGTATCGCACCTTGTTCTGCCACTTTTCCAGGATGTCGGCGTGTTCTTCGAACAGCTTCACCGGCAGCAGGATCAGGTCGTCGAAGTCCACTGCGTTGAACGCCTTGAGCGTGCGCTGGTAGTGGGTGTAGACGATGGCGGCGGTCTGCTCCTTGGGATTGCGCGCGTTTTCCAGGGCCTGGGCCGGCAGGATCAGGTCGTTTTTCCAGGCGCCGATCATGTTCTTGATCTCGTCGACACCGTCGTCGCCCGAGTATTCCTTCTGCATGATGTCGGTCATCAGGGCTTTGACGTCGGTCTCGTCGAAGATCGAGAAGCCCGGTTTGTAGCCCAGCCGCACGTGCTCCTTGCGGATGATGTTCAGGCCCAGGTTGTGGAAGGTGCAGACCGTCAGCCCGCGACCTTCACCGGCACGCAGCAGGGTGCCGACCCGTTCCTTCATCTCGCGGGCAGCCTTGTTGGTAAAGGTCATGGCGACGATGTACTGGGCGCGGATGCCGCAGTTCTGGATCAGGTGCGCGATTTTGCGCGTGATCACACTGGTCTTGCCGGAGCCTGCACCGGCGAGCACCAAAAGAGGGCCGCCGACGTAGCTCACGGCTTCTTGCTGCCGGGGATTGAGTCGGGACATAGGTAATTTCAGGAGTCAGTCACGAAATGGGCCGGCATTTTAACAGGCTCAGCGATTTGTGCTGCTCTGTCCGACTTGTGACGTACCGCGCTATCTGTAATTGCCGGTTTTGTTACTTTCACGCAGGATGCGCAACGAATTTGCGGCTAATGTTCGTAATTCCAGATACAAAGGGCTCGTTTTGATAACTGATGTCATTGTCATTGGTCATCGGGACGGCATAATGCCCGTCGCCTACATCTTTGCAGAGTCTAGGGAGCTAGCTTGTCTACGCCTGTCGAACCCTTGCGTTTGCTGCTACTGGCCGAAGAGCCAGCGTGGGCAGCGTTGTTGCGCGAGTGTCTGGCTCCGGTGGGGAGCTCGGCCGTGCTCATCAGCGCGCCGAGTTGGGAGTCGGTCAGCAGTCTGTTCGATGACAACCGCAGCGCGGTGTTATTGACCATCCCGCAACTTCAACCGGCGCCGGGCCGTTGCAGCCTGCCGACGGTGTTGCTGCTCGACCATGAGCCGCTGACCCCGCCCGACGGTGTAAGTGACTGGCTGGTGCGCGATCATCTCGATCCAGGCATGTTGCGCCGCTGCCTGCGCCATGTGCGCGAACGTGGCGTGCTGGAAAACACCCTGCAACGCCTGGCCGAGCAAGATCCGCTCACCGGCATCGCCAATCGCCAGGGCTTTCAGACCCTGTTGACGGCGCGCCTGGCGGAAAACGACGGTCGCGGCCTGGCCCTCGGTCATCTCGACCTCGACAATTTCCGTTACGCCAACGACGCCCTCGGCCATCAGGCCGGTGACCGCCTGATCCTGCAGGTGGTGGCGCGGCTCAAGAGCCAGCTTGAAGCCGGCGATCAACTCGCGCGCCTGGGCAGTGATGAATTCGCGCTGCTGATCGACACCCGTCGCGCACCCCAGCGTGCCGAGTGGATGGCCGAACGCATCAGCGAAGCGCTGGCCGAACCCTATTGGGTCGACGGCGAAAGCTTGTTGATCGGCTCCAGCCTGGGCATTGCCCATGCCCGGGCCCAGACCGGTGCGGACCCGCTGATGTGGCACGCGCACATTGCCATGCAGCAGGCCAAAAGCACGCAAGGCTGCACTTTCCACATTTTCAACGAACGCATCAATCGCAATGCCCGCAGCATCGCCGACCTCGAAACCGAACTACGCCGGGCACTGCGCCGCGATGAGCTGGAGTTGCACTACCAGCCACGGCTGAACCTTGAAGACGGACAGATCGTCGGTCTCGAAGCGTTGGTGCGCTGGCGGCATGCCGAGCGCGGCCTGCTGCCACCGAGTGAATTCGTGCCGCTGGCCGAGCAAAGCGGTCTGATCGTGCCGCTGGGCTACTGGGTGATTTCCCGGGCCTTGCGCGACATGCAGGCGCTGCTTGAGCTGGGTTTGCCGCCGTTGCACATGGCGATCAACCTGTCATTCCGGCAGTTCCAGGACAGCCAGTTGCTGTCGACCCTCAGTCGCCTGATTGCCGAGCGCGGCGTCGAGGCGCAGTGGCTGGAGTTCGAACTGACCGAAACGGCCGTGATGCGCCGCAGCGACCTGGTCAAGCAGACCATGGACGCCCTCGGGCGCCTCGGTGTGCGCTTCTCTCTCGACGACTTTGGCACCGGCTTCTCGTCGTTCGTGCACCTCAACAGCCTGCCGATCACTTTGCTGAAAATCGACAAGAGCTTTGTCGGCGGCATGGAACAGCGTGAGGAAAACCGCAAGCTGGTCCACGCGATGATCAACCTGGCGCACAACCTCAACCTTGAAGTGGTCGCCGAAGGTGTGGAAACACCGGAGCAGCTGGATCTGCTGCGCGGGTTCGAATGCGATCAGGTGCAGGGGTATTTGATCAGCAGGCCATTGCCGCTGGCCGAGCTGGTGGAATATCTGATGTTTGGCTCCAGCCAGCAGACGCCGCTGGAAGTCGTAAGCTGATCACGAGTAATTGTTTGCCACCGAACCCTGTAGGAGCGAGCTTGCTCGCGATGGTCGTCAACGATAACGCTGGTTGGCAGGTGCCCCGCGGCGTTCTCGGGTTTATCGCGAGCGGGCTCGCTCCTACAAGGGATCTCAGTCAGGCTGAGCGACTTCGAAGCGCTGCTCTGACGTCGTTTCGCGCTTGATCATCCGCTTCATCTTCCACTCAAACCCCAACGTCAGGCTCACCGCCGCACACGCCAGCCCCAGCGCCAGGCCCCACCAGACACCCGTTGGCCCCCAGTCCAGGTGGAACGCCATCCACCACGCGGCCGGAGCGCCAATCAGCCAATAGCAACCCAGGCCCACCAGGAACGTGGTCTTGGCATCCTTGAGCCCGCGAATGCAGCCCATGGCAATGGTTTGCGTGCCGTCGAACAGCTCGAACCAAGCCGCCACCGCCAGCAGGCTCACGGCGAGGTTGATGACATCGCGGAACGCCGGGTCGTTATGGTCGAGAAACAAACCGACCAACTGATTCGGCAACAGCCAGAAGACCATGGCGAAACACAGCATCGCCGCCGCCCCGAACGCAATGCCGACCCGCCCGGCCAGCCGCGCATCCAGCAGTTGCCCGGCGCCGTAGTGCTGACCGATGCGCATGGTGATCGCATAGGAAATCCCCGCCGGCACCATGAACGCCACCGAGACGATTTGCAGGGCGATCTGGTGTGCACCCAGTTGCGTGCTACCCATGGTGCCCATGCACAGCGCGGCGAAGGCAAACAGCCCGACTTCCACCGCGTAGGTGCCGCCAATCGGCAGGCCCAGACGCCACAGCTCCTTCAGGTACTGGCGGTTCAGGCGTGACAGGCCCTGACGCAGCGGATAGGCCTCATAAGCCGGATGCCGCCGAATGTGCCACGCCAGCGCCAGGGCCATCAGGTTGGCGACAATCGCCGTGACCAGCCCGATGCCCATCAGCCCCAGCTTCGGCAGGCCGAACATGCCGGTAATCAGTGCATAGTTGAGCAGGAAGTTGGCCACGGTCCCGCCCAGGCTGATGACCATCACCGGTGTCGCACGGCCAATGGCGCTGGTGAACCCGCGCAGGGCCATGAAGCTCAGGTAGCCGGGCAGGGCGAACGGCAGGAAGATCAAAAACTGCCCGGCCATCTGGACATTGCTTTCGGTCTGGCCGAACAGCAGCAGCACCGGTTTGAGGTTCCACAGCAGCAAACCGGCGACCAGCGCCATCAGCCATGCCAGCCACAACCCGGCCTGGGTCAGCCGGGTCGCCCCGAGAATGTCGCCGGCTCCCTGACGGATCGCGACCAGAGTGCCGACGGCAGCAATCACGCCGATGCAGAAAATCGACACGAACGAATAGGTCGCCGCGCCGAGCCCGCCACCGGCCAGTGCCTCGGGACTCAGGCGCGCCATCATCAGGGTGTCGGTGAGGACCATCAGCATGTGCGCCAACTGCGAGGCAATCAGCGGCCCCGCCAGCCGCAGGATGGCCCAGAGTTCAGTACGTGCTGGATGCTGCATGGTCATCACGCTCGATTCTGGAAGTGGACAGGAAAGCGTCGATTCTCGGCGCTCTGCGGCGTTTGCACAAAGGGATAAAAAGGATGGGTAGCATGACTCAAACTCATGCAGAATAGTTTCTGCCAGGGTATCCAAAAACCGCTGTAGGAGCTTTCCTGATGTCGCGTCGTCTTCCTCCCTTATATGCCCTGCGCGCATTTGAAGCGGCGGCGCGACACACGTCGTTTACCCGGGCCGCGGAAGAGCTGTCGATTACCCAAAGTGCGGTCAGCCGACATATTCGTACGCTCGAAGAACATTTTGCCTGCCGCTTGTTTCATCGCAGTGGTCGCAACCTGCAACTGACCGAGTCGGCCCGCTTGCTGTTGCCGGGTATTCGCGAGGGCTTCACCGCCCTGGAGCGCGCCTGCAATACCTTGCGCGCCGAAGACGACATCCTGCGCATGAAAGCCCCGTCGACCCTGACGATGCGTTGGTTGCTGGCGCGCCTCAGTCGCTTCCGTCATCTGCAACCGGGTAACGAAGTGCAGCTGACCAGTGCGTGGATGGACGTCGATTCCGTGGATTTCAACGACGAGCCGTTCGACTGTGCGGTGCTGTTAAGCAACGGACATTTCCCTCCGGACTGGGAGGCGAGTTACCTGTTCCCCGAGGAGTTGATCCCGGTCGGCGCACCCAACCTGCGGGGCGACCAGCCCTGGGATGTCGAACGCCTGAGCAACACCGAGTTGCTGCACCCGACGCCGGACCGCCGCGACTGGCGCAACTGGCTGGAGCGCATGGGCCTGGCCGAACAGGTATCGCTCAAGGGCGGGCAGGTGTTCGATACCCTGGAACTGGGCATGATCGCCGCTGCGCGAGGTTATGGCGTGTCCATGGGCGATCTGCTGATGGTCGCGGAGGACGTGGCCCAGGGACGCTTGAGCCTGCCGTGGCCGACAGCGGTGGCCAGCGGCTTGTGTTACTACCTCGTGTGGCCGAAAACCCGTCCCGGCGGCGAACGCATGCGCCGGCTCAGCGACTTTCTGCAAAACGAAGTCCGGTCCATGGAGTTGCCGGATGTCGTGCATCTGAGCTGAAACGAGGAAGCCGCAGGAGAGGCTGGCGGCGGTTTAGCGCTCCGGGGTTGACCGCTTTCGTTGAGGTACGGCTGAATTAGTCTTCGCGAGCAAGCCCGCTCCCACAGGATAAACGACGCCGAACCTGTGGGAGCGGGCTTGCTCGCGAATGGAACGACTCGGTTTCGATACTTACTGCGTGGCCGGCCGATACTGCAACGCCTCCGCCAAATGTTCACGGCTGATCGCGTCAACCTGTTCCAGGTCCGCCAGCGTCCGCGCCACCTTGAGCAAACGGTGCGCCGAACGCAGTGACAGGGTCAGTCGTTCACAGGCGGATTCCAGCCAGTGCTCATCGGCTGTGGATAACTCGCAGTGCCGGCGCAGACCCGGCAGATCGAGAAACGCATTGGCACAACCCTGGCGGTTCTGCTGGCGCTCACGAGCCTCGGCGACAAGCACTGCAGCACTGGCGCTGTTCTCGCCTGGCTTCACTTTGGGATTCAACGCCGTGGCTTCCCGGGCGACAGTCAGATGCAGGTCGATGCGATCGAGCAGCGGCCCCGACAGCTTGTTGCGATAACGCTGCACCATGTCCGGCGTGCAGGAGCAGCGCCCGCTTGGCTCGCCAAGATATCCACAGGGGCACGGATTCATTGCCGCCACCAATTGAAAGCGTGCCGGAAAGCGCACGCGATCTTTCGCCCGCGAGATGACGATATGCCCGGATTCCATTGGCTCCCTCAAGACTTCCAATACTCTGCGCTCAAACTCGGGAAGCTCATCAAGAAACAGGACGCCGTGGTGGGCGAGGGTAATTTCACCCGGCTGCGGTTTCGAGCCGCCACCCACTAAGGCGGGGCCAGAGGCGGAGTGATGGGGCTGGCGAAAGGGGCGCTGTGGCCAGTGACGCAACGGCACACAACTGGTGACCGATTGAATCGCCGCCACTTCCAGCGCCTCGCTCTCGGTCAGCGGCGGCAGCAGCCCCGGCAAGCGACTCGCCAGCAAGGTTTTTCCGGTCCCGGGGGGGCCACTGAGTAACAGGTTGTGGGCGCCTGCAGCCGCAATCAGCAGCGCACGCTTGGCCGCCAGTTGCCCTTGCACTTCATTCAGGTCGGGATAGGGTTTGCTGGCGCAGAGCAGTCCATCGGAAGCGTAAGGCTCGATCGGTGTATGCCCGTTGAAGTGCGCGACGGCCTCCAGCAAATGGTCAACAGCAATCACTTTCAGTCCCGACGCCAGGCACGCTTCCTCAGCGTTCGCCCGTGGCACCATCAGCCAGCGCCCGGCCTTGCGCGCCGCCAACGCCGCCGGCAACACCCCTCGAACTGCCCGCACCGCACCGGACAGGGCCAACTCCCCCAAACACTCCACGTCATCCAGTGTCAGCGTCGGCACCTGCACACTGGCCGAGAGAATCCCCAGGGCAATCGCCAGATCGAAGCGACCCGGCACCGGTTTGTAGCTAGCCCATGGACATCTCTACAGGCCCCGAATTACATGACCTGAGCGGAAATAACAAATGTCCATAGAAGACGAAATATTTTTATCGAAGATGTGCCTAGCGCGTCCACGGATGCGTAACTGCACAGACTTGCCCACCCATTTGCATGATTCGTGGATATGACCGGCAGAAGTCGACCCATAGCTGCCGGTCAGCAGTGCTAGAGTTTGCCCAAAAGCAGAACGACTATTAGTGCAGTCTTTTGGTGGTCGTAAGTAATGAATCTGCGAACCGACGGATCGCCCCGTTTCGAGGACCTTGAGGCTCGATTGCAGGAACTATTTCATAATGCGCTGCCTTGTTTGCCGGAGATTGAGCTTGCTCAGCTCGTCGAGGTTTCCAGCGTATCAGCTTCGTTGAAAAGTTCGCGCATCACTACTACGAAGGCTTGAGCCGGACGGGACGGCTTCTGGGTTTGAGACGAGGCGATCACTACTCGTTGCGGTGCAATGCTGGCATCAAAGGGGCGACAGACGATGGGCCGCCCGTCATAGCTCAAATCTCCCGCTGGCCGGGTAACGAGAATCGACACTCCGTGTCCGTGTGCCACTAGTGAGCGCACCATTTCGACCGAGCGTAACTCGATAATCACATTGGGCTCCACGCCGCCCGAGCGAAACAGTGACAGGAAATAGTCGCGGCTATGGGGGAGGTCAAGCAGGATGTAGGGCTCGGCTTCCAAATCCTGGATACACAAGTTAGCTTTTGCTGTCAGACGATGCCCTTCCGGTAGCAACACGTAAGGGAATTGCAGCCCCACTGCATGCAGCTTGACCTTGCGCGCCAGGTTCATGTCATAGATGAGGGCCAAGTCAAGCGTGCCACGCTCCACCCGTTCGACCAACTCCTCCGTATCACCTTCGACAATGGCGACCCGCACTCCAGGAAAGCGTTGGCTGAAGCGCTCGACCATGGTTGGCATATGTCGCGCGCCCAGCGTCGCAAAACAGCCTACCGATAGATCACCCACCACACTGTCGGGTTCTTTTGCAGAAAGCTGCGCGGCGCTTTGCAGTAGCTGCCGAGCCTGCTGATAACGGCGGGTGCCGGCGGTGCTGAGTTCGATCCCTTTGCCCGGAATTCTGACAAACAAGCGTTCATCCCACAAAGCTTCCAGCTCTGCTATCGCGTTGGAAATTGAAGGCTGGGACACATTCATGGATTTCGCCGCGTTTACGGTGCTTCGGCATTGCGCCGCCGCTACAAAGTATTCGATTTGCCGCAGGCTGAAGTGAATCATGATTTTTAATACGCCGTATCAAGACTTCATATTTTTAATTATATATCCCGCCGCTTAACCTCTGTCTATTCCTGGCCTGCCGTCCTTTCCCAAAAACGCGCTGATCTGGCGCAGACGCTTCTCTAATAATATTGAGGATTTGCCCATGGCTCGTTCAAATGTGCCTGTTGCACCGAGGTCGGTCATTGAGACCCGCTCCATCGATTTCATTCCGGAAAGCGAGCGTCATGGCAGCGCATTCGGTCAGTTCACTCTATGGCTGGGTGTGAACCTGAACATCACCGCCATCGTCACGGGTGCCTTGGCAGTGGTGCTGGGGGGCGATGTGTTCTGGTCGCTGATCGGCCTTTTGATCGGCCAGATGCTCGGCAGCATCGTAATGGGACTACAAGCCGCCCAAGGGCCGGCGATCGGCCTACCGCAGATGATCCGCAGCCGTGTGCAGTTCGGCGTTTATGGCGCGGTCATTCCCTTGGTGTTGGTAAGTCTGTTGTACGTGGGTTTTTCGGCGGGGGGCACTCTGCTCGCCGGGCAAGCCGTGGCAAAGGTGTTATCCATCGCTGACTGGCAGGGTATCGTGCTATTCGGTCTGGTGACCTTGCTGTTGGCCACCCTTGGGTATCGCACTATTCACTCCATTGCCAAAGTGGCCAGCGTGGTGGGGGTGATTGCCTTCATCTACATGTTCGGGGCCTTGCTGGCCCAGCACGATATCCATCTGCTGCTGGACAACCGTCACTTCGTTCCCGCCAACTTCGTGTTCTCCATTTCCTTGGCCGCCGCATGGCAGATTTCGTACGGGCCATACGTGGCGGACTATTCCCGATACCTGCCCAGCCACACCTCCAAACTCAAGATTTTCCTCGCTGCATCGCTGGGGACAGTGCTGGGGTCGCAGGCGGCTATGACCTTCGGAGTATTTGCTGCGGCCCTCGCGGGGGCGGCGTTCTCGGGCCGCGAGGTAGAGTTCGTTGTTGGCCTGGGTTCGACTGGCGTGTTGGCTCTGTTCCTGTATGTGGTGGTCGGTTTCGGCAAGATCACCATGATGACCCTCAACGCTTACAGCAGCTATATGTCCAGCGCTACCATTGTCAGCGCGTTCCGCGGCGTCAGCAAAGTGTCGCTGGCCCATCGATTTATCTATGTGCTGGGAATGGTGTCCGTCGCGGTGCTGATCGCGCTGGCCGGTTCTCATAGCTTCATTAGCGCGTTTTCCTCCTTCCTTATCTTCCTGTTGGCGTTCATCACGCCTTGGAGCGCCATCAGCCTGGCCGATGTGTTCTTCGTCAACGGCACGCGCTATGACCTGGCCGCGCTCAACGATCCCGCAGGCCGCTATGGCCGTTGGAACTGGCCCGTGATCGCCACCTACTGCTGTGGCGTTTTGATGGAATTGCCATTCATTTCCACCCGTTTCTACACCGGCCCTATAGCGCATCTGCTGAACGACGCAGATATCTCCTGGGTGATCGGTCTGGTGGGTACGGGAGCGCTCTACTGTTTGGTGAGCCGCCGATTGCGCTTGCCCGCGTCGCTGCCACTGACGCCAGCAGTAGATAGCAAGGCCTAACCCAATGCTGAGCCAATCGCCCCTCGAATCCAATAGGTAACACTTTCATGACATCGGATGAATCTCGCCTCGCTTACGAATCCCTGCCCGACAATCCCTATGCGATGCTGTTGCAATGCGCTAGCCGATGGCCCGACAAGGAAGCACTGGTATTTGACTCCACACCTCAGCGGCTGACCTTCAGCCAATGGTTGCTGGCCTCCCAGACGCTAGCCTGTGCCTTGCGGCGGCGCGGTATTCAGCCCGGTGCCTCAGTAGCACTATGGGCGGAAAACCGCATCGAATGGCCGATTGCGCAGGTGGCCATTGCCGCCATTGGTGCAGTGTTGGTGCCGATTAATACGCATTTTCGCCAGGACGATCTGCTGCATGTGCTGGACCACAGCCAGTCGGTGGCCATCCTGCTTTCCGAGCGTTTTCGCTCCAGCGATTTCTTGGCCATGACACTGGCTTCACGCAGCCGCTTGCCAGCGCTGCGCGAAGTGATCTGCTTCGACGAGCCAGGCTCTCAGGTCGAGGGTTGCTGGAGTTACCCGACACTGATGCTCGACGCGCCTGAGTTGCCTTTCCAGGCTTGGTCCTGGTCGCCTCGTGAGTTGGCCAGCATCCAGTACACCTCCGGCACCACGGGGCGGCCGAAAGGGGCCGAATTGTGCTTTGAAGGAATGCTGATGAATGCACGCGGCACCGTTGCGCGCCTGGGGGCGACAGCCGAGGATCGTTGGACTTCCATCATTCCGTTATTTCACTGTGCGGGCTGCATTATGAATGTGCTGTCCGCGCTGGCAGCGGGGGCCACTTATGTGGGTATCAGTGCCTTCGATGCCGGGCGAATGCTGCGTCTGGTGGAGTCCGAACGTTGTACGCTGCTTACGGGTGTCCCTACCTCTTATCTGGCCATGCTCGACCACCCGGAGCGAGCCAAATATGACCTTGGAACGTTGCGCGCGGGTACTTGCGGCGGCGCCGATTGTGATCCAGCCTTGCTCGAACGTTGTGCCAAAGCTTTCCCGATTCCGGGCCTAGTGCAGGTGTATGGCCAGACCGAAGCCAGCACCCTGATCGCTCTGGATAATTATAAGAGCCCTCAGCGCTTCACTACCGCAGGGATGCCGTTACCAGGCATGCAGGTGCGTATCTGTGACCCGGACAACGGCCAGGAGCTGGCGTCGGGCGAAACCGGGCAAGTCCATGTGCGCGGGCCGATGGTAATGCTTGGCTATCATCGCGATGCGCTGGAAACTGCCCGCTGTATCGACGCCGATGGCTGGATGCAGACGGGCGATCTTGGGCGCCTGGCTGCCGATGGCCGAGTGGAACTGGTAGGAGGGCGGCTGCGCGACATGATCATTCGTGGAGGTGAGAATATCTACCCGGTGGAAGTCGAAAACCTTCTGCGTGCCCACCCCTCCATTACCGAAATCGCCGTGTTCGCCATGCCTGATCCTTTCTATGGTGAAGTGGTGGCCGCTGCGGTCGAGTTTGGCGAAGCGCTCTCGGTTGCGCAGATCAAGCAGGCGTGTGTCGGAAAAATCGCTGGATTCAAGCATCCAGCCAGGGTGTTTGTAGTCAGCCAATGGCCAATGACCTCCAGCGGAAAAATACTCAAACGCGAGCTGAAGGCCCAGGCGATGGCGGCGCAGTTGGAGGAGTTGGCATGAGTGCAACGTTAATTGGCCACAGGCATCACTGTGCATTTGTGCCCGGATTGCAGCAGACAGCTGCCGCCATCGGCAATGCCGGTGTGCAGGTGGTCTCAACACCGGCGTTGATCGCGATGCTCGAGGAAACGGCGGGCAGCGGTGTGCAGGCTTTCAGTGATCCGGGATGGGGCACGGTGGGTACACGAGTTGAAATTGAGCACTCGAGCCCTGCCTGGCCGGGGATCGAGGTACAGTGCGAAGCGATTCTGGAATCGACCAGGGGCCGCACCCTTCGTTTTGCTGTGCGCGCCACCCAGCAGGGACGGCAGGTCATGAGCGGCCATCACGAACGAGCGAAGGTCGACCTCAGCCGCTTCAGTACACCAATAGCTGCCAATGCGGGCGCCCCGTTAGAATTCTTCTTCGACTTCCATAGCCCCTGGTGCTATGTGGCAATGCCGCGCTTGCGGGAAATCGCCGCAGCCCATGGACGGGACATTCAGTGGCGGCCCATGCACCTGGCCAACCTGATCGACCGCATCGGCGGTCGTCGGCCATTGGAAGCATCGCCGGCCTTTGTGCAGTGGTTTCAACAGGACTTGCAGGATTGGGCCCGACTGCGACGCTTGTCGCTGCGCTACCACCCGCAATTTCCGTTGCGTCCTTCCCGGGCCTTGCGTTGCAGCGCTTACGCCATCGAACAGGGTAAAGGGGCGGCATTTATCTTCAATGTGATGCAAGCGTATTGGAGTGAGAACCTGGATATCAGCGAGCTGGGGGTCCTTGGCGATTTGGCGGTTGCTGTAGGGCTGGACAGGCAAGCGATCATCCAGGCAGCATCCGACGAGCGATTCAAGCAGGCCATTGAGGCTAACAACGACGAAGCGGTGCAACGTGGGGTATTCGGAGCGCCTACCATGATCGCGGATTCGAAACTGTTTTGGGGCAATGATCGACTGGAAATGATGGGGGATTATCTGGCCGAGAAACTCGGCCAGAGCGCTTAACCTCCAGCAGCCAAGAGCGCCTGCCCACAGGCCGCTTTTGGCCGTTCTCTGCCGATCATGGCCACGAAGCGTGCTGGTCAAATCCGATGCAATCGGTGCTCAGAACGAATGCAAATGACCGGTCACGTCGAATGCAAACGGGTGGTCAAGTGGAGTGCAATTTCGCACACGGAACCGTAGTTTTAATGCTTGTCGTTAGATCCGCTCAATATTGGGGTAACGTTGGTGTCTGGCAGCATTCGCGCCAGACGTAAATTCTCTTGGGTAAGCTCAAGAATTTTTGAATCAGCTTCAAGTAAAATCGACAGTGCTATGTCTCTTTCAGCCTTTAACGCGATTATTTGTTCCCTCAGCGAGCGATTATTTCTACGCTGAGCAAGCAGCGTTTTCCTGGGCGAAGATGGTGCCTCTTGTAAATTCTCGCTAATCCAGTGCTTAACTTCCGCTATCAATTCAGGATACCGAGACTTTCGAAAAGCTGATGGATCACACCCTGCTTCTTTGGCAATATTATTTTGAGTTACTTGACTGCCAATAGGTATATTTTGAGGGCGATTATTTTTTAGCCTCTCAAAGGCCAGGCGAAAATTACTCTCTGCATTAGTAACCGATCTTTCACTTATTAATGACATGTAGGGTATTCTCTATAGCGCTGAATTGGGCATTTAATGAACGATACAATGGCGACGTGGGTAATGCTTTATTTAGGCGTTCTTTAATCAAGTTTAATAGGTGTCTAATTCTTGATTCCTTGTCACGATCAATCAGGCCATGCACGCAAGCACTTTTTTGTGTTTGGCCACCGCATTGAGAAACGTCGTCCCAGCCTCCATGTGGACATGTCCCTTCCTTGGTACATATTCCAAAAAATGTCTCTCGCCAGTTAAGTTTTCCATTTTTGGCGGCCTGATTAAGGCTTTTGACATCGGTGACATCTACCATTCTTAAAATATCTTGCTTCCTATTGTCACCGTAAGGGCTAACGAAGCGGTCGGTGAAGAGCTTTGACATCTCATTGGCTACGACTTCATACATTGTTCTAATGTATTCGCCACATGCGGACTGATTTAGCCTGATTCGAGAATACCCTCGTCCGTAATAAATTGACATTGTACGGGTGAGATGCTTTAGCTGATATTGCAATGAGGCATCGGACACAATGTCAGAGGCTTGCATATTTACCGCTCCTGTCCTACGTAACTGATGCCAAGCGAATGGCCAAAGGTTTCCGACACGAAACTGGCTTATGTCTAAGCTTGGAGTTATCGCTTGTGCAACATTCAGATCATCATCCGTAATTGTTATTTCATGCTTGTCAAAAAGATTAGGATAAATTTTAACAAGTGAGGCGTAGCTAGGGTAGGATGGTCTTACTGCCATATCCGCATTCGCGTTGTGTGTTCCGCGCCATGGTTCGTAGCTTCTAGTTGTAAGCCAAGGATTATTCTCGAATTCGGAAGCCACCTCTAAGTCTGGATTTGCTACTGCGCAAATAGTCCTGAGCTTAGCGACTATAGCCATTGCATCCACGGCTAACTTGCTAGATGCAGAAGTTATCCAGCGAGCATCATCATCTTCTATTGTTTTTGTTGTCTCTCCGGTCAACATGTAAATTTCACCGAATTCAATGTCAACCTCAGAGCTGAAACAATCGGATCGCAATGACCAGGCCTCATCAACTCTCATTAACGAAAAGTTCATGATATACGCCATGCCCACAAAAGTAGTGAGTGAAAAATATTTAGATAATAAAGAGACGCTTTTGCCGGCCCCATCAAGGTCGCCATCGACAGAAACCCACTTCTTCAACAGTTCGGCAATCCCGAAGTTCTCAGCTGTATCAGAAAATGGACCATGAAACACAGCCCCGGTCGTTCGCCCTTTGAGTGGAGTTCCTATTTGAAATGGCCTACTCCATGTGCTCCTTGGTTTTTCTAAGACCGTGCACACTTCTTCTAATGAACCATAATTTTGAACGTATGCGCTGAGGCAAAAATGATAACACGCTTCTATTTGTTCACGATGGGTATGGAAATCTTCGAGAAATTCGCGTAATCGCTTTACCTGATATTTCCAAATACGTGGGGGAATATAAGGGGTTTGCCGAGTATTATGATCAGGAAGATTGGAAGCAAGACGACGCAAACCTTCCTGGTCTAAAATCATGTATCCAATTTTGTCCCTCTGCTCATATACTGAATGCAGAATATGAAGCATGGCTTCAGCTCGAGAGGAGCTCGTGGTGGCCGATAACTGGTCGGAAATTGCTGGAAATCTAGAAAGTTGGTCAACAGATATTCCGTTTTTTGAGCATAGTAAAAATACCGGTCTTATAACATTAATGCGCTTTATTAAAGAATTCGCTGAAGTTATCGCTCTAGGTCCATATAGCCACCAAGCAGCGATCTGACGTAATAGATCCGCGTTTTTTTTGGAGAGCGTTGGAGAGTTATACCTTTTAGCCGGGCCGTCACAAAAGTTTATAACGGATATGCTGTTCGTCCATGGCCAGATGTTCCATACAGGGTCACCGTACCTGCTGATGATATTGCCTTTAGCATCGATAACGATAGGAAAGTCATCAGGTGGTGGCCAACTCTCAGGACGATAATTTTCTGAGCTTGGATCGACCATGGGCATGTCAATCTGAAGGGCTAAGACGGACGGATTGATACTCATGTGAATTCCTCAGCTAAAGAAATGAAGCCGTCCCAGTATGGGTGGAAGTCTTCTTCATAGATTCTATCTTTCGCTTCCTTTACCCACTTACGATGCTTTTCACTTTGATCTGAAATGTACTCAAGCTTTTCAGTGATTCGTTTAACGACTAATTTAGCGGGGTGTAACTCCGCATCCATCTTTGTGTCTTTGTAAATCACTAATTCGTGTGTTTTATAATGCCTATAGCTCGCTAGAGACCAGACGTGTTCGAAGCTATCGATGTCCCTATGATAGAAGCAAAATAGGCAGCCTGCGGGATTTACGCAGTCTGGTTGGGGCGCCTGTTCAGGGGTACCGCTGATGGCCTTGGGGTCTGCATTCACACATGATCCTGGTCCAGGGGCGGGTGAATCCAAATCTTGAAGGGACAAAAACCTGCTTATCTCAATCGCCGCTTTTTGGTGATTAGGGATCTCGTAAATGTTAAGTAAAACCTCTTGGGTGTGTTGACTCATTTCAGCTATCAGTTGAGGGTCATTAGTGCGGCGAAGGAGCCAGTTGACTCTAGTGTTCCTTAGTAATCGCGGGCCTATGAATTTTACTCCAACGTTTTTACATCTGGTTCTCACTGCATAAAAATTGGGTGCTAAAAGTGGATTTCTTTCACGGGGAGAACTCACCGGGAATAGGAGACCATCTTGATTCGGAAAAACAGCATCAAGCCAGCGTAGATATCGGTCTAAAACTTCTCGATACTCGCTAAATATTTCGAATTCTACTTCGCCCTGCCTTCGATTTTTGTATACTCTTCTGACTTGGTAACCATCGTGATGTGTTTGATAGGAAAACTTGCCCCTCTCAAGCTTGTATGCTTGAGTTAAATTCATGCCTGTTTGAGAAATGAATATAAGTAACTCGGTTTCGATCCTTAGATTAATTAGTGGATAGCGTGTTCGCCAAGTCTTTTCTGCAATATGGAGCTCTCTTGCTTCTGACTTGGATTTTTCCCGTTCAGGACGGGGCTGTATGTTCTGTTTTAATGTCAGAGGGTCTCGAAGGCCTGACCATTCGGTAAGTGTAGATCCAGCGCGAAGCTGTATTTTTACAGGCAACTCACCCCATATTTTATCTGCCGGAAGCTGGCCAGCGATGTCTATCAACATATTGCCGAATTTAAATGTGTGGCTGAGATTTTGTTTGTCGCTTGCTTTTCCTGTGGACTTTCTTCCTTTTCGTCGCAGGCCTGACTGCTTCATGATTCCATATTTAAGTTCTAATGCTTCATCTATCAGTGAGGCGAGTTGTGTAGCTTGACCAAACGCAGAATTAAAACTTATTGTTTTTTCGACTTTAACCTTGTGCTGGAGATGATCTGTCCACTGAATAAAACAGCTTGCAATACTTTCAGTTGTTAGCTCTTTGTTTTTGTCATCGATCCAGGCTACAAAGCGTCGAATAATGTCTACGTTGCCTTTAGCCGTTGCTCGACTACCACCGGCGACTATCCGAGCCTCAACTTCATCATGAAGCTTTTCTATAATCTCTATTCGCTGCGTGATAGGGGTTCCAAGTTTTGAGTCCTCTATCATTATCTTGGCCACGCGTAGTTGGAGGCGTGCTCCACCAACGTACAGTAGCGGCTTAAAGTCCCAGTGAGCTTCGTAACGACCGAAAATTACGGTTGGAAAGGTAAGATTCGGGAGCGGGTGTTTTTTAGACATTGTCTACGCTGCTATGTTTTGTTGCGAGCCCCAAGAAGACTAAAGTGAAGGCGTTTGCAGCAGCTTCTTTACCGGGGGAGCTTTCGACAAACTGGATATATTTTCTAGAAGTGGCTTCGTCTTTATGGAGCATGGCTTCCCGAATTATTGCTAGTGTAAGTGTGGAGCCAATAATCGGGATTAGAAGTTTTGCTAGCTCTGTTGCAAAAGTACATCGGGACTGATGGAAGTGTAAATTTCTCATCCACGTCATTCCAGATAAGAGCGCGCTTTTTCGCAGTCTATGCATTTGCTCATTGATAGCAGAGCTTCTATCTGAACCATCTCTCGCGTAGGAGGCTCCGTTGTTGGTAAGAAACAGTAGGTCCTTGTCTTCACTTTTCGCCTTTGAAACCCGTTTGAGCCTCCGAGTACTGTAGGCATACTCTTTAAGTGCATCAAGATGGGTTTTGGTTATCCAAACTTGGCCGTTAACGCTGAATTTTGTATGAACCGAAGGTGACGCACTGGGGCCAAGCGAGAGTAGGTATAATCCATCTGCCGAAGGGTCAGGTACCGCCCGGGTAATTGTTGCTACTCTTAGGTCGGCAATACTGCCTATTCGCATTCCGGTATAAAAACCCAGCGTCAGAAATAAAAATAGTTCTTTGCTAGCCTCTTTTAAAGCGAAGTTTAGGAGTAGGTCACGGTTGGATGCAGATATTGGGAGTAACCCTCCCTCAAGCTTCGCGCCAACGATTTTGCGATTTGGTATTGCAAGGTCAGTCGTCGAAATTGAAAGAGTGCGCTCGAGGCCATATAAGTTGGTTAGCCTTATACCAATTGTTTTTTCTTCCCAAGTAGGCCAATCATCAGATAATAGTTTTGAGGCTTTTAGCCAGCGATAGAAATGAATTACATCTCTCATTCTTTGAGAAACGGTTGATGACGCTAGACTACCCTTATCCCTAGATTCAATAAGAAAACCTCGATACCTTACCAGGCATCTATCTTTTTTCTTTGTTGGAAACTCCCACCATCCAGTAGCCGTTTCTTCTAGCCAGTTTGCATATGTGTGTAATGCACGCATGTTTGATTGAACTGTTTGGACATCAACTTCGCCGGTTGTGACTCTCTCCATTGCCCAAAGGTTTGCCTCTCGCCAAGGAGCAGAGTTACTCCAAAAAATTTGCGGAAGGCCATCGAAGATTTTTCCTCTGTTGATAGGGTTCCAGCTATGTATTTCTTCCTCTCGGACTAAGCGATGTGGAGTGAAACGAATCGACTCAAGTCTTGCCATGAACACTCTACCTCACTCCAATACTCCTCATCGGGAGCTGGGAATTGACGCACGGTACGGCCAAAGATAAGCCGTTATGTCCATAGTAGTGATGACTAACGGGTGTGATGTCAATACCGTTATCTAACCCGTGCCCGCCATCCTTGGGCAAATCCGCCGGCGCCAGATTCAGCGTGATTCGCCGCGCCGGAAATTGCAGCCCCGAATTGATGATCGCGCTGCGCACCCGATCCTTGCTTTCCTTCACCGCCGCCTCGGGCAGACCGACCATGGTCAGGGATGGCAGGCCGTTGGCCAGATGAACTTCTACGGTGACGGCAGGCGCCTCCACGCCGACTTGGGCGCGGCTGTGGACGATGGAGAGGGACATGGTCGTTCCTTGAGTTGAAGAGCACCGCTTCCTGCGGGTTTGTGAAGGGTAGACGGGGGAGAGGGAATTGGTGGGGTGGTTACGTGGGCAAAATTTCACGAGATATTGCGGTTACGAACCAGGGCATTGGCGAGGTACAAAAAAACCGCCATTTAGACGGTTTCTTTCACGAAAGAAGTTCAGCTTCGTCCACCGGCCAACCAACCACCAGGCTCAAGTTCTTTACCGCGCGCGATGGCGACTTCAATAAAGCGTCGTTGATTGGCCGATAAATTTCCAGCCAAACGACGTGCTTCGGCGTGAAGCTCAACAACTTGTAACAGCTTCGCCTTTCGCTTTTTTGGGCTCATACGCACCTCCTGCGTGCCTTTCCCATTTCTTCTCATTGCTAACGTCTATGGAATATCAAGGCGAAAAGCGTAGGGGGAACGGGGCTGGGGAATAAATCAGGCCGGAGAGCTGCTTTTTGTAGGACCCTGCCGAGACAGATGAAGGACATCGGTGAAAGAGGGTGGATGGTCTTGCCGGATGAAGGCTGCTGCTTATGATCTCGCTGAATGCAGTCGTAGGAGGTGTGAATGAACAGGAATGGGATGCGCCCGATTCATCCTGGCGAAATTCTCTGCGAGGAGTTTTTGAAGCCGCTGGGCGTTACAACCGATGCTCTGGCTCGCTCGTTGAGCGAGCCAGAGGCGGAAATAAGCGATGTTGTGAATCTGCGGAGCGGTGTCAGTGTTGGTCTGGCGCAAAAGCTATCCATCCACCTGAACACCACACCCGATTTCTGGCTGAATCTGCAATCGACCTATGAGTTGCGCTCAGCCCAGATCGAGCGTGGTTGAACGTTAAATATTCAAAGCGACTGCAGGACGCATGAAGCCCGCTTCCACCACGGTTTTGCCGGGCGTCTGGCCAGCTCACGCTCTGTCATCATCTGCGGCACATCCTGCAATCGAATCCACGGCTGGTTATTCCAGTGCAGCAAGCTCAACGACATTTCAGGCCAATTGAGCAGGCTCAGTTGTGGGCGTTCGGTTGTGGTGGGGTGTTGGGCGTCTCGCAGGGCGGGGACGACTTCGTGGGTGAGCCATTCACGCAAGGCTCGGTATTCGGGGCAGTAGTGGTAGACGAGCATGGCGTAAACACCGGATTCGCTGATCAGCAGGGTGTTTTCGATGCGGCCGTAGATGAGGGTTTGGGTGGTTTGGTATTGGTCAGGATCGAGTTTTTGGACTTGGCGGTCGTTGAGGTAGATGCGAAGTAATCGGCCCAGGTCGCGGGCGCTGAACCAGGGTTGGTTTTGTATTAGGAGGGCGTGGAGGTGGAGTTTGTGGCGGGTGAAGATCTGGGGGGTTAGGTAGTTTTCTTCCATCGTGCAGTTCTCGGGGTCGAGTGAAGAGAAACTGCCTCTGATCGTCGCCAAACGAAAAGGGTGGCAGCCATGCGCGGGTTGGCGAACCGGTGACGCCCGAAAAACCGGCAGACCTTAAGGTCTCCCACGCACAGCTGCCATAACTCAAGATGGGGAGAAACTCCCTATTTCGAATGTGGTCGTAGTGCGTCGGGGTTTTTCCAGGTCGCCAAACCCAGTGCTGAACATTCAGCGGGGATGAGCTTAGAGATCGGATACCTGGCGACGCAATCGGACGGCGGTGTGATGTTTGTAGGACGTTGCCGGGATTTTTGCGGGGCTTGGGATCAGAAGATCGCAGCCTTCGGCAGCTCCTACAGGGGGCTGTGTTTCAAAGCGGGTTACTCGGTTGGCGGATTCAGCTTCGCTTCCATCTCCGCGACCTTCGTTTCAAGAGCCTCCAGCCGCGCCCGCGTGCGTGCCAGTACAACCATCTGGCTATCGAACTCTTCCCGGCTCACCAGATCCAGCTTGCTGAAGCCGCTCTGCAGCAACATTTTGAACTGGCTTTCGATTTCGGCTTTCGGCAGAGGCGTGTCACCGCTGAAGAGGCGGGAGGCGGTGCCGGTCAGGGCGTCGAGGAAGTCTTTTGGCGCGAGCATGGGCAATGTCCTGGAAACAATGGCGGGCAGTGTATCACGCAGTGTCTATAGTCATTTGCGCGGGCAAAGGGTGCACGGTTTTCGCGCATCGGGACGGGCGGCGTCGCACCGTTGTTGTGCGTAACGTGCCGGGTGTTGTCGCGAAGTATCCGCCATCCGCCGGTAAAGGCTTGAAAACAGTCGGTTTTGTGGAGATGGCAAGCTTTCTGCTTAGATGCTGGTGACCCATGCACTGATGCAGTCGCTGTGACGAATGCAGTGCGCCAGGCGAATCACGGGGAGTGCTTCGCAAGGAGCGGTTAGCTGGCGTCGGACGGGCAGGTAAGGCCGACGATGCGTTACAAAGCCAGGCACTGCGCTTAGACTTGAGACGGGTTTGTTTTCCTGGGGCAAGTCCACCAATTCGGGAGAGAGTTTTCATGAAGCTAGTCACTGCCATCATCAAGCCGTTCAAGCTGGACGACGTACGCGAGTCGCTGTCCGAGATCGGCGTGCAGGGCATTACCGTCACTGAAGTCAAAGGCTTTGGTCGGCAGAAGGGTCACACCGAGCTGTATCGCGGCGCGGAATACGTGGTCGATTTCCTGCCCAAGGTGAAGATCGATGTCGCCATCGACGACAAGGATCTGGACCGGGTAATCGAGGCCATCACCAAGGCTGCCAACACCGGCAAGATCGGTGACGGCAAGATCTTCGTGGTCAATCTGGAACAGGCGATTCGCATCCGTACCGGCGAAACCGATACCGACGCGATCTAAGCCGCCACAAACCCAACGCCCCAGGAGAAAACAATATGACTCTGCGTAAATTCGCAGGGCTAGGAGCCCTGTTGTCCATCGTAATGCCCAGCCTTGCTTTGGCGGCAGACGAAGTGGCGGCCCCGGTCCTCAACTCTGGCGACACTGCCTGGATGTTGACCTCTACAGCCTTGGTGCTGTTCATGACCATTCCCGGCCTCGCGCTGTTCTACGGCGGCATGGTCCGGTCGAAAAACATTCTTTCCGTGATGATGCAGTGCTTCGCCATTACCGGTCTGATCAGCGTCCTGTGGGTCATTTATGGCTACAGCATCGCGTTCGACACCACCGGCATGGAGCAGGGCGTCGTCAACTTCAACTCGTTCTTCGGTGGCATGGGCAAGGCATTCCTTGCCGGTGTCACGCCATCCAGTCTGACCGGTCCTGCGGCGCTGTTCCCTGAAGCGGTGTTCATCACCTTCCAGATGACCTTCGCCATCATCACGCCGGCGCTGATCGTCGGTGCCTTCGCCGAGCGGATGAAGTTCTCCGCGATGCTTGTGTTCATGGGCATCTGGTTCACCCTGGTTTACGCGCCGATTGCGCACATGGTCTGGTCCGGTAACGGCGGCCTGATGTGGGACTGGGGCGTTCTGGACTTCGCCGGCGGCACCGTGGTGCACATCAACGCCGGTGTGGCCGGTCTGGTTGCCTGCCTGGTGCTGGGCAAGCGCAAAGGCTTCCCGACCACGCCGATGGCACCGCACAACCTCGGTTATACCCTGATGGGCGCGGCCATGCTGTGGGTCGGCTGGTTCGGTTTCAACGCCGGTTCCGCCGCTGCGGCCAACGGTACCGCCGGTATGGCGATGCTGGTGACGCAAATCGCGACTGCCGCTGCTGCGCTGGGCTGGATGTTTGCCGAGTGGGTCACCCATGGCAAACCTAGCGCACTGGGCATCGCTTCGGGCGTGGTTGCTGGCCTGGTGGCAATTACCCCGGCTGCCGGCACTGTTGGCCCGATGGGCGCGCTGGTCATCGGTCTGGCGGCTGGCGTGGTGTGCTTCTTCTGCGCCACCACCCTGAAACGCAAGCTCGGCTATGACGATTCCCTGGACGCCTTCGGTGTACACGGTATTGGCGGTATCCTCGGCGCAATCCTGACCGGTGTGTTCGCAGCTCCCTCCCTGGGTGGCTTCGGCACCGTGACCGACATCGCCGCGCAAGTGTGGATTCAGTGCAAAGGCGTAGGTTTCACGGTGATCTACACCGCGATCGCCACGTACATCATCCTCAAGGTGCTGGATGCGGTGATGGGTCTGCGCATCAATGAAGAAGAAGAGGCGGTCGGCATCGATCTGGCGCTTCACAACGAACGCGGCTACAACTTGTAAGCACGCGCATAAAAAACTTGCCCGGCTTGCCGGGCATTTTTTTGTCTGAAATTTGTCATTGAGGGGTGAGCTGAAAGGTTTTTTCCTACAGGTTTCAGGATGTTTAGGTCGGGTGTTTTTGTACGGTCGAAGGCTTACATGATTGAAGGAATATTAGGGCCTTTGTTTTTTCCCAGAGCGCGCTAGAATGCGCCCCGAACGTGCGGAGAACTGTATGTGGCAACAGACTCTGATTACCTTGCGGGCGAGGCCCCGGGGCTTTCACCTGGTAACGGACGAGTTACTCGCCGGCCTGCCTGAACTCAAGGCGTGTCGGGTCGGTCTGTTGCATTTGTGGCTGCAGCATACCTCGGCGTCGTTGACCATCAACGAGAACGCCGATCCGGCGGTACGTCGCGACTTCGAACGGTTTTTCAATCGTCTGATCCCACAAGGAGCAGACGGCTATGAGCATAACGACGAAGGCCAGGACGACCTCCCGGCGCACTTCAAGGCCAGCGTGCTTGGCTGTCAGCTCTGTTTGCCGATTTCGGCAGGCCGGCTGGCGTTGGGAACCTGGCAAGGCGTTTACCTGGGCGAGCACCGCGACCATGGCGGTGCCCGCAAAGTCCTCGCCACCGTGCACGGTGAAGAGGCATAACCGCTGGTCAGCAGCGGCTGTTGATTTTTTTCCGGCAGCCTTCGACAGAGGGCAAAGCTGGGCTATAACTAATCTGCTTTTCGCAAGTCATGAGGTAGAACATGAGCGACGATGATCTGGAAAACGACGACCTCGAAGTAGGCGACGACGACGAAACCGAAGAAGGTCTGGAAGCAGCGGCGGAAGACGTCGCTGAAGACGACGGCGGTGATGCGCCGGTTCCGGCCGCCAAAGGCAAGGCCAAGGCAGCGGTATCGGTCGATGAGCTGCCGAGTGTCGAAGCCAAGAACAAGGAACGCGACGCCCTGGCCAAGGCCATGGAAGAGTTCCTGGCCCGTGGTGGCAAGGTGCAGGAAGTGGAGGCCAATGTGGTCGCCGATCCTCCCAAGAAGCCGGATAACAAGTACGGCAGTCGGCCTATCTGAGGCCTGCTTCCCGCTTGCTGAAAAAGCCCGCCGTCGCTGCGGGCTTTTTCATGCCTGAAGCAAAGCTTTCGGGTTGAACACAATCTACTGTGGGAGCGGGCTTGCTCGCGAAGGCGTCCTGTCAGCCAACATCAATGTCGACTGGTACACCGCATTCGCGAGCAAGCCCGCTCCCACAGGTTTTGTGTCAGGCCGAAGCCTTGTTCCACCGCGCCAACAACGCTGGTAACTCGGTCAGGCTGCCAATCTGCGCATCCGGCAACCGTTCCGCTTCCCAGACCTTGCCCGCCGGGTTGAACCAGATCGCCCGCATCCCCGCTTGTTGCGCGCCGGCAATGTCATCGCCCGGATGATCGCCAATATGCACCGCCGTATCAGCCGTCGCGCCACCGCGTTGCAGGGCTTCATGGAACAGTCGCGCATCAGGTTTGGCGATGCCGATGTCTTCGGCGCACAACGCAAACTTGAAGTAGTCCGCCAGCCCCAGCCGACGCACATCGGCGTTGCCATTGGTGACCACGCCGAGGGCGTAATGGTTGGCCAGCAACTCCAGAGTCGGTTGCACCTCCGGAAATATTTCCAGCTGATGCCGGGCATGCAGAAACACTTCGAAACTTTGATCGGCCAGGTCCGACGCCTCGGCATGGGGATATCCGGCTTCTTCCAGGGCCTGGAACAACACGCGCCGACGCAAGGCGCTAATGCGGTGCTTGAGGTTCGGCTCGATGCTCAGGATGCGTTCGCGTATGGCCCACAAATGTTCCACCGGCACCGCCCCCAGGTTGGGCGCATGTTCGGTCAGCCATGCACGCAATATGGCTTCGGCGCTGACGATGACGGGTGCGGTGTCCCACAGGGTGTCGTCGAGGTCGAAGGTGATCAACTGAATGCTCATGAATCGTCGCCCTTAATGCGTTTGGCCCTTGGGTGGGCGCTGTCGTAGACCGTGGCCAGGTGCTGGAAGTCCAGGTGGGTGTAGATCTGTGTGGTCTTGATGTCCGAGTGCCCGAGCAGTTCCTGCACCGCGCGCAGGTCCTGGGAGGATTCCAGCAGATGGCTGGCGAAGGAGTGCCGCAGCATGTGCGGATGCAGATTCTGTCCCAGTTCGCGCTCGCCGGCAGCCTTGACCCGCACCTGGATCGCCCGTGGGCCGAGACGTCGCCCCTGTTGGCTGACGAACACCGCATCGTCCGCCGGGTTGGCCATGGCCCGCAGTGGCAGCCACTGCTCCAGCGCTTCGCGGGCTTTTTTTCCTACCGGCAGCAGGCGGGTCTTGCTGCCTTTGCCGAGCACCTGGACCATGCCGTCGGCGAGGTCGAGTTGATCGAGATTGAGTCCTGTCAGCTCCGACAGCCGCAGCCCGGAAGAGTAGAACAACTCCAGAATCGCCTGGTCCCGACGTGCCAGAAAGTCATCCTCCACACCACCTTCCAGCAGTTGCAGGGCGCGGTCGGTGTCGAGGGTTTTCGGCAGGCGGCGTTCACCTTTCGGCGGCGCCAGACCATTGGCCGGATCGTGGTCGCACAGGCCTTCGCGATTGAGGTAGTGATAGAGCCCGCGAACGGCCGACAACAATCGCGCCAGGCTGCGGGATGATTGCCCTTGGGCGTGCAGGCGGGCAATCAGGCTGCGCAGGCGCTGGATGTCCAGCGCCGCCCAACTGCCGATGTTCTGTTTGACGCACCAGCCCAGCACTTTATCGAGGTCGCGGCGGTAGGCCGACAGCGTGTGCGGCGACACCTGCCGCTCACTGCGCAGGTGTTCGCAGTAAGCGTCCAGTTGTCGTTCCATGTTCAGCGTACCGAGCGCAGGGAATTGTTGACCCGTGGCAGCACGCGACCCATGACTTCAGCGATATAGCTCAGGAACAAGGTGCCCACCGAGCTTTTGTAGTGCTGCGGATCACGGCTGGCGATGGCCAGGATGCCGTGGATGCCCTGGTGGCTGATGGCGACGACCGCGGTGGAGCCGATCTGCTTGCGCTGTTCTTCGCCGAACAGGAAGTCCAGTTCATGCTCGCGCAGGCTGCCGCTGACGCTTTTGTCTTCCGAGAGCAAACCGCCGATGGCCACTTGCGCTTCGGCGTGAGTGACCCAGCGGCCCACCGGCATGGCGTTGTCGCCGAGCAGGATGAGGCTGACGAAGGGCACCTGGAATTCCTGACGCAGGCTGTCTTCGACGCACATCACCACGTCTTCCAGGCTGGCGGCGTCCATCAGCGCGAGGATCAGGCGACGGGTCTTTTCGAACAACCGGTCGTTGTCCCGGGCCACGTCCATCAAATGCGACAGGCGATGACGCAGTTCAATGTTGCGGTCGCGCAGAATGGTCATCTGACGCTCCACCAGCGACACGGTATCGCCGCGTCGATGGGGAATACGCAGGGACGGGAGCAGCTCTTCGTGCTCGACGAAGAAGTCCGGATGAGCCTCCAGGTACGCGGCAACAGCCGCCGCCTCCAGGCTTTCGGACGGTGATTCGTCAGCTTGTCGTGCGGGTACCTGAGGCTTGTCTGTCATGGATTTCGCTCACTCAAAGACGCACTTGTCCTTCATATACGCGCACTGCCGGGCCGGTCATCATCACCGGTTGGCCAGGGCCTGCCCATTCGATGGACAAGCGCCCGCCAGGCAGGTCGATCAATAGCGGCGAATCCATCCACCCCTGGCTGATCGCGGCCACTGCGGCGGCACAGGCGCCGGTTCCGCAAGCCTGGGTTTCCCCGGCTCCACGTTCCCAGACGCGCAACTGCGCGCGGCTCCGGTCGATGACCTGGAGAAAACCGACATTGACCCGTGCCGGGAAGCGCGGGTGATGTTCGATTTTCGGCCCCAGCTCATGCACCGGCGCGTTGTTGATATCGCTGACCCGCAGCACGGCATGGGGGTTGCCCATGGACACGGCGGCCAGGTCGACCGGGGTGCCGTCGACGTCGACCTGATAACTCTTGGCCTGCTCCGGTGCCTGGAACGGAATATCCGCCGGCACCAGGCGCGGGGCGCCCATGTTCACGCTGATCTGGCCGTCGTTACGCACGTCCAGTTCGATGATGCCGCTTTTGGTCTCGACCCGAATCAGCCGCTTTGCGGTCAGGCGCTTGTCGAGCACGAAACGGGCGAAGCAGCGCGCACCGTTGCCGCACTGTTCCACTTCGGAGCCGTCGGCGTTGAAGATCCGGTAGCGGAAATCCACGTCCGGATTGCTCGGTGCCTCGACGATCAGCAACTGGTCGAAACCGATGCCGGTGTGCCGGTCGCCCCATTGCTTGGCATGCTTGGGCAGGATGTGCGCGTGCTGGCTGACCAGGTCGAGGACCATGAAGTCATTGCCCAGGCCGTGCATCTTGGTAAAACGCAGCAGCATGGTTTTACTCCGGCAGCAGGCTTTCGCCAGCAAACAACTCGGCTACCGTTTCACGGCGACGCACTTCAAATGCCTGATCACCGTCCACCAACACTTCAGCGGAACGGCCGCGGGTGTTGTAGTTGGAACTCATGACAAACCCGTAGGCACCGGCCGAATGCACGGCCAGCAGGTCGCCTTCTTCCAGGGCCAGCTGACGATCCTTGGCCAGGAAGTCGCCGGTCTCGCAGATCGGGCCGACGATGTCGTAGGCGCGGGCCGCCGATTGACGCGGGCGCACGGCCGTGACGTCCATCCAAGCCTGGTACAGCGCCGGGCGGATCAGGTCGTTCATGGCGGCGTCGACGATGGCGAAGTCTTTGTGCTCGGTGTGCTTGAGGTATTCGACCTGGGTCAGCAATACACCGGCGTTGGCGACGATGAAGCGGCCCGGCTCGAACACCAGCGCCAGGTCGCGACCATCGAGGCGTTCACGCACGGCCTTGATGTAGTCGGCAGCCAGTGGCGGCTCCTCGTCCTTGTAGCGCACGCCCAGGCCACCACCGAGATCGATGTGGCGCAGGTAGATGCCGCAATCGCCAAGGCGGTCGACCAGGCCCAGCAGGCGGTCGAGAGCGTCGATGAACGGCGGCAGGGTGGTCAGTTGCGAGCCGATGTGGCAATCGACGCCGACCACTTCCAGGTTCGGCAGTTGCGCGGCACGCACGTACACGTCTTCGGCGTCGGCGATGGCGATGCCGAACTTGTTCTCTTTCAGACCGGTGGAAATGTACGGGTGGGTGCCGGCATCGACGTCCGGGTTGACGCGCAACGAAATCGGCGCGCGAACGCCCAGTTCGGCAGCGACCACTTGCAGGCGTTCGAGCTCGTCGGTGGATTCGACGTTGAAGCAGTGCACGCCGACTTCCAGGGCGCGACGCATGTCGTCACGGGTCTTGCCGACGCCGGAGAACACGATCTTGTCGGCGCTGCCGCCAGCGGCCAGTACACGCTCCAGTTCACCACGGGAGACGATGTCGAAACCGGCGCCCAGACGCGCCAGGACATTCAGGACGCCCAGGTTGGAGTTGGCCTTGACTGCGAAGCACACCAGGTGCGGCGTGCCAGTCAGCGCATCGGCATAAGCCAGGTACTGGGCTTCGATGTGTGCACGGGAGTAAACGTAGGTCGGTGTACCAAAGCGCTCGGCGATGGCAGACAGGGCAACACCTTCCGCGAACAGTTCACCGTCACGGTAGTTAAAAGCGTCCATGAGGTTCCCTTATTATTGGTAGACGTCGTGCTTGTGTGCTTTGGAGGCAGGCTGCTGCTGCGACGACTTGGCCTGCTCGACAGGGTCCTGGTCTTCATCGGGCAGGTACAGCGGGCCTTTTTGACCGCAGGCCGACACAAGGCAGGCAACCGCGAGGAGCGCAGCAAGGGAAGAGATCAGGCGCTTCATGGCGAAATCCTTGAAAATGCATTAATTGCGCCGGAGTATACCGGCCACCCGGCAGCTTGCCTATGCAACGGACCGCCCGTCCGGCGGGGGTTGGGCCGATGTCCGTAACATAAGTGCAATCCATTGTGGGAGCGGGCTTGCTCGCGAAAGCGCTGCATCAGTCAATGCGGATGTCGACTGACACATCGCATTCGCGAGCAAGCCCGCTCCCACAGGTACAGCACTTGACCTATTGATATCGGCCCGCGGTCGTTATTCTTTGCATTCAGCAGGGCTCGGTCGTATCTTGCGGCGCTTGAGCCTGATCAGACACTTTTTGAGGTTGCCGTAATGAGTTTGTCCGAAGCGCGTTTCCACGACCTGGTCGATGCCACCCAGCAAACCCTGGAGGACATCTTTGACGACAGCGACCTGGATATCGACCTCGAAAGCTCGGCCGGTGTGCTGACCGTCAAGTTCGAGAACGGCAGCCAGTTGATCTTCAGTCGCCAGGAGCCGCTGCGTCAGCTGTGGCTGGCGGCGGTGTCCGGTGGTTTCCACTTCGACTACGACGAAGAAAGCGAGCGCTGGATGTGCGACAAGAGTGAAGAGCAGTTGGGTGAAATGCTCGAGCGTATCGTCCAGCAGCAGGCCGGTGTCGAGCTCGATTTCGAAGGACTGTGAGATCGTGACCCAGCCTGCGTCTGTCCGCCCACCGAAGCCGCTCTACAGCAATGTCAGCCCGGCGGTGCCGTCGCCGTGCAGCGGTGTGTGTCGGCTGGACGAGCAGAAAGTCTGCCTGGGCTGCTTCCGCCATGTCGAAGACATCCGCGAATGGCGCTCGGCGGACGATGATCGCCGCCGTGTCATTTGCGCCCAGGCTGCTCACCGCAAATCCTTGGCATAAAGGCTTTTGTGGCGAGGGAGCTTGCTCCCGTTCGGTTGCGAAGCAACCGCAAGCTTTTAGGGCCGCTTCGCGCCCCAGCGGGAGCAAGCTCCCTCGCCACAATGGACCGCGCGGGAGCTGGATCGCCCAGCTTGTATATTTTTTGAGCTGTGATAGTGTCCGGTAACGCCTCAACCCACCGAGGCTTGTGAAAACCCCGCCTTTTTCTGGCGGGGTTTTGCTTTTTTCGTGCAGAAGAAAGGAGTCTGCCCAAATCATGACCGCACCTTCCATCACCCTTACCCGTCTGGACGTCCAGCGTCTGGAGCGCCTGATCGACAGCCTGGACGACACGCTGCCGGGCGTTATTGCGCTGCAAACCGAACTGGATCGCGCCGATACCGTGGTCGGCCACGATGAAGTGCCGGCGGATGTCGTGACCATGAATTCCCGTGTGCATTGCCGGGAAGAAGGCAGTGGCAAGGACTACCACCTGACCCTGGTGTACCCCAAGGATGCGAATGCCGACGAAGGCAAGGTCTCGATCCTGGCACCGGTGGGCAGCGCGCTGCTCGGCCTGAAGGTTGGCCAGCATATCGATTGGCCGGCTCCGGGCGGCAAGACCCTGAAGCTGACGTTGCTGGAAGTCGAATCGCAGCCGGCCAATGGCGGTGCGTTCCCGGAGTGACATCCCCTCAGACCTGATCGAGCGCCTCGTTCAATGCCTGCTCCAGGTCTGCTTTGTAACGCAGGTACAAATGGGTGGAACTCTGCCCTTCGCCGAGCAGGCCTGACAGGTCGAGGTCGGTGATGTAGCAGCGGTAGCGCTCGGTTTCCCGGCGCTGCCCGACGATTTCCCGGGCGACCACGCTGAACAGCTGGTCGCCATGCTCCAGTTCGGAAAACTCCCGTTGATTGCAATACAACGTCACCTGCACCTGACCCGGTGCAGCTTTGCCGACGATCGCCTGCACGTCGTAAAACGGTTTGTTCACTGGCGTCTGTGGCGCCGGCCGGGCTTCAATGCGACGCGCCCGGCCAGGGCCTGACGGCAACAGTTGGCAATACAGGGTGTCGAGGTTCAAGGGGTGGGCAGCGTCCATCGGCAACAGGGTATCGCGACGGTACTGGATCGATTGCAGGAAGCGCTGCAGCGGCACCAGCAGGCTTTGCTCGTCGTGCCAGGGCAGGCGTTGCTGCCACAGGGCATTGAACTCATCGAGCACGTACAGATCAGCCTGATCTTCGTTGACCCGATAGAACACTTGGATGCAGTCCGGCTGGCCCGTTGGCAGGAACAGCGCAAGGTCGTGCTCTTCCAGTGCGTTTGGATCCAGGTGAAGCGGGCTGTAGCTCGCCATTTCTTCACCCAGGTAGTCGATCAACGCGGGCAGGGTGGCCAGTGCGATGTGCTGGACCTGTCCCGGCACCAGCTCCAGTACGTGGTAGTGCTGCTGGACCTGGATCAGGTAGCGATGATTGAGCCGGCTCAGCAGCAGGTTCTGCGCGGTGTCGAGGATGTCTTCCACCCGTTGGGCGATGAACTGCGCGCGGTTATGGCAGAAACAGCGCACCCTCAGCTTCGGCTGTTGCGGCCCGGCGGGCAGGTTGTTGAGGTAATCGCGAATGCAGTCGAGCAGGGCGTGGGGGCCGTCGTAGCGAGCCACCAGCACTTCGTTCCAGCTATTGAGCGTGACCTGGTCCAGCGTCAGCACCAGGTTTTCCCGAACCCCGGCGTAGCTCAGGGAATCGGTGCGCTCGGTGGTCATCAGGATGTTCAGGTCACGATGGTGCTTGAGCGGATCGATGCCGACATTCACCAGAATCAGCACTTCACTCGGCACGCTGGCGCGCAACAAAGGTTCTTCGGCGACGGTGGGCAAGGGCAGGGCGATAGTCTGTTGCAGGCTGCCGAGCAGGTTGAACAGCTCGAACTCGCTCAAGTCGCTGGTACCAGGGTGCAGGGCCAGGCGGGTACTGCTGTCGATTACGCCATTGCGGTGGCACCAGGTCAGCAGCTCGAGCAAGTGACGGCTGCGTTTGATCGGCGCGAAATGTTCCCACTCCAGCGCCGTCAGGCTGCCGTTGTACAAACCCCACTGGCTTTGCCCCGGTTCTTTCCTGTTCGGCGCGTGCACCAGCGTCAGGGTGTCTTCGGCCAGGTCCGGGGCGATACCGGGGTTGATGAATTCGACTTTGCCGGCCTTGCGCTCGAAAGCGGCATATAGCCGACGTCCGAGGACGCTCAGGTCGCGCTTGTTGATGCGGCTGACCGTTTGCTCCTGTCGGGCAAACTGGGTGAGGAAGCGGTAGCTGTAGTTCAGTTCATTGACCAGCGCCCGCCGCTCGGAGCCGACCTGGCGGACTTTCCACTGGCTGCGGCTATCGAGCAGGGCCAGTTGGCGCTGGTCCCAGCGCCATTCATGGGCCAGGCGCTCGAGCAAAGAGCGTTGCCAGCTCTGGGTGCGGCTGCTGCCGGTCAGTTTGCGATTGACCTTCAGGTACAGCGCGCGCCGCACCAGTTCCAGCCGTTCCGGTTCGTTGCGGGCGATCAGGTATTCCTCGATGCGCCGGTACACCACGACGTACGGGTCCAGTTCGTCGAGGTCGAGCCGGTTGGCGAACACCGCTTGCTTGAAACGCAGGCTCAGGCAATGGACCCTGGGGTGTTCGCTGGCATATACCTCGGTCAGCAGCAGCTTGAGTACCGACTTGTAGGGCGACTCGATGCCCTTGAACAGCTGCCAGAGCCCGGCGCCGATAAATTCGCCGGGCGGGATAAAGGCCAGGTTGCCGAGGTCGAGGGTTTCATCGGCGCGGATAAAGCGCTTGGAAATCAAGGTATGGGTGTAGCGGTCGTAGCTCGATTCTTCGTAGACCGGCACCAGCCACCAGATCGGCGTACGCCCGGCCAGCCAGATCGCGGTGCGGTAAAACTCGTCCAGCAACAGGTAGTGCTGGGTGGTGCCGCAATCCTCCGAACTCAGCTGGGTATCGCGCTCGCCACGGACGAAACGGGTCGGTTCGATCAGGAAAAAGTGCGCTTCGGCGCCCTGGCTAGCGGCCCAGGCTTCCAGCAGCTGGCATTTTTTGCGCAGTTCGGCGAGTTCGTTCTCGGTCAGGTCCGGCCCATGGCAGACCCACACATCCATGTCGCTCTGGTCGGCTTGGGCCAGGGTGCCGAGGCTGCCCATCAGGAACAGTCCGTGAATCGGCCTGGGCGGATTGCTGCCGTGGCGAGGCTTGTAGGAAAACGAGCGGGTCAGGCGCTGGGTTTCTGCGAGGACATGTGCGTCCGGTTCGAAATTCGACAGCCCCGCCGGCGTACTACCGGAAACGTAGCCGGGCAGTAGCGGATGATTAACGTGGAAAAACAGCGGCAGCAAGGTCAGGACCCCTTGCTGGCGGGTCGACAAGCCTTCCATGGCGCGAGCCATGCGCCCTTCGTTAAGTTTCAGAAAACGTGTGCGCAGCTGGCTGAGAACCTTGCGGTCGATTCCCTCGTCCAGATCGGGGCGGATTTCATGGGTGCGCGTCATGTCAGCTCAAACCGGCTCGCAGGGCTCGGACGTGGGGCTCTTCGGATGAGGGGCAGTTTAGCGCCTTGAGGCGAGGACTTTTAAGCTGATTTGTTTTTCTGGCGTCAGATTTTTATCGGTGGAGACAGACATCAGGAGGGATGTGCCCGCGGAAATCCCTGGATCGGGGTCTCCGTGGGCGATGCGGCAGAATTCAGGCTGTTACTTCGGCGTTAAGAATTGTCAGCACGCTTTGCACATTTTGCGCGGCATCACGACCCAGGCTGGTCAGGTAGCCACCATCAGGCTGATCGGTCAGTTCTTTTTCAAAGAGACGTTTGGCGGCGGCAATGTGTTTCGGGGCAGCGGTCTGATGAATTTTCAGACCTTCCTGGGAACTGTCCAGGTTGAAGAGTGCGAGGACTTCCAGTTCGGCAACCAGCTCAGGGGTAAGCGACATAAGGACTCCAGACTTTCTAGGAATTGGACGACAGCGCTCCTAAGGTGAGCTCACTTGCGCGGCATGTCCAGTGCTCGCGACAGGGTTTTTTTTCCTCTGTAGGAGCGAGCTTGCTCGCGATGGTCTTCAACGATGACGCTGGAAACCTGACGCTCCGCGGCGCTCTCGGGTTTTTCGCGAGCAAGCTCGCTCCTACAGGGAGGGCGTGGATTTACTGCTTTTGCGGCGGCAACTCGGGCAATGCGCGCAGCGCGGCTTCGTACCATTCGGTATTGAACGCGCGGTCTTCTTCGAGGATCGCGTCGATTTCTACCGCCAAAACGTGAGCCATCAGGTTGAGAATCTCTTCCCGCTCGTAGCCCACCAGGGTCAGCTTGTTGAAGGTCGCCTTGGCCGCTGGCGGGTTGTCGCTTTCGATCTGGTTTTCGATGGCTTCGATCAAGGTGTTTTCGGCGAACTCTTCTTCGTCGTCTTCGATATCGATTGGCTCGCTCATGGCAGGCTCCTCAGGGAAAGGTGGCCAGTTTACCCGTATTCATTGGCGTGATGCTGCTGGCAAGAAACCCTCGAGCGTTCTATAAACAGGCACTGCCCACCCCGCACGGCCTGGAGGCTTTGTGATGATCAAGCTTTATGGATTCTCCGTCAGTAACTACTACAACATGGTCAAACTGGCGCTGCTGGAAAAAGGACTGCCTTTCGAAGAAGTGCCGTTTTACGGCGGCACCGCCCCTGAAGCACTGGCCATCAGCCCGCGTGGAAAGGTCCCGGTACTGCACGTAGAGCAGGGGTTCATCAATGAAACCAGCATAATCCTCGAGTACCTCGAGCAAAATCACAGCGGCACGCCGCTGCTGCCGAGCGACCCGTTCGAGCGCGCGCAAGTACTGGCACTGGCCAGGGAAATCGAACTGTATATTGAACTGCCAGCGCGAGCCTGCTACGCCGAAGCGTTTTTCGGCATGACCCTGCCGGATGCGATCAAGGAAAAAACCAAGGCCGAACTGTTGCTGGGGATGGCTGCGCTGGGCCGGCACGGCAAATTCAGCCCTTACGTCGCTGGCGACAGCTTGAGCGTGGCGGATCTGTATTTCCTGTTCAGCGTGCCACTGGCGTGTGGCGTGGCGCACAAGTTGTTCGGCATTGATTTGTTGGCTGAGATGCCGAAGGCCAGGGCGTTGCTGGAGCGGTTGGGGGACAACCCGAACGTGCAGCGCGTGGCGGCGGATCGGGAAGCGGCAATGCCGGCGTTCATGGCGATGATTGCGGCCAGGAAGTAGATTTTTGCGGCGTTCTGTCGATCGCCTTCGCGAGCAAGCCCGCTCCCACATTGGATTGGGTTCTCACATCAAACCCTGTGGGAGCGGGCTTGCTCGCGAAGCTTTTGACGATTTAGCGGCTGGCCAGAAGTGCCTGACCGCGAGCCACTGCAGCCTTCACCTGAGCCGGCGCGGTGCCGCCGATGTGATTGCGGGCATTGACCGAGCCTTCGAGGGTCAGCACGGCGAACACGTCCTGATCGATCTGGTCGCTGAACTTGCGCAGTTCTTCCAGGCTCATTTCCGCCAGGTCCTTGCCGCTGTCCACGCCGTACTTGACGGCATGACCGACGATTTCGTGGCAATCACGGAATGGCAGGCCGCGACGCACCAGGTAGTCGGCCAGGTCGGTGGCGGTGGAGAAGCCGCGCAGGGCTGCTTCACGCATCATCGCGTGCTTGGGCTTGATCGCCGGCACCATGTCGGCAAAGGCCCGCAGCGAGTCTCGCAGGGTGTCGGCGGCGTCGAACAGCGGTTCCTTGTCTTCCTGGTTGTCCTTGTTGTAGGCCAGGGGCTGGCCTTTCATCAGGGTCAGCAGGCCCATCAGCGCGCCGAATACGCGACCGGTCTTGCCGCGAACCAGCTCCGGAACGTCCGGGTTTTTCTTTTGCGGCATGATCGAGCTGCCGGTGCAGAAGCGGTCGGGCAGGTCGATGAACTGGAATTGCGCGCTGGTCCACAGCACCAGCTCTTCGGAGAAGCGCGACAGGTGCATCATCGCGATACTGGCGGCCGAGCAGAATTCGATGGCGAAATCGCGATCGGAGACGTTATCCAGCGAATTGCCGCCAACCGCGTCGAAACCCAGCAGTTGGGCGGTGTATTCACGATCGATCGGGTAGGTGGTGCCGGCCAGTGCCGCACTGCCCAGCGGCATGCGGTTGGTACGCTTGCGGCAGTCGACCAGGCGCTCGTAGTCACGGCTGAGCATCTCGAACCAGGCCAGCATGTGGTGCCCGAAGGTCACTGGCTGGGCGGTCTGCAGGTGGGTGAACCCCGGCATGATGCTGGCGGCTTCGCGCTCCGCCTGCTCCAGCAGGCCTTTTTGCAGGCGAGTGATTTCGGCCAGGATCAGGTCGATTTCGTCACGCAACCACAGGCGGATATCGGTGGCGACCTGATCGTTACGGCTGCGGCCGGTGTGCAGTTTTTTACCGGTCACGCCGATGCGGTCGGTCAGCCGCGCCTCGATGTTCATGTGGACGTCTTCAAGGTCGATGCGCCAGTCGAACTGGCCGGCCTCGATTTCACCCTGGATGGTCTTCAGGCCATCGATGATGCTGTCGCGCTCGGCATCGGTCAGCACGCCGACCTTGGCCAGCATGGTGGCGTGGGCGATCGAACCCATGATGTCGTGGCGATACAGGCGCTGGTCGAAAGTGACGGAGGCGGTGAAGCGGGCGACGAAGGCGTCGACGGGTTCACTGAAGCGGCCGCCCCAGGACTGATTGGTCTTGTCAGTGCTCATGAATTCGCTCGTATCGGCTTGAAGAAAGAAGGCGTGGAACGCTGGCGCGGATAATAACAGGGTTGCCAACCCTGTCGCTGACACTGGTCGATACGTTTTTTGTGTGGGAGCGAGCTTGCTCGCGATGGGCGTTAACGATAACGCGTACTTTCTGGATAAACGCGTCGACGCCAGGTTCATCGCGAGCAAGCTCGCTCCTGCATTAGCGCAACGATATTTTTCATTTGAGCAATAACGTCCCGGCAAACGTCTACAGTTGGACAGTAGGATCAGCGCACTTATCGGTGCAGCCGCTGATCATAAGTAGAGGGGGGGTGTTCATATTGCATATCAGCAAACCCTGTGGCGATGTGTCGCCAATGCGGGCCTGGGCCGCCAATCGCCCGGCAGATGAAAATTTAGCCGCCGGACCAGCGGCACTTTTTGACGCTCGGGCTAGTCTTAGCGTGGATCGCGGTGACGGACGTCACTTCACCTGTCTACGCTATCCTTGTGCGAGACTCACGCAGGAATCCAGCGCAATATGAATGTCCTGATCGTTGATGACGAACCCTTGGCCCGCGAGCGCCTGTGCCGAATGGTTGGCGAACTCGAGGGATACAGTGTCCTGGAGCCTAATGCCACGAATGGCGAAGAGGCGTTGGCACTGATCGACAGCCACAAGCCGGATATCGTGCTGCTTGATATCCGCATGCCCGGCCTCGATGGCCTGCAAGTGGCTGCACGGTTATGCGAACGCGAAACTCCGCCCGCCGTGGTGTTCTGCGCCGGGCCCGATGAATTTGCCGTGGAAGCCTTACAGGCCAGCGCCGTAGGCTATCTGGTGAAACCTGTGAGAACTGAACAGTTACATGACGCATTAAAGAGAGCCGAGCGCCCCAATCGTGCCCAGCTCGCCGCCCTGACCCGCCCTGCTGCCGAAAGCGGCAGCGGACCGCGCAGCCATATCAGCGCCCGAACCCGTAAAGGGATCGAGCTGATTCCGCTGGATCAGGTGGTGTACTTCATTGCCGACCACAAATACGTAACCTTGCGTCACGAAAGCGGTGAAGTACTGCTCGATGAGCCACTCAAGGCCCTCGAGGACGAGTTCGGTGACCGTTTCGTGCGTATCCATCGCAACGCACTGGTCGCCCGTGAGCGTATCGAGCGACTGCAACGCACACCCCTGGGGCATTTCCAGCTGTTCCTCAAAGGCCTCAATGGTGATGCGCTGATCGTCAGTCGGCGCCATGTGGCTGGCGTGCGCAAGATGATGCAACAGCTTTAAACAGCTGTTTGCAGGCGAATTTCACACCCGATTGCCGGACATCCGGGGCCAGGGAGGCCGAGTAGTATCTGATACAAGTCAAAGTGGATTTGGCTGAGCTGTTATTATCCGCCGTATCTATTCAGTACGGATTGATCCATGTCCTCTCGCCAAATCCGCATCGCCACCCGCAAAAGCGCACTCGCCCTGTGGCAGGCCGAATACGTCAAAGCCCGCCTTGAAGCGGCTCACCCGGGCCTGCTGGTGACTCTCGTCCCCATGGTCAGCCGTGGTGACAAGCTGCTTGACTCTCCGCTGTCGAAAATCGGTGGCAAAGGCCTGTTCGTCAAGGAACTCGAAACCGCGCTGTTGGACAATGAAGCCGACATCGCCGTGCACTCCATGAAGGACGTGCCGATGGACTTCCCCGAAGGCCTCGGCCTGTACTGCATTTGCGAACGGGAAGACCCGCGCGACGCCTTCGTTTCCAACACCTTCACCAGCCTGGATGAGTTGCCTCCGGGCAGCATCGTCGGCACCTCCAGCCTGCGCCGCCAGGCGCAATTGCTGACCCGTCGCCCTGATCTGGAAATCCGCTTCCTGCGTGGCAACGTCAACACGCGCCTGGCCAAGCTCGATGCCGGTGAATACGACGCCATCATCCTTGCCGCTGCCGGCTTGATCCGGCTGGGCTTTGAAGATCGCATCACTTCGGCCATCAGTGTCGACGACAGCCTTCCGGCCGGTGGCCAGGGCGCGGTGGGTATCGAATGCCGCAGCGCCGACAGTGAGATCCATGCGCTGCTGGCGCCCCTGCATCACCAGGACACCGCCACCCGCGTGACCGCCGAACGAGCCCTCAACAAGCACCTCAATGGCGGTTGCCAGGTACCGATTGCCTGCTACGCCGTGCTGGAGGGTGAACAGCTCTGGTTGCGCGGACTGGTGGGTGATCCAGCCGGTGGCCTGCTGCTCAGCGCACAAGCCCGTGCCCCTCGCGGCGATGCCGAGGCACTGGGTGTGCGTGTCGCTGAAGACCTTCTAAGCCAGGGTGCCGACGCCATTCTCAAAGCGGTCTACGGCGAGGCAGGTCACGAGTGATCGGCTGGCGCTTGCTGCTGACGCGTCCCGCCGATGAGGCGGCGGCGCTGGGCAGCTTTTTGGCCGAACAGGGGATTTTCAGCAGCAGTCTGCCGCTTTTGGACATCGTGCCGATTGCGGCGACTGACACAATGCGCCAGCTGATTCAGACGCTGGAAACGTTCTGCGCAATCATCGTGGTCAGCAAGCCGGCCGCCCGGATCGGCGTCGAACTGCTTGAGCGGTTTCGGCCCGCGCCGCCCGCTGTGAAGTGGTTCAGCGTCGGCGCGGCGACAGCGCAGATCCTCCAGTCTCACGGATTGGATGTGAGCTTCCCGGCAGAAGGCGATGACAGTGAGGCCTTGCTCGAACTTTCCCGCCTGCGCGAGGCGATCGCACAACCCGATGGGCGGGTACTGATCCTGCGCGGGGAGGGTGGGCGCGAATTGCTGGCTGAGCGTTTGCGTGAGCTTGGTGCTAGTGTCGAGTATCTGGAGCTGTACCGCCGGGCAATGCCGATTTACCCGCCGCAAGTGCTACCGCAACGGATCCAGGCGGAACGCCTGAACGGGCTGGTGGTCAGCAGTGGACAAGGTTTTGAGCACCTGCATCAATTGGCCGGCGATGCCTGGCCGCAATTGGCGCGGTTGCCGTTGTTTGTACCAAGCCCCAGGGTTGCCGAGCTGGCGCGTGTCGCCGGGGCCAAAACAGTTGTGGATTGTCGCGGCGCGAGTGCCGCGGCCTTGCTGACGGCGTTACGGGAGCAACCCGTACCCGTTTTCTGATGCAAAGGATGGATACGTGAGCGAAACAGCCTTGCCTAAAGATGACTCGCGACCGGTGCTTGATGCACCTGTTGATGCTCCTGTAGATGAAATGCCGCCACCACCACCAGCTGCCGAGCAGCGTCGAGGCAATGGTCTGGCAATCCTCGCGCTGATGTTGGGTGCGGCCGGTGTAGCGGTGGGCGGTTGGGGTGTCTGGCAGGTGCGTCACCTGCAAGCCAATAGTCAGCAGCAACTGAGCCAGGTACAGGCGTTGAATGACCAGGCGCAAAACCTCAAGCTCAATGAGGAGCGCCTGAGCGCACGCCTGGCGCAATTGCCTCCCGCCGATGAGCTGGAAGCACGCAGTCGCCTGGTGATCCAGCTGCAAGGTGATCAGCAGCGTTTGAACCAGCGTCTGGAAACCGTACTCGGCGCCAGTCGCAAGGACTGGCGTCTGGCCGAGGCCGAGCACTTGCTGCGTCTGGCCAGTCTGCGACTGTCTGCCTTGCAAGACATCAGCAGCGCCCAGGCATTGGTCCAGGGTGCCGACGAGATATTGCGTGAGCAGAACGATCCGGGCGCCTTTGCCGCGCGCGAGCAGGTGGCCAAGACCCTGATAGCCCTGCGCAGTACCGAGCAACCGGACCGCACCGGGCTGTTTCTGCGTCTGGGCGCACTGCGCGATCAAGTGGCCAGCCTCACCGAGCTGGCACCGGAGTACAAGGACCGTGGCGATTCGCTGCTGGGCCTGACTGCCGATGGCGATGGTGCCAGTCGCTGGGCGCAATGGTGGGATCAGATTTCGCGTTACATCCGTATCGATTTCAATGCCGATAAAAACGTTCGCCCATTGCTGGCCGGCCAGAGCCTGATTCAGGTGCGCCTGGCCCTGAGCCTGGCGCTGGAGCAGGCACAGTGGGCCGCACTCAATGGTCAGGCTGCGGTGTACTCCCAGGTACTGGACGAAGCGCGGGACATCCTCAAGGGCAACTTCAACCCGGACAACTCGCAAAGCAAAGTCATGCTTGAGCAGGTAGCCGAGCTGAGCAGGCAACCTGTCACCGTAGTCACCCCGGACATGACCGGCACCCTGAGCGCGGTGCAGGGATACCTGGAGCGGCGCAACGTCAACGCCGAAGATTCGGTCAAGCCGATGGCCAGGCCTGCTGCGAACACCGCGCCGGAGGCCACGCCATGAAGCGCCTCTATGTGATCGTGTTCCTCGTGATTGCTGCTGCCGCTGCGCTGGGGCTGGCGATTGCCGAACATTCCGGTTACGTGCTGATTGCCTACAAGACCTTCCGCTATGAGTCGAGCCTGTGGGCTACTTTGGCACTGGTGGCTGTGCTGTGGCTGGTGATCTGGGGTATCAAGGCGCTGGTCGAACTGGTGATGGCTTCCAGCGGGGTGGTCAACCCTTGGTCCCGGCGTAACCGCAGCCGTCGGGTGCAGGTGGCGATCGAGCACGGTCAACTGGACCTGGCCGAGGGGCGCTGGGCCAGCGCGCAACGTCACTTGCATCGGGCTGCCGAGGCCGAGCGCCAGCCGTTGCTTTACTACCTCGGTGCAGCCCGTGCCGCAAACGAACAAGGCAATTACGAAGAAAGCGACAACTTGCTGGAGCGCGCCCTGGAGCGTCAGCCTCAGGCCGAGTTGGCTATCGCCTTGAACCACGCCCAGTTGCAGACCGACCGCGGTGATACCGACGGCGCCCTCGCCACCTTGCAAGCCATGCGTGAGCGCCATCCTCATAACGCACAGACCCTGCGTCAGTTGCAGCGCCTGCTTCAGCAACGTGGTGACTGGTCGTCAGTCATTCGCCTGCTGCCGGAGCTGCGCAAGGACAAAGTTCTGCCGGCGGCCGAACTCACCGAACTGGAGCGTCGGGCCTGGGGGGCGAACCTGTCTCTGGCGGCGCAACGGGAAGAAGACGGAACGGTGGGCAAGCAAGCGCTCGAACGTGCCTGGCAGCAACTGACCTCGGCGCAACGCCAGGAGCCGCAACTGGTGCTCGCCTATGCCGAGCAACTGCGGCAATTGGGGGCTCAGGTCGAAGCCGAGGAAGTCCTGCGCACCGCGCTCAAGCGTAGCTACGACAGTCATCTGGCTCGTCTCTACGGGCTGGTGCGCGGCAATGATCCGGCCCGCCAGTTGCAGGCCGCTGAAGGCTGGCTCAAGGACCATCCGGCCGATCCGGGCCTGCTGCTGACACTGGGCCGTCTGTGCCTGCAAAACAGTTTGTGGGGCAAGGCCCGGGACTATCTGGAAAGCAGCCTGCGTGTACAACGCAATCCGGAAGCCTGTGCAGAGCTGGCGCGGCTGTTGGCGCAAATGGGTGATGCCGAGCGCAGCAACCAGCTGTTTCAGGAAGGCCTGGGATTGCTGGATGAACGCTTGCTCGCTGCCCCTCTGCCAGTGGCAGTTCGCGCTTGACCGATTCGCTGGCGCCAGGCACCGGCGTCTGTGTGATGAGCTGCGGCGAGGAAGCAATCTTCCTCGTCGCAGTGAGATGATTCGCTGAAATTCGGTTACCCATTCTCGTCGCAGGTAAAGTCCTACAGAGGACTACTTTTTATCCTCTCGTCTACGTCGGGATTTCCCTACACTTCTGCTGAAGTCTCCTTGGGCGCCTGCCTTGAAAGGCCGCCGCGCTTTCCTCTACCGTAACGGACTGTCACTACTTTTACGGATAAGCCATGTCTTTGGCCTGCTCACGCTCCTTGTTTTTCATGGCTTTCATTGCGGGTGCCCTGGCGTTGGGCGTTTCCTACTACCTGGAGTATGCGGTCGGCCTGCGGCCTTGCGGCTTGTGTCTGGTGCAGCGGTTTTGTCTGGCGCTCCTGACCGGTGTCTGCCTGATGGCTTCGGTCCATGGTCCAGGTCGCATCGGAACCGCTCTGTATTGGCTGCTCTGTCTTGGTTTCAGCCTGGCCGGCACTGTCACGGCGTGGCGACAGGTTTTGCTGCAAAGCCTTCCGATGGAACAAGCAGCGGCGTGCTCGACCCATCTGGCGGATCTGTTCGCCGGTTCTGCGCTGCTCTCCGTCCTGCAGCAAGTGTTCAAGGGCGCTGTCGATTGTGTGGAAATTTCCTGGACGCTGTTCGATCTGAGTCTCACGGAGTGGAGTCTGCTGTTCTTCGTCGCGATGATGATTCTGGCTGTTTACCAGTCGTTGCGACTGGTCTGGATCAGCTATCAGCGACCACTCAGCGACGAGTCGTCGCACCGGGCCTTTGCCGGCGATTAAACACTTGTATGAACTTTATCGCCTGCGTACCTTGAAGCCAGTGTCGTGCGGGCATAATCTGGCCCGCACGTGTCATTGGAATTATGTTGCTCGATGACGCTCTGCCTGACCGCCCACCGATGTTACAAGAGGCGTGCGGGCATAGAGCAGCTGACCCACAAGGGAAGAGAGATCACCATGCTCGAAAGTTGTCAGAATGCTCAGGAACGCTGGGGTGGAGTGCACCTGCTGATCGATCGCTGGTTGCAGGAACGACACGAACTGATCGGGGCCTATGACGCTCTTGGCGCAAAGCCTGAGGCGTTGGGTGAGAACCGCAAGCCTTTGCAGGAGTTCTGCGGCGTGCTGGTCGATTATGTATCGGCCGGGCACTTCGAGATCTACGAGCAGCTGACGGGGGAGGCCAAGGCCTTCAACGACACGCGTGGCCTGGAGCTCGCCGAGACGATCTACCCGCGCATCGACGTCATCACCGAGAAGCTGCTCGCGTTCAATGACCTGTGCGATGAAGGTAAATGCGTCGCCGAGAAATTCAAGGAACTGGGTGGCCTGCTGCATGAACGCTTCGAGCTGGAAGACTGCCTGATCGAAGTGCTGCACACAGCCCACAAGGAAGCCGATTCGGTTCAGGCCTGAAGCGCTTTCTGCAAGATCTCGAAACGGCGTGCCAAGGCACGCCGTTTTTCGTTTGTGTCGTCAGCCGGTGGCACCGCGCAATTCGACTTCAAACACCAGTGGTGTGAACGGTGCGATCACGTCACCGGCACCCTCGGCGCCATAGGCCTGGGCCGATGGAATCACCAGTCGCCATTTCGCCCCGACCGGCATGTTTTGCAAGGCGCTGCGCCATCCGGCGATCACGCTGTCGAGACTGAACCATTGAGGCTGACTGTTCTGATCGAACACCGTGCCGTCGGGCAAGCGACCGATGTACAGCACCTGCACCTTGCCGTTGGGTCCTGCCTTGGCGCCAGCGCCCGGCGTCAACTCGGTCAGCAGCACGCCGTCAGCCAGTTCGCGCACGCCAGGCCTGGCTTTCTCGGCGGCGAGAAAACGCTGTTCCTTTTCCAGTGCCAATTCGCTTTGCGGCTCAGCTGACTGCATGGCAATCCGCGCTTCATGCTCGGTCAATATCTGCTGGATCTGCTCGTCTTTCAGCGCCAGCGGCTTGCCCTGATAGGCCTGTTGCAATCCCTCGACGAGTGCCTGAAGTTGCAGATCGGGAGCCTCCTGGCGCAAGCGTTCGCCAAGGCTCGCACCCAGGCTATAAGCGAGATCGTGGGCTTCATTTTCCTGTGTTTTTTCGGCGGCCTGGGCGACCGAAAAAAACACGCACAGCGATAAAAAAAGGTGGCGCGACATGGGCACTCTCCGACCTGAATTGCGGGCGATTATGCCAGTGAGAATGCGCACAACGGTGAACTGCTTTCACGCCGACGCAGAAGTTTTTCAGTCCTTTGCAACGCAACGCTTTCGATAGTGTCAACATGCCCTAGCGGCGGTTGCTGCAGAGGTCTAGTATGAGCCGCACTCACTTCAGCCAGGAGGTAAACCATGTCGGCCACCAAGAAGCCAGTAAGCACTCCATTGCACCTGCTCCAACAACTCTCGGGCAGCCTGCTCGAGCATCTGGAAACCGCTTGTTCCGAAGCCTTGGCTGATGCTGAAAAACTGCTCGCCAAACTGGAAAAGCAGCGCGGAAAAGCGCAAGAAAAACTGCACAAGTCCCGCACCAAATTGCAGGACGCTGCGGCGGCCGGAAAAGCCAAGGCGCAAGCCAAGGCCAAGGGCGCAGTAAGCGATCTTGAGGAACTGCTCGATGCCCTCAAGGATCGTCAATCGGAAACCCGCGGCTACATTCTGCAACTCAAGCGCGATGCTCAGGAAAGCCTGAAACTGGCCCAGGGCGTCGGTCGTGTACAAGAGGCTGTCGGCAAGGTGTTGTCCCTGCGCGCGGCCAAGCCTGCTGCGGCACCTGCGAAGAAAGCCGCTGCCAAACCGGCTGCTGCAAAAGCACCGGCCAAGCCTGCTGCTGCAAAACCGGCCGCTGCCAAACCGGTAGCTAAAACCGCCGCAGCCAAACCTGCTGCAAAACCTGCAGCGAGAAAACCAGCCGCTGCCAGCGCCGCAAAACCGGCTGCTAAATCCACGGCTGCCAAACCTGCCGCTGCACGTCCTGCTGCTGCAAAAACCGCTGCTGCCAAACCAGCCGTGGCTAAAACCGCTGCTGCTAAACCGGCTGCAAAACCAGCTGCAAAACCAGCCGCTAAACCAGCTGCCCGCACCGCTGCTGCGAAACCTGCTGCCAAGCCGGCTGCAAAACCTGTCGCTGCAAAACCGGCCGCTAAACCAGCAGCCAAACCAGCGGCAAAACCTGCTGTAAAAGCGGCTGCCAAACCAGCTGCAGCAAAACCAGTCGTTGCCGCCAAGCCAGCAGCGGCCAAACCAGCTGCTAAACCAGCTGCTAAACCAGCTGCTAAACCAGCTGCGGCTAAACCAGCTGCCAAACCTGCTGCTGCCAAACCTGCTGCAAAACCCGCAGCCAAACCTGCTGTGAAGAAGCCGGTTGCCGCCAAGCCAGCCACCGCTCCGGTTGCAAAGCCAGCCACCGCACCGGCTGCCAAGCCAGCCAACCCGGCTCCGGTAGCAACGTCTGCTTTAGCCGCGGCCACATCGACAGCCACGCCAGCGCCAACGCCGGCCGCCGCATCGATCGCAGCAACCACCCCAACCAGCGCTTCCTAAGTGCCGGTTACCGCGACGCGCAGCTGATGCAGCGCGTCGCGGTGCAGGTGGGCGGCCTCGGTCGCCGCACCTTCCAGCCAGGCCGCCAGATCGGTCCCGGCATTTTGCGGCCAACTCTGCGCCGCTCTCTCCAGCCGCAACAACAGATGCCGTTCGGCTTCCAGTTCGAGTCCCTTCACTTGTTCACGCAAGGTATGCAAGTCGGCGTCTTCCGTGGCCGCGGCTTTCCACTGTGTGCGCAAGATGCGCAACGGCCGCACGACATCGATGTCCCACGAGGTGGCCACACCGCGCAGTTGCTGCAAGCGCTGCTCATCGAAAGCCACGCCTCGTTGTCCCAGCCACGCACCACACAGCAGCAGACACACATTGACCCCCGCCGACTGCAATTGCAGGCATGCCTGCTCTACACCGGGGCGGGCGTAAGTGGTCAGGGAAAAGCTCCACAGGTCAGAGGACATAGTGCTACTCGCGCCAGTTGCGAGCGAAGCTGGTAGACTCCGCCGCCATTATGATTCGACTTCAGAACCTGACTTTACAGCGTGGCCCGCAACGTCTGCTAGAAGACGCCGAGCTGACCCTGCACGCCGGCCAGAAAGCCGGCCTCATCGGTGCCAATGGCGCCGGCAAATCGAGCCTGTTCGCCTTGCTTCGGGGTGAGCTGCACCCGGACTCGGGTGATTGCTTCCTGCCGGCCGACTGGCGTATCGCCCACATGCGCCAGGAGGTCGACACCCTCGAACGCCTGGCGGTCGATTACGTGCTCGATGGCGACCTGCGCCTGCGCCAGGTGCAACGCGACCTGGCGGCAGCCGAAGCGGCCCATGACGGTGCCGCACAGGCCCGCCTGCATTCGGAACTCGACAGCGCCGACGGTTACACCGCCGACGCCCGGGCGCGCAAGCTGCTGGCCGGTCTTGGGTTCACCAACGAGCAGATGGATCGTCAGGTCGGGGACTTCTCCGGTGGCTGGCGAATGCGTCTGAACCTGGCACAGGCCTTGATGTGCCCGTCGGACCTGCTGCTGCTCGACGAACCGACCAACCACCTGGACCTCGACGCCATCATCTGGCTTGAGGAATGGCTCAAGAGCTATCCGGGCACCCTGATGCTGATCTCCCACGACCGGGACTTCCTCGATGCCGTGGTCGACCACGTGGCCCACGTCGATCAGCGCAAGATCACCCTGTACCGCGGTGGCTACAGCGCCTTCGAGCGCGCCCGTGCCGAACGTCTGGCCCAGCAACAGCAAGCCTACGAGAAGCAGCAGGCGCAACGTGCGCACATGGAAAGCTACATCGCCCGCTTCAAGGCCCAGGCCACCAAGGCCCGTCAGGCTCAGAGCCGGATCAAGGCCCTGGAGCGGATGGAAGAGCTGACTGCTGCCCACGTCGATTCGCCGTTCGACTTCGTCTTCCGCGAATCGCAGAAAATTTCCAGCCCGCTGATCGACCTGTCCGACGCCCGCCTGGGTTACGGCGACAAAGCCGTGCTGGAGAAGGTCAAGCTGCAACTGACCCCGGGAGCGCGAATCGGTCTGCTCGGCCCTAACGGTGCCGGTAAATCGACCCTGATCAAGAACCTTGCCGGTGAGCTCTCGCCATTGGCCGGTCGCTTGACCCGTGGCGAGAACACCGTGGTCGGTTACTTCGCCCAGCATCAGCTCGACTCTCTGGATTCCAAAGCCAGCCCGTTGTTGCACTTGCAGCGCCTGGCACCGACCGAGCGCGAACAGACTCTGCGCGACTTCCTCGGCGGTTTCGACTTCCGTGGCGCGCGGATCGACGAGCCGGTGCTGAATTTTTCCGGTGGTGAAAAGGCGCGCCTGGCCCTGGCATTGATTGCCTGGGACCGGCCGAACCTGTTGCTGCTCGACGAACCGACCAACCACCTGGACCTGGAAATGCGCCTCGCGCTGACTATGGCCCTGCAGGAGTTCAGTGGTGCGGTACTGGTGGTCTCTCACGATCGTCATTTGCTCAAAAGCACCACCGACAATTTCTATCTGGTGGCGGATGGCAAGGTCGAAGAGTTCGACGGCGACCTGGAGGACTACACCCGCTGGTTGGTGGAGTATCGCCAGCGCAATGCCCCGGTCAGCAGCACCCCGGTCAATCCGGACAAGACCGACAAGAAAGCCCAGCGTCAGGCCGCAGCGGCGTTGCGTCAGCAACTGGCCCCACACAAGCGTGAGGCTGACAAGCTCGAAGCCGAACTGGGCAAGCTCCACGAAAAACTGGCGAAGGTCGATACCAGCCTCGGCGACAGCGACATCTACGAGCCCGCACGCAAGAACGAATTGCGTGATCTGCTGGCCGAGCAGGCCAGGCTGAAAGTGCGTGAAGCGGAGCTGGAAGAGGCGTGGATGGAGGCCCTGGAATTGCTGGAAAGCATGCAGGCGGAGCTGGAGGCGCTGTCCTGATGGACGCCTTCAAGCTGCCGTTGCCGGCGGTGTGGGTCGAGCCGATCTGGCTTGGCGTGCAAATCCTGTTGATCCTGCTCGCCGGCTACTTCACCCAGCGCTTCGTCGCCAAAGGCCTGACCCGTCTTGGTGAGCGTTACCCGTTTCCGCCGCAATTGATGATGCCGCTGCGGGGTGGCTTGCGCTGGCTGATCATGGGCAGCGCGCTGATTTTCGTGCTGGAGCGACTCGGTGTATCGGCCACGGTGCTCTGGACCGCGTTGTCCGGTTTCGTCGCAGTCGCGGCGGTGGCGTTTTTTGCCATGTGGAGCGTGCTCTCGAACCTGCTGTGCGCGATCCTGATCTTTACCGTCGGCCCGTTCCGCATCGGTGACGTGGTCGAGTTGGTGGACACCACCGACAAGCCCGGCGTCAAAGGTCGGGTGGTGGCGATCAATCTTCTTTACACCACGTTGCTCGAGGCCGAAGAACTTGGCACTGGCAGCGCCATGGTGCAGGTGCCCAACAGTTTGTTCTTCCAGCGTTCGGTGCGGCGCTGGCGCGGGACGGATGTGTTTCCTTCCAGCGGGTTTGAAAAGTAAACCTTCTGCTGCCTGATACACCGCTTTCGCGAGCAAGCCCGCTCCCACAGGTGATCGCGTTCTTATTAGCGACATCGGTCTGATGTGGGAGCGGGCTTGCTCGCGAAGGGGCCCTCAAGCACTGAGCGCTGGTCGGCCGTCGCCATGTCCTGCAAAAAATCGGTAGTCATCCAATCAAAGCCGCATTAGCTTAGACATCTGTCACGAGTCCGAGTCGAGGTGTGCAATGGAGCTTCAAACATGGCTGGCGTTTTTTGCCGCCTGCTGGGTGATCAGCCTGTCCCCCGGTGCCGGCGCCATTGCGTCGATGTCCAGCGGTCTGCAATACGGCTTCTGGCGCGGCTACTGGAACGCCTTGGGCCTGCAACTGGGCCTGGCTTTGCAGATCGCCATCGTCGGTGCCGGTGTCGGCGCCATTCTCACGGCTTCGGCCACGGCCTTTTACGCCATCAAATGGTTTGGCGTGGCGTATCTGGTTTACCTCGCGATCAAGCAATGGCGCGCGCTGCCCAGCGATATGAGCGATGACGCCTCAATGCGCCAGATCGGCAAGCCGATGGCCCTGGTGTTCCGTGGTTTTCTGGTGAACATCAGCAACCCCAAGGCGCTGGTGTTCATGCTGGCGGTGCTGCCGCAGTTCATCGACCCCCATGCTCCGCTCCTGATCCAGTATCTGGTGATTGGCGTGACCATGGTCTGCGTCGACCTGATCGTCATGGCCGGGTACACCGGTCTGGCGTCCAAGGTGCTGCGTCTGTTGCGCACACCGAAACAGCAAAAGCGCATGAACCGCACCTTTGCCGGGCTGTTCATCGGGGCGGCGGCTTTCATGGCGACGTTGCGCAGGGCCGCCGTGTAAACGGCGACTTACAAAAAAGGCGACCCTGGAGGTCGCCTTTTTCGTTTGTGGGGGCAATTCCAGAAACCAATGCAATTACGAAGAAGTATCAACAAAGCTTGAGCGAAACCCGTCAGGCGTTAACAATGTGTAACTTCGTATTTCCAATTGAGATTCATTCATGATTGCCCCCTCCCGTTTCCTGGCCTGGCTGGTGTTGCCGCTGTTGGCGGCGTGCAGCTTTCAGTTGCTGGCCGCACCCGCCGAAGGTGCGCCGCAGGCGCTGCACTTGCTCGATTTCATCGGCGCGGATTACCCGGACACGGTGCAGGCGGGCAGCATCACGGACCAGGCCGGATTTCGCGCGCAGCAAGACTCGGTCAAGACGCTGGGAAGCCTGATTGCAGCCCTGCCGGACACATCGGAAAAAGCCGCGCTGGAGCAAAGCCTGGTCGCGCTGGGAAATTCCATCGGCGCCCATCAGGACGGTGCCGAAGTTGCGCGCCAGGCCCGGCAACTGGGTGCGAAGCTGGCCGTGGCCTATGAAGTCAGCCAGGCCCCGGTCATTACGCCGGACCCGGCGCGTGGCGCACCGCTGTACGCTCAGCATTGCTCGGTCTGCCATGGCGATACAGGGGCCGGCGACGGCCCGGCGGGTGTCGGCATGACGCCAGCGCCGACCGATCTGCGTGATGCTTCACGGCTGGACCGCCTGAGCCTCTACGCGATCTACAGCACCCTCGGTCAAGGCATTGAAGGCACTGATATGCCGGCCTTCGCCGACCAGCTGGATGATCGTCAGCGTTGGGACCTTGCCACCTATATCGCCAGCTTCAGCAGCACCCCGGCGACGGCCAGTGCTGACAAAACCTACAACATTGCCGACCTGGCCCGTCAGACTCCGGCCGAAGTGCAGGCCGTCGAAGGCCCGCAAGCCGCCGCGACGTTCCGTGCCCAGCGGGCGCAACCGCCCCAGGTCAAGCGTGGCCCGGCACAACTGCTTGACTACACGGCGGCCACCCTGGACAAGAGCATCGCGGCGTATCGTGCCGGCGAGCATGATCAGGCTTATGACTTATCGGTAGCAGCGTATCTGGAAGGCTTCGAGCTGGTCGAGAGCTCGCTGGATAACATTGACGCCAACGTGCGTAAAGACACGGAAAAATCCCTGATGGCCTACCGTCAGTCGTTGCAGGACGGCTTGTCGGTGAGCGAGGTCGAGCAGCGCCTGGACGTGGCCAAGGACAAGTTGAAAGCATCGGCCGACTTGCTGGGTAGCGACGGTTTGAGCTGGTCGCTGAGTTACATTTCCGGCTTGCTGATTCTGCTGCGCGAAGGTCTGGAAGCGATCCTGGTGCTGGCGGCGATCCTGGCCTTCTTGCGTAACACGGGCCAACAGGCGGCGGTGCGCAGCGTCAACGTCGGTTGGGGCCTGGCATTTCTGGCCGGGTTAGGCACCTGGGCGCTGGCAGCCTATGTGATTGATGTCAGCGGTTCGCAGCGCGAGTTGCTGGAAGGCGCGACGGCGTTGTTTGCCAGTGTCATGGTGCTGTGGCTGGGCGTGTGGATGCATGACCGTCGTCACGCGGCGGCCTGGCAGGATTACATCAAGACCAGCCTGGTGGGTGGCGGTGGGCGTTTCGGCTTTGCGACACTGGCGTTTTTCTCGGTGTATCGCGAACTGTTCGAAGTGATTCTGTTCTACGAAACCCTGTGGCTGCAGGCAGGTCCCGCAGGGCACAACGCCGTGTTGGCCGGTGGGGCCACGGCGGTGGTGCTGCTGGTCGGCCTGGCCTGGGTGATTTTGCGCGGTTCGGCGAAGTTGCCGCTGGCGCTGTTCTTCAGCATCAACGCGGGTCTGCTGTGCGCCTTGTCGGTGGTGTTTGCCGGGCATGGCGTGAAAGCGCTGCAGGAAGCCGGGATTTTCGGCACGCGGCCGGTGCCGTTCTTTGACTTTGACTGGCTGGGGATCCATGCCGATGCGTATTCGTTGAGCGCCCAGGCCGTGGCGATCATTGCGATTGTCGTGTTGTATGGTCGTAGTCGGGTGGTTGAGAAGCAGCGGGTGCAGGTTTCTTAAACCGCATTCGCTTCGCTCACTTTCGCGGGCGAGCCACGCTCCCTCAGGTTTAGCGGCGCGTGGCTTGCCCGTGATGTTTTTCAAGAGAGGAAAAACCAATGCGTGTATGGATCGATGCCGATGCCTGTCCGCGGGCGGCCAAGGATCTGGTGGTGAAGTTCGCCCTCAAGCGCCAGTTTGAAGTGGTGCTGGTGGCCGGGCAGCCGCAGACCAAGCCGGGGCTGGCGCTGGTCAAGCTGATCGTGGTGCCGAGCGGCCCGGATGCGGCGGACGATTACCTGGTGGAGTACGCGGTGCCCGGTGAGCTGGTGATCTGTAGCGATGTGCCGCTGGCCGATCGTCTGGTGAAGAAGGGCGTGGCAGCGCTCGACCCACGGGGCAAGGAATTTGATGCGCAGAACATGGGGGAGCGGCTGGCGGTGCGCAACCTGTTCACCGATTTGCGCGAACAGGGGCAGATGGGGGGGGGGCCAGCGCCGTTTGGCGAGCGTGAGAAACAGGCGTTTGCCAATGCGCTGGACCGGATTTTGACTCGGCTCACCCGAAAAGCCTGAACCCCTGTAGGAGCGAGCTTGCTCCGGGCGGCGATCCGACGATGGACGTCAACGATGACGAGTGCTGGCTGGATGAACGCGGTGCGCTTACATCCATCGCGAGCAAGCTCGCTCCTACAGTTGTGTCAGGCGTCGTTTTCGTGGGTCAGTTCCAGCACCCGGTCTACCAGCTTGTTGATCCCCGACGCCACTTCACTGATCGATTGCGCCAGCATATAGGCCGGGGTGCTCACCAGTTTGCGTGCCTTGTCTTCGACGATGTCACTGACCGCGCAATCGGTATGGGTCGCGCCCATCTTGTTCATCGCGGCAGCGGTGTCGGTGTCATTGCCAATGGTGCAGGTGACGCCGGGACCGTAGATCTTGGCGGCCAGGGCAGGGGAAATGCACATCAACCCCACCGGCTTGCCAGCCTCGGCAAAGGCTTCGGTCAGTGCCAGGACATCCGGTTGAACGGTGCAGCCGGCGCCTTCAATGGCGAAGTTGGACAGGTTCTTGGCTGAGCCGAAGCCGCCGGGCACGATCAACGCGTCGAAGTCATCGACGTTCGCGTCACGAATGTCCTGGATGTTGCCCCGGGCAATCCGCGCCGACTCGACCAGCACGTTGCGCGATTCGGGCATTTCTTCGCCGGTCAGGTGATTGATTACATGCAATTGCGCGATGTTCGGTGCGAAGCACTGCACCTGCGCCCCGCGTTGATCCAGGCGCAGCAGGGTGATGACGCTCTCGTGGAGCTCGGCGCCGTCGTACACGCCACAACCGGAAAGGATCACTGCAACTTTTTTGCTCATGGGCTTTTCTCCAGATTCATGGCGTTAAATGTCCACTAATTTGTCACTCGTTGCCATAGGGTTAATTCGCAGTTACACATAGCATTTGTCTTCAGGATTCCGATCAGGGCGCGTCATGGACTTCATTCTGTACGCGGTGCCGTTCTTCTTTGCACTGATCGCCCTCGAACTGCTGGCCGACCGTCGGCGCGGGGTGAGCAACTATCGGGTGGCTGACGCGATCAACAGCATCAGCACCGGCGTGCTGTCGACCACCACGGGACTGCTGACCAAAGGCATTGGACTGGTGACCTACGCGTTCGCCTTCAAGCATCTGGCGTTGTTCGAGTTGTCGGCCGACAGCGTCTGGACCTGGGTGTTTGCCTTCGTCTTCTACGATTTCTGCTACTACTGGCTGCATCGCCTGGGCCACGAGCGCAACATTCTCTGGGCCGCGCATTCGGTGCATCACCAGAGCGAGGACTACAACCTGTCCACGGCGTTGCGCCAGACCAGCACCGGATTCCTCCTGGGCTGGATCTTCTATCTGCCGATGGCGGTGTTTGGCGTGCCGCTGCTGGTATTCGTCAGTGTCGCGGCGCTGAACCTGCTGTATCAGTTCTGGGTGCATACGCGGCACATTCCCAAGCTTGGCTGGTTCGAATGGTTTTTTGTCACGCCATCCAATCATCGGGCTCACCATGCACAGAACGCTCTCTACATGGATCGCAACTACGGCGGCGTGTTCATTATTTGGGACCGTCTGTTCGGTTCGTTCCAGGAAGAAGACGACAACGAGCCGGTGGTCTTCGGCGTGACCACGCCGCTGGCGAGCTGGAATCCCCTGTGGGCGAACGTGCAGTTCTACGCGCAGTTGTGGGCCGATGCGCGGCGTGCCGAAAGCACCTGGGACAAGCTGCGGATATGGTTCATGCGCACGGGCTGGCGCCCGGCGGACGTGGCGGCCAGATACCCGATGAACAAGCCGGACCTGAACCAGTTCCGCAAATTCGAGGTGCCGCTGGAAGGGCGTCAGCAGCTCTACGTCGTGTTGCAGTTCTGCGTCTATATCGCACTGGGCAGCTACTTGATGAATCTCGAGCCGAAGCTGTCAGTCGCCGCCCTGGTGCTGGGCTGGGGAGTGGTGGCGTTCGGTCTGTTTGTGCTGGGCGTGGCCCTAGAGAATCGCCCGTGGGCGTTGAAGCTGGAACTGGTGCGGCTGGCATCGAATCTGCCATTAGCATGGCTGGCCCCGATGGTGGGGCTGTGGCCGGCCAGCGCGGTGGGCTGGATCGGCCTGCTCAGTTACAGCCTGTTGAGTGGCATCGGTCTCTACTGTTGCAGGAACCGCATCACTCGGTTGGCGTCGTAGGGCCTTCGGTATTGGTCCGCGCAGCTTTCAGGGCCTGCTCGTCGGCATAGACCTGCTTGGCCAGGCGGGCATTCTTGAAGCGCCGGCGCAGCCACAGCACGAGGCCCAGGACCAGCAGGGCGCCGAGCACCCAAAGTTCGTACTTCTTCACACTGCCGAGCATGCCTTCGAGCACTGCGCCGAAATGGTAAGCGGCCGCCGCCAGGGCGGCGGCCCAGATCGCCGCGCCAATGCCGTTGAGCAGCAGGTAACGCCCCGGCGGATAGCCCGACAGCCCGATGGCCACCGGCATGACCGTACGCAAACCGTAGACGAAGCGGAAGCTCAGTACCCAGATGTCCGGATGCTTGCGAATGTGCTCCAGCGCCCGGTCACCCATCATCTGCCAGCGCGGCTTGCGCGCCAGCAGTTTTCGACCGTGCTTGCGTCCCAGGAAATACCACAGTTGGTCGCCGGCATAGCTGCCGAAGAAGGCCACGACCACCACCAGGTTGATGTCCATGTATCCACGGAACGCGAGGAAGCCCGCGAGTACCAGGATGGTTTCGCCTTCGAAGAACGTGCCTAGAAAAAGGGCAAAGTAGCCGAAGTCATGCAGAAATTGTTGGAGCATTGTCTGGGTGCTGGCGAAATGAACGCGCAGCCTAACCCTTCGGACACATTCAGGAAAGTGTCCAAATGTGTCTCGACGTGAACATTTCCTACAACGACAATGGAATGCGGCTACACGTCGCAGGGTGCACATAACTGTCATACGTTCGTCATAATGGGCACTTATAACTGTCACGCTCGCCCGTCTGCGCGGGCTCAGGAGTCTGCCGTGAGCTTTACCCCCGCCAACCGTCTGTTCCCCGCAACCCGCCTGCGCCGCAACCGTCGTGACGACTTCTCGCGTCGACTGGTCCGTGAAAACGTCCTGACCGTCGATGACCTGATCCTGCCGGTGTTCGTTCTGGACGGTGAAAACCGTCGCGAAGCGGTGGCTTCGATGCCGGGCGTCGAACGCCTGACCATCGACCTGTTGCTGGAAGAGGCGGCCAAGTGGGTCGAACTGGGGATCCCGGCGCTGGCGCTGTTCCCGGTGACGCCTTCGGAACTCAAGTCTCTGGATGCTGAAGAGGCCTGGAACCCGGAGGGCATCGCCCAGCGCGCCACCCGCGCGCTGCGTGCGCAATTCCCTGAGCTGGGCGTGATCACCGACGTCGCCCTGGATCCGTTCACCACCCACGGTCAGGACGGCATTCTTGATGAAGAAGGCTACGTGCAGAACGACATCACCGTCGACGCACTGGTCAGGCAAGCCCTGTCCCACGCCGAAGCCGGCGCTCAGGTCGTGGCCCCATCGGACATGATGGACGGTCGCATCCAGGCGATTCGCGAAGCCCTTGAAGTGGCCGGTCACGTCAATGTGCGGATCATGGCCTACTCGGCCAAGTACGCCAGTGCCTACTACGGCCCGTTCCGCGATGCGGTCGGTTCGGCGCTGAACCTGGGCAAGGCCAACAAGGCCTCCTATCAGATGGACCCGGCCAACAGCAACGAAGCCCTGCACGAAGTCGCGGCGGACTTGTCAGAAGGTGCGGACATGGTCATGGTCAAGCCAGGCATGCCGTACCTGGACATCCTGTGCCGGGTCAAAGAAGAATTCAAAGTGCCGACGTTTGTCTATCAAGTCAGCGGCGAATACGCCATGCACATGGCGGCGATCCAGAATGGCTGGTTGAGCGAAGGGGTTATCCTCGAGTCGCTGACCGCTTTCAAACGTGCAGGCGCCGATGGCATCCTGACGTACTTTGCCGTTCGTGCCGCTCAATTGTTACGAGAGCAAAAATAGCCCTCCCAGGAACATTCGATGAATACCGAAGTACTCACTGAAGTTGCCGTAAAAGACGCTCAACCGGTGGTGGAGCAAGTCGACGAGACCCCGCCGGAGCTGGAGCCAGCTCCGCCCGCGGCGGTCGTCGAACCCGCTGCGACAGCACCGGCGGTGGCCATTCCCGGTCTGGATGACAGCAGCCTGTACATTCACCGCGAACTGTCGCAACTGCAGTTCAACATCCGCGTGCTGGAGCAGGCGCTGGACGAGTCCTACCCATTGCTGGAGCGGCTGAAGTTTCTGCTGATCTTCTCCAGCAACCTGGACGAGTTCTTCGAAATTCGCGTTGCCGGCCTGAAGAAGCAGATCACCTTCGCCCGTGAACAGGCGGGCGCCGATGGTCTGCAGCCGCATCAGGCGTTGGCGCGCATCAGCGAACTGGTACACGGTCACGTCGACCGTCAGTACGCGATCCTCAACGATATTCTGTTGCCGGAGCTGGAGAAGCATCAGGTCCGCTTCATCCGTCGCCGCAATTGGACGACCAAGCTCAAGACCTGGGTGCGCCGCTATTTCCGCGACGAGATCGCACCGATCATCACCCCTATCGGCCTCGACCCTACGCACCCGTTCCCCTTGCTGGTGAACAAGAGCCTGAACTTCATCGTCGAGCTCGAAGGTATCGACGCCTTCGGTCGCGACTCCGGTCTGGCGATCATCCCGGCACCGCGTCTGCTGCCGCGCATCATCAAGGTGCCGGAAGAAGTCGGCGGCGCTGGCGACAACTATGTATTCCTGTCGTCGATGATCCACGCTCACGCCGATGACCTGTTCCAGGGCATGAAGGTCAAGGGTTGCTACCAGTTCCGCCTGACCCGTAACGCCGACCTCGCGCTGGACTCCGAAGACGTCGAAGACCTGGCCCGCGCCTTGCGCGGCGAGCTGTTTTCCCGTCGCTACGGTGACGCAGTACGCCTGGAAGTGGCCGACACGTGCCCGAAACATCTGTCCGACTACCTGCTCAAACAGTTCAACCTGAGCGAGACCGAGTTGTACCAGGTCAACGGTCCGGTGAACCTGACGCGGCTGTTCAGCATCACCGGCCTGGACAGCCAGCGCGAGCTGCAATACCTGCCGTTCACCCCGCAGATCCCGAAACTGCTGCAGAACAGCGAGAACATTTTCAGCGTGATCAGCAAGCAGGACATCCTGCTGCTGCACCCATTCGAGTCGTTCACCCCGGTGGTCGACCTGCTGCGCCAGGCCGCCAAGGATCCACACGTACTGGCGGTGCGCCAGACGCTGTACCGCTCCGGCGCCAACTCGGAAATCGTCGATGCGCTGGTGGATGCGGCGCGTAACGGCAAGGAAGTCACGGCGGTGATCGAATTGCGTGCGAGGTTCGACGAAGAATCCAACCTGCAACTGGCCAGCCGCCTGCAGGCAGCCGGTGCGGTAGTGATCTACGGCGTGGTCGGCTTCAAGACCCACGCCAAGATGATGCTGATCCTGCGTCGCGAAGCGGGCGAGATCGTGCGCTATGCGCATCTCGGCACGGGTAACTACCACGCCGGCAACGCCCGCCTGTACACCGACTACAGCCTGCTGACCTCCGACGACGCCCTGTGCGAAGACGTCGGCAAACTGTTCAGCCAGTTGATCGGCATGGGTAAGACGCTGCGCATGAAGAAGTTGCTGCACGCGCCGTTCACCCTGAAAAAGGGCATGCTCGACATGATTGCCCGGGAGACCCAGTTCGCCCTCGACGGCAAACCGGCGCACATCATCGCCAAGTTCAACTCGCTGACCGATCCGAAGATCATCCGCGCGCTGTACAAGGCCAGCCAGTCAGGCGTGCGCATCGATCTGGTGGTGCGTGGCATGTGCTGCCTGCGGCCGGGCATCGCCGGGGTCTCCCATAACATCCATGTGCGTTCGATCATCGGCCGTTTCCTGGAGCACACCCGGGTCTTCTACTTCCTCAACGGCGGCGATGAGCAGATGTTCCTCTCCAGTGCCGACTGGATGGAGCGCAACCTCGACAAACGCGTAGAGACTTGCTTCCCGGTGGAAGGCAAGAAACTGATCATGCGGGTCAAGAAAGAGCTGGAGCTGTATCTGACCGATAACACCCACAGCTGGAGCCTGCAGCCGGACGGTCGTTACGTCCGTAACACGCCGACCGGCAACCAGAACCCGCGCAGCGCCCAGGCGACATTGCTGGAGCGTTTGGGCAGTCCGATCCTCACGGTCCGGTAACGGGACTCGCGGGTGAAAAAAGGGCGATCCATGTGGATCGCCCTTTTTTGTATCGGCGCCGTTCCCTGTAGGAGCGAGCTTGCTCGCGATGGACGTGAACGATTATGCGTACTGCCTGGATAAACGCGTTGCCCTCAGGTTTTTCGCGAGCAAGCTCGCTCCTACAGGGGGGCGGTGGCTTAGCGGGCGGTCAACACGATGTCGACCCGGGTCAGCCACTGCGCTTCAATTTCAAAGTCGGCCTGGGTCAGCTGGTTTTCGTCCAGCCAGTTCTCCGGGAACACCACTTCCAGGCTGTTGCCATAAGCGTTCAGTTCCACCTGGGGCATTTGCTGGGTGCCGCGGATGTGGTGGAACAGGATCGCAAAGCGCAGTAGCACGCACAGACGAATCAATTTGACGCCGTCGTCGCCGAAATCGGCGAACTTGTCCTTGGGAATGTTGCGCCGGTGGCCGCGTACCAGCAGCGCGAGCATCAACTGGTCTTCGCGGGAGAATCCGGCGAGGTCCGAGTGCTCGATCAGGTAGGCGCCGTGCTTGTGGTACTGGTAGTGAGCGATGTCCAGGCCCACTTCATGGACCTTGGCCGCCCAGCCCAGCAGTTCGCGCCAGACGCCGTCTTCCAGGTCCCAGTCTTCGGCCACCTGGTCAAACGCGTGCAACGCCTTGCGCTCGACCCGTGCCGCCTGTTCCTGATCGACGTGGTAGCGCTCCATCAGCGAGGTGAGGGTGCGTTCGCGCACGTCCTCGTGATGATGGCGGCCCAGCAAGTCATAGAGCACGCCTTCGCGCAGGGCGCCTTCGCAGTGATCCATGCGTTGCAGTTCGAGGGAGTCGAAGATCGCTTCGAGGATCGCCAGGCCCGCCGGGAAGATCGCCCGGCGATCCGGCTTGATACCTTCGAAGTCGATTTTTTCGACGTCGCCCAGCTTCATCAGTTTGCGCTTGAGCCAGGCCAGGCCTTCGGCGTTGACCTCGCCGGTGCCGTGGCCGCCAGCCTTCAGCGCCAGACCGATGGCGCGGATGGTGCCCGAGGAGCCGATGGCTTCATCCCAGGTCAGGCGGTGCAGGGCGTGCTCGATGCTCATGATCTCCAGCCGCGCCGCCGTGTACGCCTGGGCGTAACGGGCCGGGGTGATCTTGCCGTCCTTGAAATAGCGCTGGGTGTAGCTGACGCAACCCATCTGCAGGCTTTCGCGCAGCAGTGGTTCGAAGCGCTGGCCAATGATGAATTCGGTACTGCCGCCGCCGATGTCGGCCACCAGGCGCTTGCCCGGGGTGTCGGCGAGGGTATGGGACACGCCGAGGTAGATCAGGCGCGCTTCTTCACGGCCGGAAATGACTTCCACCGGGTGGCCGAGAATTTCTTCGGCGCGATGGATGAATTCGGCGCGGTTGCGGGCTTCACGCAGGGCGTTGGTGCCGACGATGCGCACGGCCCCCGTGGGCATACCGCTGATCAGTTGGGCGAAGCGCTTGAGGCAGTCGAGCCCGCGTTGCATCGATTCTTCGTTGAGATGGCGCTCTTCGTCGATGCCGGCGGCCAGCTGAACCTTCTCCCCGAGACGCTCGAGAATACGGATTTCGCCGTTTTGGGCCTTGGCCACGACCATGTGAAAGCTGTTGGAGCCCAGGTCGATTGCGGCGATCAGGGACAGATTCTTGGCTTGGGATTGCGGCATGGTCGGGGGTCTCGGTCGATAACCTCGACATCGTGCCACGATCAAAGGCTGCCGCCAACGCGTAGGAGCTGCCGAAGGCTGCGATCTTTTACCACGGGGCTCTAGTGGTGCGGCCACTGGCCTCTTCGCGGGCAAGCCCGCTCCCACAGGTTTTTGCAGCGAATACGCAATCGTATTCCAGCAGAAGACCTTGTGGGAGCGGGCTTGCCCGCGAAGACGGCGTCAATAGCACCGCAGATCTTCAGACCGCCGCTTCAACCATCCCAATGAAGTTCGCCAGCTCCGCCGTCTGCGGATTGGCGAACAAAACTTTCGGATCCCCGACCTCATGCACCTTGCCCTGGTGCATGAACACCAACTTGTCCCCAACCTCCCGGGCGAAGCGCATTTCGTGAGTGACCATGATCAGTGTCATGCCTTCCCTGGCCAGTTGCCGGACCACGCTCAGCACTTCATTGACCAGCTCCGGGTCCAGGGCCGAGGTGATTTCATCGCACAGCAACACTTTCGGCGACATCGCCAGGGCACGGGCAATCGCCACCCGCTGTTGCTGGCCGCCGGACAGCCGATCAGGGAAGGCATCGAACTTTTCCCCCAGCCCGACCCGTTCCAGCATCTGTCGCGCCAGTTCGGCGGCCTTGGCCTTTGGCACCTTCTGCACCACTTGCGGCGCCAGCATGACGTTCTCACCCACGGTCAGGTGCGGGAACAGGTTGAACTGCTGGAACACCATGCCGACTTTCTGTCGCAGGCTGCGCAGGTCGGCGCGGGCGGCGTCGAGGTATTCGCCGTCGACTTCGATCACACCGTCGTTGATCGACTCCAGGCCGTTGAGGGTGCGCAGCAAGGTGGATTTTCCCGAGCCACTGCGGCCGATGATCGCCACCACCTGGCCTTCCTCGATGCTCAGGTCGATGCCTTTGAGCACATGATGGTCGCCGTAGTATTTATGCAGGGCGGAAATTCTAAGCAGAGGCATGCAGTCTCCTTTCCAGGTAGCGCGCACTGAGCGACAGGGGGTAGCAGAGCAGGAAGTAGCCGAGGGCGACGAGGCCGTAGACCATGAAGGGTTCGAAGGTCGCGTTGGCGAGCATGCCGCCGGTCTTGGTCAGTTCGGTGAAGCCGATGATCGAGGTGACGGCGGTGCCTTTGACCACTTGCACCGAGAAGCCCACGGTCGGCGCCACGGCGATGCGCAGCGCCTGGGGCAGGATCACATGGCGCAATTGTTCCAGCGGGTTCAGAGCCAGGCTCGCCGAGGCTTCCCACTGGCCGTTGGGGATTGATTCGACGCAGCCGCGCCAGATCTCCGCGAGGTAAGCGCTGGTGAACAGCGTCAGGGCAATCGCCGCTGCCATCCACGGCGAGATTTCCACCCCGGCCAGGGCCACGCCGAAAAACACCAGGAACAGCTGCATCAGCAGCGGCGTGCCCTGGAACAGTTCGATGTAGGTGCGGGCAAAGCTGCGCGGAAGGGATTTACCCGAGATGCGCATGACCATGATCAGCAGGCCGATCAGCCCGCCGCCAACGAACGCCACCAGCGACAGCGCCAGCGTCCATTGCAGGCCGGTGAGCAGGTTGCGCACGATGTCCCAGAAGGTGAAATCACTCATCGGCTGCTCCTTGCGATGAACCGTTGGCCGATCCAGTTCAGCAACTGGCGGATCAGCAGTGCCATGCACAGATAGAGCAAGGTGGTCAGGGCGTAGGTTTCAAAGGCGCGGAAGTTGCGCGACTGAATGAAGTTGGCGGCGAAGCTCAGCTCTTCGGTGGCGATCTGCGAACACACCGCCGAGCCGAGCATGACGATGATGATCTGGCTGCTCAGGGCCGGCCAGACTTTGCCCAGTGCCGGCAGCAGGACAACATGGCGGAACGCTTCGAAGCGCGTCATCGCCAGTGCCGCCGCAGCTTCCAGCTGACCCCGGGGGATCGCCTGGATGCCGGCGCGGATGATCTCGGTCGAATAGGCGCCGAGGTTGATCACCATCGCCAGCACCGCCGCCTGCCATTCGGAAATCTGCACGCCCAGGGACGGCAAACCGAAGAAGATGAAAAACAGCTGCACCAGGAATGGCGTGTTGCGGATCAACTCGACGTAGACCGCGAAAATCCCCGCGAAAGGCCGGATGTTCCACGCCCGCACCAGCGCCCCGACGATGCCCAGCCCCACGCCGAGCACAGCGCCGATGGCGGTCAGCTCAAGGGTGAACAACGCACCGCGCAGCAACAGATCAGTGTTGTTCACTACCGGCAAGAAGTCGAATTGATAAGCCATAACGTCTCTCCTGCACGCGAGATCAGAGGTCGGCCGGCAGTGGTTCTTTCAGCCAGGTCAGGGCGTTTTTCTCCAGCGCGCCGTCGCTCTTGGCGGTCACCAGGATCTGATTGACCTTGTCCAGCAGCGCCGGCTCGTTCTTGTTCACACCGACGTAGACCGGCGAATCCTTGAGCTTCACTTTCAGCGCCGGTACGCGTTTCGGACTCTTCTCGCTGATCGCGACCATCACCACGTTGCCGCTGGCGATCAGGTCGACTTGCCCGGCCAGATACGCGGCGATGGTCGAGTTGTTGTCTTCGAAGCGCTTGATGGTCACGCCTTCGGGGGCGACCTTGGTCAGCTCGATGTCTTCGATGGCGCCGCGGGTGACGCTGATGGTCTTGCCCTTGAGGTCGTCCAGGGTCTTGATGTCGGCGTCTGGCGGACCGAACACGGCGAGGTAGAAGGGCGCGTAGGCGCGGGAGAAGTCGATGACCTTCTCACGTTCCGGGTTCTTGCCGAGGCTGGAAATCACCAGGTCTACCTTGCCGGTGGTGAGGAACGGGATGCGGTTGGTGCTGTTGACCGGGGTCAGTTCGAGTTTGACCTTGAGTTGGTCGGCCAGCAGTTTCGCGGTGTCGATGTCGAGGCCACGGGGCTTCATATCCGGCCCGACCGAGCCGAAGGGCGGGAAGTCCTGAGGAACGGCCACCTTGAGGACGCCGCGCTTGACCACATCCTCCAGGCCGTCGGCGTGGGCGGGTGCCTGGGTCAGCATCAGGCTGGCAAACAGGGCGGCGAGGAGGGCGCTGAAACGCTGGGTCATGGCAAATCTCCAAATCGGCAAGAAGTGATTTCTGCCGATCGACAGAGCATGGGCCATGCCAACATAGGGTTTTGGGGGCGCCAGAGCGCGGTTTTGCTGGCGTCGAACGGTCTTACTGGTCTGAACAGTCAGGTTGTGTTTCGCACCCCGATGGCGCAACCGTGAAAATCACCGAACCCCCATGGGGCACGACTTGCCGGGCGTCGCGAATAGCTTTACAACTGAGCGCACATTGGCCTGGTTCGTCTGGAAAACCATGAACTCGATCTCCCGCGCCGTACCCGAAGTGGCGCTGCAAGCCATCCGCAAACTGATTACCGAACAGGGCTTCGGGCCGGGGGATGCCTTGCCCTCGCAACGGGACCTGGCGGTACAGTTGGGCGTAAGCCGGGCTTCTTTGCGCGAGGCGTTGTCGTCCCTGAGTGCGCTGGGTGTCATCAGCATCCAGCCGGGCAAAGGCGTATTCGTGCAGGCGCCGATGGAGTTGCCGCGAGGCGAGGCCGCACCGGGCTGGCCGTTTGCGGCGCAGGCTTCGCCGCTGGATATCTTCCAGTTGCGCTACGCGCTGGAGGGGTTTGCCGCGGGGCTGGCGGCCGTGACCTTGAGCACCGAGGAACTCGATGCGCTGGAAGACAATGTCGCCGCCATGCGCAACGAACTCAAAGCCGCTGATTTCGAAGCGGCGGCGCGCCTGGACTTCGAATTCCACCGGCGCATCCTGCTGGCCAGCGGCAATCAGGCAATGTTGAGTATCCTCACCGCCAGCGCCGATATCTTCCTGGAAAGCCAGAAACTACCGTTCATCCGGGCCGAGCGGGCCATGGAAACCTGGCAGGAGCACCGCAAGATCCTTCGCGCGCTGGCCCGCCGTGCCTCTGGCGCCGCGCAAAAAGCCATGCACGAGCACGTGCGCAACGCGGCGTTGCGCACCGGAATCGCCTTCATCGCTCCCGCTACGGTGTGACCCGGGCTATACCCAAACTCATGGAACACCATAGCGAGACTCAATCATCTGCAGCTTCCTGAACGAGGGAAGGGCAGCTATGATGGGCCACGTTTTTTTGCTTACAACCCTGGAGAATTCCATGAGCAGCGATCTTATCAAACACGTTAGCGACGCTAGCTTCGAGGCCGACGTACTCAAGGCTGAAGGCGCTGTACTGGTCGATTACTGGGCTGAGTGGTGCGGCCCTTGCAAAATGATCGCTCCTGTTCTGGACGAAATTGCCGAGACCTACAAAGGCAAGCTGACCGTCGCCAAGCTGAACATCGACGAAAACCAGGAAACCCCGGCCAAGCATGGCGTGCGTGGTATCCCGACCCTGATGCTGTTCAAGAACGGCAACGTTGAAGCGACCAAGGTCGGCGCACTGTCGAAGTCGCAACTGGCTGCTTTCCTCGACGCCAACATCTAAGCGTCGCTGCAAAGTGTCCTGAAAAAGCCTCGCAAATAGCGGGGCTTTTTGCGTATTCAGGGCTAGACGCTCCCAAACTCAGGTGGTACATTCGGCCCCGCACTGGTTTCTCCATTGCCCCCTGCTAGCCGTCGCCGACGCACTCCTTTTCGAATAAGTACGCGATCCTGTCGCCTTCTCTGCGGCGCGGCCTCATTAAGCCAAAAGCTTAATTTCCCCCCTCCATAAATGATTACGTCATTCCTATATGAATCTGACTGAACTCAAGCAAAAGCCGATTACCGAACTGCTCGAATTGGCCGAACAGATGGGCATAGAAAATATGGCCCGTTCGCGCAAGCAGGACGTGATTTTCTCCCTGCTCAAGAAGCACGCGAAAAGCGGTGAGGAAATCTCCGGTGATGGCGTGCTGGAGATTCTCCAGGACGGCTTCGGCTTCCTGCGCTCCGCTGACGCCTCCTATCTCGCCGGTCCAGACGATATCTACGTCTCGCCGAGCCAGATCCGTCGTTTCAACTTGCGCACCGGTGACACCATCGTTGGCAAGATCCGCCCTCCTAAGGAAGGCGAGCGTTATTTCGCGCTGCTCAAGGTCGACACGATCAACTTCGACCGTCCGGAAAACGCGAAAAACAAGATTCTCTTCGAGAACCTGACCCCGCTGTTCCCGACCGTGCGCATGAAGATGGAAGCCGGTAACGGTTCCACCGAAGACCTGACCGGTCGTGTCATCGACCTGTGCGCCCCGATCGGCAAAGGCCAGCGCGGTCTGATCGTTGCTCCGCCGAAAGCGGGCAAGACGATCATGCTGCAGAACATTGCTGCGAACATCGCGCGTAACAACCCTGAAGTTCACCTGATCGTGCTGCTGATCGACGAACGTCCGGAAGAAGTAACCGAAATGCAGCGCACCGTGCGCGGCGAAGTGGTTGCCTCGACGTTCGACGAGCCGCCAACCCGCCACGTGCAGGTTGCCGAAATGGTGATCGAGAAGGCTAAGCGCCTGGTCGAGCACAAGAAAGACGTGGTGATCCTGCTCGACTCCATCACCCGTCTGGCCCGTGCCTACAACACCGTGATCCCGAGCTCCGGCAAGGTACTGACCGGTGGTGTCGATGCCCACGCCCTGGAGAAACCGAAGCGTTTCTTCGGCGCCGCGCGGAACATCGAAGAAGGCGGCTCGCTGACCATCATCGCCACCGCGCTGGTTGAAACCGGCTCGAAGATGGACGAAGTGATCTACGAGGAATTCAAAGGCACCGGCAACATGGAGCTGCCTCTGGATCGCCGCATCGCTGAAAAGCGCGTATTCCCGGCCATCAACATCAACCGTTCCGGCACCCGCCGCGAAGAGTTGCTGACCGCCGACGACGAGCTGCAGCGCATGTGGATCCTGCGCAAGCTGCTGCATCCGATGGATGAAGTGGCTGCCATCGAGTTCCTGGTCGACAAGCTGAAAACGACCAAGACCAACGATGAGTTCTTCCTGTCGATGAAACGCAAGTAAGTCGAGCAGGCAAAGAGAGCCGGGGAAACCCGGCTTTTTGCTATCCGATTTTTGATCAGGTGGCAGTTCGTGGTTCTGAACCGAAGGGTTCGGCGCTAAACTGCCTGCCCCGAACGCCACGGCCAACACGAGGCTTACGCATGCAGTATCGCGACTTGCGCGACTTTATCAGCGGGCTGGAACAGCGCGGCGAACTCAAGCGCATTCAGGTTCCGGTGTCCCCAGTACTGGAAATGACCGAGGTCTGCGACCGCACCTTGCGCGCCAAAGGCCCGGCCCTGCTTTTCGAAAAGCCCACGGGTTTTGACATTCCGGTGCTCGGCAACCTGTTCGGTACGCCTGAGCGCGTAGCACTGGGCATGGGCGCGGAAGCGGTCAGCGAATTGCGCGAGATCGGCAAGCTGCTGGCGTTCCTCAAGGAGCCCGAGCCGCCGAAAGGCCTGAAGGATGCCTGGTCCAAGCTGCCGATCTTCCGCAAGATCATCTCGATGGCACCCAAGGTGGTCAAAGACGCGATCTGCCAGGAAGTGGTCATCGAAGGCGACGATGTTGACCTCTCGAAGTTGCCGGTACAGACCTGCTGGCCAGGCGACGTCGCGCCGCTGATCACCTGGGGCCTGACCGTCACCAAGGGGCCGAACAAGGACCGACAGAACCTCGGTATCTACCGTCAGCAGGTGATTGGCCGCAATAAAGTCATCATGCGCTGGCTGAGCCACCGTGGCGGTGCGCTGGATTATCGCGAGTGGTGCGAAAAGCATCCGGGCCAACCCTTTCCTGTTGCCGTTGCATTGGGCGCAGACCCGGCGACCATCCTCGGCGCCGTGACCCCGGTGCCCGACAGCCTTTCCGAATACGCCTTCGCCGGCCTGTTGCGCGGTAACCGCACTGAGTTGGTGAAGTGCCGCGGCAACGACCTGCAAGTGCCGGCCACCGCCGAAATCATCCTCGAAGGCGTGATCCATCCGGGCGAGATGGCCGATGAAGGCCCGTACGGCGACCACACCGGTTACTACAACGAAGTCGACAGCTTCCCGGTATTCACCGTCGAGCGCATCACCCACCGGATCAAACCGATCTACCACAGCACCTACACCGGCCGTCCGCCGGATGAGCCGGCGATCCTCGGCGTCGCGCTGAACGAAGTGTTCGTGCCGATCCTGCAGAAGCAGTTCCCGGAGATCACCGATTTCTACCTGCCGCCCGAAGGTTGCTCGTACCGCATGGCCATCGTGACCATGAAGAAGTCGTATCCGGGCCATGCCAAGCGGGTAATGCTGGGTGTCTGGTCGTTTTTGCGACAGTTCATGTACACCAAGTTCGTTATCGTCACCGACGACGATATCAACGCCCGGGACTGGAACGACGTGATCTGGGCCATCACCACGCGCATGGACCCCAAGCGCGACACGGTGATGATCGACAACACGCCGATCGACTACCTGGACTTCGCTTCGCCGGTGTCCGGCCTGGGGTCGAAAATGGGCCTTGATGCCACGCATAAATGGCCGGGCGAAACCACCCGTGAGTGGGGCCGTGTCATCGTCAAGGACGATGCGGTGACCCAGCGGATCGATGCCATCTGGAATCAGTTAGGAATAGATTGATGCGTGTAACCTTGCAGCCCTCCGGAGCAGTGCTTGAGATATTGCCCGGCGAGCGGATTCTCGATGGCGCGCGACGACTGGGCTACGAATGCCCGCAAAGTTGCCGCAACGGCAATTGCCACGTGTGCGCGGCGCTGCTGGTGGAAGGTCGGGTCGAGCAGGCCGGCAATGTGCGTGATCATGGCGAGTTCTACACTTGCATAGCGGAGCCGCTGGAAGACTGCATTGTGCTGTGGGATGGCGTGCTCGCCTTGGGAGAACTGCCGGTGCGCAGCGTGTCGTGTCAGGTCATTGAGTGCAAGGACGTGGGCGGCGATACCTGGCGCGTGCGTCTGCGGGCTCCGGCCGGCAAACCGCCGCGCTACCACGCCGGGCAGTACCTGATGATCGAGCGCGAGAACGGCGAAAAGTCCGCCTTTTCCCTCGCCTCGGCACCGCATGCGGGGCGCGATCTGGAAATCCACGTACTGGCGCGCGAGTCCAGTGCGCTGAGCCTGATCGAGCAGCTCCAGCGCAACAGCATGGTGCGGGTTGAGTTGCCGTTTGGCGATACCCACCTGGAGGAGTTGCCGGACGGCCCTCTCGTGCTGATCGCCGCTGGCACCGGCATGGGCCAGATCCACGGCCTGATCGAACATTGCCGGGCCACGGGTTTCAAGCATCCGGTGCATTTGTATTGGGGCGTGCGTCGTCCAGAAGACTTTTATCAAGTCGAGCACTGGAACGAATGGCTGAAACTACCCAACCTGTTCCTGCACAAGGTCGTCAGTGATCAATGCGGTTGGGAAGGGCGCTGCGGCATGTTGCATGAAGCGGTCTGTGAAGACTTTCCCGATCTCAAGGCCCTGCATGTCTACGCCAGTGGCTCGCCGGCCATGGTCTACGGTACGCTGGATGCGCTGGTGGAAGCGGGGATGGACGCGCACCAGATGCGCGCCGATGTGTTTGCCTACGCCCCCAGATCCTGATGCTACCCCCCTGTAGGAGCGAGCTTGCTCGCGATGGTCGTTAACGATTACGCGGGAAGTCAGGCTGCCCGCAGCGTTCTTGAGTCCATCGCGAGCAAGCTCGCTCCTACAGGGTTATAGGTTCATAACTCTCTATATAGCCCATCGGTATTTATAAAAAAATATAAATGCCAGTAGGTTATATTCAAGTCAGGTAATTAATTAAGAACTGTGCCATGGCATTCAAATTGCCTTAAAACATATGTGCCTTATTGTTACAGCTGTGCGTTCTATTAAGTAATTCTTCACCCGCGGGGAGCTGAACGCTATTCGCCATGAGCGCCATCGAATCTGCTTTTTTGAATCTGGCTTACCCTCCGCGGCTCGACTTGGGGCCGCAGCTCACTCACGAACAATTGCTCAGCTCGATGCAGTCGACCATGGCCCGTCACAAGGGTGGGCCGGTGTGGCTGTTTGCCTACGGCTCGCTGATCTGGCGGCCTGAATGCACGGCGGTTGAACGGGTTCGCGGCCGGGTGCATGGCTACCATCGCGGGTTGTATCTGTGGTCCCACGAACATCGCGGCACTCCGGAAATGCCCGGCCTGGTGTTCGGCCTGGATCGCGGTGGCTCTTGCAGCGGTTTTGCCTATCGCTTGCCCGAAGAGCAACTCGAAGCGTCGCTGTACGCACTTTGGCAGCGCGAGATGCCATTTCCTTCCTACCGCCCGCACTGGCTCAACTGCCGACTCGAAGATGGCAGCCAGGTTCAGGCCTTGGGGTTTGTGCTGGAGCGACATCTGCCCAGTTATGCCGGCAACCTGCCGGACCATGTGCTGAGCCATGTGTTCGAAAACGCTTGCGGGCGTTACGGCACCACTCGCGATTATGTCGAGCAGACCGCGCACGCCCTGCGTAGCCACGCCATGCCAGACCGGAATCTGGAGGCGCGGCTCAAGCGCTGTAAGTCAAAGGCTGATCAAGCGAGTGCTTCGCGGCCCTGACTGGCGACTTGTTTGTGTCGTAGCGTCGGGGCGAGGAAGGCCATCGCCAGCAGGCAGGCGCCCACCAGCAGCACGAAACCGCCGTCCCAACCAAAATGGTCCACGGTGTAGCCCATCGCTGCACTGGCCGCGACCGAACCGCCCAGGTAGCCGAACAGGCCGGTGAAGCCCGCCGCCGTACCGGCCGCTTTCTTCGGTGCAAGCTCCAGCGCCTGCAAGCCGATCAGCATGACCGGGCCGTAGATCAGGAAGCCTATTGAAAGCAGCGCGATCATGTCGATCATCGGGTTGCCGGCCGGGTTGAGCCAGTAAACCAGTGTCGCGACCGTCACCAGCGCCATGAACACCATGCCGGTCAGGCCGCGGTTGCCACGGAAGATCTTGTCCGACATCCAGCCGCACAGCAGGGTGCCCGGAATACCTGCCCACTCGTAGAAGAAATACGCCCACGAGGTTTTATCCACGGTGAAGCCCTTGGCTTCCTTGAGGTAGGTTGGTGCCCAGTCCAGCACGCCGTAGCGCAGCAGATAGACAAAGACGTTGGCCAGGGCGATGTACCAGAGCATTTTGTTGCGCAGCACGTATTTGACGAAGATTTCCTTGGCGCTGAATTCCTCTTCGTGGCTGGCATCGTAGCCTTCCGGGTAGTCGTTCTTGTACTGCTCAATCGGCGGCAGGCCAACCGATTGCGGGGTGTCGCGCATGGTTACAAAGGCAAACACCGCTACCGCCAGTGCCACCGCTGCCGGCACGTAGAACGCCGCATGCCAGTCATTGAACAGGCCCATGCCGATCAGGAACAACGGGCCGATCAGGCCGCCGCCGACGTTGTGCGCCACGTTCCACACGGACACCACGCCGCCACGTTCCTTCTGCGACCACCAGTGCACCATGGTCCGGCCACTCGGCGGCCAACCCATGCCCTGCGCCCAGCCGTTGATGAACAGCAGAATGAACATCATGGTCACGCTGGACGTCGCCCATGGCGCGAAACCGAAAATGAACATCACGCCAGCCGACACCAACAGCCCGAACGGCAGGAAGAAACGCGGGTTGGAACGGTCGGACACCAGGCCCATGAGGAACTTCGACAGGCCGTAGGCAATCGCGATGGCGGACATCGCCAGACCCAGCTGACCGCGGGAGTAACCCTCGTCGATCAGGTACGGCATGGCCAGGGAGAAGTTTTTGCGCAGCAGGTAGTAACCGGCATAGCCAATGAAGATGCCGGCGAAGATCTGCCAGCGCAGGCGTCGGTAGGTGCTGTCTATTTTTTCTTCAGGCAATGGAGCCTGATGTGCGGCAGGACGAAAGAAAGCAAACATTCAAGAGCTCCAGATTTCTTGTTTTGACTGCGGTTGCGAATGTTACAGTTTCGTTACCGAAAATAGCACCGGTTCTCATCGGCAAAACAGCGGAAATGTTGGATATCGCGCATTCCTTTATGAACATGTCGCTCAGGTGAAAGTGAAGGGCGTTGTAGGAAGCATCACCCACCCATGCTTTACGCGACTGATCCGTCCCGGGTAGGGCAATTCTTTAGGAAATGTCCTGCTCTGTTACCGGAAGCCGTGACCTTCAGTGCAGCACCCTTGAGCTTTAACCTTTGCCGTACAGCCAGTTGTGGCGTTTCAGGTGCGAGGGAGAGGAGGATGCGGTGGTTTTTGTTTGTGGTGCTGTTGTTTGTTGTGTCTGTTGAAAGCAGCGCAGGGGAGGTGTTCCTGATACCGGAAAACAACCCCAAGCCGATTTACCCACCGGCGCTGCATCGGGCTGGAGTCACCGGTAATGTCCGGGTCAGGTTCATGGCACATGCCAACGGCTCGGTCAGCAAGGTGAGCATTTTGCAAAGCGATCACCCTGATTTCGCCGAGGCGACCAGAGTCGCCATAGCGCAGTGGCGGTTCAAGCCATGGACCGTTGAGGGTGACAAGCCTGAGGAGCAGGAAGTCGTTGCGCCGATGATGTTCAGGTTCGATGTGCATCTACCGCTGCATCTCAACCAGTGGCTCAAGGCATTGAGATGCCGCGATCTCAATGAGGCACTGGCGCGTGCCCCGGAGCACGAGTGGATTGATTCCACCGCCTTCCATTACATCCGGGCTTATCTGTCGAACGCGTTTTCCACGGCAACACTGCCGACCGAACGGCGTCTGGCATTGATCGCCGATATGAACAGAAAGGTGCCGATCATTATCAGGCAATGCTCGAACAACCCGGGATCCAGGTATGTAAGGTTTTTGCCGGAAGACATCCGCCAGTTACTGTAGGGAAAGAGCCTGGACTCAGAGGTCCGGGCCCTTTGCCGGATTCAGCGAACCTGCACCACCACTTTCCCGACTGCTTTACGCTGGCCAAGATCGTTGATCGCCTGCGCCGCATTGCCCAGTGGATACACCTGCGACACCAGCGGCTTCAGCTTGCCTTCGGCAAACCAGCCAAACAGCTGCTGGAAGTTCGCCGCGTTGTCCTGCGGCTGGCGTTGGGCGAATGAGCCCCAGAACACACCGAGCACTGCTGCGCCTTTGAGCAGCGCCAGGTTGACCGGCAATTCGGGGATTCGCCCGCTGGCGAAGCCGACCACCAAAAGGCGACCGTTCCAGGCGATGGCGCGGATGGCCTGGTCGAACAGGTCGCCGCCCACCGGGTCGTAGATCACGTCGGCGCCCTGGCCATCGGTCAGGCGCTTGATTTCGTCCTTGAGGCTGGTTTCGCTGTAGTTGATCAGTTCATCGGCGCCGGCGGCCTTGGCCACGGCGAGTTTTTCCGCGCTGCTGGCCGCGGCAATCACCCGGGCGCCCATGGCTTTGCCGATTTCCACCGCCGCCAGGCCGACACCGCCGGAGGCACCCAGCACCAGCAGGGTTTCGCCCGGTTGCAGGTTGCCGCGCTGCTTGAGGGCGTGCATCGAGGTGCCGTAGGTCATGCTGAAGGCGGCAGCGGTGTTGAAGTCCATGGAGGGCGGAATCGGCAACACGTTGTAGCCCGGCACGGCAACCTGTTCGGCAAAGCTGCCCCAGCCGGTCAGGGCCATGACCCGGTCACCGACTTTCAGGTGGCTGACCTTCTCGCCGACTTCGCGGACCACGCCGGCCGCTTCGCCACCCGGAGAAAACGGGAAGGGCGGCTTGAACTGGTACTTGCCCTCGATGATCAGCGTGTCGGGGAAATTGACCCCGGCGGCGTGCACCTCCAGCAGGATTTCATTCTTCTTCGCGACAGGACTGGCGACGTCTTCCAGCACCAGCGATTCGGCAGGGCCGAAGGCTTTGCACAGCACGGCTTTCATCAGGGCTATTCCTTTGGGAGTGATGGCCGATAAGTGTAGGTGTGTGGGTCGAAGGGTCAACGAGCATGCCCGGCCCTGATAGTCAGCCATAAGCTTGTGCTTGCATGGCGGGTCGTTATGCTAGGCCGCAAACCGGATAAGGAGTGAATTGTGAAAGCGTGGATCATGTTGTTGCTGGCCCTGTCCCTGCCTGTGGCAGCGGTGGCCGAAGAAGCCAAAGAAGATACCGCTCCGAAGGTCAGTTACATCACCTTGAGCCCGCCGTTCGTGGGCAACTACGGCCTGGACGGCACGCCGAAACTGAAAGTCTACAAGGCTGATGTGGCGTTGCGGGTGACCGGTGACGAGGCTGCCAAGGCGGTGAAGGCCAATGAACCGTTGATTCGCAATCAATTGGTCGCGCTGTTCGCCCAGCAGACCACCGAGACGATGAACAATGTCGAGGCCAAGGAAAAGCTGCGTCAGGAAGCCCTGAAACAGACCCAGCAGGTGATGAGCGACGAAACCGGCAAGCCGGTGGTTGAGGATTTGTTGTTCAACAACCTGATCATCCAGTAAGTCTTCTGGCGCCTGTACCGGCCTCTTCGCGAGCAAGCCCGCTCCCACAGGGTTCTGTGGTGGACATGTGATTGTGCTTCAACACAAATCAACTGTGGGAGCGGCGGTGCGACGATTCGACTTGCTCGCGAAGAGGCCAGTCCGGGCGGTGAACGACTCAAGGCTTTAAAGCAATCACCGCCGCCCACTGCTCCGGCGTCACCGGCATCACCGACAGTCGCGAACCTTTCTGCACCAGCGGCAATTCGACCAGCGCCGTCTGCTGCTTCAGGTAATCCAGTTTCAGCACCCGGGCAAACGTCTCGACATGGGCGACATCGATCGCGCTCCAGGCGTTTTTCTCCGCCGTTGCCTTTGGGTCGTAGTAATGACTTTCAGGTTCCAGCGCCGTCGGGTCCGGATACGCGGCTTCGACAATCTTGCCGATACCGGCGATGCCCGGCTCCGGGCAGCTGGAATGATAGAAAAAGAACTCATCCCCCACTGCCATGGCCCGCAGGAAGTTGCGTGCCTGATAGTTGCGAACCCCGTCCCAGCGCGCTTTGCCGAGCTTTTCCAGCCCTTTGATCGAGAGTTCGTCGGGCTCGGATTTCATCAGCCAATAGGCCATGTCTTTTGCTCCTTGCGTGGTGATTGAGCAACTTGTCGGCAATTTTATGACAAACCGACAGTCGGTTGACGTCAGCATTTGCGCAGCGGTTCACGTTGTCGCAAAATGCCGGCCTTTAAAGCTTGACGCTGCTGCACGGCCTACAAACGGAAACCGCTGCTGTCATCGTGTAGATCTGCCTTTGGGGGGCAATCGATGAAACGCAAACCGGATTTACTATGGATTTTGGTCATTTTATTTGGCCTTGGCGTCGTGACCACCGGCTATGCCCAAAGCCTGTGGGCCAGCAAGACCGATGCACCGGTCGAGCTTGCCCAGTTGCAGCAACAGTCGACCGCCTTCAAGCGCTGATCCTGTTGTCCCGGCGTCGCTGATCGAAGTGACGCCTAGCCTGCGTAATACCAGGCCTTGTCTGTCACCGTTCCCTGCAGCGGCACATCCCAGCTCGCCTGAGCCAATCGCTCCACCTTCTGACACTCATGGGCCAGCCCCAACAGCGTCGGCTTGCGCCAGTCATTGCGACGCGCCAGATAGGCCAGGCTCCGATCGTAGAAGCCGCCGCCCATCCCCAGGCGTCCGCCAACATCGTCAAACCCCACCAATGGCAACAACACCAGGTCCAGCGCCCAGATTCTGCGTTGCCGGGCGAGGTTGGCCCGAGGTTCGAGAATGCGGAAGCGGTTGGGTTTGAGTTTTTCCCCTGGCCGGATGCGCTGGAACACCATTTTGGTGCGTGGCCAGGCACTCAGCACCGGCAGATACGTGGCCTTGCCCCGGCGCTGTGCGGCACGCAGCAACAGGCGCGGATCGATTTCACCGTCGGTCGGCAGATAAAGCGAGATGTGTCTGGCGCGGCGGAACAGCGGTTGCTGGGCCAATTGCTTGTACAGCCCGCGAGCGGCCTGGCGCTGCTGACTGGGTGTCAGTGCGCGACGGGCCTTGCGCAGCATGCGTCGAAGTTGCGGGCGGGGAAGCAGCGCAGGTTCGGTCATGGATTCGGACTTCGGCAGGACGGATACATGAAGCGTACCCGCAAAAACGCCAATGCCGGTATTTAAACCGGCATTGGACTGGAATCAGGCTCCCCGAATGTGTCGCTGTCGACTTAGCCCTTGAACCCGAAAGTTCAAGGTGGAAGATGCAGTAGGCTTTAAGGCTTTCCGTCTAGCGGACATGCACACCAGCCCAACGTGCAACCTCCAGGGTATAGCAAATCGGCTCAGGGACATCGCCAACTGGCAAACACCCCAGGGAGTGAGGGCAGTATACCGCAAGCGGCGACGCGAATCAGCCTTTGGTGACGTCCGGATCGGTCGCGAGGACCAGATCGACGCGATCGAGCAGGTCGCGAACTTGCTCACGGGTCGAGCCGCTGACTTGAACGTCCGGGCGATCTTCCTTGTGCAGCAGGTCGTGGGTGATGTTCAGCGCAGCCATCACGGCGATACGGTCGGCGCCGATGACTTTGCCGCTGCTGCGGATCTCGCGCATCTTGCCGTCCAGATAACGGGCGGCGCTGACCAGGTTGCTGCGCTCTTCCTGAGGGCAGATGATCGAATACTCTTTGTCGAGAATCTGCACGGTGACGCTATTGCTTGAACTCATGAGTCTTGCTCCAGGGCCTTGAGGCGCGAAATCATCGACTCGACCTTACGCCGGGCGATTTCGTTTTTTTCAATGAGATGCGCGCGTTCCTCGCGCCAGGTCTTTTCCTGAGCTAGTAAGAGTCCATTTTGACTCTTAAGTTGCTCGACTCGGGTAATCAGCAATTCGAGTCTGGCCATCAGCGCTTGCAGGTCGGTGTCTTCCATTGTCTTCACTGTCTGATGGGTGTTGGACTGTAGGAGCGAGCTTGCTCGCGATGGGCGCCAACGATAACGCCGGGTCCCTGACAACCCGCGGCGTTCTCGGGTTCATCGCGAGCAAGCTCGCTCCTACAGGGTTAGTCGATGTAGGATACAAGGCCTTCATTCTAGACATAGCGCCGTCTGGCGCCTAGCTGCCCATGACCATTCAGAATTCCCCGTACCAAGGCTTCGCCACCCTGCTGACTTCCAGCGGCCACAACGTCTCGCCTGCTGAACTGCACGGCCTGCTGCTCGGCCGCAGTTGCGCCGGCGCCGGTTTCGATGCCGAAGGCTGGCTGATCGATGCCGCCGAACTGCTCGAAAGCGAGCCGCAGGACAACGTTCGCAACGCCCTGATCGGCTTGCAAGAGATGGTAAAAGGCGAGCTCACCGGCGATGACGTGACCGTCGTTCTGCTGTTGCCGACCGACGACGCCCCGCTCACCGAACGTGCCGCCGCACTGGGCCAATGGTGCCAGGGTTTCCTCAGCGGTTTCGGCTTGAACTGCCGTGACAGCAGCGCCCTGAGCACCGAGGCCACTGAAGTGCTTCAGGATCTGGCGGCCATCTCCCAGGTGCAAGATGCGCTGGAAGAGTCCGACGACGGCGAAAACGACTATATGGAAGTCATGGAGTACCTGCGCGTCGCGCCGCTGCTGCTGTTCTCCGAGACCAAGAAAGACGTGCCGGCCGCCGCCAAACCGTCGCTGCACTAATCGTTTGCCAGGGAACGCCATCTGCCCATGATCCACATCCCTAAATCGGAATACAGCCGTCGCCGCAAGGCCCTGATGGCGCAGATGGAACCCAACAGCATCGCCATCCTGCCCGCCGCCGCGGTGGCCATTCGTAACCGCGACGTCGAGCACGTCTACCGCCAGGACAGCGACTTCCAGTACCTCAGCGGCTTCCCTGAACCTCAGGCGGTATTGGTGCTGATGCCGGGTCGCGTGCATGGCGAATACATCCTGTTCTGCCGCGAGCGCAACGCCGAGCGCGAATTGTGGGATGGCCTGCGTGCCGGGCAGGAAGGCGCGATTCGCGACTTCGGCGCCGATGACGCCTTCCCCATCACCGATATCGACGACATCCTGCCGGGCCTGATCGAAGGCCGTGACCGGGTGTATTCGGCCATGGGCAGCAACCCCGAATTCGACCGCCACCTGATGGAATGGATCAACGTGATCCGCTCCAAGGCCAACCTCGGTGCCCAGCCGCCGAACGAATTCGTTGCCCTGGATCATCTGCTGCACGACATGCGCCTGTATAAATCGGCGGCAGAAGTGAAAGTGATGCGCGAGGCGGCGCGGATTTCCGCCCAGGCGCACGTACGGGCAATGCAGGCCTGTCGCGCCGGGTTGCACGAATTCAGCCTGGAAGCCGAGCTCGATTACGAATTCCGCAAGGGCGGGGCGAAGATGCCGGCCTACGGGTCGATCGTCGCGGCGGGGCGCAACAGCTGCATCCTGCATTACCAGCAGAATGACGCGCTGCTCAAGGACGGTGACCTGGTGCTGATCGACGCCGGGTGCGAGATCGACTGCTACGCCAGCGACATCACCCGGACCTTTCCGGTCAGCGGCAAGTATTCAGCGGAACAGAAAGCGATTTACGAATTGGTGCTGGCCTCTCAGGAAGCCGCCTTTGCCGAAATCGCCCCGAACAAACACTGGAACCAGGCGCACGAGGCCACGGTCCGGGTCATCACGACCGGGCTGGTCAAGCTGGGGTTGCTCCAGGGTGAGGTTGACGAACTGATCGCCAGTGAAGCCTACAAGGCGTTTTACATGCACCGCGCCGGCCATTGGCTGGGTATGGATGTGCACGATGTCGGCGAATACAAGGTCGGCGGCGAGTGGCGCGTACTGGAGGTCGGCATGGCGTTGACCGTGGAGCCGGGGATCTACATTGCTCCGGACAACCAGAGTGTGGCGAAGAAATGGCGCGGCATTGGCGTGCGCATCGAGGACGACGTAGTGGTCACCAGAACCGGCTGTGAAATATTGACGGGCGGCGTGCCGAAAACCGTCAGCGAAATCGAGGCCCTGATGGCGCAAGCACGGACACAGGCGGCATGAGTCGAGTCAACCTGGCAATCATTGGTGGCGGGCTGGTCGGTGCGAGTCTGGCGCTGGCCTTGCAGGCCGGGGCCAAGGCCCGAGGCTGGAAGATCGTGCTGATCGAGCCGTTCGCCCCGGGGGATACGTATCAACCGAGTTACGACGCTCGTTCTTCGGCGCTGTCCTTTGGCTCGCGGCAGATTTACCAACGCCTGGGCGTCTGGCAGGAAGTTTCCCGCCGCGCCGAGCCGATCAAGCAGATTCATGTTTCCGACCGTGGTCGATTCTCGACGGCGCGGTTGTCGGCGATGGAAGAGGGGGTTCCAGCGCTGGGTTATGTCGTTGAAAACGCCTGGCTCGGCCAATGCCTGTGGCAAGGCCTGGACAAGGACGTGATCAGCTGGCGTTGCCCGGCGGAAGTCACCCGCATGGAGCCGCTGACCGATGGCTATCGCCTGACCCTCAATGATGAAACCACCCTTGAGTGCGACCTCGCGGTACTCGCTGACGGCGGCCGCTCCGGCCTGCGCGAGCAACTGGGGATCGGCATCCGCAAGCGTCCGTATAACCAGAGCGCGCTGATCGCCAACATCACCCCGAGCGAGGCTCACAACGGCATGGCCTTCGAGCGTTTCACCGACGAAGGCCCAATGGCGTTGCTGCCGCTGCCGGAAAACCGCTGTGCTCTGGTCTGGACCCGTCTGGGCATGGACGCGCAACGCCTGGCGGCCCTCGATGAGCGCAGTTTCCTCAGTGAATTGCAGGGTGTCTTCGGTTATCGCCTTGGTACGTTGAAGCAGGTCGGTGCACGACACCTGTATCCGCTGACACTGGTCGAGGCCGAAGAACAGGTACGTCCGCATCTGGCGGTCCTCGGCAACGCGGCGCACAGCCTGCATCCGATTGCCGGCCAGGGGTTCAACCTGTCCCTGCGCGATGCCCAGGCCCTGGCCGATGCCTTGCTCGCCAGCGAAAAGCCCTTGGGCGACTTTGCCACCTTGCAGGCCTATCGCGAACGTCAGCGTCTCGACCAGGACCTCACCGTGGGCTTCTCCGATCAGGTCACGCGCCTGTTCGGCAGTACCCAGCCGCTGGTGTCCCTGGGTCGCAACATCGGCTTGCTCGGCCTCGACCTGCTGCCACCGGCCAAACGCTGGTTTGCCCGACAGGCGATGGGGCTGGGGACGCGACCGGATGCCTAGCTGGTTGAACCGCCGATTTGGCAAGGCACGATTGATAAAAAACCTGCCGCACTTGCAGGTCGACGTTCATGACGGCGCCGGCCACCTGGTGGCGCGAGTCGGGAAAACCCTTTACGTGCGGCTCAAGCCGCAAGAGAGACAGGCTTAAAGCATGGAAATGCGCGCAGATCTGCTGATTGTCGGGGCCGGAATGGTCGGCAGCGCCCTGGCGCTGGCGTTGCAGAACAGCGGGCTGGAAGTCCTGCTGCTGGACGGCAGCCCCATGAGCGTCAAGCCCTTCAACGCTCAGGCTGCTTTTGAGCCGCGGGTGAGCGCCTTGTCGGCTGCGAGCCAACGGATCCTCGAACGCCTTGGCGTCTGGGACGGCATCGCCGGGCGGCGCAGCAGCCCCTACACCGACATGCAGGTCTGGGATGGCAGCGGCACCGGGCAAATCCACTTCTCGGCGACCAGCGTGCATGCCGAGGTGCTGGGGCATATCGTCGAAAACCGAGTGGTCCAGGATGCCTTGCTCGAGCGCCTGCACGACTGTGACCTGGGGTTGCTGGCCAATGCACGGCTGGAACAGATGCGCCGCTCCGGCGATGACTGGCTGCTGACCCTGGCCGATGGCCGCACCCTGCGTGCACCGCTGGTGATCGCAGCGGATGGCGCCAACTCGGCCGTGCGGCGCCTGGCCGGGGTCGCGACCCGCGAATGGGATTATCTGCATCATGCCATCGTCACCAGCGTGCGTTGCGCCAAGCCGCATCAGATGACGGCCTGGCAGCGCTTCACCGACAACGGTCCGTTGGCGTTTCTGCCACTGGAGCGCGACGGCGAACAGGATTGGTGCTCGATCGTCTGGTCGACCACGCCCGGCGAAGCCGAACGCTTGATGGCGATGGATGACCAGGGTTTCTGCAAGGAACTGGAGCGAGCCTTTGAGGGGCGGCTCGGTGAAGTGCTCAGCGCCGACCCGCGCCTGTGTGTGCCCCTGCGCCAGCGGCATGCCAAGCGTTATGTGGCGCAAGGCCTGGCGTTGATCGGCGACGCGGCCCACACCATTCACCCGTTGGCCGGGCAGGGTGTGAACCTCGGATTCCTCGATGCCGCCGTGCTGGCCGAAGTGTTGCTGCAAGCGGCAACCCGTGGCGAACGCCTGGCGGATGTGAAAGTCCTCAGCCGTTACGAGCGTCGGCGCATGCCCCACAACCTGGCACTGATGGCAGCGATGGAGGGCTTCGAGCGCTTGTTCCAGGCGGATCCGTTACCGGTGCGCTGGTTGCGTAATACCGGGTTGAAAATGGTTGAGAAGATGCCCGAGGCCAAGGCCTTGTTCGTGCGTGAAGCGCTGGGGTTGACCGGGGATTTGCCGGCGCTGGCCAAGCCCTGAGTTCTGCATAGCGGCTACTGGCCTCTTCGCGGGCAAGCCCGCTCCCACAGGTATCGCTTTGGGCACGGGAATTGTGAACGTTGTGGGAGCGGGCTTGCCCGCGAAGGTGTCAGCACAAGCACCACAAATTCCAGGCGGTGCAACATCCGGTAACTCCTCCGCGAACAGCTTCGATTGAGAAGCTAAATGTGAGTCCTTATCATTTGATCTCATTTTCCAATCGAGAGACCGCTCCCATGTTGGCACCGAAGCGTCTACTGACTGCACTGGCCCTGACCCTGATTGGCAGCACCGCCGCCCAGGCTGCTGACGAGGTGGTGGTCTACTCCTCGCGTATCGACGAGCTGATCAAGCCAGTATTCGATGCCTACACAGCCAAGACCGGCGTGAAGGTGAAGTTCATCACCGACAAGGAAGCGCCGCTGATGCAGCGGCTCAAGGCCGAGGGCGCGAATACGCCGGCCGACCTGCTGCTGACCGTCGATGCCGGCAACCTCTGGCAAGCCGAGCAGATGGGCATCCTCCAGCCGTTCACCTCGAAAACCATCGACGCCAACATTCCGCTGCAGTACCGGGCAGCTTCCCACGCCTGGACCGGCTTGAGCCTGCGGGCGCGGACCATTGCCTACTCCACTGACCGTGTGAAGCCGGGCGAACTGACCACCTACGAAGCACTGGCCGACAAGCAATGGGAAGGCCGCCTGTGCCTGCGTTCGGCGAAGAAGGTCTACAACCAGTCCCTGACCGCGACCATGATCGAAGTGCACGGCGCCGGCAAGACCGAGGAAATCCTCAAGGGCTGGGTCAAGAACCTGTCCACTGACGTATTCTCCGACGACACCGCGGTGCTCGAAGCGATCAATGCCGGCCAGTGCGATGTCGGCATCGTCAACACCTACTATTACGGCCGCCTGCACAAGCAGAAGCCGGATCTGCCGGTGAAACTGTTCTGGCCGAACCAGGCCGACCGTGGCGTACACATCAACCTGTCGGGTATCGGCCTGACCCAACACGCGCCACACCCGGAAGCGGCCAAGGCCCTGGTGGAGTGGATGACCACGCCTGAAGCGCAGAAGATCTTTGCCGACGTGAACCAGGAGTTCCCGGCCAACCCGGCCGTACAGCCATCGGCTGAAGTCGCCGCATGGGGCAAGTTCATCGCTGATACCTTGCCTGTGGAAATCGCCGGCAAGCGCCAGGCTGAGGCGATTCGCCTGATGGACAAGGCTGGCTGGAACTGATTTGCCCGATATACTGCGCCCCGCCTATGCGGGGCGTTTGTTTTTTTGTTGCGCGCTTCTGACTCTGTAGGAGCGAGCTTGCTCGCGATGAACGTCAGGGCACCGCGGATCGTCAGACTCCCCGCGTTATCGTTGACGTTTTTCGCGAGCAAGCTCGCTCCTACAGTGTCGATTTCACCCATTAATAGTAGAGAACCAAGCCTGTGGCCCACCCTGCCCAACGCCGCTGGTATCCCGTCGTCTTCGCCATTGCTGCGCTGGTCCTGTTGCCCCTGAGCGTCCTGCTGCTTTCCTGGCAAATCATCGATCAACAGATCTGGTCCCATCTATGGGACACACAGATGCCGCGTTTGCTGGGTAATACCCTGACCCTGGTGCTAGGCGTCGGTGTCGGTGTGACAGTCCTGGGTGTCAGCCTGGCCTGGCTTACCAGCCTTTGCGAATTCCCCGGCCGGCGCTGGCTGGACTGGGCGCTGATGTTGCCCTTCGCGATTCCGGCCTATGTGCTGGCCTTCGTCTTCGTCGGCCTGCTGGATTTTGCCGGGCCCGTGCAAACCCTGCTGCGCGAATGGTTCGGCAGCGGTCTGCGACTGCCGCGCGTGCGCTCCACGGGCGGGGTGATTGTGGTGCTGGTGCTGGTTTTCTATCCCTATGTGTATCTGCTGGCCCGCACGGCCTTCCTCGCCCAGGGCAAAGGCCTGATGGAAGCGGCGCGGGTCCTGGGTCAATCGCCCTGGCAAGCGTTCTGGCGTGTGGCATTGCCCATGGCGCGGCCGGCCATCGGTGCGGGCGTGGCATTGGCGCTGATGGAAACCCTGGCGGATTTCGGCGCAGTGTCGGTGTTTAACTTCGATACCTTCACCACGGCCATCTACAAGACCTGGTACGGTTTTTTCAGTCTGTCTTCCGCCGCGCAACTGGCCAGCTTGTTGCTGCTGGTGGTGATGCTCGTGCTCTACGGCGAACGGCGTGCTCGCGGGGCCAACCGGGCGGGCAACGAGCGGCCACGGGTCAAGGCGCTGTATCACCTGCGGGGCTTCAAGGCACTGGCGGCCTCGACCTGGTGCGGTCTGGTGTTTGCCTGCGCTTTTGTTATCCCGATGCTGCAATTGGCGGTGTGGTTCTGGCAGCGCGGGCGCTTCGATCTCGACGAGCGCTACACCGGGTTGATCGTCCATACCTTGTACCTGGGGGCGATGGCGGCGTTGATCACCGTCAGCGTCGCCTTGTTGCTGGCGTTTGCCCGACGCCTGGCGCCCACCCGGGTCATTCGTTCCGGGGTCAGTCTGGCCAACCTGGGTTACGCCTTGCCGGGCTCGGTGCTGGCGGTGTCGATCATGCTGGCGTTCAGTTACCTGGATCGCGAGCTGGTGATCCCGCTCTCGAGCTGGCTCGGTGGCGCGGGCAAGCCGCTGCTGCTGGGCAGTCTGTCAGCGTTGTTGCTGGCCTATCTGGTGCGCTTCATTGCGGTGGCCTACGGACCACTGGAAAGCAGTCTGGCGCGTATACGGCCATCTTTGCCCGAAGCGGCACGTAGCCTTGGCGTCAGTGGGCCGCGACTGTTTTTCAAAGTGTATCTACCGTTGTTGTTGCCCGGCACCTTGAGCGCGGCGCTGCTGGTGTTCGTCGACGTGCTCAAGGAAATGCCCGCGACCCTGCTGATGCGCCCGTTTGGCTGGGACACGCTGGCGGTGCGGATCTTTGAAATGACCAGCGAAGGAGAATGGGCGAGGGCATCTTTGCCAGCGTTGACCCTGGTGCTGGTCGGGCTGCTGCCGGTCATCGGATTGATCCGGCGCTCAGCGCATCGAAACAGCTAGGTGTCAGTCCTACACCTTGCGGCTACAATGCGCGGCATTCGGTGCGGTCCGTCTGACAGACCAGGTAGCTGAAATCGGCTAAAGGCCTTTTGTTTCAAGGCATTCAGTCCGTGCAGCACTTGCCCGCACCTTCGCCACGCCCGGAAGGAGAAACCCATGGGACAGCGTACGCCTCTGTATGACCTTCATCTCGCGCTCGGCGCAAAGATGGTCGATTTTGGCGGTTGGGACATGCCTCTGCATTATGGATCGCAGGTCGAGGAACACCATCAGGTGCGCCGCGATTGCGGTGTCTTCGATGTATCCCACATGACCGTTATCGACGTCGGCGGCCCCCAGGCCAAAGCCTGGCTTCAGCATTTGCTGGCCAATGATGTCGAACGCCTGCACAGCCCCGGCCGTGCGTTATACAGCACCATGCTCAACGAACAGGGCGGCATCGTCGACGACATGATCGTCTACCGTCTCGACGAGGGCTATCGCCTGGTGGTCAATGCCTCCACCCGCGATCAGGACATGGCCTGGATGCAAGCGCATCTCGACGGTTTCGACGTGCAGCTTCGCGAGCGTTCCGAGTTGGCGATGCTGGCCATCCAGGGGCCTCACGCCCGGCAAAAAATTGCCGAGCTGGTCAACCAGTCCCGCGGCAATCTGATCCAGCTCCTCAAGCCCTTCGAAGGCCTGCCCGATGGTGACTGGTTCATCGCGCGCACCGGTTATACCGGCGAAGACGGCCTGGAAATCATTCTGCCGGCGGATCAGGCACCCGGGTTCTTCAACGATCTGGTCGGTGCCGGGATTTCTCCCATCGGTCTTGGCGCGCGGGATACCTTGCGGGTCGAAGCCGGCATGAACCTTTACGGTCAGGATATCCAGCAGGATGTTTCACCCCTGGCTTCCAATATGGCCTGGACCATCGCCTGGGAACCTGCCACCCGGCAGTTCATCGGGCGCAAGGCCCTGGAAACCGAGCAAGCCGCTGGTGTACAGCACAAACTGGTCGGTCTGGTCCTTGAGGAGCGTGGTGTTTTACGCGCTCATCAGGTCGTGCGCATCGCCGATGTTGGCGAAGGGGAGATCACCAGTGGTAGTTTCTCTCCTACGCTTAGCAAGTCGATAGCGCTGGCGCGCGTGCCGATGGCAACTGCCGACCGCGCTGAAGTGGAAATTCGTGGCAAGTGGTACCCGGTTCGGGTGGTCAAACCGACCTTCGTACGCCACGGCAAAACCTTGATCTAATCTTTTCCAGCGGTTAACGACCGCTGACAATTTCCTGAGGACACAGAACATGAGCAATATCCCTGCCGACCTGCGTTTTGCCGAAAGTCACGAATGGGCACGTCTGGAAGCCGATGGCACCGTCACCGTGGGCATCAGCGATCACGCGCAGGAAGCGCTGGGTGATGTGGTGTTCGTCGAGCTGACTGAAGTCGGTAACGTGTTTGCCGCTGAAGATCAGGCTGGTGTCGTTGAATCGGTTAAAGCCGCTTCCGATATCTACTCCCCGATTGCCGGTGAAGTGATCGCGGTCAACGAAGATCTGAGCGCTTCGCCGGAACTGCTCAACAGCGACCCGTACGGCGCGTGGATCTTCAAGCTCAAGCCAAGCAACACCGCCGATCTGGAAAAACTGCTGGATGCCGCCGGCTACAAGGCCGCCATCGGCGAGTAATACTCGCCCCCCGTAGGAGCTGCCGCAGGCTGCGATCTTTTGCTTTTGTTTTTAAAATCAAAAGATCGCAGCCTGCGGCAGCGCCTGCAAAGGCTGAGTCAAGACCGCAAGACGGCTTTGCTCATCGCCGTGAACATGCCCTCCTTAAAACCGCGCTCGCGGTAAAGGCTCAACAGGTGAATCGGTGGGTAGTGATAGCCGATCCCGACCCCCCAATGCCTGCATCTGCGCCATGAAAGTCGCGCGTGCCTGGGCCGTATCCTTTGCGCGTCACCGGGTCGATGTCGGCAAACACCGGGGTGGCGGAGCCGGATTGGCTGACGACGCCACGCCATCCACGCGAAGATCGACTGCTATGCTGGTTTGACCGTGTTGCATCGACGCTGAGCGCCAGTCAAGAGAGAGCCCGTCATGTCCCAGTTGCCGTCCCTGAGCCAGTTACACGACCCCAATGCCTTTCTGCGCCGCCACCTAGGACCCGATGCCGCCGAGCAACAGGCGATGCTCGACAGCCTTGGCCTGGGCAGCCGGGTCGAATTGATCGAGCAAACCGTGCCGCCGGGCATCCGCCTCAACCGGGCGCTGGACCTGCCCCCGGCCCTCGATGAAGAGGCCGCCCTGGCCAGGCTGCGTGGGTATGCCGAGCAGAACCAGGTCTGGACCAGCCTGATCGGCATGGGCTACCACGGTACCCTCACTCCGGCGGTCATTCTGCGTAACGTGCTGGAAAATCCCGGCTGGTACACCGCGTACACACCCTATCAACCGGAGATCGCCCAAGGGCGGCTCGAAGCGCTGCTGAACTTCCAGCAATTGACCATCGATCTGACCGGTCTGGAGCTGGCCAACGCCTCGCTGCTCGATGAGGCCACCGCCGCGGCGGAAGCCATGGCCCTGGCCAAGCGGGTCGCCAAGTCCAAAAGCAACCTGTTCTTTGTCGACGAAAACTGCCACCCGCAAACCATTTCCGTAGTGCAGACCCGCGCCGAAGGTTTCGGCTTCGAGCTGATCGTCGACGCTGTGGATAACTTGAAGCAGCACCAGGTGTTCGGCGCGCTGCTGCAATACCCTGACACCCACGGCGAGATCCACGACCTGCGGCCGCTGATCGATCACCTGCACGCGCAACAGGCCCTGGCCTGTGTCGCCACGGATTTACTGAGCCTGTTGCTGCTGACCCCGCCGGGTGAACTGGGCGCCGATGTGGTGTTCGGCTCGTCCCAGCGGTTTGGTGTGCCTATGGGCTACGGTGGGCCGCACGCGGCATTTTTTGCCAGCCGCGATGAGTACAAACGGGCGATTCCCGGGCGCATCATCGGTGTTTCCAAAGATGCGCGAGGCAACACCGCCCTGCGCATGGCCCTGCAAACCCGCGAGCAGCACATTCGCCGGGAGAAGGCCAACTCCAACATCTGCACGGCCCAGGTGCTGCTGGCCAATATCGCCAGTTTCTATGCGGTCTACCACGGCCCGGAAGGGCTCAAGCGGATCGCCCAGCGGGTTCACCGGCTGACCTGCATCCTGGCCGCCGGGCTTGAGCGCAAGGGTATCACCCGGGTCAACCGGCACTTCTTCGACACCCTGACGCTGGAAGTCGGCGGAACCCAGACTGCGATCATCGAAAGTGCCCGGGCCGCGCAGATCAACCTGCGCATTCTCGGGCGCGGCCAACTGGGCTTGAGCCTCGACGAGGCCTGCGACGAAACCACCGTGGAGAGGCTGTTCGACGTGTTTCTGGGGGCCGATCACGGGCTCAGTATCGAGGACCTGGATGCCGAAGTCCTGCCTGGCGGAATTCCCCAAGGGTTGGTGCGAACTTCGCCTTATCTGCGCCATCCGGTATTCAGCGCCCATCACAGCGAAACCGAGATGCTGCGCTACCTCAAGCAACTGGAAAACAAGGACCTGGCGCTCAATCAATCGATGATCCCGCTGGGCTCCTGCACCATGAAGCTCAACGCCACCAGCGAGATGATCCCGATCACCTGGCCGCAGTTCGCCAACCTGCACCCGTTCGTGCCGAAAGAGCAGGCCGCCGGGTACGGGCTGATGATCGAGGAACTGGAACGCTGGTTGTGCGCGATCACCGGTTTCGATGCCATCTGCATGCAGCCCAACTCCGGTGCCCAAGGCGAATACGCCGGGCTGCTGGCGATCCGCAAATACCATGAGAGCCGGCAACAGGGCGGCCGCGATATCTGCCTGATTCCTTCGTCGGCGCACGGCACCAATCCCGCGTCGGCGCAAATGGCCGGGATGCGCGTGGTGATCGTCGAGTGTGACGAGGCGGGCAACGTCGACCTGGATGACCTCAAGGAAAAAGCCGCGCAGGCCGCCGACAAACTCGCCTGCCTGATGGCGACCTATCCTTCGACCCATGGCGTGTACGAGGAAGGCATCAGCGAAATCTGTGAAGTGATCCACCAGCATGGCGGTCAGGTGTACATGGATGGCGCCAACCTCAACGCCCAGGTCGGGCTGGCGCGGCCGGCGGATATCGGCGCCGATGTTTCGCACATGAACCTGCACAAGACCTTCTGCATTCCCCATGGTGGCGGCGGTCCTGGCATGGGCCCGATTGGTGTTCGGGCACATCTGGCGCCGTTCGTGGCCAACCATCCGGTGGTGCCGATCGACGGGCCGCAGCCGCAAAATGGCGCCGTCAGCGCAGCGCCCTGGGGCAGCGCAAGCATTCTGCCAATCAGCTGGATGTACATCGCCATGATGGGGCCGCAACTGGCGGACGCCAGCGAAGTGGCGATCCTGGCTGCGAATTACCTGGCGCGGCATTTGTCCGGTGCCTTTCCGGTGCTCTACACCGGGCGCAACGAACGGGTGGCCCACGAATGCATCCTTGACCTGCGGCCGCTCAAGGCGTTGACCGGCATCACCGAAGAGGATGTCGCCAAGCGCCTGATGGACTACGGCTTCCATGCTCCGACCATGTCGTTCCCGGTGCCGGGGACGCTGATGGTCGAGCCGACCGAAAGTGAATCGAAGGCGGAGCTGGACAGGTTTATCGGGGCGATGCTGAGCATCCGCGCGGAAATCAACGAGGTGCAGAACGGTAACTGGCCGGCGGAAGAAAACCCGTTGAAAGGTGCGCCCCATACGCTGGCCGATATCACCGGCGTGTGGGAGCGGCCGTACAGCATCGAGCAAGCCGTCACGCCGGACGCGCATACCAAGGCCCACAAATACTGGCCGGTGGTGAACCGGGTGGACAATGTGTATGGGGATCGGAACCTGTTTTGTGCGTGTGTGCCGGTTGACGACTACCGCTGACCTCCCAGGCAATACATAACCCCTGTGGGAGCGGGCTTGCTCGCGAATGCGGTGTGACAGTCAATGAAGTTTTTACTGATCCACCGCATTCGCGAGCAAGTCGGATCGCCGCACCGCCGCTCCCACAGGGTTTTGTGTGGGACAAAAAAATGCCGCTCATGTGAGCGGCATTTTTCATTCGCAACGCTTATTCAGACGCCACGGCATTCTTCGCCAGGATCGCGTTCGCCAACTCCATGTCCGTGGCTTGCAGGCCCGGGTTGTCGGCGCGGACTTTCTGCATGGCCGCTTCCAGGTACGGGCCGCGGATACCGCCATCACTGGCGACGAAGCTGCTGGCATCGTCCTGGGCTGCGACGACCAACTTGTGATCCTTGGATGTCAGATAGCTCGAACCGGTGGTTGCACCGGACGTAAGAACGTTACGCCAAAAAGTATCGGCCATCGCCGAACCGACAGGCAGGGACAACAGCGCGACGGTAGCGACAGCAAGTTTGAAACGCATGACAGGGTGACTCCACTGGGTTGACTACGCGGTTGGATTGCCAACCCCCAATCGAGTTCCGTGACTGCCTATTCCGTCGTTTCGACCAGCAGGATCGCGCCTTGCTGGCCGACCACTCGCACGCGGCTGCCAATGGCAGCGTCCGGCCCGCGGGCCATCCACACGCCGTCGGCCACCTTGATTTTGCCGCGACCGTCGACAATTGCTTCATGCACCACGAAGGTCTTGCCGATCAGTTCCTGGCCACGCAGGTTCAGGTGCGGCTGATCGCTCAGGCGAGTCGCTGTGCGCTGACGCCGCCACCAGTACAAGGCGGTGGCGATCGACAGCAGGCCGAACAACAGAAATTGCCATTCCCACGACAGGCCTGGCAGGAAGAAGGTCAGGACACCCACGGCAGCCGCTGCCATACCGATCCACAGCAGGTAGCCGCCGGCGCCGAACACTTCAAGAATCAACAACACCGTGCCCAGCGCCAACCAGTCCCAGAACGAAAGATGCTGCAAAAATGCCCACATGGCGCGCCTCAGGCTTTCTTGTTATCGAAAGTGGCTTTGACGATTTCGCCAATGCCGCCCACCGCGCCGATCATCGAACTGGCTTCCAGCGGCATCAGGATCACTTTGCTGTTGTTGGCCGAAGCCAGGTTGCCCAGCGCGTCGATGTACTTCTGCGCCACGAAGTAGTTGACCGCTTGCACGTTACCGCTGGCAATCGCTTCGGACACCACTTTGGTGGCCTGGGCTTCTGCCGCGGCTTGCCGCTCCCGGGCTTCGGCCTCCAGAAAGGCGGCCTGCCGACTGCCTTCGGCTTCGAGGATCTGCGCCTGCTTCTTGCCTTCGGCAGTCAGGATCGCTGCGGCACGCAGGCCTTCGGCCTCGAGGATCTGTGCACGCTTGATTCGTTCGGCTTTCATCTGCCCACTCATCGCCGCCATCAGGTCGGCGGGTGGGCTGATGTCCTTGATCTCGATCCGGGTGATCTTGATGCCCCACGGCGCGGTCGCTTCATCGACGGTGCGCAGCAGTTTTTCGTTGATGCCGTCGCGCTGGCTGAGCATGGCGTCGAGCTCCATCGAGCCGAGCACCGTGCGGATGTTGGTTTGTAACAGGTTACGAATGGCGTGCTCGAGGTTGTTGACCTCGTAGGCAGCCTGGGCCGTGTTGACCACCTGGAAGAAGCACACGGCGTCGATTTGCACCGTGGCGTTGTCGGCGGTGATGACTTCCTGTGGTGGAATATCCAGCACGCTTTCCATCACATTCATCTTGCGCCCGATGCGGTCCATGACCGGAACGATGACGTTCAGCCCCGGTTTGAGCGTGTTGGTGTAGCGCCCGAAACGCTCGACGGTCCATTCAAAACCCTGGGGCACGACCTTGAAGCCCATGAACAGAATGGCGACCACCAGGCCGACAAAAAGCAAAAGCACACTACCGATCTGCATAACGATTCCTTGTTGATGTGTGGATCTGTGGAGTAGCAATCGTTGGAGTGTAGCGGTGCCGATGGCGGATAAGAACAGCCGGGCTCAGTTCTGCTCGCTCTGGGGCGTCACGCGCAGAACCTCCTCGATGGTCGTCAGCCCGGCGGCGACCTTTTGCGCCCCCGACAGCCGCAGGCTGCGCATGCCTTCCTTGAATGCCTGGCGTCGCACGGCCAGCAGATCGGTATCGGGACTGATCAACGCTTTGATGCCATCGCTGAGTTGCATGATTTCGTAGACCCCGGCGCGGCCGCGATAACCGGTATCGCGGCATTCCACGCAACCGACGGCGCGCTGGGCATTGCCTGGCAGCGGTGCCTGCCAGGGGCGGGTCAGGGTTTGCCAATCGTCTTCGCCCAGCGCCAGTGGCGCCTTGCAGTGCGGGCACAGGGTTCGCACCAGTCGCTGGGCCATGACGCCAAGCACTGTGGCCTTGATCAGGTAATGCGGCACGCCGAGTTCCAGCAGGCGGCTGATGGCGCCGGGCGCATCGTTGGTGTGCAGGGTCGATAGCACCAGGTGCCCGGTGAGCGCCGCCTGGATCGCCATTTCCGCGGTTTCGAGGTCGCGGATTTCGCCGATCATGATGATGTCCGGGTCTTGCCGCATCAGCGCACGCACGCCGGCGGCGAAGGTCAGGTCGATGTTGTGCTGGACCTGCATCTGGTTGAAGGCCGGCTCGACCATTTCAATCGGGTCTTCGATGGTGCAGAGGTTGACCTCCGGCGTCGCCAGTTTTTTCAGGGTGGTGTAGAGGGTGGTGGTCTTGCCCGACCCCGTCGGCCCGGTGACGAGGATGATGCCGTGGGGCTGGCGGGTCATGTCCTGCCAGCGGCGCAGGTCGTCGGTGGAGAAGCCGAGTTGGTCGAAGTCCTTGAGCAGGACGTCCGGGTCGAAGATCCGCATGACCATTTTTTCGCCGAAGGCGGTGGGCAGAGTCGACAAACGCAGTTCAACTTCGCCGCCGTCCGGGGTCTTGGTTTTCACCCGACCGTCCTGGGGTTTGCGTTTCTCCGCGACGTTCATGCGCCCCAGGGTTTTCAGGCGACTGACGATGGCCATGGTGACCTGGGGCGGGAATTGATAGACGTTGTGCAGCACGCCGTCGATGCGAAAGCGCACCGTGCCTTGCTCGCGACGGGGCTCGATGTGGATGTCGCTGGCGCGTTGCTGGAACGCGTACTGGAACAGCCAGTCGACGATGTTGACGATGTGGGCATCGTTGGCGTCCGGCTCCTGGTCGCTGGCGCCGAGGTTGAGCAACTGTTCGAAATTGCCGAGGGTGCTGACGTGCGGGTCGGCGCTGTTGGCCCCGGTGACCGACTTGGCCAGACGGAAAAATTCGACGCTCAAGCGCTGGATGTCCACCGGGTTGGCCACCACGCGCTTGATCGGCAATTTGAGCACGTGGGTCAGGTCAGCCTCCCAGCCGCTGACATAAGGCTGGGCGCTGGCCACGGTCACCGCATCACGGTCGATCGCTACCGCGAGGATCTTGTGGCGCTGGGCGAAGGCATAGGACATCAGCGGGGTCACGGCCGCGACGTTGATTTTCAACGGATCGATGCGCAGATAAGGCTGTCCGGCCTGCCGGGACAGCCACAGGGTCAGGCTTTCCAGGTCCAGCAGTTTGCCGGGGCGGCTGAGGTCGCCCAACTGTTGGCTGGCAATGAACTCCAGCGGATGCATTTGGCCATGGGTAGCGTTGCGGCGGCGGGCATTGAGCGCGTGTTCGGCTGAATCCTGGCTGATAAAGCCCTGCGCAACCAGTTCGCGCAGCACATCATTGAGATCCAGCCAGCGGTCCTGAAAGGCGAGTTGTACGGACATGCGGGCTCCTTTTGAACGACAGTGCGCAAAGGATAGCCGTGGCCCGGCTGACCGCTGGGCCACTACCCGACGAAGCCGTTTCGGCGTTTTTCAGCCCGCCGCCTGTAGCGTCTCGGCCCAGGCAGAGTCAGCTTCCTGCAGCTCAACCGAGCAGACGCAGATCAGGTTACGAAGTTTTTCCGCTATCACTTGCGCGCGGTGCCAGCTCAAACCGTCGATGACGATATCGATAGTCAGCCAGTCGTCCTGGCGCTGCACGTTGACCTGTTCCGGCGTGAGCAATTGCAAGGCGAACAGATTGAGGACGCGACACAGCAGGTCCGGTTCGGCCTCGGCCAGCATTTGATAGTGAACACGGCAATGGGCATTGCTGACGCTCCAGACATCGGCGCGGGCAGGTGGGGTGTTCAGGGCTTCGAGATACGGCATGGTCAGGCTCCAGAATTACTGGAGAAATATTTACATCCTGTGCCGGGTATTTCTTCTCTATGATTGGTCAAATGGCAGGCATGCAGACTTAATCAATTCACCTATTTAGATATTAAAGGTTTTTTTATGCAAAGCGAACTGGACAGCTACGACCGCAAGATCCTCGCCTTGCTGCAAGAGGACGCTTCGCTCTCCAGCGCGCAGATCGCCGAGCAGGTGGGGCTCTCGCAATCGCCTTGCTGGCGGCGGATTCAGCGGATGAAAGAGGAGGGCATCATTCGCGGCCAGGTGACCTTGCTCGACCGCAAGAAAATCGGCCTGAACACGCAGATCTTCGCGGAGGTGAAACTCAATGCCCACGGGCGTTCGAACTTCACCGAATTCACCGAGGCGATTCGCGGCTTTCCGGAGGTGCTGGAGTGTTATGTGCTGATGGGGGCGGTGGATTTTCTGCTGCGGATTGTCACGGCGGACATCGAGGCGTACGAGCGCTTCTTCTTCGAGAAGCTGTCGATGGTGCCGGGGATTCAGGAGGTCAACTCGATCGTGGCGTTGTCGGAGATCAAGTCGACCACCAGTTTGCCAGTCTGAAATGTGTAGTGAATGTGCTGGCCTCTTCGCGGGCAAGCCCACTCCCACAGGGTTTCGGTGATGCCCTGTGGGAGCGGGCTTGCCCGCGAAGGCGGTATTACAGACGCAGCAGCATTTTCCAGGCACGGTTCTGATACACCGCAATCGCCTGCTGCTTGCGCGCATCCAGGACTTCGTCGGTGATCGATTCGTTGGCCAGTTGCGCCAGTTTGTTCAGCTCGCCGTACAGGCGATCCATTTCCGGGATCTCCAGCACGTTACGCGCATGGTGCAGCCAGACCTGGATGCGTTCGATGCGCGGCAGTTGCTCGGCCAGGTCTTCCGGTTGTTGCTGATAGCGTTGCAATTGCAACGAAGTGGCTTCTTCGCCCAGCAGGCGCGGCAACCAGCTGCCCAGTTGCGCAGCGCCCTGGCGATTGCCACGGGTGTTGCGGTCGGCAGCCCAGGTGCGGGCCAGCAGCCAGCGTGAGGTCGTCAGTGAGAACAGGCCCCAGCGCGGGTCTTCGAGTTCTTCAAGGAACTGCTCGGGCGCGGCTTTGCGCACGTCTTCATCGTCCAGGCCGGCCTGGACCAGCGGACGCCAGTCTTCCAGCAAGGCATCAAGGGCGATGCGCAGGTCGTGAGTTGACTGACGTGGTGCGGCTTGACCCAGGCTGCTGATCAGCGCGCGCATTTCGGCCAGGCACTCGACCCAGTCCTGCAACAAGCGCCAGTGACCGTTGAAGCGATATTGCTCGGCCAGGCGCTGGCTGCTGCCGAGCAGGTGCCAGCTCAGCGCGGCGAACGCGTCGTCCAGCGGCGTTTCAGCAGAGATCTGCGGCGCCGGCAGGCTCAATGAATAGCTATGGGCGTCGTACAGGCGATAACCGCGCTCGGCCTTGCTGATATCGCATGGCATCAGCGCCAGTTTTTCGGCCAGCTCGGCGGCCAGCTCCAGCAATGCGGCCGGCTCGCCTTCACGCAGCTCCAGCTCCAGCTCGCAGATTTCTTCTTTCTGCTTGCCGACCACGACGTGGCCAAGGTCCAGGGCGGCTTCGATGACCACTTTGGTCTTGCCGCGGCCCCAGGCGATTTCCGCGCGCTCGCGGACGAAGTCGGTGGTGAAGATCGGCTTCAGGGTTTTTTTGTCCAGTTCGGCCAGTTCCTCGGGCCAGCATTCGCCGTCGAGTTTCTTCAGGTCGAGCTTGGCTTTGGGCAGGTTCCAGTCGTACTCGTTACGCACCGACAGGCCGGCGACGCTCTGGCCGCGGGTCTTGAGGGTCTGGATCACTTCTTCGCCATCCTTGCGCAGGCGCAGGGCGACTTTGGCCTGGGCCAGATCGCGCTCTGGGGTGTCGAAGTACTGATTCATCAACTCACGGCGTTCCCAGCCACTTTTGTTGCGCTTTTTCAGTAAGGGGTGCTCGCGCAGGGCGGCGAGGGTTTCGCGGCTGACGCGGAGTTTGATTTCGGTTTCTTTCTGCATGGCCGGAAAATCCAGGATCGGGAGCGCAGCCGGGGGAATGTGTGGCTGCCAAGGTCGTGCAGTGTACAGGACTCAAGGTTAGTACGCGCCGAGACGGTTTATTCCTGTCATCGGTTGGTTCTATGATGAACCTCAATTCGGGTGCCGGGAGTCAGCGATGCCATTGCCGTCGATGAAAGAACAGTTCGCTGCGCTGATCGCCGCGCCGTCCGTCAGTTGTACCCAGCCCAGACTCGATCAAAGCAACCGTCCGGTCATCGATCTGTTGGCGACGTGGCTCGGTGAGCTGGGTTTTACCTGCGAGATCCAGCAGGTCAACCCCGGCAAGTTCAACCTGCTGGCCAGTTTCGGTTCCGGCCCCGGCGGCCTGGTGCTGGCCGGGCACAGCGACACCGTGCCGTTCGACGGTGCGCTGTGGCAAACCGACCCGCTGAAGCTGACGGAAGTCGACGGTCGTTGGGTCGGCCTGGGCAGTTGCGACATGAAGGGCTTTTTTGCCCTGGCGATCGAGGCGGTCATACCGCTGCTCGATCAGCCGTTCAAACAGCCGTTGCTGATTCTCGCCACCTGCGATGAAGAAAGCTCGATGTCCGGTGCCCGCGCGCTGGCCGAAGCGGGGCGGCCGCTGGGACGGGCAGCGGTGATCGGCGAGCCGACCGGGCTCAAGCCGATCCGCATGCACAAAGGCATCATGATGGAACGCATCGACATCCTCGGGCAGAGCGGTCACTCTTCCGACCCGCGCCTGGGCCACAGCGCCCTGGAAGCCATGCACGATGCCATGGGCGAACTGCGTGGCCTGCGCTTGTTGTGGCAGCGCGAATTTCGCAATCCACAGTTTGGCGTGCCGATGCCGACGATGAACTTCGGCTGCATCCATGGCGGTGACAATCCCAACCGCATCTGCGGCCAGTGCTCGCTGGAATTCGATTTGCGACCGTTGCCCGGCATGGACCCCAAGGTCCTGCGTGCCGAGATCCTGCAGAAGCTCAAGCCGGTTGCCGAGCGGCATCAGGTCAAGATCGATTACGCGCCGTTGTTCCCCGACGTGCCGTCGTTCGAACAGGCCGAGGACGCAGAGCTGGTGCGCCTTGCCGAAAAGCTCACCGGTCACAGCGCCGAAGCAGTGGCGTTTGGCACCGAAGCACCTTATCTTCAGCGCCTTGGCTGTGAAACGCTGGTGCTTGGCCCGGGTGATATCGCTTGCGCCCATCAGCCGGGGGAATACCTCGAAATGTCACGTTTGCAGCCTACGGTGCATCTATTAAGGCAACTGATCGAACACTATTGCCTGACACCGGCCCAAACTGAGGCCCTGTAGGAACGAGCTTGCTCGCGATGAACGCAAGGGCCACGCGTCCATTCAGACAGGTCGCGTAATCGTTGAAGTCCATCGCGAGCAAGCTCGCTCCTACAGGGGCTGTGATTTGCCTGACAAGCCGTATAAATTGCCGATGTCCCAACCCGTATTCATGAGGAGAGCGCGCGTGTCGCCAAGCCTGTTCCGACGATAACCATCAGCCCGCTGTGCGTTTTCAGTTTCGCCCTTTTTTCGGCTGCTATTTATTACAGGCCCAGGTTCATGCCCGAATACGTCAATTGGCTTCGTCACGCTTCGCCTTACATCAACGCCCACCGCGATTGCACCTTTGTCGTCATGCTGCCCGGCGACGGCGTTGAACACCCGAACTTCGGCAATATCGTCCACGACCTGGTGCTGTTGCACAGCTTGGGCGTGCGCCTGGTGCTGGTTCACGGCTCCCGCCCGCAGATCGAAGCGCGCCTCGCGGCCCGTGGCCTGACCCCGCATTACCATCACGGCATGCGTATCACCGATGCCGCGACCCTGGAGTGCGTGATCGACGCGGTTGGCCAGTTGCGCATTGCCATCGAGGCTCGCCTGTCGATGGACATGGCTTCGTCGCCCATGCAGGGCTCGCGCCTGCGGGTGGCCAGCGGCAACCTGGTGACGGCACGGCCGATCGGCGTGCTTGAAGGCGTCGACTATCACCACACCGGCGAAGTGCGCCGGGTCGACCGCAAGGGCATCAACCGTCTGCTGGACGAGCGCTCGATCGTGCTGCTGTCGCCGCTGGGCTATTCGCCGACCGGTGAGATTTTCAACCTGGCCTGCGAAGACGTCGCCACCCGCGCGGCCATCGACCTGGGTGCCGACAAGCTGCTGCTGTTCGGTGCCGACCTGGGCCTGATCGACGAACACGGGCGCCTGGTGCGCGAACTGCGTCCGCAGCAAGTGCCGGCGCATCTGCAACGCCTGGGCAGTAACTATCAGGCAGAGTTGCTCGATGCCGCTGCCGAGGCTTGCCGTGGCGGCGTGGCCCGCAGCCATATCGTCAGTTACGCCGAAGACGGTGCGTTGTTGACCGAGCTGTTCACTCGCGACGGCGGCGGCACCCTTGTGGCCCAGGAACAGTTCGAAGTGGTACGCGAAGCGGCCATTGAAGACGTCGGTGGTTTGCTGGATTTGATCAGTCCGCTGGAAGAGCAGGGCATCCTGGTGCGCCGTTCCCGCGAGGTGCTGGAGCGCGAAATCGAGCAGTTCAGTGTGGTTGAACGCGAAGGCATGATCATCGCCTGTGCGGCGCTGTATCAGATCGCCGATTCGGACGCGGGTGAACTCGCGTGTCTGGCGGTGAATCCAGAGTACCGTCATGGCGGTCGCGGTGATGAGCTGCTGGAGCGTATTGAAACCCGCGCGCGGGCGCAGGGATTGAAAACCTTGTTCGTCCTCACCACCCGCACCGCGCACTGGTTCCGCGAGCGTGGCTTTGAACCTAGCAGCGTCGACCGGCTGCCGTCGGCGCGGGCGTCGCTGTACAACTATCAGCGTAATTCCAAGATCTTCGAAAAAGCCCTTTGATCAGGATGCGGTCCCTGTAGGAGCGAGCTCGCTCGCGAAAATCGTGAACGATAACGCGTAAAACCAGATGTCCCGTGGCGTCCTTGGGTTTTTCGCGAGCAAGCTCGCTCCTACAGAGGTCGGTGGTGTTACTCAGTGACAAACTTCGCGCTGACATACGGCGAATAATCCGGCAGCACCGTCTCCACTTTCCCTTGCTCCTTCAAGAATTTCGCCGTCTCGCCAATGGCCTTGGCCGTGCCGCCGTCCAGCAGCGCGGTGCTCTGTTGCGCCTTGGCATCGGGGAATGCGGAACCGGCCAGTAACTCCGGCACATCGGCGGCGTTAGCACCGGTCAGTTTGGCGATTTTCTGGACGGGCACCGAATCAACGGTCCATTGGTCCTTATGGGCGGCGTAGTCGGCGAACGAATCCAGGGTGACCTTGGCGAATTTGGCTACCACCTCTGGGTGCTTCTCTGCGTAATCCTTGCGCGCCACCCAGACCTCAAAGGTTGGCGCGCCCCATTGGCCGACCTGCGCAGCGTCGGTCAGGGTCTTGCCAGTCTTGCGGATTTCTCCCAGTGCGGGCGACCAGACAAACGCGCCGTCAATATCACCACGCTTCCAGGCTGCCGCGATTTCCGCCGGCTGCAGGTTCACCACTTTGACTTTCGAACTGTCCAGGCCCCAGTGCTTCAGCGCACCGAGCAGGCTGTAGTGGGAGGTTGAAACGAAAGGCGTGGCGATGGTCTTTCCGATCAGATCTTGCGGTTTTTCGATGCCGCTGCCGTTACGTACCACCAGCGCTTCGGCGGCATTGATCTGGGCCGAGACGATGAACGCGACAATCGGCAGGTTGCGCGAGGCGGCAGCGGCCAGCGGACTGGAGCCGAGATTGCCGATTTGCACATCGCCCGAGGCAATCGCCGTGACCACTTCCGGGCCGCTGTTGAAGCGCCGCCAGTCGATGGGCTGGCCGATGGTTTTTTCATAAAGGCCATCGGCCTGGGGGACTTTGCTGGGGTCGATTCCGGTTTGATAACCGACGGTGAGGTTCGCCGCCTGAGCGGTGAAAGAAAGTGCGAGAGATACACAAACTGTAACAATTGATCCGGATAGTGCGCGTTTGGTCGTCATGGGGCCGCCTTTCGGTAAAGGATTTGTTTCCGAATTGCGTCAAAACTAAACGATATAAAAAAGTAAAAATAAATACCTATTAGGAATTAGCTTATGAGCCAAACCCTCTATTCAGGGGGTTTCTCGAAATTGGGAGCTAAATTCCTAAACGGTATTAGAAAAGAATCGAGTAATTCTTTTCAGGTTCATGACGAGTTCATGACCCTGCAGGGACCAAAAAACCGGGGGTTAGACTATGGTCGTAGACACACATGGTTACGATTGACTTGTGGGTCACGGTCTGGCGCTAATCGCGCATCTTAGGATTTCGGGCGACGACTCGAGACCAGGAATACAAGAATTAGAATCGAGAGGAGCTTCACAATGAACAAGTCCACCTTGGCTTTGGCCGTGGCCGTAGGGGTAGTGGCGCAGCAGGCAGGCGCAGCAGGTTTCCTGGAAGACAGCAAGGCGTCCATCAGTTCCCGGACCATGTATTACAACAACGATAACCGTGAAGGCGGTGCGGATCAGAGAGAGTCCGCAGAAGGCCTGAAATTCGATTATCTGTCCGGTTTCACCCAAGGCACAGTCGGTTTCGGTATCGACGCCCAGGCACTGCTGGGTATCCACCTGGACGGCGGCAAGGGTCACCACCCAGACAACAACACCTTCTTCCCAAGCGACAGCGATGGTTCGGCCGTGTCCGAATGGAGCCGTGCAGCCGCTAACGTCAAGGCGCGCTTCTCGAAGACCGAAGCCCACCTGGGTGGCGCTCTGGCACCCAACTTGCCGATCCTGGTCGCGAACGACAGCCGTCTGCTGCCACAGACCTTTGACGGTGGCACCATCACTTCGAAAGAAATCGACAACGTAACCTTCAACGCAGGCCAGTTGGAGCATTCGGCAGGTCGCGCCTCTTCGAACTCCACCGGCCTGGCCGTGGCTGGCGGTACAGAGGGCAGCAACAAGTTCTACTACGGTGGTGCTGACTGGAAGGTCACCAAGGACCTGACCCTGCAGTACTACCACTCGAATCTGAAGGACTACTACAAGCAGGATTTCCTGGGCTTGATCCACGTGCTACCGATCAGCGCCAACCAGTCCTTCAAGACGGATATTCGTTACTTCGACAGCAGCTCCGACGGCAGGAACGGTGATCCGGGTTTCCGTTTCAACAACAACAACGGTTTCGCCAAGAATCCGGGCGAGGTCGATAACAAGACCTGGAGCGCCATGTTCACCTACACCCTGGGCGGCAACGCTTTCCTGCTCGGTCATCAGCGCGTCAGCGATGACGGTGGTTTTGTCTACCTGAACCAGGGCAACGTGGTCGATGGCAATGGCCGTCCGGAAGGGAACGGCGGCGCCAGCTTCTACCTGTTCACCGACTCCATGATCAACGGATTTGTTCGTGCCGGTGAAAACACCACTTTCGGCCAGTACTCCTATGACTTCGCAGCGCTGGGTGTGCCGGGCCTGAAAACTTCGATCGCCTACCTGCACGGCGATGACATCAAGGCGACCAACGGCAGTGGTCCTGACAGCTCCGAGTGGGAGCGCGACATGCGGATCGACTACACCATCCAGCAGGGTGCTCTCAAAGGTTTCGGCGTAACGCTGCGTAATGGCGTCTACCGTGGCAGTGAAGTCTCCAACAACCCTGACGTTGACCAGACTCGCCTGATCTTCAACTACACCTACAGCTTCCTGTAACAAGCCTTGTGAAAAAGCCTCGCCGGTTGGCGGGGTTTTTTTTGAGCTGATTTTTATATTCCATAATGATCTTTGTTGATTATTTATTATTCTTTTTAGTTTTTATTCATCCCGCTTAAAGTGCGCCTGTCCGACACTCATCCCTGAGCTCGGATTCGGCATTTTCGTCCCTCGACAATTGATCAGTTTCAGGAATCGGCCTTGCCGCCGATACCTCGATTCTGCCGTGGGAAGCCATATTCCGCAGTGCTATTAAAAACACTTAAACAATTCTTTCTGGCTTTAAGGCCATGTATCCTGCGGCCCGCCAAACGACCGGCCTAGACGGTTTGCCGCGAATTTATGCATTCAGGATCCCGGGCAATCGATTCGGGACCAGGAACATCAGAACTAGAAACGAGAGGAGCGAAACATGAACAAATCCACCTTGGCCATGGCTGTGGCCGTCGGGGTATTGGCCCAGCAGGCAAACGCCGCGGGTTTCATCGAAGACAGCAAGGCAACACTGGGGCTGCGTAACTTCTATATCAACACTGACTACCGCGACGGTACCGGTCCCAACAAAAACGAAGAGTGGGGCCAAGGCTTCGATCTGCGTTTCATCTCCGGTTACACCCAAGGCACCGTCGGTTTCGGTATCGATGCGATCGGCCTGTTGGGCGTCAAGCTGGATTCGGGCGGCGGTACCAACGGTGCCACGGCGACCTCTTACGGCGGCACGGTTTTCCCGAGCAAATCCAATGGCGAGGCGGTAGATGATTTCTCCAGCCTGGGCCTGACCGCCAAAGCCAAGGTTTCCCAGACTGAACTGAAGCTGGGCACCCTGCAGCCGAAAAACCCGGTGATCGTGACCAACGATGGTCGTCTGCTGCCGCAAACCTGGCAGGGTGGCCAGATCACTTCCGCCGAGATCAAGGACCTGTCGCTGGTCGGTGGTCAGATCGAAGCCGTTAAAGGCCGTAACTCCAGCAACAACGATCAAATGTCGATTTCCGGTGCGAACACTCGCGGTACCAAGTTCCGCGACAGCAACAAGTTCATCTATGCCGGTGGCGACTACAAGATCACCAAGGACCTGACGGCCCAGTACTACTACGGCAAGCTGGAAGAGTTCTACAAGCAGCACTTCCTGGGTCTGGTTCACAACTGGGCAATCGGCCCGGGCGTGTTGAAGTCGGATTTCCGTTATTTCAACAGCTCTGATGATGGTGCCAACGGTCACGACCCGCTGTATTACACCACTGGCAATTACAACGCGCCAAACGGTAAAGGCAAGGTCGACAACAACCTGTACAGCGGCCTGTTCCTGTATTCGGTTGCCGGTCATACCTTCGGTGGCGGTTATCAGGTCAGCAACGGCAGCAGCGACTTCCCTTGGCTGAACCAGGGTGACGGTTCGTCGAACTACACCATCACCGATTCGCAAATCCAGAAGTTCGGCCGTGCGGGCGAGAAAACCTGGCAAGCACGTTACTCGTTCGACTTCGCCAAGGTCGGCGTGCCTGGCCTGACCGCGGGTCTGGTGTACCTGCACGGCGACAGCATCGATACCGTCAACGCCAAGGGTGGCCAGGCGGCCAACGGTGCTTCCGAGTGGGAGCGTGACCTGAGTGTTGCCTACGTGGTGCAGGAAGGTCCGTTGAAGAACCTGGGCCTGGCGTGGAAAAACGCTACCTGGCGCACCGATCTGCCGAACACCCGTTCGCAGGACGAAAACCGCCTGATCGTCAGCTACTCGATCCCGCTGTTGTAATAGCGCTCGCGTAACCGATGCAAAAAAGCCCCGCCCGGTATTGCACCGGGCGGGGCTTTTACATGTTCAGGACGGGTTCACCCCCGTAATCCCGTCCTGAAGTTCCCTCTTTGCAGCAACTCAAGGCCTTCTCGAACCTCGTGGTCGATCTTCGACGGGTTGTGCATGAACGTCCAGTGAACAGATCTTTAATATTTCTTAATGATCTAAATAAATCGATATTTATTCTTTTTAATAGATAAAAAACACAGGCACAGTTGAACCCATCAAGCACTCACAAGGAGCAGCACCATGGGTCTCAGACTGGGCGATATCGCCCCCGATTTCGAACAGAACTCCAGCGCCGGCATCATCCGTTTCCACCAGTGGCTGGGCGATAGCTGGGGTGTGCTGTTTTCCCATCCGGCGGATTTCACGCCGGTATGCACCACCGAACTGGGTTTCACCGCCAGGCTCAAGGATGAGTTCGCGGCACGCGGTGTCAAGGCTATCGCACTGTCCGTGGACCCTGTGGAGTCGCATCACCGATGGATCGAGGACATCAATGAGACGCAGAGTACCGTGGTCAACTTTCCGATCCTGGATGACGCCGACCGCAAGGTCTCGGACCTCTACGACCTGATCCATCCCAACGCCAACGACACCCTGACCGTGCGTTCGCTGTTCGTGATCGATCCGAACAAAAAGGTTCGGTTGACGATTACCTACCCGGCGAGCACCGGGCGCAATTTCAACGAAATCCTGCGGGTGATCGACTCGCTGCAACTCACCGACAACTACAAGGTGGCCACGCCGGCCAACTGGCAGGACGGTGATGAAGTGGTGATCGTGCCGTCGCTCAAGGATGAAGAGGAAATCAAACAGCGCTTTCCCAAGGGCTATCGGGCGGTCAAGCCTTACTTGCGCCTGACGCCGCAGCCCAATCGGTAAGTCACCGGTATCGGCGGTGTGGCTGATGCCGTCTTCGCGAGCAAGCCCGCTCCCACATTTGTCCGCGTCCATCTGGGGGAGCGGGCTTGCTCGCGAAGGCGTCGGGTCAGACACCACAAGCACCCACAAAGCAGGGGATTTCAGGCCGTTTCGACGGCCTTTTTTTTGCTCGAATGAAGTCGATTTGTATATTTCTTTAAAGAATAACCAAATGAATAAATATGATTTATGGATATATAAATCAGCTGTTAAGGTCACTCCATCGAAGCGAGATCGCAAACCGCGAATCGCCAACACCGCTCAAGGAATCGTCTGAATGTTGGTCGTCTCACTCGGAGGCAGTCCCAGTCAGCGCTCCCGTTCCGGGGTGCTGCTGGACCGCTCCAAGCGTTGGTTGCAAGAACAGGGCGTGGAGGTGGTGAGTTATCAGGTACGGGACTTCCCGGCCGAAGACTTGCTGCATGCACGCTTCGACAGCCCGAAGGTCATTGACCTGCTGCAACAGATAGAAAACGCCGATGGCCTGCTGATCGCTACGCCGGTGTACAAGGCTTCGTTCTCCGGCGCGTTGAAAACCGTGCTGGATCTGCTGCCCGAACGCGCCCTGAGCCACAAGGTGGTGTTGCCGATGGCAACCGGCGGCAGCATCGCCCACATGCTGGCGGTGGACTACGCGCTCAAGCCGGTGCTGTCGGCGTTGAAAGCCCAGGAAATGCTCCACGGGATTTTCGCCGTCGACAGCCAGATCGCTTACGGCGAAGGCAGCGCCCTGGCGCAGTTGGCGCCCGAGTTGGAACAGCGCCTGGACGAGTCGCTGGAGCTGTTTCTCAGTGCCATGGCACGACGGCCCAAGCCGCTCGATCCGAACCTGTTGAATGAACGTTTGTTGAGTGCTCGCTGGAGCATATGAGCTCCACCGAACATTAGCCCCACCCGAAAATTGAAGTACTGGCCTTACTCGCCCGACAACGGGCAAGCAGGTGCAGCCAAAACCCAACTGCAAAAGGAGAGCGCCATGCGCCCTGTCATTTTGCGTCGTGGTCTGGTCGCTCTGTTTGCTGCGGCTGTCACCTTCGGCGCCATTACTCAAGCCCAGGCCGAGACGTTACGAATCGGCTATCAGAAATACGGCACCCTGGTGCTGCTCAAAGCCAAAGGCACCCTGGAAAAACGCCTCGCTGCCCAAGGCGTGGACGTGCAATGGACTGAATTCCCCGGTGGCCCGCAACTGCTTGAAGGCTTGAACGTCGGCTCCATCGACTTCGGCGTTACCGGCGAAACCCCTCCCGTGTTCGCTCAAGCGGCTGGCGCTGATCTGCTCTACGTAGCCTACGAACCGCCAGCGCCGCACAGTGAGGCGATTCTGGTGCCGAAGGACTCGCCGATCAAGTCGGTGGCAGAGCTCAAGGGCAAGAAGGTCGTGCTCAACAAGGGCTCCAACGTTCACTACCTGCTGGTGCGTGCGCTGGAAGACGCCGGCCTCAAATACACCGACATCCAGACCGTCTTCCTGCCGCCGGCCGATGCCCGCGCTGCGTTCGAGCGTGGCAGTGTCGACGCCTGGGTCATCTGGGACCCGTACCAGGCCGCCGCCGAACAACAGTTGCAAGCGCGCACCCTGCGCGATGGCCAAGGCATCGTCGACAACCATCAGTTCTACCTGGCGACCAAACCCTACGCGCAAAAAAATCCCGAGGTGATCAAGACCCTGGTCGAAGAAGTGCGCGCAGTGGGCGACTGGTCACGGGCCAATCCTGAAGACGTGACCCAGCAAGTCTCGCCACTGCTCGGCCTGTCGGCAGACATCACCCGCACTTCGGTGAAACGCCAGGGCTACGGCGCGTTGTTCCTGACTCCGGAAGTGGTCGCGGCGCAGCAGAAAATCGCCGACACCTTCTACCAGCTCAAGCTGATTCCAAAGCAATTGAGCATCAAAGACGTGATCTGGACGCCGCCGGCCGCCGTTGCGAAAGCCCAATAATTCGATCCCCCAAGGAGACCACTCCATGAGCCTCAATATCTTCTGGTTCCTGCCTACCCACGGCGACGGCCATTACCTTGGCACCGCCGAAGGCGCACGCGCCGTTGACCACGGTTACCTGCAACAAGTCGCGCAAGCGGCGGACCGACTGGGTTTCGGCGGCGTGCTGATTCCCACCGGGCGCTCCTGCGAAGATTCGTGGCTGGTGGCGGCGTCGCTGATCCCGGTGACCCAGCGTTTGAAATTCCTTGTCGCCCTGCGCCCCGGGATCATTTCCCCGACGGTGGCGGCGCGTCAGGCCGCGACCCTGGATCGGCTGTCCGGCGGTCGTGCGCTGTTCAACCTGGTGACGGGCGGTGATCCGGAAGAGTTGGCGGGCGATGGTCTGTTCCTCAGCCACGAAGAACGCTACCAGGCGTCCGTGGAGTTCACCCGTATCTGGCGTCGCGTGCTGGAAGGTGAAACCGTTGATTACGACGGCCAGCACATCAGCGTGAAGGGCGCGAAACTGCTCTATCCACCGATCCAGCAGCCGCGCCCGCCGCTGTACTTCGGCGGCTCTTCGGATGCCGCGCAAGACCTGGCTGCCGAACAGGTGGAAATGGTCCTGACCTGGGGCGAGCCGCCAGCCGCCGTGGCGGAAAAAATCGAACAGGTCCGGGCCAAGGCCGCGAAGCTCGGACGCACCGTGCGCTTTGGCATTCGCCTGCACGTGATTGTGCGCGAAACCAACGATGAAGCCTGGAAAGCCGCGGATCGACTGATCTCCCATCTCGACGACGACACCATCGCTCGTGCCCAGGCGTCGCTGGCGCGCTTCGATTCGGTCGGTCAGCAGCGCATGGCCGCATTGCATGGCGGCAGCCGCGACAACCTGGAAGTCAGCCCGAATCTGTGGGCCGGTGTCGGCCTGGTGCGTGGCGGTGCCGGTACGGCGCTGGTGGGCGATGGCCCGACCGTGGCCGCCCGCGTGAAGGAGTACGCGGACCTCGGCATCGACACCTTTATTTTCTCCGGTTATCCACACCTGGAAGAGTCGTACCGAGTCGCCGAACTGCTGTTCCCGCACCTCGATGTCGAGCGTCCTGAACTGCCGAAAAGTGCGGGCTACGTGAGTCCGTTCGGCGAGATGGTCGCCAACGACATTCTGCCCAAAGCCGCGTCCCAGAGCTGAGGCGCGGTCATGAAGAAAATCATCCACAGTCTCGCGCCCTGGGCGTTGCCGGTGTTGTTGCTGGCGGTGTGGCAGTTGAGTGTGTCGGCGGGCTGGTTGTCGACACGGATTCTGCCGGCGCCGGTTGCCGTGATCGAAGCTGGCGTGAGCCTGGTGCGTAGCGGCGAAATCTGGACGCACCTGGCGATCAGTGGCTGGCGTGCCGCGCTGGGCTTCACTATCGGCGGCGGCATCGGCCTGACGCTCGGCTTCATCACCGGCCTGTCGAAGTGGGGCGAACGCCTGCTCGACAGTTCGGTGCAGATGATCCGCAACGTGCCGCATCTGGCGCTGATTCCGCTGGTGATCCTGTGGTTCGGCATCGACGAGTCGGCGAAAATTTTCCTGGTGGCGCTGGGCACGTTGTTCCCGATTTACCTCAACACCTATCACGGCATCCGCAACGTCGACCCGGCATTGGTGGAGATGGCGCGCAGCTATGGCCTGACGGGTTTCAGCCTGTTCTGGCAGGTGATCCTGCCGGGGGCGCTGCCTTCGATTCTGGTTGGCGTGCGCTTCGCCCTGGGCTTCATGTGGTTGACGTTGATCGTCGCGGAAACCATCTCCGCCAGTTCCGGTATCGGTTATCTGGCGATGAATGCCCGGGAGTTCTTGCAGACCGACGTGGTGGTGCTGGCGATTTTGCTCTACGCGGTGCTCGGCAAACTGGCCGATCTCGCGGCCCGTGGACTTGAGCGTGTGTGGCTGCGCTGGCACCCGGCGTATCAGGTTGCCAAGGGAGGTGCGGCATGATCGCGGAACAACCTCCACGCCTGCTGCGCGGCATTCCGCTGGCGGTGCGCAAGCTGCAAAAAACCTTTGGCTCGCGGCAGGTGCTGCGCGAAATCGACCTGCACATTCCGGCGGGCCAGTTTGTCGCCGTGGTCGGTCGTAGTGGCTGCGGCAAAAGTACCTTGCTGCGTTTGCTCGCCGGCCTCGATCAACCAACCGGCGGCGAGTTACTCGCCGGTGCCGCAGCCTTGAGCGACGCTCGGGAGGACACACGGCTGATGTTCCAGGAAGCGCGTTTGCTGCCCTGGAAAAAGATCATCGACAACGTCGGTCTGGGCCTCAAGGGCAACTGGCGGCCGAAAGCGCTGGAAGCACTGGACGCACTGGACGCGGTGGGCCTGGCCGACCGCGCCAACGAATGGCCGGCAGCGTTGTCCGGTGGACAGAAGCAACGCGTGGCGTTGGCCCGTGCGTTGATTCATCAGCCGCGCCTGCTGTTGCTCGACGAACCCTTGGGTGCGCTGGATGCCCTGACCCGAATTGAAATGCAGCAACTGATCGAACGGCTCTGGCAGCAGCACGGCTTCACGGTGTTGCTGGTGACCCATGACGTCAGTGAAGCGGTGGCGATTGCCGATCGGGTGATCCTGATCGAAGACGGTGAAGTCGGCCTCGACCTGCACGTGGAACTGCCACGCCCTCGAGTGCGCGGCTCCCACCGGCTGGCGGCGCTGGAAACCGAAGTCCTCAATCGCGTGCTGGCGCTGCCCGGCCAACCACCGGAGCCGGAACCTGTTTCACCCTTGCCTACGCAATTGCGCTGGGCTCAATAACTCAAGTCTTACCCAACGACAGGAATCAACATCATGACTATCAAGGCCATCAACGTTCGCAACCAGTTCAAAGGCTCCATCAAGGAAATCGTCCTCGGCGACGTGCTGTCGGAAATCGACGTGCAGACCGCCTCAGGCATCGTCACTTCGGTGATCACCACGCGCTCGGTGAAAGAGCTGGAACTGGCGGTGGGCAGTGAAGTGATCGCGTTTGTGAAATCCACTGAGGTGTCGATCGCCAAGTTGTAAGTCACATGTGTAAACAACAACCCCGAAGGGATTGAGCCCTTCGGGGTTTTTGTGCATGTGTATCAGCGGTATTCGCGGCGCGGCCTTCGCGAGCAAGCCCGCTCCCACATCTGGAATGCATTCCCCTGTGGGAGCGGGCTTGCTCGCGAAGAGGCCGGCGTGACCAAGAAATATCTCAGGCTGGAATGCCGCGCTTGGGCAAATACGGCGGCAGATAAAGCCCCACATAAGCATCAAACACCCGCATCCCTTCCTCGGCCATGCGCGGCGTAATCTGCCCGTGCTGCTGCACCGAGCGTGCATACACCCGGTCGCCAAGCTCCATGGCCAGGGCGAACACATCGACATCATCCGGTAGCGTCGGCAGCTCGAAGTGGTGATCGAACAGCTTGTGCATCAGCTCGCCCAGTTCGAGGTCGTGCTGGCGGTCAGCTTGAGTGACTTCGGTCAGGCCGTGCTGGGCGAGGATCAGTTGGCGCGCGGCGGCGTCCTCTGCGTAGATGTCCAGCATGCGTTGTTCCACCAGGCGCGACAGGTCGCGCCAGCTGCCGAGGGCGTGATGATTGATGGGTGCTTGCAGGCACGCGCGGAAGGCCGCATGGACGTCGGCGGTCAAGGCTTCGAGCAACGCCGGGACGCTGGCGAAAAAGTGGTAGACCGAGGAAGGCGGGATCTCCGCACGCTCGGCGACGCTGTAGATCGACAGACTGGCCACGCCCTCGGCCGCCAGCAATGTGCGGGCCGCATCGAGTATCGAATCGATCCGCGCCTGGCTGCGTGCGCGGGGTTTGCGGGGGGTGGCTACGCGTGTCATTGAAGTCTCCTGCGGGGCAGCGGGCATTGTACGAGGCGGGTGGCACCTTGTCTGTATGGGCACCGCTGCCCAAATCCGGCGATCAGGATCGCTTAACCACCGACGTGCACACTCCGGCCGTTCAAGGGTTGAACCGGGCGTGCATTCATTGGATACAGCGCCTGGAACGCCTCCAGTTGCGCTCGGGATAATTGCACTGGCGTGGTCAGTACATTCCAGCGCACGCCTTCGGTACAAGGAGGTGTTGTCAGAGACCCCATGTAGAAATAGGCATTGAGGCTCGCAGGTAGTAGCTGTGCAACGTTTACCGTGTCCAGATGCGCAATACCGCCCGTGTGCTATGGCATGGCTGCCAGGATGGGTTCCAGGGCCGGGTTGTGTGCGCCTTCTTCAAACAGCAGGGCCACCACGGCCAGTTCGCCTGCGGCGTTGCGGTGAACCAGATGCGCGTCCAGTGGAAAGGCACGGCCCTGGATCATTTCTTCGCTTGGCGTATGGAAGTGCATTTGTACGAACGAGTAGCGGCCGGAGTCCAGGGTGATCCCTCCAGCGTCGACCGGTGTTACCTGAATCGTATGACCGTTATTCGACACCGTGGCTTTGCTTGGCTGATAAGCAACGTTCAGAGGTTCAATGTCAGTCTTGATCGCGTCACGGATATCGATAGGCGATTGTGTTTTGCCAGATGAGCAGAGGCTGTACTCGCTTTTCAGTTCGCCCCAGTTTTGCGGACCGTTGGGGGCCGAATAGCTCCATGCGGCCGTATCGTCGGCACCCGCCCAGGCGGTTGTGCACAAACCGGCGGCGATCAGAGTGATGGTTGCGCCCAATAGCTGTTTTTTCATGGTCGTTCTCACACGTAGGCAGGAAAACGGGAAGGCTCCCGGTGGCCGGAGTGTGAGGTTGTGGTGAGGATGTGGCTGTAGTCAGTATCTGGTTGGTGCGTAGGAATTTTCATTGGTTCCGACAGTGAGCGTTCCACAACAAATCGCGAGTAAAAAAAACGCCGCAGGCTGTGGGGCCGGCGGCGTTGTGTTTACTGCAGTCGCTTACACGGTATGCAGGTACCAGTTGTACTCGAGGTCGGAGATGGAGTGTTCGAACTCCTCCAGCTCGCTCTCTTTACAGGCCACGAAGATATCGATGTATTTCGGATCGATGTACTTGGCCATGACTTCGCTGTCGTCCAGCTCGCGCAGCGCATCACGCAGGTTGTTCGGCAGGCTTTGCTCGTTTTGCTCGTAGCTGTTGCCTTCGACCGGAGCGCCAGGCTCGATCTTGTTGACCAGACCATGGTGCACGCCTGCCAGGACCGAAGCCATCAGCAGGTACGGGTTGGCATCGGCGCCGGCCACACGGTGTTCGATGCGCACGGCATCGGCAGAACCGGTCGGCACGCGAATCGCTACGGTACGGTTGTCCAGGCCCCAGCACGGCGAGTTCGGCACGTAGAACTGTGCGCCGAAACGACGGTAGGAGTTGACGTTCGGGCAGAGGAAAGCCATCTGCGCCGGTAGGGTCTCGAGCACACCGCCGATCGCGTGACGCAGTGCGGCGTTCTGCTCGGGATCCTCACTGGCAAAAATGTTCTTGCCGTCTTTGTCGAGAATCGAGATGTGGACGTGCAGACCATTACCCGCCTGGCCTGGGTAAGGCTTGGCCATGAAGGTGGTGTCCATTTCATGGTCGTAGGCGATGTTCTTGATCAGGCGCTTGAGCAGGACCGCGTAGTCGCAGGCCTTGATCGGATCGGCCACGTGGTGCAGGTTCACTTCGAACTGCGCCGGGGCACTTTCCTTGACGATGGCGTCGGCTGGAATGCCTTGCTCTTTGGCACCTTCCAGAATGTCCTGGAGGCAGTCGACGTATTCGTCGAGGTCGTCGATCAGGTAGACCTGGGTCGAGTGCGGACGTTTGCCGGAAACCGGCGAACGAGGTGGTTGCGGACGACCGTTCACGTTCTCCTGGTCGATCAGGTAAAACTCCAGTTCGAACGCGGCGCAGATAGTCAGGCCCATTTCGTCGAACTTGCGCACCACATTGGCCAGCACTTCACGCGGGTCGGCGAAGAAGGGCTCGCCTTCGAGTTCGTGCATGGTCATCAGCAGTTGCGCGGTCGGGCGCTTCTGCCATGGCTCGTTGCACAGGGTATCGGGGATTGGATAGCAGATTCGGTCAGCATCACCGATGTCCAGGCCCAGGCCGGTGCTTTCCACCGTCGAGCCGTTGATATCCAGAGCAAATAGAGAGGCCGGCAGGTTGATGCCTTTCTCGTAAACCTTGTGGAGGCTGGTGCGTTCGATGCGCTTGCCGCGCACCACACCATTCATATCCGCAATCAGAAGGTCAACGTACAGAACCTCAGGATGTTCCTTAAGGAACGCGTTCGCTTCGTTAAGCTGAACGGCACGCGGGGGTACCGACATGATGCAACACCTTTGTTGTTAAAAATATCAATCATTGATCTTTTCTGGTTTCAGTCAACCCGAACGGCATGCCGAAGTCAAGCGAGGCCTTTTTTGCCCTAAAAAAGCGCTCGTGTGGCTTTTTTGAGGCACTTTGGGGCGATTTTACTCCGCAGGACGTAGCGGCGGCCGCGAGCTTGAGCGGGCCGTGTTGTATTTTTTACGGGGGTGTTGTGTAAAAAAATGAACAAGGCTAAGCTCGAATCAAACCCATAACAGCAATAATACCGGGGTGCTTCATGTCTCGCCTGCCGATAATCGGCGTCACCGACTGCTCAAGACAGCTCGGTCGGCATGTTTATCACATCAGTGATGACACGACCGTCCGTTCCGTGGTCTCGGCGCTTGCGGTGATCCTCCCATCCGCGACGGTTCAACCGTCCCCGTCCGATATTCTGGACGGTCGCGATGGCACCCCCATTACGGTTACTCCATTCAATATAGAACCGATTCACAATAGCGGCCTGACCATCGTTCGGGGCATCGCTCGTGATTCTGCACGCCCGGCCTCTGCGGCAGTGTTGGCAAACACCATAATCTGCCGCAGAAACGCTCTACAACGCGACGCCGATGCGTCAAACAACGCCTGACCTTGAAAGGGTCAGACAACTCAAGCCTAGAGGCATTTATGAGTAACAACCTCGACCAGCTCACCGATTGGTTGAAAAACCACAAGATCACAGAAGTCGAATGCATGATCGCCGACTTGACCGGGATTACCCGGGGCAAGATTTCGCCGACCAACAAATTCATCGCCGAAAAAGGCATGCGCCTGCCAGAAAGCGTTCTTCTGCAGACCGTGACCGGCGATTACGTCGAAGACGACATCTATTACGAACTGCTCGATCCGGCTGACATCGACATGGTCTGCAAGCCGGACGCCGACGCCGTCTACGTGGTGCCGTGGGCCATCGAGCCGACCGCCATCGTTATCCACGATACCTACGACAAGCAAGGCAACCCGATCGAGCTGTCGCCGCGCAACGTACTCAAGAAAGTCCTGAAGCTCTATTCCGACAAAGGCTGGCAGCCCATCGTGGCGCCGGAAATGGAGTTTTACCTGACCAAGCGCAGTGACGACCCGGATTACCCGCTGCAGCCGCCGATCGGCCGCTCCGGTCGCCCGGAAACCGGTCGCCAGTCGTTCTCCATTGAAGCTGCGAACGAATTCGATCCGCTGTTCGAAGACGTCTACGACTGGTGCGAACTGCAGGACCTGGACCTCGACACGCTGATCCACGAGGACGGCACGGCGCAGATGGAAATCAACTTCCGTCACGGCGATGCCCTGTCCCTGGCCGACCAGATCCTGGTGTTCAAGCGCACCATGCGCGAAGCCGCGCTCAAGCACGACGTGGCCGCGACCTTCATGGCCAAGCCGATGACCGGCGAGCCGGGCAGTGCCATGCACTTGCACCAGAGCATCATCGACATCGAGACCGGCAAGAACATCTTCTCCAATGAAGACGGGACCATGAGCCAGTTGTTCCTGCACCACATCGGTGGCTTGCAGAAACTCATTCCCGAACTGTTGCCGCTGTTCGCTCCGAACGTCAACTCGTTCCGCCGCTTCCTGCCCGATACCTCGGCGCCGGTGAACGTGGAGTGGGGCGAAGAGAACCGCACCGTGGGCCTGCGGGTTCCGGATGCGGGGCCGCAGAACCGTCGGGTGGAAAACCGCCTGCCGGGCGCCGATGCCAACCCGTACCTGGCGATTGCCGCGAGCCTGCTCTGCGGGTACATCGGCATGGTCGAAGGCCTGAATCCGAGTGCGCCGGTGGTAGGGCGTGGCTATGAACGCCGCAACCTGCGCCTGCCCCTGACCATCGAAGACGCGCTGGAACGCATGGAAAACAGCGCGACCATCGAGCGTTACCTTGGTAAAAATTTCATCACTGGCTACGTCGCGGTCAAGCGGGCCGAGCATGAAAACTTCAAGCGCGTGATCAGTTCGTGGGAAAGGGAATTCCTGCTCTTTGCCGTCTGATGCGCCGGGCGCCGCCGCAGTCGAGCGGCGCCTTCACCTGATTTTTTTTAGGAGATTCACATGACCAGCAACAACCCGCAAACCCGTGAATGGCAAACCCTGAGCAACGATCACCACCTGGCTCCGTTCAGCGACTTCAAGCAGCTGAAAGAGAAAGGCCCGCGGATCATCACCAACGCCAAGGGCGTTTACCTCTGGGACAGCGAAGGCAACAAGATCCTCGACGGCATGGCCGGCCTGTGGTGTGTCGCGATTGGTTATGGTCGCGATGAACTGGCCGATGCCGCCAGCAAACAGATGCGCGAGCTGCCTTACTACAACCTGTTCTTCCAGACGGCGCACCCGCCGGTACTGGAGCTGGCCAAGGCCATCGCCGACATCGCGCCGCAAGGCATGAACCATGTTTTCTTCACCGGTTCCGGCTCTGAAGGCAACGACACCATGCTGCGCATGGTTCGTCACTATTGGGCGATCAAGGGCCAGCCGAACAAGAAAGTCATCATCAGCCGCAAGAACGGCTATCACGGTTCCACCGTGGCCGGCGCGAGCCTGGGTGGCATGACGTACATGCATGAACAGGGCGACTTGCCGATCCCGGGCATCGTCCACATTGCCCAGCCGTACTGGTTCGCCGAAGGCGGCGACATGACCCCGGAAGAATTCGGTGTGTGGGCGGCCAATCAGCTGGAAGAAAAGATTCTGGAAGTCGGCGTCGACAACGTCGGTGCCTTTATTGCCGAGCCGATCCAGGGCGCCGGTGGCGTGATCATTCCGCCAGACACCTACTGGCCGCGCATCAAGGAAATCCTCGCCAAGTACGACATCCTGTTCGTGGCTGATGAAGTGATTTGCGGTTTCGGTCGTACCGGCGAGTGGTTCGGCAGCGATTTCTACGGCCTCAAGCCGGACATGATGACCATCGCCAAGGGCCTGACCTCGGGCTACATCCCGATGGGCGGCCTGATCGTGCGTGACGAAGTGGTGGAAGTCCTGAACGAAGGCGGTGATTTCAACCACGGCTTCACTTACTCCGGTCACCCGGTGGCGGCTGCGGTGGCGCTGGAAAACATCCGCATCATGCGCGACGAGAAAATTATCGAGCGCGTCCATGCAGAAACGGCACCGTATTTGCAAAAGCGTCTGCGGGAACTGAACGATCACCCGCTGGTGGGTGAAGTTCGCGGGGTCGGTTTGTTGGGGGCCATCGAACTGGTCCAGGACAAGGCCACGCGCAAGCGTTATGAGGGCAAGGGCGTCGGCATGATCTGCCGCCAGTTCTGCTTCGACAACGGCCTGATCATGCGCGCCGTCGGCGACACCATGATCATCGCTCCGCCACTGGTGATTACACCGGCGGAAATCGATGAACTGGTGACCAAGGCTCGCAAGTGTCTTGACCTGACCCTGAGTGCATTGCAGGGCTAAGTGCTAGGCTCTGAGCGGAAGTCCGAAGTTCTGCATATGAAGTTGGAACTTTCGCTCAGAACTGTCAGAAAGCGTGACCGTTTCCTTGAAAGACCGATGTGGATCTTGCCAGACTAGCCGCGGTTCCAGTTGCCCGGGTTCGGCCGCTGAACAAGTGGTTCAAAAAAGAAAAATTTGGAGCATTACGCATGAAGGCACTAGGTAAAAAGCTCGCTGGCAAGACTCTGCTTGCCATGTCCGTGATGGGTTTGATGGCGGGCGCGGTTCAGGCCGATGACAAAGTACTGCACGTGTACAACTGGTCCGACTACATCGCACCGGACACCGTCAAGAAGTTTGAAGACGAGTCGGGGATCAAGGTTGTCTATGACGTCTTCGACAGCAACGAAACCCTGGAAGCCAAGTTGCTGGCAGGCAAGTCCGGTTACGACATCGTTGTACCGTCGAACAACTTCCTGGCCAAGCAGATCAAGGCTGGCGTCTACCAGAAGCTGGACAAGTCCAAGCTGCCTAACTGGAAGAACCTGAACACCGACCTGCTCAAGGCCGTTTCCGTGAGCGACCCGGGCAACGAGCACGCCTTCCCGTACATGTGGGGTTCGATCGGTATCGGCTTCAACGCCGAGAAGGTCAAGGCAGCACTGGGTGCCGACGCACCGACCAACTCCTGGGACCTGCTGTTCAAACCTGAAAACGCCGCGAAGTTGAAAGCCTGCGGTATCAGTTTCCTCGATTCGCCAACCGAGATGATCCCGGTGGCGTTGCACTATCTGGGCTATCCAACCGACAGCCAGGACAAGAAACAACTGGCCGAAGCCGAAGCGCTGTTCCTGAAAATCCGTCCTTCGGTAGGTTACTTCCACTCGTCCAAGTACATCTCGGACCTGGCCAACGGCAACATCTGTGTGGCCGTGGGTTACTCGGGTGACATCTACCAGGCCAAGGCACGCGCTGCCGAAGCCGGTGACAAGGTGAAAGTCAGCTACAACATTCCGAAAGAAGGTGCCGGCAGCTTCTACGACATGGTCGCCATCCCTAAAGATGCCGAAAACGTCGAAGGCGCCTACAAGTTCATGACCTTCCTGCAGAAGCCGGAAATCATGGCTGAAATCACCAACGCCGTACGCTTCCCGAACGGTAACGCGGCCGCCACGCCGTTGGTCGATAAAGAAATCACTGCCGACCCAGGCATCTACCCGCCGGCGGACGTGCTGGCCAAGCTGTACGCGATTGCCGACTTGCCGGCCGCGACCCAGCGGATCATGACCCGCAGCTGGACCAAGATCAAATCGGGCAAGTGAGTAAAACCCTGTAGGAGCGAGCCCGCTCGCGATGGTCGTCAACGATGACACTGGGTGCCTGACACCCCGCGGTGCTCACAGCTTCATCGCGAGCAAGCTCGCTCCTACAGGTATCTGCATAAAAGTTTTGCTGGAACGGTTTTTCGAGGGTAAGTTGCGCGCCGGTTTTGTTGCCGGGCAACCACGGTTGTCATGTAACGCGGGGCAACTTGGGCCCAACTAATTTCAGAGGACCTCCACGTGCCTGTTTTTTCTTTGTTGCGCAATGCCATGCTGGTGGGCGCCGGGCTGACGATGGCCGTCAGTGTCCAGGCCGCCGGTACCGTGCATATTTATAACTGGTCGGACTACATCGGCGAGACCACCCTGGCCGACTTCCAGAAAGAGACCGGGATCAAACCGGTTTATGACGTTTTCGATTCCAACGAAACCCTGGAAGGCAAGTTGCTGGCCGGGCGTACCGGCTACGACGTGGTCGTGCCGTCGAACCACTTCCTCGGCAAACAGATCAAGGCCGGGGCATTCCAGAAGCTCGACAAGTCGCAGCTGCCGAATTATTCGAACCTCGACCCGGTGCTGCTCAAGCGCCTGGAGCAGAACGATCCGGGCAACCTGTACGCCGTGCCGTACCTGTGGGGCACCAACGGCATCGGTTACAACGTCGACAAGGTCAAGGCTGTGCTGGGCGTCGATACGATTGATTCGTGGGGCGTGCTGTTCGAGCCGGAGAACATCAAGAAGCTGCAAAGCTGTGGCGTCGCGTTCCTCGATTCCGCCGATGAAATGATGCCGACAGTGCTCAACTACATGGGCCTGAACGCTAACAGCACTGATCCCAAGGATTACGAAAAGGCCACCGCCAAGTTGCTTGCCGTGCGCCCTTACGTGACCTACTTCCACTCCTCCAAGTACATCGCGGACCTGGCCAACGGCGATATCTGCGTGGCGATCGGTTTCTCCGGCGACATCTTCCAGGCCAAGAACCGCGCCGAAGAAGCCAAGAAAGGCGTGAACATCGCCTACTCGATCCCGAAAGAAGGCGGCGCGCTCTGGTTCGACATGCTGGCGATTCCGAAGGACTCGGCCAACGTCAAGCAGGCTCACGCCTTCATCAACTATTTGCTCAAGCCTGAGGTCATCGCTCAGGTCAGTGATTACGTCGGCTACGCCAACCCGAACCCCGGGTCGGACAAACTGATGGAACAGTCCATTCGCACCGATGAAGCGGTTTATCCACCGCAAGCGGTACTCGACAAGACCTACGTGTCGGTCGAGTTACCGCCGAACATTCAACGTTTGATGACCCGCAGCTGGACCAAGGTCAAGTCGGGTAAATAGCTTCAAGGCTCAAACTATCCAAGGTTGGCTCACCTTGAGCGAACTGCACTCTTTTTTTTGGGAGTTTCGTAAATGGCAGTTGCCTCCGGCGCCTATAAGAAAGCCCTCGAGGGCGACCAGCAACCTAAACAGGTGCTGGTCAAAATCGACCGGGTCACGAAGAAGTTCGACGAGACGATTGCCGTGGACGACGTGTCCCTGGAAATCAAGAAGGGTGAGATCTTCGCCCTGCTCGGCGGCTCGGGATCGGGCAAGTCCACGTTGCTGCGCATGCTCGCAGGTTTCGAACGGCCCACGGAGGGGCGCATTTTCCTCGATGGCGTAGACATCACTGACATGCCGCCCTACGAGCGGCCGATCAACATGATGTTCCAGTCCTACGCGCTGTTCCCGCACATGACCGTGGCGCAGAACATCGCGTTCGGCCTCAAGCAGGACAAACTGCCTGCCGCCGAAGTCGATGCGCGGGTGGCCGACATGCTCAAGCTGGTACAGATGAGCCAGTACGCCAAGCGCAAGCCGCATCAGTTGTCCGGTGGTCAGCGTCAGCGTGTGGCCCTGGCCCGTTCCCTGGCCAAGCGACCGAAGCTGCTGCTGCTCGACGAACCGATGGGCGCACTGGACAAGAAACTGCGCTCGCAAATGCAGCTGGAGCTGGTGGAGATCATCGAGCGTGTCGGCGTAACCTGCGTCATGGTGACCCACGACCAGGAAGAGGCCATGACCATGGCCGAGCGTATCGCAATCATGCACCTGGGCTGGATCGCCCAGATCGGCAGCCCGATCGACATCTACGAAACCCCGACCAGCCGCCTGGTCTGTGAATTCATCGGTAACGTGAACATCTTCGAAGGCGAAGTGATCGACGATGCCGAAGGCCACGCGATCATTACCTGCAAAGACCTGGATCGTCAGATCTACGTCGGCCACGGCATCAGCACTTCGGTGCAGGACAAGTCGGTCACCTACGCGATCCGCCCGGAAAAACTGCTGGTCACCGCCGACATGCCGACCTGCCAGTACAACTGGTCCAGCGGCAAGGTGCACGACATCGCCTACCTGGGCGGGCACTCGGTGTTCTACGTCGAACTGCCAAGCGGCAAGCTGGTGCAGTCGTTCGTGGCCAACGCCGAACGTCGCGGGCAGCGTCCGACCTGGGGTGATCAGGTCTACGTGTACTGGGAAGACGACAGCGGCGTGGTGCTCCGCTCATGAACATGCGCAAATTCAAGCGTCGACTCAATCGAATAATTCCCGGTGGCCGTCAGATGGTCATCGGGGTTCCCTTCATCTGGCTGTTCCTGTTCTTCATGCTGCCGTTCTTCATCGTTTTGAAGATCAGCTTCGCCGAAGCGGACGTGGCCATTCCGCCCTACACCGAAATCTACAGCTACGCCGAGCAGAAGCTGCAGTTGCTGCTTAACCTGGGCAACTACGCCATGCTGGCCGGTGACGAACTGTACATCGCCGCTTATCTGGGCTCGTTGAAGATGGCGCTGTTCAGCACCATCCTCTGCCTGCTGATCGGCTACCCGATGGCCTACGGCATCTCCATTGCCCGCAAGGAAGTGCAGACGGTGCTGGTGCTGCTGATCATGATGCCGACCTGGACCGCGATCCTGATCCGCGTGTATGCGTGGATGGGCATCCTCAGCAACAACGGCCTGCTCAACGGTTTCCTGATGAGCATGGGCTGGATCAGCGAGCCACTGCAGATCCTCAACACCAACCTGGCGGTCTACATCGGTGTGGTTTATTCCTACCTGCCGTTCATGATCCTGCCGCTGTACGCCAACCTGGTGAAGCATGACCAGAGCCTGCTGGAAGCTGCGTCCGACCTGGGCTCGAGCACCTTCAACAGCTTCTGGAAAATCACCGTGCCGCTGTCGAAAAACGGCATCATCGCCGGCTGCATGCTGGTGTTCATCCCGGTGGTGGGTGAGTTCGTGATTCCGGAACTGCTTGGCGGCCCGGAAACCCTGATGATCGGTAAAGTGCTCTGGCAAGAGTTCTTCAACAACCGTGACTGGCCGGTGGCGTCTGCCCTGGCGGTGGTGATGCTGGCGATCCTGATTGTGCCGATCATCCTGTTCAACCGCAGTCAGGCCAAGGAAATGGAGGGTAAAGAATGAAGCGCTTCCGTTTCTCCAGCCTGATGCTGGTAGTGGGTCTGTTGTTCATCTACCTGCCGATGCTGATCCTGGTGATCTACTCGTTCAACGCCTCGAAACTGGTGACGGTGTGGGGTGGTTGGTCGATCAAGTGGTACGTCGGCCTGCTCGACAACTCGCAACTGATGGGCTCGGTGGTGCGCTCGCTGGAAATCGCCTGCTACACGGCGGTGGCGGCGGTGGCGCTGGGTACCCTGGCGGCGTTCGTCCTGACGCGTATTACGCGCTTCAAGGGCCGCACCCTGTTCGGTGGCCTGGTGACCGCGCCGCTGGTGATGCCTGAGGTGATCACCGGTCTGTCGCTGTTGCTGCTGTTCGTGGCCATGGCGCAGATGATCGGCTGGCCGCAGGAACGCGGCATCGTCACCATCTGGATCGCCCACACCACCTTCTGTGCGGCCTATGTGGCGGTGGTGGTCTCGGCACGCTTGCGCGAGCTGGACCTGTCCATCGAAGAAGCGGCCATGGACCTGGGCGCGAAGCCGTGGAAGGTGTTCTTCCTGATCACCATCCCGATGATCGCGCCGTCGCTGGCAGCGGGCGGCATGATGTCGTTCGCCCTGTCGCTGGATGACCTGGTGCTGGCGAGCTTCGTGTCGGGCCCGGGGTCCACGACCCTGCCGATGGAAGTGTTCTCGGCGGTACGTCTGGGCGTGAAGCCCGAGATCAACGCCGTGGCCAGCCTGATCCTGCTGGCGGTGTCCATTGTGACCTTCCTGGTCTGGTTCTTCAGCCGTCGCGCCGAAGAAAGCCGCAAGCGTGCGATCCAGCAAGCGATCGAAGAAGCGGCAGCCGATTCGTGGAAGCAACCGGACGTGCGTCGCGCGCAGGCACCGGAAGCGGCCTGAGCCTGATGCCGGGTTGACCACAACCTTGTGGCCAACCCGGTCCATATGTGGGAGCGGGCTTGCTCGCGAAGAGGGAGTGTCAGCCGACATCATAGTCGCCTGACACACTGCATTCGCGAGCAAGCCCGCTCCCACATTTGTTTATGCGATCCATGGGGATTGGCGAATGACCTCGACGAAGTTCATCGGCTTGAATCCCGGTTCCTGATCCACCAGCACATCCGTCTTCACATTCCCGAACGTAGTCTGCGGACGATGACGCAAGCCATCGGCAAACGCGCAGATGATGCACTCCTTGAACCCCTCGCCCCGTGGATGCGCATGCACCACCGCTTCACGCTGCACGGTGGAGAACGCCGCGTAGTCCATGCCCAGCACGTCCATCTCGACTCCAGCCGTTACCAGCGCCACGGTGGGCCGCAAATGCTGAGGAACGCCCGGTGTGGTGTGCAGGGCAATCGATAGCCAGACCTGCTCGATATCGTCGTCGCTCAGCCCGTAAGGCTTGAGAAATGCGGCTGCCGCATTGGCGCCATCGACTTCGAAGCGCTCGTTGTCGCTGCGGTGACCCACCACCAGGCCCAGGTCATGGAACATCGCGCCGACGTACAGCAATTCCGGGTTGTAGGCCAATTGCTTGCGCTCACCGCTCAGGGCGCCGAACAGGAATACCCGACGCGAGTGGTGGTAGAGCAGGTCCGATTCGATGTCACGGATGTATTCGGTGGTGGCCTTGGCCAGCGCGCTGTCGGGGATCCTGATGCCGGCGATGGTGGTGCTCATGGAGTTTTCCTCGTCGTGAACGCCTGGGTGGCGCTGAGGGTTTCAGTCTGTTCCGGCCCCCGAAACCGGACAATCGCGCCATGGCTGCGATCCCGGCCAATGAGCATGCATATCGCGCCAACCTCGCTTGTTGCGCCTGGTTTGGCTAGGGTGCATGCAAACCCTGTAGGAGCGAGCTTGCTCGCGATGGTCGTCAACGATAACGCGGGGAGCCTGATACCCCGCGGCGTCTTTGATTTCATCGCGAGCAGGCTCGCTCCTACAAAGGGAAGGTGCAATCAGATCCAAAGGAGGCGATTCACGTCATGAGTAAAACCATCGCCATCGTGGTCTTCGCCGGCGTCCAGTCGCTGGATGTCACCGGCCCCATGGATGTGTTTTCCGAGGCCAATCGATTCCTTGCTCCGCAGGATCACTATCGGCTGGAGGTAATCGGTGTCGAGCACGGGATGATGGCGTGCTCCAACGGTTTGGCACTCAATGCCCATCGGCATTTCAGCGAAGCACTCGAGGCGTACGACTTGTTATTGGTGGCTGGCGGGCCGCAATTGCCGTTCATGAGTTTCGGCGTGGCGTTCGACACCTGGCTGCGCGGGGCCTGCGGGCGGGCGCAACGGTTCGGCTCGATCTGCAACGGCGCCTTCATGCTCGCCCGCGCCGGGTTGCTGGAGGGGCGCACGATCACCACGCATTGGCAGGACGCATCGGATCTGGCGGCGCTGTGTCCCTCGTCCCGGGTGGAAGCGGATCGACTGTACGTTGAGGACGGCGACCTGTTCACCTCGGCCGGGGTCACAGCGGGGATCGATCTGTCGTTGTATCTATTGGGCCGGGATCACGGACCGGAAGTGGCACTGAATGTCGCCAAGCGGCTGGTGGTGTTCACCCAGCGTTCAGGAGGGCAGTCGCAGTTCAGCCCGTTCCTCACGCCCCACGCCGAACCGGACTCGGCGGTGGCGATGGTCCAGCATTACGTGCTGGCCAACCTGACGGGCGATTTAGCCATCGCCGACCTGGCCAATGCCGCCAACATGAGTGCGCGTAATTTTTCCCGGGTGTTTGCCAGGGAGGCGAAAATCACCCCGGCCGAGTTCGTCGAACGCGCGCGGGTCGATGCGGCGCGGGTGATGCTCGAAAGCACGCGTGCGCCGCTCAAGACCGTGGCCTATCAATGTGGATTTCGCGATGCCCAGCACATGCGCAGTGTGTTCAATCGCAGACTGGGGGTGACGCCGCAGCAGTTCAGGTTGAATTTTGCGGCGATGGTTTGAGCTGACATCTTTGTTGCCTGTGAGGGCCTCTTCGCGAGCAAGCCCGCTCCCACAGGGGGAACGCATTTCAACTGTGGGAGCGGGCTTGCTCGCGAAGGGGCCAGTCCAGTCAGCAAAAGTCTATGGCGTCGCCCGCGCCGGCAACAGCTTCAACGTACTGCGCGTATTGGCCGTGACTTCTTCATCATTCAGATGCGCCTGGAAATACATCCCTTCGATGTAGGCCTCGGCTTGATCATCATAGTGACTGTCGAACACTACACCGCTCTGGCCAACCGGGTTGACGGTCAGGCTGTGGGCCGGGTCGGCGAAGTCGATCAGGCGGCGGGTCGAGGGGCCGTAGGTGACAGGCCAGGGTGCCGGGCCGATTTTCGCCGAGAGATTGTTCGGCACTTCATGGCTGCCGGGGGCGGCGAAGGGGCCGACGTTGAAGACCAGGTCCAGCGGCTTTTGTTGCCCCAGCGGATGACCATGGGTCAAGGTGTGCGCGCGACCCCACTGCCATTGCGAGGCGTCTGCGCCGAGGGTGCTCCTGAGATGTGCGAGGCTGGCTTGCCAGGCGGCCTTCACCGTGTCGGCACGGGTTTCCTTGCCGAGGGTGCTGCGGTTGTCCCACCACGGTGAATCGGCGCTGGCAGCCAGGCGGGGGAGCGCGGCGTCGATCACCCGGGTCGAGAGCAGTGTTTCGAAAAAGTCGTTACCCAGTTCGTCATGCATCGTCGCGTCAGCCAGGTTGAACAGCAACTGGTTGAACAGCGTGGCGCTGGTGGAATCGAGCGGGTAGTCGCCTTTCCACTGGGCCAGTTGCTCCACCAGTTTGAGTTCGGCGGGGTCGCTCAGCACTTCGCGCAACACCGGCAGCAGCGGCGCCAACAAGCGCGGGCCGTAGGCGGTGGTAGTGCCCAACTGCAGTTTCTGGCTGTTTTCCAGGTCCCATTTCACGGCTTTGTCGCTGAGCTGGCGATTGAGCTGCTGGCCGCGATCGGCAAGGTTGTAATAGCCGGGAATCTCCATGCCGGTCGGTGACACTGGCTGGAAGTTGGCCGAGACGATGTAGCCCCGCGCCGGGTTTTCTTCCTGAGGGTTGGCGCTGAACGGGTAGAAGCCATCCTTGTCGGCCTCGGCGGTGCTGCCGTCGAGGATGAACCATGGGCGTACACCCGCCGGACGTTTCGGCAGTTGCGCCGCCGCCCACCAGCCGATGTCACCCTTGGCATTGGCCCATACGACGTTCAGGCCCGGTGCCTGGATTTTTGCTGCGGCACTGCGGGCCTTGGCCAGGGTGTCGGCGCGGTTGAGCTGGTAGAAACCGTCCAGGATCGGGTTCTGACTTTCGAGAAATGCCCACCACATGGCAATCGGTGTCTTGCCGACGCCGCTGCCCAAGGCATCGTTGACGATTGGGCCGTGGGGCGATTGACGCAGTAGCAGCGTCACCGGTTCCTGGCCCTTGACCGCAATCTTCTGTTCGCTGGTGACCATGTCCACCCACGTGCCGCGATACCAGACCTGATTGGGATTGTCCGGGTTGACCTTCTCGGCGATCAGGTCGAGGTCGTCGTTCTGGAACATGGTGATGCTCCAGCCGAAGTCGTTGTTCATGCCCAGGGAGGCGAATGGCATCAAGGCCTGGTAATGCCCGTAGAGTTCAAAGCCCGGCGCGGAGAGTTGGGCTTCGTACCACACCGACGGCGCGGAGAAACGGATATGCGGATCACCCGCCAGCAGAGGCTTGCCGCTTTGGGTCCGGCTGCCCGCGACGACCCAGGCGTTACTGCCCTCGAACTGGGGCAGGCCGTTGTCAGCCAAGGCCTGTTCGCTCAGGCGGGCGAGGGCGTTGAGGTCTTTCCAGTCGGCGCTGGCCAGGGAGGGTGCGGTCCCGTCGAGCACGCCTTTGGACTGCCAGTCGAGATCGAAAACGCTCAGGTAGTCAGGGCCCAGTTGATCGCGCACGAATGTCAGCAAGGGTTCTGTACGAAATGCTGCCGCAAAACTGTAGGCCATGTAACCGGCGATGCTGATGGTGTCCTGGGCGGTGAACGGGCGTTTTGGAATGCCCAGCACATCGAACTCCACGGGTTTGGCGTGGCTGTCCTGATACTGGTTGATGCCGTCCAGATAGGCCTGCATGGCGATGAAAGAGGGTGACTGTTTGTCGAGATTGGCGAAGTAGGTTTCGGCGCGTTCGCGAATGCGCAGGCTGCGCATCAGTTTGTCGGTGTCGAGCAGCTTCGGTCCGAGCACCTCGGCCAGTTCGCCACGGGCCAGACGACGCAGGACTTCCATCTGGAACAAGCGGTCCTGGGCATGTACGTAGCCGAGTGCGCGATACAGGTCGGTTTCGTTGTCGGCGCGGATGTGCGGAACGCCGCGCTCGTCGTAGCGCACGGTGACTGAGCCTTGCAGGTGTTGCAGTTCCACCATGCCCTGGCGTGACGGCTGCTTACTGTAGAGGTACCAGCCGGCTCCGGCGGCCAGCACGACGATCAACAGCGCGAGAGCGGTCAAGCTGCGTTTCATGGGGACTCCTTGTTGTTATTGTGATTCCAGGTGGCACTGTTTAACACGACGCGCCGGTTTGGCGCATCGCCCGTAGGAGGGATTCGTATTGGTGTGTCTTTGCCTACTTCGCCGGATCGGCAGGCCACGGGCAGTAACACCCCACGGCCAGTGTGTGCGTGGCACTCACCGCACGGCCCTCATCCAGCGCCTGCAGGATTGGTTCGATAAAACTGTTGCTCGAGTTGCAGGTCAGGCCTTCGCTGTAGGGGCCGAAGTAGGCCAGTTTGCCGCTGCGGTCCCAGATCGCCACGGCCGGGCTGGCGGGGATCTGTTCGGAACCGGGCAGGACGTCGATGGTTTTCAGGCGGCTCAAGGTGCCCGGTAACTGGCCATGGCTACCGGGTTTTTGCACGGCATAGAATTCCACGCCATGGGGGACATAGCGCTCGACCAGTTCGGTCAGGTGTTGTTGATTGCCGACGTTGCACGGGCAGGCCGGGTCCCAGAAATGCACCAGGCGGATGGCGCCTGGGCCTGCGAGGTCATCGGGAAGGCGCAGCGGATCCCCCGAAAACATCGCCGTGTGCTCGCTGAACGCCCGCAGGTAACGCCCCTGGAACCAGTCGTAGGCCGCCCACAATACGCCGGCACACACCACGGCGAGCAGGCTGGCAAACAGGGTGGCGCGAAAGGGCGGGCGCATCGGTTCAGTCCTCGAAGGTCGGCTAGCTTGCCATGCTTGCCGCGACAGATGAATATCGCAGGCCTATAAAGTCCGTTTCACGCTCTGGAATCGTCCATGCCGGCCACTTTCGACCCCGATCTTCTACGTGCAAGCTTGCTGCCACTGGCGGCCGGACAGCCGTTGTCGGCGCAGGCGAAGGCCTACCAGCAGTTCTACGGGCTGGATTTTGCGCCGCGTCAGTTGCGCAGCGGTCTTGGGCGCTTCGAGGTCGATGGATATGAGCTGGTCAGCCAGTTCTGGTGGCCCGAGCGGGCGAAGGGGACGCTGTTTGTCATCCATGGTTTCTACGACCACACCGGGCTCTACCGGCATGTGATCGAATGGGCGTTGGACCAAGGCTTTGCGGTGATTGCCTGCGACTTGCCGGGCCATGGCTTGTCCAGTGGCGAGCGGGCGAGCATCAAGGATTTCGCCGAATACCAGGACACGCTGCAAGGGTTGTTCAGCGAGGCGCAATCCCTCGAATTGCCGCAACCGTGGCACCTGTGCGGGCAAAGTACCGGTGGGGCGATCGTGATCGACCATGTACTGAATGCGGGGGCGAGCAGCCCGGCCCAGGGTCAGGTGATCCTGTTGGCACCGTTGGTGCGGCCGCGAGCGTGGGGTTGGTCGCATCTGAGCTATTACTTGCTCAGGCCGTTCGTCAAAGCCATCGCCCGGCGCTTCAGCGAGAACTCCAACGACCCGGCCTTTCTGCCGTTCCTGCAGGCCGATCCATTGCAGCCGCTGCGTCTGCCGACAGCCTGGGTGGGTGCGCTGGCACGCTGGATCAAACGCGTTGAAGCGGCGCCGGTCAGCACCAGGCGGCCGCTGATCGTGCAGGGGCAGGCGGACATGACCGTGGATTGGGAACATAACCTTGAAGTGTTGCGGGGCAAGTTTGATCGGCCGCAGGTGCTGATGTTGCCTGAGGCGCGGCATCATCTGGCGAATGAGACGTTGGTGATGCGGCAGGAGTATTTAGGGTTTTTGACCAAGCGGATCAAGGGTCGGAATCCTTAGCGACAGTGATGGCCCCATCGCGGGCAAGCCCGCTCCCACAGGTTTCGCAGTGATCACAAAATAGTGGATTGACTCAAAACACTGTGGGAGCGGGCTTGCCCGCGATAGCGATCTGTCAGGCCCCGAAAATCACTGGCTCAGGTTCGAATTGCTCTGCCCCACCGCCAACCCCGCGCGAATCGCCGCCAGTGCCGCCCGATAGTAAGCCTGGCCTTGCGTCGATTCGGCAAAGGTCGCGAACTCTTCCAGCTCGTCGTCCGACAGGTCGCGATAGACATACAGCAGCGTGTTGTTCAGGTCGCTGCCAATTTGGTCCATCAGGCGCTGGCGCTGGCCGTTGAGCATGCCCTGGGCCTGACCGGCACCGAGCAATCCCGGGATCATCGAACTCAGGCTGTCGGCGGCCACACCGGCAATCGCCAGGCTGACTTCCGCGCCGGCCTCGCGAGCAGGCAGCGCTTGTGCCAGATGGCCGATGATCAGCAGGCGGCTGTCGCTGACCTGCATCTTTGGCAAGCCCTTGGCATTTTTTGCCAGTTGGTCGCGCCGGGTCGCCAGCAACTCGGCAGCGACGATCTTCTTGCCCAGAGGCGACTGGAAAAACGTCAGTGCAGGTTTTGGATCGGCGAGGTTCTTGCGCAATTGCGCTTCGGCGCGCTGGTCCACGGCCTGGGCGGAAAATCGCTGATTGCTGTTATTGACCAGAGCCTGATACACCGCCGGAGGCAGGCTGCCCTGGTAGCGTTGCTGGGCAGTCGAGAGGGCGTCGTTGAAATGCGCGCGTTGTTCCGGCCAGCCGGCGACCTTGTACAACTGGTCGTGGCCGTCTGCCCAGGCGGGCAAAACGCAGAACATCAGCAGTGATAAAAGCAAACGGCGCATAGGGACTCCAGTCAGCAGGCGACTATTCTCCGTGTGGCATCCGTACTTGTCGAGAATTCGTATCAACCCGCTGCGCGGCTCTGTCGGATTTTCGGGCACAGGAATACTATGCGCGGCATGCAAATATCCTCTGATCACCCGCTGCTGTTACGAATCGTCGACGACCTGGCCGAGCACGGCTGGTCGCAGCAGAATATTTTCCTGCCTCAGGACCTGACCCGAGCGCTGGCGGCCGAGTGTCGCAAACGTGCTGCCGAGGGTGAACTGGCTCCGGCCGCCGTGGGCCGTGGACCGTTTTCGGAAATCCGCGAAGGGATTCGTGGTGACCATATTCAGTGGATCGACCCCGGCCAGGCCGAGGCTTGCGACAACTATCTGAGTTTGATGGATAGCCTGCGCGAGGCGATCAATCGTGGTTTGTTTCTCGGCCTTGAGGATTTCGAAAGCCATTTTGCGATGTACCCACCCGGGGCGTTCTACCTCAAGCATGTCGATCGCTTTCGCGATGACGACCGGCGCATGGTTTCAGCGGTGGTTTACCTCAATGATGGCTGGCTTCCCGAGCACGGCGGCTCGTTGCGCATGTACCTCGACAACGATCGCGTCCACGACGTGCAGCCTACCGGCGGTTGCCTGGTGGTGTTTCTTTCCGGAGAGGTTCCCCACGAAGTCCTGCCCGCGACCCGCGATCGCCTGTCGCTGACGGGCTGGTTCCGGCGGCGCGGCAACGAGCCGTTCTGATCATGCAGAAAATTCTCGTCAGCCGCTGCCTGTTGGGCCACCGCGTTCGTTACGACGGCGGGGCCAGCGGGCCGTTCGATCAGCTTCAGCAATGGCTCGACGAAGGTCGGATCGTACCGTTGTGCCCGGAGGTCGCCGGTGGCTTGCCAACGCCTCGGGCGGCAGCGGAAATTCCAGGCGGGCAAGGCGCGCAAGTCCTCGATCGCCAGGCTGCGGTGATCACCACCGAGGGCGAGGATGTCAGTGCGCAGTTTTTGTCGGGGGCGTATCAGGCACTGGAACTGGTGCAAAATCACGGCATCCGCATTGCCGTCCTCAAGGCCAACAGCCCGTCCTGCGGCAATCTGCTGACCTATGACGGGACGTTCAGCGGGGTGAAGGTCGATGGTGAGGGTGTAACGGCGGCGCTGCTCAAGCGTCACGGCGTGCAGGTGTTCAGTGAGTTGGAGCTGGCTGAAGCGGCTCAGGCATTGGCTGCGCAGGACTGACCAACACAAACCTCCGGTGGGAGCGGGCTTGCTCGCGAATGCGCCGGGTCAGTCGATATTAATCTTGTCTGACACACCGCCTTCGCGAGCAAGCCCGCTCCCACAAAGGATCTCACCCCTCATCAAGGTTTCGGCACTTCGCCCGCATCCGCCCCCAACCACTTCTGCTCCAGCGCTCGCAGTCGCCCATCATCCTTGATTCGCTGCAGGGCGCTTTCCAGGCTGGCATGGAACGCCGGATTTCCCTTCTGAAAAGGAATCGCCAGGCTCACGACCGGGTCGGTTTTGGGCTTCTCTTCGGTCAACGACTGCACCAGCAGAATGGAACGCGGTTCTTCTTTTTGCGCGATCAATTGCGCACGGGCTTGAACGTAAGGTTCGCTGAAATCGAAACGATCCCTGAGATCCGGGGTCACTGCTATGTGGTTGATAGCGATGTCGTATTTGCCGCTTTCGACGCCGGTCAGCAGATCGCTGCCGTCGGTGACGACAAAGTCGGCCCGGACATCGAGTTCACTTGCCAGCAGTTGGCCCAGTTCGACTTCGAATCCGGCGAGCTTGTCGCCATCCTTGAAGTTGAATGGGGGAGTGTTGGCTTCAACGGCTATGCGCAACTCGCCCCGGTCGTTGACGTCATCAATCAGTTCGGCATGAGCCAAAGGGCTCAGAAGGGGTAGCAGGCAGATCAGGCCAGGCAGAAAGCGCATGGTCACTCCTTTGAATTTTTTATCGCGACCCTCTGATTCAGGCTCGCTTTGCTATGGTTGTCGAGTGCCTTCGACAACAAATGGCCATGAAGTTGTCATGGCCACGCGGATTTTACGAAAAAACTGGAGAAGAGAATGAAAACCTTTATGTCACGTGCTGCTTTGGCGGGCCTGTTGATGGGTGTTTCGGTGCTGGCCAGTGCTGCAACGCCGGCTCCGAAAGGCGCCAAAGTGTCCATCGTGTCTCCCAAGGATGGCGCGAATGTTCCACAGACGGTCGTCGTCAAGTTCGCTGTCGAGAATATTGCCTTGGCACCGGCGGGCGATCTCACCAAGAACACCGGACATCACCATTTGCTGATCGATGTCGATGAGTTGCCAGCCGCCGGAGTACCGATCCCCAAAGACGCCAATCACCAGCATTTCGGCGCCGCGCAGACCCAGGCTGAAGTCACGCTCACGCCGGGCAAACACACCCTGCAGTTGGAGCTGGGCGATAGCAACCACATGCCGTTCGATCCGCCGATCGTTTCCGAGAAGATCACGGTCAATGTGAAATAAAAAAGGGAGCCCGCTTCGCTGGGGCTCCCTTTTTTACAGTTGCAAGCTTCAAGCTGTAAGCCTCAAGTCAAAGCAAAAGCGAACTCAACTTGCCGCTTGAAGCTTGAAGCTTGCCGCTTGTAGCTGCTTTTAGAACAACACCCGACTACGGATGGTGCCTTTGACGTGTTGCAGCTTCTCTTGCGCCAGGTCCGAGTACTCGGCGTCGACGTCGATCACTACGTAGCCGACCTTCTCGTTGGTCTGCAGGAACTGACCGGAGATGTTGATGCCGTTTTCGGCGAAGACTTTGTTGATCTCGCTGAGTACACCCGGAATGTTTTCGTGGATGTGCAGCAGGCGGTGCTTGCCAGGGTGAGCCGGCAGGGCCACTTCCGGGAAGTTCACGGACGATACCGAAGTACCGTTGTCGCTGTACTTGACCAGTTTTTCCGCGACTTCCAGACCGATGTTGGCCTGGGCTTCAGCGGTAGAGCCACCGATGTGCGGGGTCAGGATCACGTTGTCCAGGCCACGCAGCGGGCTTTCGAACTCTTCGTCGTTGGAGCGTGGCTCCACCGGGAATACGTCGATGGCCGCGCCGATCAGGTGCTTGTCCTTGATGGCAGCCGCCAGGTGGTCCAGTTCGACCACGGTGCCGCGGGCGGCGTTGATCAGGATGCCGCCTTTCTTGATGGCGCGGATTTCTTTCTCGCCCATCATCCACTGGGTGGCGGCGGTTTCCGGTACGTGCAGCGAAACGATGTCGGACATCGCCAGCAGCTCGTGCAGGTTGCCTACCTGAGTAGCGTTACCCAATGGCAGCTTGGTGATGGTGTCGTAGAAGTACACCTGCATGCCCAGGCCTTCCGCCAGGACCGACAGTTGAGTACCGATCGAGCCGTAACCGACGATGCCCAGCTTCTTGCCACGGATCTCGAAGGAGTTGGCCGCGCTCTTGATCCAGCCGCCACGGTGGCAGGAAGCGTTCTTCTCAGGGATACCGCGCAGCAGCAGGATCGCTTCGGCCAGCACCAGCTCCGCTACGGAGCGGGTGTTGGAGTAGGGCGCGTTGAACACCGCGATACCGCGTTCGCGGGCAGCGTCCAGGTCAACCTGGTTGGTGCCGATGCAGAAACAGCCGACCGCAACCAGCTTCTTCGCGTGATCGAAGATCTCTTCGGTCAGTTGAGTGCGCGAGCGAATGCCGATGAAGTGAGCGTCAGCGATCTTTTCCTTGAGCTGGGCTTCCGGCAGAGAACCTGTGAGGTACTCGATGCTGGTGTAGCCCGCCGCCTTGAGGACGTCGACAGCCGATTGGTGGACGCCTTCGAGAAGAAGGAACTTGATCTTGCTCTTATCGAGAGAAGTCTTGCTCATCTGCGTAAACCTGTATCCCGGAGAAAAATGGCAGGGAAGGGAGCAGCCCGGAGCTGACCCGAACGGCAGGAATGCCGTCACCGCAGAACAGCCTTTGGGCACTACCCTGCGGGGTCGGTATGCTAGCATATGCACCCCGCTAAACACTCATTCCTGCGACGTGAAGCGTTCTCAGGATGACCATGAATTGTTCGAGAGTTCTGTCGATGACCAATCCTGCCCTGATTGAAGAGCTGAAGACCCTGGTTGAGCCTGGCAAGGTGCTGACCGATGCCGACTCCCTGAATGCTTACGGTAAGGATTGGACCAAGCATTTCGCCCCCGCTCCGACCGCCATCGTGTTCCCCAAGACCACCGAGCAAGTCCAGGCCATTGTCCTGTGGGCCAATAAACACAAGGTCGCGCTGGTGCCTTCCGGCGGTCGCACCGGCCTTTCCGCCGCTGCGGTAGCGGCCAATGGCGAAGTGGTCGTGTCGTTCGACTACATGAACCAGATCCTCGACGTGAACCTCACTGACCGCACTGCCGTGTGTCAGCCGGGCGTGGTCACCGAGCACCTGCAGAACGTGGCCGAAGAAAACGGTCTGTACTACCCGGTGGACTTCGCTTCGGCAGGATCGAGCCAGATTGGCGGCAATATCGGCACCAATGCCGGCGGGATCAAGGTGATTCGCTACGGCATGACCCGTAACTGGGTCGCTGGCATGAAAGTCGTGACCGGCAAGGGCGACGTGCTGGAGCTGAACCGCGACCTGATCAAGAACGCCACCGGCTACGACATGCGCCAGCTGTTCATCGGGGCTGAAGGCACACTCGGGTTCGTGGTCGAAGCGACCATGCGCCTCGATCGCGCGCCGAAAAACCTGACCGCGATGGTCCTCGGCACCGCCGATTTCGACTCGATCATGCCAGTGCTGCACGCGTTCCAGAGCAAGCTCGACCTGACCGCCTTCGAATTCTTCTCCGACAAGGCCCTGGCCAAAGTCATGGCCCGTGGCGACGTGCCGGCGCCGTTCGAGTCCGACTGCCCGTTCTACGCGCTGCTGGAATTCGAAGCGACCACCGAAGAAGTGGCCAACCACGCCCTGGAAACCTTCGAGCACTGCGTCGAGCAGGGCTGGGTGCTGGACGGCGTGATGAGCCAGAGCGAAACCCAGCTGCAGAATCTGTGGAAGCTGCGCGAATACATTTCCGAGACTATCTCCCACTGGACGCCGTACAAGAACGACATCTCGGTCACTGTATCGAAAGTCCCGGCGTTCCTGAAGGAAATCGACGCGATCGTCGGCGAACACTACCCAGATTTCGAAATCGTCTGGTTCGGCCACATCGGCGACGGCAACCTGCACTTGAACATCCTCAAGCCGGATAACCTGAGCAAGGACGAGTTTTTCGCCAAGTGCGCAACCGTGAACAAGTGGGTGTTCGAAACCGTCGAGAAGTACAACGGTTCGATCTCCGCCGAGCACGGCGTGGGCATGACCAAGCGGGATTACCTGACCTACAGCCGTTCGCCGGTCGAGATCGAGTACATGAAAGCGGTCAAGGCAGTGTTTGACCCGAACGGCATCATGAACCCGGGCAAAATCTTCGCGGTTTGAACTGCAAACCTTAAGCACCCTTGAAGGCAGGAGACGGTAAATGAGCTATCAGCACCAGTATGTCGACGGTACGCGCATTCATTTCCCGTTGGGGAAAGTGGTGTGCATTGGCCGCAACTACGCCGAACACGCCAAGGAACTGGATAACCCGGTGCCAACCGAGCCACTGCTGTTCATCAAGCCGGGCAGTTGCGTGGTGCCGCTGGAAGGTGGTTTCAGCATTCCCACCGAGCGCGGCTCGGTGCACTACGAAGCGGAAATCGCGGTGTTGATCGGCAAGCCGTTGTCGACCAGACCGAGCCGTGAAGAAGTGCTCGACGCCATCTCCGGCTTCGCCCCGGCCCTGGACCTGACCCTGCGCGACAAGCAGGCCGAGCTGAAATCCAAGGGCCTGCCGTGGGAAATCGCCAAGTCCTTCGACGGTGCGGCGGTGATTGCTCCGTTCGTGTCCGGCAGCACCTTTGCCGACCTGACCGACATTGGCATCCGCCTGACCATCAACGGCGAAGTGCGCCAGGACGGCAACAGCAGCGCAATGCTCAACCCGATCGTGCCGATGATCCAGCACATGGCCGGTTGCTTCTCGTTGCAGGCCGGGGATGTGATCCTCACCGGCACACCTGTGGGCGTCGGTCCGCTGAATGTCGGTGACGAGATCGTCCTGGAACTGCCGGGCGCCAGTCGCTTCACCAGCAGCGTTCGTTAGTTCGCCGCTGTACCCTGTTGTGGGAGCGGGCTTGCTCGCGAAAGCGGTGTGTCAGACAACACTTTTGTCGACTGTCACGCCCTCTTCGCGAGCAAGCCCGCTCCCACATTGGTTTTGTTGTGGTCTGTAGATGGCTCACCCTGTCATTTCCCGTTTTTTTCACATCCTGTCTGGATAATTTCAGGGCTTTCGGCCTCTGAGCCGGCCCCAAACTGTGCTATTACCCCTAGCCTGAATTTCTGGAACGCATTCCCCAATGGCCACTTCTCCGCTATCCACGCTTAATCCTGCCCGCCGCTCACGCTTCGCCCTGCGTTGGCACACCTGGCTCTTGTTGGTGGCCGTTGTCGCCTACGGCGTTGCATTTGCCATGCACTGGGATTCGCGGGGCGTGCTCTGGGTGAAAGAGCAATTCAAAAGCCCGGCCGAGCGTCAGGCCAGCATCTGGCTGCCGGACTATCGCGCGGTGATCGATGCCAAGCCGTTGCCGGGCATGGAGAAGGACGAAGCATCGGACGTGGCCTATGACCCTCAGACCAAGACCCTGTTTTCGGTCATGGGCAAGAACCCCTTCCTGGTCGAGTTGAACCTGCAGGGTGATGTGCTGCGCAAAATGCCATTGGTTGGCTGGAGCAACCCTGAGGGCGTCACCGTGCTGGGCGACGGCCGATTGGCCATTGTCGATGAGCGCGAGCATCTGATCGCTATCGTCAAGGTCGATGCCGACACCCGCGAACTGAACATCGCCGACTTCCCGAAATACGACCTCGGCCCTTCCAAAGACCAGAACAAAGCCTTTGAGGCTGTTATCTGGGATCCGCGCAATCAGCAACTGGTGCTGGGTGAAGAGCGTCCGCCGGCATTATTTGCCTGGAAGGGTGACGGTAAGGTCCTGACCGGCGACAAGCTGAAGCTGGCCAGCCATGCACTGGACATGCGCAACCTGTCGGCGCTGGCCATCGATCCGCGGACCGGCCACATGCTGGCGCTGTCCGCCGACTCGCACCTGTTGCTGGAGCTGGACAAGAAGGGCGAGCAGGTCAGTTTCATCACCCTGTTGCGTGGCTTCAACGGCCTGAAAAACACCATTGCGCGCGCCGAAGGCGTAACCATGGATGAAGCGGGCACGCTGTACATGGTGAGTGAGCCGAACCTGTTTTATCGCTTCGAAAAACAGAGGTAATGCCTCTGTGTGTGCGTAAAAGGCCCGCGGCCATTAAGCTTCAGTTCAGACGGGCGTGATATTTCATCCGCCTGTTTTGACCCAGAGCCCACCCGAATGCGTCGATTTGCCCGCCCCAAATCCCTGATTCTGATCCTGTCGGTGATCTTGCTGATCACCGTGGTTGCGCTCGGCCAATACCTGCGTCTGTTCGAGCGTGCCTGGTTCAATCTGCATACGCTGTGGCAGCCGGTGAGTTCCCAGACCATGGGCCTTGATCAATACCGGGTCGTGACCGAAGCGCAGGTGATCGATGGCCTGGCGGACAACGTTTCAGCGTTGACCTACGACCCGGTGCGCAAAAGCCTGTTCACCGTCACCAACAAACACAGCGAGCTGATCGAGTTGTCCCTCGACGGCAGGATTTTGCGCCGTGTGGCGCTGGTCGGTTTCGGTGATCCGGAGGCGGTGGAGTTCATCAGTGAGGACATCTATGTGGTCACTGATGAAAGCCAGCAGCGGCTGATCAAGATCCGTCTGGAGCAGGACACCACTTTTGTCGATGCGGCAGACGCCGAGCAGATGACCATTGGCGTCCACATGGGCGGCAACAAGGGTTTCGAGGGCCTGGCTTACGATTCTGTGGGCAAGCGCCTGTTTGTCGCCAAGGAGCGCAACCCGATGTTGATCTACGAGGTGCACGGATTCCCGCGTTTCAATCCTGAAGAATCTTACTCGATACACGTGATCAACGACCCCAAGCGTGATGCCGGGATGTTCGTGCGGGATCTGTCGAGCCTGCAATACGACGAGCGCAGCGGGCATTTGCTGGCGCTGTCGGATGAGTCGCGGTTGATTCTGGAGCTGGATGTGAGCGGGCGTCCGCTGAGCACAATGTCATTGGGCAAGGGGCGCCAGGGCCTGCAGAAAACCGTGCCGCAAGCGGAGGGGATCGCCGTGGACGATGACGGTACGCTGTACCTCGTCAGCGAGCCGAACCTGTTCTACGTGTTCAAGAAGCCACAGCCCTGACAAACAACGCATAACCCTGTGGGAGCGGGCTTGCTCGCGAAGGCAATCTGTCAGTTGACATCTCTATTGACTGACACGGCCCCTTCGCGAGCAAGCCCGCTCCCACAGGTCATTCATCTGCCCAGAGAATTTGGGCAGTCTGGCTTATTCCGCGCGCAGGGTCTTCACACCTTCGCTGGTACCCAGCAACAACAGATCCGCCGGACGTGCCGCGAACAAACCATTGGTGACCACGCCGACGATCGCGTTGATCTGTGTCTCCAGTTCCACCGGGTTGGTGATCTGCATGTTGAACACATCGAGGATGATGTTGCCGTTGTCGGTCAGCACGCCTTCGCGGTAGACCGGGTCGCCACCGAGCTTCACCAGTTCGCGGGCCACATGGCTGCGGGCCATCGGGATGACTTCCACCGGCAGCGGGAAAGTACCGAGGACCGGCACCAGTTTGCTGGCATCGGCGATGCAGATGAACGTCTTGGCCACGGCCGCCACGATCTTCTCGCGGGTCAGGGCGGCGCCGCCACCCTTGATCAGGTTCAGGTGCTCGTCGCTTTCATCGGCGCCGTCGACATAGAACTCCAGGTCGCTGACGGTATTCAGCTCGTACACCGGAATCCCGTGGCCCTTGAGGCGCGCGGCGGTGGCTTCGGAACTGGCGACGGCGCCATCGAATGCGCCCTTGTGCTGGGCCAGGGCATCGATGAAGCAGTTGGCGGTGGAGCCGGTGCCGACCCCGACGATGCTCTTGTCGTCGAGTTTCGGGAGGATGAAGTCGACGGCGGCCTGGGCCACTGCCTGTTTGAGTTGATCCTGGTTCATGCGGGCTCCGGAGTGCCGAGGAGGGAACGAAAGGCCGGCATTATAGGCTTCGGGGCGGGGAAGGTCATTGCCCGATTGGCAGGTCAATCGTTCCTTGTAGGAGCGAGCTTGTTCGCGATGGTCGTGAACGATAACGCGTGAAAATAGATGTGCAGCGGTGCCATTGCGTTTTTCGCGAGCAAGCTCGCTCCTACAACAGGTGGTCGTGTAACTGAAAGCCGGGTTAGACTCCTTGGTCCCGCCCAACCCGCTCAGTGATGCTTTCCGATGCTTGAACAGTACGTCAAAAAGATCCTCACCTCGCGCGTTTATGACGTTGCCGTAGAAACCCCGCTGCAGTCTGCCCGCCAGCTTTCCGAGCGGCTGGGCAACAGCATTTGGCTCAAGCGCGAAGACTTGCAGCCGGTGTTCTCCTTCAAGATTCGCGGCGCCTACAACAAGTTGACCCAGTTGAGCGACGAGGAGCGCGCCCGCGGCGTAGTGACGGCTTCGGCGGGCAACCATGCGCAAGGCCTGGCCCTGGCGGCGAAGGTGCTGGGTGTGAAAGCGACCATCGTCATGCCAAAGACCACCCCGGAGATCAAGGTCGAAGGCGTGCGCTCGCGCGGCGGTAAAGTGGTGCTGCACGGCGATTCGTTCCCGGAAGCCCTGGCTTATTCGCTGAAACTGGTCGATGAAAAAGGCTACGTCTACATTCACCCGTACGACGATCCCCACACCATCGCCGGGCAGGGCACCGTGGCGATGGAGATTCTGCGCCAGCACCCGCAGCCACTGGATGCGATTTTCGTCCCGGTGGGCGGTGGCGGCCTGATTGCCGGCATTGCGGCGTACGTGAAGTACCTGCGCCCGGACATCAAGATCATCGGCGTCGAGCCGGATGACTCCAATTGCCTGCAAGCCGCCATGGCGGCGGGCGAGCGTGTGGTGTTGCCGACCGTGGGCATCTTCGCCGACGGGGTTGCGGTGGCTCAGATCGGTCAGCACACCTTTGACATCTGCAAGGACCATGTCGATGAAGTGATTACCGTGAGCACCGACGAAATCTGTGCCGCCATCAAGGATATCTACGACGATACCCGCTCGATCACCGAACCTGCCGGCGCTTTGGGCGTGGCCGGGATCAAGAAGTATGTCGAGCAGCGCGGTGTCAGCGGCCAGACTTTCGTCGCCATCGACTCCGGGGCCAACGTCAACTTCGACCGCCTGCGCCACGTCGCCGAGCGTGCGGAACTGGGCGAGGGCCGCGAAGCGATCATCGCCGTGACCATTCCCGAGAAGCCGGGCAGCTTCAAGGCGTTCTGCGAAGCCATCGGCAAGCGCCAGATCACCGAATTCAACTACCGCTACAACACTGGCAGTGAAGCGCACATCTTTGTCGGCGTGCAGACCCACCCGGAAAACGACCCGCGCAGCGCCCTGATCGCCAGCCTGAGCGAGCAAGGTTTCCCGGTGCTGGACTTGACCGACAATGAACTGGCCAAGTTGCACATCCGCCACATGGTCGGCGGGCGTGCGGCGCATGTGGTCGACGAAGTGATCCTGCGTTTCGAATTCCCGGAGCGTCCGGGGGCGCTTTTCAACTTCCTCAACAAGCTCGGTGGGCGCTGGAACATCTCGATGTTCCATTACCGCAACCATGGCGCGGCGGATGGCCGTGTCGTCGCGGGCCTGCAAGTGCCGCACGACGAGCGCCACCTGGTGCCGGCGGCGCTGGAAGAAATCGGTTACCCGTACTGGGACGAAAGCGACAACCCGGCCTATCAGCTGTTTCTTGGCTGAGGGACTACGCTGATGGGCAGGTCATAAGGAAATCGAACAATGGAAACGTTAACTGCCCTGAAAGCGGCGCACATGGTGGCAACCGTTGTACTGCTGGCCTGTGCGCTGGGTCTGGGCGTCTGGGTTTTGCTTGCGCGGCGCAAGGGTGATGCAACGGCGGGAAGCCGCACCCTGCAACGGCCACGTGTATTTGTCTGGCTGTTGATGGGGCTGGCGCTGCTGAGCATGCCGTTTACCGGCTGGTGGATGGTGCACCTGGTGGGCTGGCCGTTGGGACATACCTGGTTGCTAGTCTCCAGTGTGCTGTACACCGTGGCGGCACTGGCGTGGTTCTGGCTGCTGGTGCGGCTGAACAAGCTGCGCAAGGCGCCGGGTGGCGTGGGGAAGTTCACCTTTGCCCTGGCGTTGTTCAGTTTTGTCTGTTTTGTCGCCATTGCCGGGTTGATGGGTGCCAAGCCCGTGTAGGAGCGAGCCTGCTCGCGATGGGCGTTAACGAAAACGCGGGGCGCCTGAAGCCCCGCAGCGACCTTGAGTTTTTCGCGAGCAAGCTCGCTCCTACAGTAAAGCGATATCAGTCGCGCAACGAAATCACCGGCCAGCCACGCTTCTCGGCCTCGGCCCGCAGGTTCGAATCAGGATCGACAGCGACAGGATTCGTCACCTGCTCCAGCAGCGGCAGATCATTCATCGAGTCGCTATAGAAGTAGCTGTCTTGCAGCGTAAACCCGGTTTCTTCCAGCCAGCGATTCAGCCGCGTCACCTTGCCTTCGCGGAAGCATGGAACATCGGTGCTGCGCCCGGTGTAGCGGCCGTCGAGCATTTCGCATTCGGTGGCGATCAGGGTTTCGACCCCCAGGCGCTCGGCAATCGGCCCGGTGACGAAGCGGTTGGTGGCGGTAATGATCACCAGTTTGTCGCCGGCGTCGCGGTGCTTGGCCAGCAGCTCAATGGCCTTGGGCAGTACGATCGGTTCGATGCAGTCGCGCATGTAGTCGCTGTGCCACTGATCCAGCGTAGCCATTTCGGTGCGCCCGAGGACTTCCAGGCAGAAGTTCAGGTAAGCAGCGTTATCCAGTTTGCCGGCCAGGTAATCCTGGTAGAACTCATCGTTGCGTGCCTTGTAGGCGACGGCGTCGAGAAAGCCGCGCTCGCACAGGTAATCGCCCCAAGCGTGATCGCTGTCACCGCCCAGGAGGGTGTTGTCCAAATCGAATAAAGCCAGGCGCATTGCAGTTACCCGCTGAAAAGTCAGTAAAAAGGCGACAAGAATACGGTCTTTTCACAAGAGTGCACATAAGGTAGGAACCTTCGTTGCCGCCTTAACAACCTTTGTGGAACAATGCGGCGACATGCGTTTGCGAGGTTGTTGCCGTGATCGACCCCGATGGTTTTCGCCCCAATGTCGGGATCATTCTGACGAATGACGCCGGCCAGGTGCTATGGGCTCGCCGAATCAATCAAGATGCCTGGCAGTTTCCGCAGGGGGGGATCAACCCCGAAGAGACGCCGGAAGACGCCTTGTACCGCGAGCTGAACGAAGAAGTAGGCCTGGAGCGCGAAGATGTTGAAATTCTCGCCTGCACCCGGGGCTGGTTGCGCTATCGTTTGCCGCAACGTCTGGTACGTACCCACAGCCAACCGCTGTGCATCGGCCAGAAACAGAAATGGTTTCTCCTGCGCCTGATCTCCAACGAGCAACGGGTGCGGATGGATTTGACCGGTAAACCGGAATTCGATGGTTGGCGCTGGGTCAGCTATTGGTATCCGTTGGGCCAGGTGGTGACATTCAAGCGCGAGGTGTATCGACGCGCTCTCAAAGAGCTTGCCCCGCGCCTTTTAGCGCGCGACTGACGACGGAGTTCGACCCCGAGCCATGCTCAATACGCTGCGCAAGATCGTCCAGGAAGTTAACTCCGCCAAGGATCTCAAGGCGGCGTTGGGGATTATTGTGTTGCGCGTCAAAGAGGCCATGGGCAGCCAGGTCTGCTCGGTCTACCTGCTTGACCCCGAGACCAACCGCTTCGTGCTGATGGCCACCGAGGGCTTGAACAAGCGCTCGATCGGCAAAGTCAGCATGGCACCCAACGAAGGTCTGGTTGGCCTGGTCGGTACGCGCGAAGAACCCCTGAACCTCGAAAACGCTGCGGACCACCCGCGCTACCGCTACTTCGCCGAGACCGGTGAAGAGCGCTTCGCCTCATTCCTCGGGGCGCCGATCATTCACCACCGCCGCGTCGTCGGCGTGTTGGTCATTCAGCAAAAAGAACGTCGCCAGTTCGATGAAGGTGAAGAAGCCTTCCTCGTGACCATGAGCGCACAGCTCGCCGGCGTTATCGCCCACGCCGAAGCCACCGGCTCGATCCGTGGCCTCGGTCGTCAGGGTAAAGGCATCCAGGAGGCCAAGTTCGTCGGCGTACCGGGTTCGCCGGGTGCGGCTGTGGGTACGGCGGTGGTCATGCTGCCACCGGCCGACCTGGACGTGGTGCCGGACAAGACCATCACCGACATCGACGCCGAACTCGGGCTGTTCAAGACCGCCATCGAAGGCGTGCGCGCCGACATGCGCGCGTTGTCGGCCAAGCTCGCCACGCAGTTGCGCCCGGAAGAACGGGCCCTGTTCGACGTCTACCTGATGATGCTCGACGATGCCGCGCTGGGCAGCGAAGTCACCACCGTGATCAAGACCGGTCAGTGGGCCCAGGGCGCGTTGCGCCAGGTGGTCACCGATCACGTCAACCGTTTCGAATTGATGGACGACGCCTACCTGCGTGAGCGCGCCTCGGACGTCAAGGACCTCGGCCGGCGCCTGCTGGCTTATTTGCAGGAAGAGCGCCAGCAAACCCTGGTCTACCCCGACAACACCATTCTGGTCAGCGAAGAGCTGACGCCGGCAATGCTCGGCGAGGTGCCGGAAGGCAAGCTGGCCGGCCTGGTGTCGGTGCTCGGTTCCGGTAACTCCCACGTCGCGATTCTCGCCCGCGCCATGGGCATCCCGACCGTGATGGGCCTGGTCGACCTGCCGTACTCCAAGGTCGACGGCATCCAGATGATTGTCGACGGCTACCACGGCGAGGTCTACACCAACCCGAGTGACGTGCTGCGCAAGCAGTTCGCCGAAGTGGTCGAGGAAGAGAAGCAACTGGCCCTCGGGCTGGATGCACTGCGTGATCTGCCGTGTATCACGGTCGATGGCCACCGCATGCCGCTGTGGGTCAACACCGGCCTGCTGGCGGACGTGGCGCGGGCGCAGAAGCGCGGTGCCGAAGGCGTGGGCCTGTACCGCACCGAAGTGCCGTTCATGATCAACCAGCGTTTCCCGAGCGAAAAGGAACAACTGGCGATCTACCGCGAACAACTGGCCGCGTTCCACCCGCAACCGGTGACCATGCGCACCCTGGACATCGGTGGCGACAAGTCGCTGTCGTACTTCCCGATCAAGGAAGACAACCCGTTCCTCGGCTGGCGCGGCATTCGCGTTACCCTCGACCACCCGGAAATCTTCCTGGTGCAGACCCGTGCCATGCTCAAGGCCAGCGAAGGCTTGAACAACCTGCGCATTCTGCTGCCGATGATCTCCGGCATTCATGAATTGGAAGAAGCGCTGCACCTGATCCACCGCGCCTGGGGCGAAGTGCGCGACGAAGGCTGTGACGTGCCGATGCCGCCGATTGGCGTGATGATCGAGATCCCCGCGGCGGTGTACCAGACCAAGGAGCTGGCGCGGCAGGTGGACTTCCTGTCGGTCGGCTCCAACGACCTGACCCAATACCTGTTGGCCGTGGACCGCAACAACCCGCGGGTTGCCGATCTTTACGACTACCTGCACCCGGCGGTGCTTCAGGCATTGCAGAACGTCGTGCGTGACGCCCATGCCGAAGGCAAACCGGTGAGCATCTGCGGTGAAATGGCCGGTGACCCGGCGGCGGCCGTGCTGTTGATGGCGATGGGTTTCGACAGCCTGTCGATGAACGCCACCAACTTGCCGAAGGTGAAGTGGATGCTGCGCCAGATCAACCTGAGCAAGGCCAGGGAATTACTGGCCGAGCTGATGACCATCGACAACCCGCAGGTTATCCACAGCTCGCTGCAACTGGCGCTGAAGAACCTCGGGTTGGCGCGGATGATCAATCCGGCGGCGATCAAGCCCCTCTGAGCTTGTAGCGGCCTCTTCGCGAGCAAGCCCGCTCCCACACTGGATTTGTGAACGACGCAAATCCCCTGTGGGAGCGGGCTTGCTCGCGAAAGGGCCCGAACGAACAGCGCAAAACTAAATTCTGATCTCCACTTCCCCAAGATGCCCGCCATACGGCCCGAAACTGCGTTCCACGATATGCCGCGTGCCATCCGCCTGCACAATCAACGCCGTACTCGCCCGCGTCCCATAACTCTGGCTGGCAATGAACACACTCGACAGCAACGTCTCGGTCGCCAACCCCACTCCCGTGTCCGGCAACTCGGCAAATGGCGCGGTCTGCGCATCGCTCAATAGCGCCAGCAGTGCCTGAGGCTGCGGATCATTCAGCACCTCGCTCAACGCCGCTTTGGCCTTGAGCAGTTTCGGCCAGGGTGTATCCAGCCCGGCATTGGATAGCCCGTAGACCCCCGGGGCCAGCATGACGGCTTCCGATTCCCGTTGATTGAAGTGCCAGAGCTCATGGGGATTGCCGACCAGCAGGTTAAAGCCACCATATTCCAGCGAACGGTCGACAACGTCGGCTAAATAGTCGTCAATTGGCATTTCCCCGGTGAGAAATCGCGCGACCAGCTCCCCACGAGACTTGCGCCCTGGCGGTCGATGGGGGTCGCGAATGTTGGTCAGCGCGGCAAAGCGTCCGTTGGCACCGACACCGAGCCAGGTACCTCCGGCCTCCAGGTCGCGTCCGGCGTACACCTGGGGTGCTTCGGGCCATGGCGCCAGTGGGAGGCTGGGGCGGGCGTAGAATTCATCGCGATTGGCCGCCACGACCAGCGGCTGGGCATGGCCCGGGCGCCAGGCAAAAACAATCAGGCACATAAGGGAGTCCTTGTGTGTTTTTTGCCCACTCTACGCAGACATCGCTCATCGATCCATCGCCTTGCATAGTGGAGCTTGAGGCTATGCATCCGTTACCATGCCGCTCCGGTTTTGGGGATGCGGGCGGGACAACCATGGAATTTCTGCTCTATCTGGCGCTCGGCGCCTGTGCAGGTGTGCTCGCCGGGCTGTTTGGCGTGGGTGGCGGGATCATCATCGTCCCGGTGCTGGTGTTCAGCTTCAAGGCCCAAGGCTTCGATCCATCGATCCTCACGCACCTGGCGGTGGGGACGTCCCTGGCGACGATCATCTTTACCTCGGTCAACGCGGTACGCGAGCATCACCGCCGTGGCGCCGTACTTTGGCCGATCTTCATGTGGATGACCGTCGGCATACTGATCGGTGCCGGGTTCGGCGCCCTGACGGCGGAAGCGATTTCCGGCCCCAACCTGCAGAAACTCATTGGTGTATTTGCCCTGGTGATCGCCGCTCAATTGGCACTGGAGGTCAAACCCAAGGCCAGCCGAACCGTGCCGGGCAAACTCGGTCTGACCGTGGCCGGCAGCGTGATTGGCTGGGCCTCGGCGATTTTCGGCATTGGCGGCGGTTCGTTGACCGTGCCATTCCTGACCTGGCGCAGCGTACCGATGCAGCAAGCCGTGGCCACTTCATCGGCCTGCGGGCTGCCGATTGCCCTGGCCAGTGCATTAAGTTTCATGATTCTGGGCTGGCACGATCCGTTGCTTCCGGCCCATAGTCTCGGTTTTGTTTATTTGCCGGCGCTGCTGGGCATTGCCCTGACCAGCATGGTGTTCGCCCGTTTGGGCGCGCGACTGGCCCACAGGTTGTCGCCGAGGTTGCTGAAAAGGCTGTTTGCCGCTTTGCTGTTCTGCGTCGGTCTGAACTTTCTAGTCTGAAGCATCTGCTCTGACGCACAGCGCAATCCTGGCTTAATCCTGAGGTGGCAGCGTCGCCCGGGAATTTTTAAGATTTGAACTCTAACGAGGAGTCGCAATGCTGCCTTACCCGCAGATCGACCCGGTGGCCCTGGCCATCGGTCCGCTGAAAATCCACTGGTACGGCCTGATGTACCTGATCGGCATCGGCGGCGCGTGGCTGCTGGCCTCCCGCCGGTTGAACCGCTTCGACCCGACCTGGACCAAGGAGAAGCTCTCCGACATGGTGTTCTGGATGTCGATGGGGGTGATCGTCGGCGGACGCCTGGGTTATGTGCTGTTCTACGACCTGAGCGCTTATCTGGCCAACCCGACGCTGATTTTCGAAGTGTGGAAGGGTGGCATGTCGTTCCATGGCGGTTTCATCGGCGTGATGCTGGCGGCGTTGTGGTTCGGCAAAAAGAACAACAAGTCGTTCTTCCAGCTGATGGACTTCGTTGCGCCGATGGTGCCGATTGGCCTGGGGGCCGGGCGTATCGGCAACTTCATCAACGCCGAGTTGTGGGGCAAGGCAACCGATGTGCCGTGGGCGATGGTCTTTCCGACCGATCCGGCGCAACTGGCGCGTCACCCCTCGCAGCTGTACCAGTTCGCCCTCGAAGGCGTGGCGCTGTTCCTGATCCTCTGGCTGTTCTCGCGCAAGCCGCGGCCGACCATGGCGGTATCGGGCATGTTCGCGCTGTTCTATGGCATCTTCCGTTTCATCGTCGAGTTCGTCCGCGTACCGGACGCGCAACTGGGCTATCTGGCCTGGAACTGGCTGACCATGGGCCAGGTGCTGTGCCTGCCAATGATCGTCGGCGGCCTGGTCCTGATCTGGCTGGCGTATCACCGCGCCCCGGCAACGCCAGCGGCAGCCGTATAAAATTCGAACCCCGCAGCGATGGCTGCGGGTTCAAGGACACAGGTAACTCATGAAGCAATATCTCGAACTGGTCGCCCACGTCATCAAGAACGGCACCAAACAGGCCAACCGTACCGGCGTGAACACCATCAGTTTTCCCGGCGCGATGCTGCGTTACGACCTGCTGGAAGGTTTTCCGGCGATCACCACGCGTAAGATGGCCTTCAAATCGGCCATCGGCGAAATGTGCGGATTCCTCCGTGGCGTGAACAACGCTGCCGAATTCCGCGCCCTGGGCTGCAAGGTCTGGGACCAGAACGCCAACGAAAACGCCCAGTGGCTGGCCAACCCGTTCCGCCAGGGCGAAGACGACCTTGGCGAAATCTACGGCGTGCAATGGCGCAAATGGCCGGCATACAAGCAGATTCCGCTCAGCAACCCGGCCGCCATCGAGCAGACCCTCAAGCAAGGCTACCGCCAGATTGCCGAAGGCGAAGAAAACGGCCAGGCCTATGTGGTGCTGTACAAGGCCATCGACCAGGTTCGCCAGTGCGTCGACACCATCATCAAGGACCCGGGCAGCCGTCGCATCCTGTTCCACGGCTGGAACTGCGCCCAGCTTGATGAAATGGCCTTGCCGCCGTGCCACCTGCTGTACCAGTTCCACCCGAATGTCGAGACCAGGGAGATCTCCTTGACCCTCTACATCCGCTCCAACGACCTGGGCCTGGGCACGCCGTTCAACCTCACCGAAGGCGCCGCGCTGCTGAGCCTGATCGGTCGCCTGACCGGCTACACGCCACGCTGGTTCACCTATTTCATCGGTGATGCGCACGTCTACGAAAATCACCTGGACATGCTCAACGAACAGCTCAAGCGTGAACCGTTCCCGATGCCGAAACTGGTAATTTCCGACCGTGTGCCGGAGTTTGCCAAGACAGGCGTTTACCAGCCGGAGTGGCTGGAACTGGTCGAACCGGGCGACTTCTCACTGGAAGGCTACGAGCACCACGCGCCAATGACCGCACCGATGGCGGTCTAAAGCTTACGCATCCCTCTGTAGGAGCGAGCTTGCTCGCGATGTACGTGAACGATGACGCGTTTTATCTGAAAACATGCGTCGTCCTTGAGTTCATCGCGAGCAAGCTCGCTCCTACAGGGGATCGTGTTAGTGGCCGTGACTGCGGCCGACATGTGAATGCTCAGCCTCTGTCGCCACAACCCCGCCGCTCACTTCCAGCCGCTGCAAAATCCCGCATTGATCGACACCCGGCCTCTCGCTGCAGCGTTGGCGCAGGTCGAGCAGTTGTGCCTGCAAGGCCAGCAGGCCGTCGATCCGCGCCTTGACGTGGTGGATGTGCTCATCGATCAGTGCGTTGACGCTTTCGCACTGGTCCTGGGGACTGTCGCGAAATGCCAGCAAGCTGCGGATTTCCTCGAGGGTCATGTCGAGGGTGCGACAGTTGCGGATGAAGGTCAGGCGCTCGGCGTGGGCCTGGGTGTAGACGCGATAGTTGCCGTCACTGCGGGCCGGTTCCGGCAGAAGGTTCTCGCGCTCGTAGTAACGGATCGTCTCTACGGCGCAGTCCGTGAGTTTCGCCAATTCTCCAATCTTCATGACGACAATCTCCATAACTCCAAAATGGGTGCTTGACCCTATAGTGGCTACAGGGTCTTTACTGGGCAACAGGCACTCTTATGGACGCAACCAATGAGCGATTCTCAGCATACCCACAAACCTGTGGCCGAACATGAAATCGGCGTTAAGCTTCGACCCTTGCCCAAGCATGACCATGGCGGTCACGGCGACGCTTGCTGTTCATCAAAAACGGCAGCGCCTGCTCGGGTCACGCTGAGCGAATCGCCGACGGCGGGTGCCCGTCTGAGCAGCTTTCGCATCGAGGCGATGGACTGCCCGACCGAGCAGACGCTGATCCAGAATAAGCTAAGCAAGCTGACAGGCGTGCAGCAGCTGGAGTTCAATCTGATCAACCGGGTGCTCGGCGTGACCCACGATTTGCCAGGCACCGAGCCAATCATCGAGGCGATCAAGTCCCTGGGCATGCACGCCGAACCGCTGGAGCAGGGGGGGACTGAAACACCGGCAGCGAAACCCGACAGGAAACACTGGTGGCCATTGGCGTTGTCCGGTGTGGGCGCATTACTGGCGGAAGTCATCCACTTCACCGCGACCGCGCCTGATTGGGTGGTCGCGGTCATTGCGCTGGTGTCCATCCTCAGCGGCGGTCTCGGCACCTATAAAAAGGGCTGGATCGCGCTCAAGAACCTCAATCTGAACATCAACGCACTGATGAGCATTGCCGTTACCGGCGCGGTCCTGATCGGTCAGTGGCCGGAAGCGGCGATGGTGATGTTCCTGTTCACCGTGGCCGAGCTGATCGAGGCTCGCTCCCTGGATCGTGCGCGCAATGCCATCGGCGGGCTGATGCAAATGGCGCCGGAGCAGGCGACGGTGTTGCAGGCCGACGGCAGTTGGGTCGAGCAGGATGTCAAAATCATCGAAATCGGCGCTCGGGTGCGTGTGCGTCCCGGCGAACGCATCGGTCTGGACGGCGAAGTACTGTCCGGGCGTTCGACCATCGATCAGGCGCCCATTACCGGGGAAAGCCTGCCGGTGGAGAAAACCGTCGGCGACAAAGTGTTCGCCGGTACCATCAATCAGGCCGGTTCCCTTGAGTACGCGGTCACTGCCGCCGCGGGTAATTCGACCCTGGCACGTATCATCCACGCCGTTGAACAGGCCCAGGGCGCGCGGGCGCCGACCCAGCGATTCGTCGATCAATTTTCGAAGATCTACACCCCGGCAGTGTTTGTCCTTGCGCTGGCAGTGGCGGTCATCCCACCGCTGTTCATGGGCGAATTGTGGTTCGACTGGATCTATCGGGCACTGGTGCTGCTGGTGGTGGCGTGCCCGTGTGCACTGGTGATTTCCACGCCGGTGACCATCGTCAGCGGTCTCGCGGCGGCGGCGCGCAAAGGGATCCTGGTCAAGGGCGGCGTCTATCTGGAAGGTGGTTACAAGCTCGACTACCTGGCCCTGGACAAGACCGGCACCATCACCCACGGCAAGCCGGTGCAGACCGATTACCTGTCGCTGGACCCGACCGCCGATGCTTCGGCGCCAGCCATTGCCGCCGCGCTGGCCGGGCGTTCGGATCATCCGGTTTCCCTGGCCATCGCCAAAGCGGCTGTGGATAACCAAAGCGCGACGCTGACTGTGGATAACTTCGAAGCCCTGGGCGGGCGCGGTGTGCGCGGCGAGATCAACGGCCAGCTCTACCATTTGGGCAACCATCGTCTGGTGGAGGATCTGGGCCTGTGCTCGCCGGCGCTGGAAGAAAAACTGTTTGCCCTGGAAAAGCAGGGCAAGTCGGTGGTGCTGCTGCTTGATTCGTCCGGTCCTTTGGCACTGTTCGCTGTCGCCGATACGGTAAAGGCCTCCAGTCGCGAAGCCATCGAGCAACTGCATGACCTGGGCATCAAAACCCTGATGCTCACCGGCGACAACGTCCACACCGCGCAAGCCATTGCCGCGCAGGTCGGCATCGATGAAGCCAGGGGCGACCTGTTGCCGGGGGACAAATTGCAGTCTATCGAGGCCCTTTATGCCCTGGGGCACCGGGTCGGCATGGTTGGCGACGGCATCAACGACGCGCCTGCGCTGGCGCGTTCCGAGATCGGTTTCGCCATGGCCGCCGCAGGCACCGATACCGCGATTGAAACCGCCGATGTCGCCCTGATGGACGACGATCTGCGCAAGATCCCGGCATTCATTCGCCTGTCGCGGCAGACGTCGAGCATCCTCAAACAGAACATCGCCCTGGCGTTGGTCATCAAGGCGATCTTTCTTGGGGTAACCTTCGCCGGGATCGCTACCATGTGGATGGCAGTGTTCGCCGACATGGGCGTGAGTTTGCTGGTGGTGTTCAACGGTTTGCGCCTGCTGCGCAAGTAAAGAATGAGGGGCGGTTGTGCTGAGTGCCGAGCTGAAGGCGTTTTACATGGTGGCCCGCCTGGGCAGCATTACCCAGGCTGCCAAAAAGCTTGGCCTGAGCCAGCCGACGGTGACGACGCAGATCCGCAACCTGGAGAGTCAGTATGCGGTCGAGCTGTTCTACCGTGGCGGTCGGCGTCTCAGCGTCAGCGAGGAGGGGGCGCGGCTGCTGCCGATGGTCAAGGTGCTGATGCAGCAGGAAGCCGACATCGAGTTTTTCCTGCGTAACTGCGGCCAGGTCCAGGGCACATTGCGCATTGCCGCCACGGCGCCGTATTACATCCTCGACCTGGTGAAAACCTTTCGCGAGCGTTTGCCGCAGGTGGAGGTGTCGGTGGAAATCGGCAATTCCCAGCAAGTGCTTGAAGCGCTGGAAGAGTACCGGGTCGATGTTGCGGCGTCGTCGCAGTTGCTCGATGACGCGCGGCTGATTCGCCGGGTGCTCGGTAGCGATCCGCTGGTGCTGGCGGTGCATCGCAATCATCCACTGGCGGTTCATGATCACGTGCCACTTGGCGCCCTGGCCGGGCATACCCTGCTGATGCGCGAACCGGGCTCGACCACTCGACGCCTGACCGAAGCGTTGCTGGCCAGCGCCGGAGTGAGTTTCGGGCCGCTGCTGGAGATCGGCAGCCGCGAATCGATCCGCGAAGCAGTGCTGCGCAACATCGGCATCAGCATCATCGCCCGCCAGGAAGTCCCCCATGATCCGCAACTGCGGGTGCTGACCATCGAAAATGCACCGCAGATCCCCGAATACCTGTATTGCCTCAAGGAACGCAAAAGCGCGCGGTTGCCGGCGGCGTTTCTCGGGTTGGCGCAGGAAATGGCGCCGGCTTGATTTTTGTGCTGCCAGTGATGACCTCTTCGCGAGCAAGCCCGCTCCCACAGTTGACTGCAATCCCAGTGGGAGCGGGCTTGCTCGCGAAGGCGTCAGTCCAGTCAGCGCCTGCTGTGAAGGCATAACCAAAAATCCCGAATACCACTATCGGCAGTTTTTGCCTTACTGCCACATGACGGACTCATTACAACCCTAGGATGGCCTTCATCTGCCAGATGAGGTCCGTCCATGAACAACTCGATCGCAACTGCCCTGACCAACCCCGGCGCCCCGATGAAGGTGCGTGGCATACAGAAACGTTTTGGCGCTTTCACCGCGCTGGATAACGTTTCACTCGACGTGGCGGCCGGTGAGCTGGTGTGTCTGCTGGGGCCGTCGGGCTGTGGCAAGACCACCTTGCTGCGCTGCATCGCCGGCCTGGAAAAACAGGACAGCGGCGAGTTGTACCTGGGTGATCGCGACGTTTCCCACCTGGCTCCCCAGGCGCGGGACTACGGCATTCTGTTCCAGTCCTACGCGTTGTTCCCCAATCTCACCGTCGAAGCGAACATTGCCTACGGCCTCGCCGGCAATGGTCGCGACCAGATTCGCCAGCGTGTCGGTCAGATGCTGGAACTGGTCGGCCTGGGCGGCAGCGAGAAAAAGTATCCCGGTCAGTTGTCCGGTGGCCAGCAGCAACGGGTTGCACTGGCCCGCGCGCTGGCCCCGGCACCTTCGCTGCTGCTGCTCGACGAGCCGATGTCGGCCCTCGATGCCCGGGTGCGTGAGCATCTGTGTACCGAACTGCGCCAGCTGCAACGCAACCTCGGCATCACCACCTTGATGGTGACCCACAATCAGGACGAGGCCATGCTGATGGCCGACCGTATCGCCGTGATGAACAACGGCAAGGTCGAGCAGTACGCCACGCCGCAGGAAATCTACAACCGCCCGGCCACGCCGTTCGTGGCGGAGTTCGTCGGCCAGGGCAACTGGTTGCCGTTCCAGCGCAGCAGCGACAGCCACGCCCAGGTCGGCGGGATGAACATGCGCCTGGCCGAAGGCAGCGCCAAGACCGCCTCGGGCCGCTTGTTCTGCCGCCCCGAAGCGATCAACGTCAATCCGCTGGTGCACGAGGAAAACCTGTTCCCGGCCAAGGTTCGCGAGATCACCTTCCTCGGCAACCGCTGCCGCATGAGCTTCGAGCTCGATCATTTGCCGGGCCATGCGCTATTGGCGGAACTGGCACCGGAAGCCATGCCGCGCCTTGGCGCCCGGCAGATCATGGTCGCCTTGCCGCCGCGCAGCCTGCAGGTGTTTGCCTGATGAGCGCGAACATTGCGCTGCCGCTGCCACGACAGCAGGTTCGGCAGACTTCCCGTGCCGAGATCGGTGACCGGCTGTTCGTGGTCGGCGGCAAAGTGCTTCTGCTGGTGCTGTTGGGCGTTGCCGTATTGATGCCGTTGCTGGCGATCTTCTGGCGTGGTTTCAGTGCTGAAGCCGGGCAGGGTGGTGGTTGGGTTGCAGCGAAAGAACTGGTGACCAGCGAGAACTTCCACTGGTTGCTCGGCAACAGTCTGAAGGTTTCCCTCAGCGTCGCGGCGATTGTCGTACCCCTGGCTTATCTGTTTGCCTACGCGCTGCAACGCACCCTGATTGCAGGTAAAGGTATCTGGCGTGGCATTTCCCTGCTGCCATTGATGGCACCGTCGATGCTGCCCGGGATTGCGCTGGTTTACCTGTTCGGCAACCAGGGCATGCTGCGTGGCCTGCTCTCGGACAACATCTACGGCTTCTGGGGCATTGTTCTGGGTGAGGTGATCTACACCTTCCCGCACGCCTTGATGATTCTTCTGTCGGCCTTGTCCCTGGCGGATGCGCGACTGTTCGATGCGGCTTCAAGCATGGGCGCCAGTCCGGCGAAAGCGTTCCGCAGCATCACCTGGCCGGCGACCCGTCAGGCGGTTTTCGCAGCGTTCTGCCTGGTGTTCACCCTGACCATCACTGATTTCGGGGTTCCGGTGGTGGTCGGCGGCGACTATCAGGTGCTGGCACTGGAAGCCTATAAAGCCGTGGTCGGCCAACAGCAATTCGGCCGCGGTGCCTTGATCGGCATGGTGTTGTTGCTGCCGGCGCTGTTCAGCTTTGGCGTCGATGCCTGGTTGCGTCGGCGTCACGGCGACTCCATGAGCGGTCGTGCCCAGGTGTTCAAGCCTGCGCCATCGAAACTGCGCGACGCTTGCTACCTGGCCATCGTCCTGTTGATCAGCGCTACGTTGTTGCTGGTGTTCGGCATGGCGGTGTTCTCGTCCCTGGTGAAATTCTGGCCGTACAACCTGTCGCTGTCGCTCAACCACTACCAGTTCAATGAAACCGCCGGCGGTGGCTGGCTGGCCTACGGCAACAGCTTGAAGATGGCTTTGGGCACGGCGCTGATCGGCAGCCTGCTGATTTTCACCGGCGCCTACCTGATGGAAAAAACCAGGGGGCAGCGCGGCCTGAACCTGACCTTGCGCATGCTCAGCTTCGTACCGATGGCGGTGCCGGGCCTGGTGTTGGGGTTGGGTTACGTCTTCTTCTTCAACCTCACCGGCAACCCGCTGCACGTGCTGTACGGGACCATGACCCTGCTGATCGTCTGCACCATTGCGCACTATTTGACCACCGCGCAAATGACCGCCACCACCGCGTTGCGTCAACTCGATGCCGAGTTCGAAGCCGCCGCGTTGTCGCTCAAGGCGCCGCTGTACCGCCATTACCTGCGCGTCACCGTTCCGATCTGCCTGCCGGCGTTGCTGGACATCGTGCGCTACCTGTTCGTCTCGGCCATGACCACCGTCTCGGCGGCGATCTTCCTCTACAGCCCCGACACCATCCTCGCGGCGGTGGCGGTGCTGAACATGGACGACGCCGGCAACGTCGGCGGCGCGGCGGCGATGTCGACCCTGATTCTGTTCACCTCGGCGGGCGTGTCCCTGCTGCTGGCCGGGGCCTCGCGCGGTTTGCTGCGCCGCTCCCAGGCCTGGCGGCAGACCGCGCCCGGTCATTGATTCACACCCTCAACTCAAATACAGGAAAAGATCATGTTCAAGCCTATGGCCCTGGCCGCCGCTGTCCTCACCGCTTTCAGCCTGAACGCCTTTGCGGCGAAAACCGAGTTGACGGTGTACACCGCCCTCGAAGCCGAACAGCTGAAAACCTATAAAGAAGCCTTCGAAAAGGCCAACCCGGACGTCGAAATCAAATGGGTGCGTGATTCCACCGGCATCATCACGGCCAAGTTGCTCGCCGAAAAAGCCCGCCCGCAGGCTGACGCCGTGTGGGGCCTGGCGGCTTCCAGCCTGGCGATCCTCGACCAGCAGGGCATGCTGCAAAGCTATGCACCCAAGGACCTTGGCAAGATCGGCGCCAACTACCGTGACGCCGCCAACCCGCCAGCCTGGGTCGGCATGGATGTCTGGGCCGCGACCATTTGCTTCAACACCGTCGAAGCCGAAAAGCAGGGCCTGACCAAGCCCGTGAGCTGGCAAGACCTGACCAAGCCTGAGTACAAAGGCAAGATCGTCATGCCGAACCCGGCATCGTCCGGCACCGGCTTCCTCGACGTCAGCGCCTGGCTGCAAACCTTCGGCGAGAAGCAGGGCTGGGCCTACATGGACGGCCTGCACCAGAACATCGGCCAGTACGTTCACTCCGGTTCCAAGCCTTGCAAACTGGCGGCTGCGGGTGAATTCCCGATCGGTATTTCCTTCGAATACCCGGCCGTTCAACTGAAACGCCAGGGTGCACCGCTGGACATCATCCTGCCGAAGGAAGGTCTGGGCTGGGAAATCGAAGCGACTGCCGTGATAAAGGGCACTGCCCACGAAGAGGCCGCGAAGAAACTGGCTGACTTCTCCGCCAGCTCTGAGGCGATGGAGTTGTACAAAGAAAACTTCGCAGTGCTTGCCCAGCCTGGTATCGCCAAGCCGCAGACCGAACTGCCAGCCGACTACGAACAGCGCCTGATCAAGAACGACTTTGCCTGGGCCTCGAAGAACCGCGACGAGATCCTGACCGAATGGCGCAAGCGTTATGATGGCAAGTCCGAGAAAGTGGCGGCCAAGTAAGATCTTTATCGGCTGAAGGGGCCTCTTCGCGGGCAAGCCCGCTCCCACAGGGAAATGCGTTCCAATGTGGGAGCGGGCTTGCTCGCGAAAGCGGTCTACCATTCACCACAAATCTCACTGATCGGGAGACTTCTGATGCACAGCCATGAACAAACCGTCGCCAAGGTCTTCGCCCTCTATGAACGCTTTGGCGACAGCGACTACATCGGCGAGCCGGTGTCGCAGATCGAGCACATGTCCCAAGCCGCCCAATGCGCGATGGCCGAAGGCTTCGACGACGAAGTCGTGCTGGCGGCGTTCTTCCACGATATCGGGCACATCTGCGCCGAGGGTGCCGAGAACATGGGCGGCTACGGCGTGGTCAGCCACGAACGGCTGGGCGCCGATTATTTGCGCAAGGCCGGCTTCAGCGAACGCATGGCCCGGTTGGTGGAGTACCACGTCCAGGCCAAGCGTTATCTGACACTCAGGGAGCCTGGGTACTACGAACGCCTGAGCGAAGCCAGTCGCCGGACCCTGGAATATCAGGGGGGTGTGATGACCGAAGCCGAAGCCGATGCCTTCGAGCAGGACCCGTTGTGCAAAGTCAGTTTGCGCATGCGCCAGTGGGATGAACAGGCCAAGGAGATGCATGTGCCGGTGACGGATCTGGAGGTGTTGAAGCGCAAAGCCATCGGAGTCTTGTCTCTCGAAGCCTGCTGAAATGCCCTACAAGTAAATGAAACTGTTCGCGCAGAGAGTTCCGACGAGACGGGCTAGCTTGATCGGCCCTTATTCAATGAGAAACTCCACCATGCGTTATTTGAAAGTGACTGCCCAGGACCGCAGCGCGAACGGCAAGGCCGACACCGTCCTCCTGCATTTTTTCGAGGAGAGTAGCGGGGCAGAGGACAGGCTCATCCATAAGGCCTATGCGCTGGATATCACGGCTGATGGCAAGGTTGATTTCCAGGTCGGTGATGTGAACAACGATGGTAAGGAAAACACCAAGGACGAGCGGTTGCTCAGGTCGTTTGCCAACGCCTACTTGCAGCTCAAATGGTTCAACCGCGGCGATACCTGGGATCGCTATCTGAAGATATTCACCGAAGATTTCGCCAACGACGGTTCGCCAGACACCGTGCGCCTGCACTTTCATGAAGGCGTCGGCAAACCGTCGGATCAAACTATCGTTTACACCGCGTCCGCCTATGACACCAACAACGACGGGAAGATGGATTGGCTGATCCACTTCGATATGGATAACGACGGTGACCAGGATGCGGTGGATCAGCAGCGCGTCTCACAGCTCAGCACTGCGTATCTGCAGTTCAACTGGAGCTGACGATCAGCAAGTTCACAACTGCTGCGCCAACACCTCAACCTGCTCCTGCCGCTCCGCCTGATTCAACTTCGGATGCGGATTCAACGACGACCACTGCGGATGTGCCCGAGCCTTGTTCAAAGCCTCGGGCAGTTTGCCTTCGCGCCAACTCTTTTCCTGAGGCGTGGCCACCCGGATGCTGTCCATCGCTGCGTGCCCACGGGTGTTCAGCGCCTGCAGCAATTGCCGCTGGCGCAGCGCTAACAGGCGCAGCACGTTGTCATCCACCGTGAGTTCGCGCTGGCCCTTGATCTTGCCCAGCAAGCGGCTGCCATAACTGCGTGCGGTTTGCAGGGCGCCACCGGCGATGGCGCCGGCCAGTGCAGCGGCGCCGAGCGTAATCCCGCCCACCAGCAAATCGACCCCGGCCCCGGCAGCGGCGCCTGCGGCAATTCCACCGCCGACGCGCACACCCAGTTGCTTGAGGGTTTCCGGATTGAACAGGTCGTCGCCCCAGCGGCCATCGAGCAGCGGCAAATCACTGGCTGCGGCATCCTGTGGGCGGAAGGCGTAGAGCTTGAGCAGGGCCTCGACGCAACGCTGCTCGCGCTGGCGTACGGCTTTGCGCAATTCGCTGATCGCCTGTTGTTCCTGCTCGGCTTCACTGACCACGCTGCGCCGGCAAGCCGCGCAATCGATCAGCAATTCGGCAATCAACCGCTCCGCGCTTTGCTGGCGAGCGAGACGCTGGGCCTGCTGATCGGCGATCAGGCGTTCGAGTTGCGGCCGGGCCGTTTCCAGCAGCAGGGCGAGACTTTCATAGAGTCGACGCTCGCCGTCTTCCGGCGGCGCGACACTGTCGAAACGCACCAGGGCATGCAAGCCCAGCCGCGCCAACGCTTCACGCCAGGCCGGTTCACGGTGGTTGGCGCTGCTGACGAAATTCAGCACCGGCAGCAAGGGTTTGCCGCAACTGGCCAACACTTCCAGCTCGTCGCGATACTTGGCCAGCACCGGCTCACGGGCGTCGATCACATAAAGACCGGCATCCGACGCCAGCAACTGGCGCAGCACCTTGGCTTCCTGTTCGAAGCGTTGCCGGGCTTCGCTGCCCTCCAGGAAACGCGCCAGGCGTGCCGGACCGTCGAGGCGTTCACCGGGGCGTTCCAGGCGCTCGAGGTAATCGAGCAGGGCGATGGCGTCTTCCAGGCCAGGGGTGTCGTAGAGATCGAGCAGTGGCTCGCCGTCCACCGAAAGGCGGGCGCCTTCGACGTGCCGCGTGGTACTGGGACGATGGGACACTTCACCGAAACCGACGTCGCGGGTCAGGGTGCGCAACAACGAGGTTTTACCGACGTTGGTGTGACCGACCACGGCGAGTTTCAGAGGCTGCTTCCTGGTGTCAGTCATGACCCGTCTCCAGCCAGTTCATCGGTGCACAATCGGCAAACGGCAACTCAAGCTGTTGCAGCGCCACGTGCCAGTCGCCCAGGCGCTCGGCGTCCAGCGCTTCACCGGGCGGCGCCTGCAACAACCACACGCGGGTGGCGCTGGCGCTGCGGGCCAGTTCGGCAATCAAGGCCAGGCTGCCGCGATCCGGCGAACGCCTTGGATCGCAGGCGATGGCCAGGCGTGCAGGGGGAAAGCGGCTCAGTTGTTCGAGGAGTTTGTGCCGCGATTCGCGACTGTCGAGGATGCCGGCGTTGCTCACGCTTTTCGGCAATGGCGGTGGCCACGGGCGTTGGTCGTCCAGTTCGATGGCGACCAACAGCGCGCCGTCGCTTTGCTGCTCGGTGACACCGTTTTCCACGCGGTGCAGTTGCGCCGGTGCCGCATCGCTGACACCGAGGCGCTCGCTGGTGGGCATCAAGCGTTCGCGCAACTGCGCGTAACCGGGCAGGTTCAAATCCAGGCGCAGCGCCGTTTGCCCTGTCTTCCAGCGCCACAGGCAAAACAGCGTGAGCAGCAGGCGCGGCAAAACGCCGTAGACCAGTAGCACGCCCACCAGCCAGGCGGCCCAGGCCTGGCGGGCGCTTTCGATGTTCAGTGCGGCATCGCCACTGGCGCGGATCATCTCCACGGTCGGCACACTGAAGCCAAGCAGGGCCGGCAACGCACCCAGCGCCTGAGTGACGGCGATAAAGGTGTCGGCACCGAGGATCGTGGTTTCCCAGACGAAGCCGTAGCGCCGGGTCGCCATCAACATCAGCAGGATCACCAGCGCGCTGAGCATCGCCAGCAACCACAGGCTGTTGACCAGCACACCGATGGCCCAGCGATTGAGTTTCTGCCGTTGCAGTAACAGGAGCAGGGCGGGGGCCAACTGCGCGGCTTTGGCGTCCCGAGCGAGTTTTTCGCTGAGCCATAGCCACAGGCGTCCGAGGCTGGCGCCGTGTTCGCCGGCAAACACCAGCCCCAGGGCCCAACTCAGCAGCAGGACCAGATTGAGCCCGAGCAGGCTGCCCAAGGCCCAGAACACATTGACCGGGTGCAGGCCATCACCCATTGCGGCCAATGCCAGGCCGGCGCCGCTGATCACCGCCAGCACGGCCATTACGATCAGCGCCAGTCGTGCGCCTTGCAGCCAGTGTTTGAGTGCTGTAGTCAGGCCATCGCGTTCAGCCAGCCACAGGGCGCGGCGTTGAATGCGCGCCGGCAAATCGCCGCCGGCGCTGCGGGCCAGTCGGTTGGCTTCAAGGTCTTCCAGAGGGCCTGCATGTTCTTCGCGCAGGCGGATGGTCTCTGTCAGCCAGAGGGTATTGAGTTCAGTCACGCGGCATCCCGTCGCTTAAATGAGCTGTGAGCATAACCGCTGTGGCGCTTATCGGCGAAAGCGAGGCTCTGGTATCCTCGCCGGCATGACTAAATCACTCCCCCTCAGCCTGATTGCAGCCCTCGGTGAAAACCGTGTGATCGGCGTCGACAACAGCATGCCCTGGCACTTGCCGGGGGACTTCAAATATTTCAAGGCCACCACCCTCGGCAAGCCGATCATCATGGGGCGCAAGACCTGGGATTCCCTCGGTCGTCCGTTGCCGGGCCGCCTGAACATCGTGGTCAGCCGCCAGGCGGATCTGCAACTCGAAGGCGCGGAGGTTTATCCGTCGCTGGAAGCCGCCATCGTTCGCGCCGAAGCATGGGCGAAGGAACAGGGCGTCGATGAGTTGATGCTGATTGGTGGCGCGCAGTTGTATGCGCAAGGGCTGGCGCAGGCTGACCGGTTGTACCTGACCCGCGTGGCGCTGAGCCCGGAAGGGGATGCCTGGTTTCCGGAGTTTGATTTGAACCAGTGGAAACTGGTGTCGGATGTGCCGAATCCGGCGGAAGGCGACAAGCCGGCGTACAACTTCGAAGTGTGGGAAAAAGCTTAAGAGCTTCGCGAGCAAGCCCGCTCCCACAGGGGATGTGTGTCGTTCACAGATCCAATGTGGGAGCGGGCTTGCTCGCGAAGGGGCCCCCTCAGTCGCTTGAGGATTTAAGCCTGCGCCAACGCCGAATGCTCATCCGCATCCAGCAGCGCCTTATCGGTCTGCTGCATCACCTGACTGGTGATCGCTCCGGCCGTCATCGAACCACTCACGTTCAGCGCCGTACGCCCCATATCAATCAGCGGCTCGACCGAAATCAGCAACGCCACCAGTGACACCGGCAAGCCCATCGCCGGCAGCACGATCAACGCGGCAAAGGTCGCGCCACCACCCACTCCGGCCACACCGGCCGAGCTCAGCGTCACAATCGCCACCAGCGTCGCGATCCACAGCGGGTCCAGCGGGTTGATGCCCACGGTCGGCGCCACCATCACCGCCAACATCGCCGGGTACAGACCGGCACAGCCGTTCTGGCCAATGGTCGCGCCGAACGAAGCGGCGAAACTGGCGATGGACTGCGGGATGCCCAGGCGGCTGGTCTGCGCTTCGATGCTCAACGGAATCGTCGCTGCGCTGGAACGGCTGGTGAACGCAAACGTCAGCACCGGCCAGATCTTGCGGAAGAACCGCAGTGGGTTGATCCCGGCGGCCGACACCAGCACGCCATGCACCACGAACATCAGGCCCAGGCCGATGTAGGACACCACCACGAAACTGCCGAGCTTGATGATGTCTTGCAGGTTGGAACCGGCGACCACTTTGGTCATCAGCGCCAACACGCCGTACGGGGTCAGCTTCATCACCAGGCGCACCAGGCGCATCACCCAGGCTTGCAGGGTGTCGATGGCGTTGATCACTTTCTGACCTTTCTCGGCATCATCCTTGAGCAGTTGCAGCGCCGCGACCCCCAGGAACGCAGCGAAAATCACCACGCTGATGATCGACGTCGGCTTGGCCCGCGCCAGATCGGCGAAGGGGTTTTGAGGGATGAACGACAGCAGCAGCTGCGGCACATTCAGGTCGGCAACCTTGCCGGCGTAATCGGTCTGGATGGTCTGCAGGCGCGCCATTTCCTGGGTGCCGGCCACCAGGCCTTCGGCAGTCAGGCCGAACAGGTTGGTCAGGCCGATGCCGATCAGCGCCGCAATGGCCGTGGTGAACAGTAGCGTGCCGATGGTCAGGAAGCTGATCTTGCCCAACGACGACGCGTTGTGCAGACGGGCCACGGCGCTGAGGATCGAGGCGAACACCAGCGGGATCACGATCATTTGCAGCAATTGCACATAACCATTGCCCACTAGATCGAACCAGCCGATCGAGGCTTTCAGTACCGGGTTGCCGGCACCGTAGACCGTGTGCAACGCCACACCGAACGCCACGCCCAGCACCAGCGCGAGCAGGACTTTTTTCGCCAGGCTCCAGGTGGTGTGGCGGGTTTGCGCCAGGCCGAAGAGCAGGGCGAGGAACACCAGCAGATTGAGGATCAGCGGCAGATTCATGAAGACTCCGATAAGACTTGTGCCGGTTGCACCCTTGGGCAACCGCGAACCGGCAAGCCTAACAGCTTGAAAACTAATGAATTAATATCAAAAACGTATGATATCCGTCGCTTTTGGAATAAGCGGATGTCGCTGTCAGAAATGCAACTGGCGCGAAAGGGACGCGGACGGTCGCTGACAGACGAGGACTGTCACACTTATTTGTTAGCGTCGATCTCTTTCACATTCAGGGAGAAACGCCAATGAAGTTCGCACCGAAATTACTGGCTGCAGCACTTTGCCTGGGCCTTGCCGGCCAGGTTTTCGCAACGGATCTGAAACACTGGCCAGCCGATCAGGCCAAGGCGCTGGACGCGATGATCGCCGCCAACGCCAACAAGGGTAACTACGCGGTGTTCGACATGGACAACACCAGTTACCGCTACGACCTCGAAGAGTCGTTGCTGCCGTTCATGGAGAACAAGGGCCTGATCACCCGCGACAAGCTCGATCCCTCCCTGAAACTGATGCCGTTCAAGGACACCGCCGACCACAAGGAAAGCCTGTTCAGCTACTACTACCGCCTCTGCGAACTCGACGACATGGTTTGCTATCCATGGGTCGCCCAAGTCTTCTCCGGCTTTACCCTCAAGGAACTCAAGGGCTATGTCGACGAGATGATGGCGTCCGGCAAGCCGGTGCCGGCGACTTATTACGAAGGCGACGTGGTCAAGAAACTCGACGTCAACCCGCCGAAAATCTTCACCGGCCAGCAAGAGCTGTACAACAAGTTGATGGAGAACGGCATCGAGGTCTACGTGATGACCGCCGCCTCCGAAGAGCTGGTGCGCATGGTCGCGGCCGATCCGAAGTACGGCTACAACGTCAAACCGCAGAACGTGATTGGCGTGTCGCTGCTGCTCAAGGACCCGAAGACGGGCGAACTGACCACCGCGCGCAAGCAGATCACTGACGGCAAATATGACGAAAAGGCCAACCTCGGCCTCGAACTGACCCCGTACCTGTGGACCCCGGCGACCTGGATGGCGGGCAAACAGGCGGCGATCCTGACCTACATCGATCAGTGGAAAAAACCGGTGCTGGTGGGCGGCGATACCCCGAGCAGCGACGGCTACATGCTGTTCCACAGTGTTGACGTGGCCAAGGGCGGCATCCACCTGTGGGTCAACCGCAAGGACAAGTACATGACCCAGATCCAGGGCATGATGGCCAAGAACGCCGCGGCCCAGGCCAAGGAAGGCTTGACGGTGACTGCCGACAAGAACTGGGTGGTCGTGAAGCCTGAAGAGATTCAATAAGACCGAGTCGCCTCCATCGCGAGCAAGCTCGCTCCCACAAAGATCTCGGGTGAAACACAGACTGTGTGAACACCGTAGATCCCCTGTGGGAGCGAGCTTGCTCGCGATGAGGCCAGTCGGTGCAATGAAAGACTCCGCTTGAACGACATCTCCAGACAGTCGCAACCTACGCATTCTTGCGTAAGGGACTACGACTACGCCAGAATCCGCCGGCTTGTGCGCCTGGGGGGCGGCTTCTATCGTTTCCGCGTCACTGAACATCAGTGATCGGGTTTGGTAGCCCGTGTTCACCTCGGCGCATTGCGCCACCCTTTGCAGGGTTCGTTTCTGTCTCTGCTCATATGGTGGCCATGCGCAGGGCATCTTCGGACGCGCCGGGTTCCTGGTGACCGGTCTACCAACCTGCGTATGGCCGCCACCCTCGTTTGGTAGCGAGGGTGATGGCTCCATTTTTCTCACCCGGAGTTCCATCAAATGTTGAAAGTTACCCCCGATCCTCCCGATTGCGACAACCTCTCTGCCCACATCAACGCCACCCCGCGTAAACCCAGCCGAACATTCGTCATCGCACCGGGCCTCGACACCGAAACCCTGTTGGCCCACGCCTGCGAATCCCTCGCCTCGGCCAATGTCATGGCCAGCGATTTCGCCGGATTGCTGGAAGGCTCTCAACGCAGCACGATGCTGGGGATCGCGCAGGTCATCATGCTGGGCGAGTTGGCGGTGAACCAGGCGCTGGATAACCTCGACCCGCAGGAATAATGGAAACGCTGTTAACTGTAGGAGCGAGCTTGCTCGCGATGGTCGTTAACGATGACGCGTTCTTTCTGGTTTAACGTGTCGTCCTTGCTTCCATCGCGAGCAAGCTCGCTCCTACAGTGGATCTGTGCAAACAAAAATGCCCCGCACTTGGCGGGGCATTTTTATGTTCGATGCTTGAGGCTTACAGCCCGTCAAGCATCGCCTTGTTACGCACAGCACCCTTGTCGGCACTGGTGGCCAGCAGGGCGTAGGCTTTCAGTGCGGTGGTCACTTTACGTGGACGCACTTCCACCGGCTTCCAGCCTTTCTTGTCCTGCTCGACCCGGCGTGCCGCCAGTTCTTCATCGCTGACCAACAGGTTGATCGAGCGGTTCGGGATGTCGATCAGCACTTTGTCGCCGTCCTGCACCAGGCCGATTGCGCCGCCGGCAGCCGCTTCAGGCGAAGCATGGCCGATGGACAGGCCCGAGGTGCCGCCGGAGAAACGGCCGTCGGTGAGCAGGGCGCAGGCTTTGCCCAGGCCTTTGGATTTCAGGTACGAGGTCGGGTAGAGCATTTCCTGCATGCCCGGGCCGCCTTTCGGACCTTCGTAGCGAATGATGACGATGTCGCCTTCCTTCACTTCGTCGGCGAGGATGCCGCGTACGGCGCTGTCCTGGCTTTCGAAGATCTTGGCGTTGCCTTCGAAGACGTGGATCGACTCGTCGACGCCAGCGGTTTTCACCACGCAGCCGTCCAGGGCGATGTTGCCGTAAAGAACAGCCAGGCCGCCCTCTTTCGAGTAAGCGTGCTCGACACTGCGGATGCAGCCGTTTTCACGGTCGTCGTCCAGGGTTTCCCAACGGGTCGACTGGCTGAACGCGGTTTGCGTCGGAATGCCCGCCGGACCGGCCTTGAAGAAGTGGTGAACCGCTTCGTCGTTGGTCTGGGTGATGTCCCACTTGGCGATGGCTTCTTCCATGCTGCGGCTGTGCACGGTCGGCAGCTGGGTGTGCAGCAGGCCGCCACGGGCCAGCGAACCGAGGATGCTGAAGATCCCGCCGGCACGGTGCACGTCTTCCATGTGGTACTTCTGGATGTTCGGCGCGACCTTGCACAGTTGCGGCACGTGACGGGACAGACGGTCGATGTCGCGCAGGTCGAAATCGATCTCGGCTTCCTGGGCAGCGGCCAGCAAGTGCAGGATGGTGTTGGTGGAACCGCCCATGGCGATGTCCAGGGTCATGGCGTTTTCGAAGGCCTGGAAGTTGGCGATGTTGCGCGGCAACACCGACTCGTCGTTCTCGCCGTAGTAACGCTTGCACAGCTCGACGATGGTACGGCCGGCCTGCAGGAACAGCTGCTCGCGGTCGCTGTGGGTGGCCAGGGTCGAACCGTTGCCCGGCAAGGCCAGGCCCAGCGCTTCAACCAGGCAGTTCATCGAGTTGGCGGTGAACATGCCGGAGCACGAACCGCAGGTCGGGCAGGCGCTGCGCTCGTACTCGGCGACTTTCTCGTCAGAAGCGCTGGAGTCGGCGGCGATCACCATGGCGTCGACCAGGTCGAGGCCGTGGGAAGCGAGTTTGGTCTTGCCGGCTTCCATCGGGCCGCCGGAGACGAAGATCACCGGGATGTTCAGGCGCAGGGACGCCATCAGCATGCCAGGGGTGATCTTGTCGCAGTTGGAAATGCACACGATCGCGTCGGCGCAGTGGGCGTTGACCATGTACTCGACGGAGTCGGCGATGATCTCGCGGCTCGGCAGCGAATAGAGCATGCCGTCGTGGCCCATGGCGATGCCGTCATCGACGGCGATGGTATTGAATTCCTTGGCCACGCCGCCAGCGCGTTCGATCTCGCGGGCGACCAGTTGCCCCAGGTCCTTGAGGTGCACGTGGCCCGGTACGAACTGGGTGAACGAGTTGGCAATGGCGATGATCGGCTTCTTGAAGTCGTCATCTTTCATCCCCGTGGCGCGCCACAGTGCGCGGGCGCCGGCCATGTTGCGGCCGTGGGTGGATGTTTTCGAGCGGTAATCAGGCATGAAGCACTCCGGGCGGCTAATCAGGTATCAAAAGGGAAGTGAGCTTCTATTGACGTCTGGAACACTCAGAAATGGCCGCGTGTCCGGAAGTTGCCGATAACTTTGCGGGATCGCCGCGCGCTTCAGCTTGAGCTCATAAACCCGCCGGGGATGACTGGCGATGAATGTTCGCGATTCTACACGGCTGGCGGCTGGAGGGAATGCCTGCAAGCATTCACGAGACGTGTGGAAAGACGCAATCCTGTAGGAGCGAGCTTGCTCGCGATGAACCCGAGAACGCCGTGGGTACCAGGTTTCCCGCGTTATCGTTGACGACCATCGCGAGCAGGCTCGCTCCTACAGTGATTTGTGCATCAGAGCCAGATGGCGTCCCAGAGTGGGTAGCCGCCGATATGGTCGACGAGGCCTGCGCGTAGGGGGGTTGTGATGATGTATCGGGCAATGGCTTTCAGATCTTCCTCGCGACGCAGGGCTCGGTCGAAGTAGCCCTTTTGCCATACAGGAGCATGCAGATCCCGTTGCTGATTGATGAGGCGTGTGCAGCGAGATTTGGTGGCTTGCACCAGTTTCGGTAAATCACCGTTGTGCAATTCAATCAGCCAGTGGAAGTGATCCGGCATGACTACCCAGGCTATAGACGTGGCATGGCCGGCTTCCTGAGCCCTTCTGAACTCATGCACCAAAAAGCGTCCAGTGCGCCAATCCTGGAAGAATGGTTGTCGTTCATGGGTGACAGCGGTCAGGTGATAGATGCGACCGGATTGCGAGTGCCGACCTGTGCGTAATAGATGGGCTTTTGGCGTGTTGGACATTCCGTTGTCCTCTTCGGTGATGGGAAGAGAAAACGGTAGGCGTGGTGTGGGAGGTTGTCGCTTCGGCAGTGGATCAGGATGTGTCCTGCACCTGTAGGAGCGAGCCTGCTCGCGATGAAGTCAAAGACGCCGCGGGGTATCAGGTTCCCCGCGTTATCGTTGACGTCCATCGCGAGCAAGCTCGCTCCTACATTGGTTTGCGTTTTAGCTGTTAGGCAACAACCGGCAGGTAATGCTCTTGATGTAACGGGTTTCCGCAATCGCCGGATGCACCGGATGATCCGGTCCCTGGCCGCCGCGTTCCAACATCTGGATGTTGCGGTCCAGGTGACGGGCGCTGGTCAGCAGGATGTTCTGCAGGTCGTCTTCCGGCAGGTGCATCGAGCACGATGCGCTGACCAGGATGCCGTCCTTGGTGAGCAGGCGCATGGCTTGCTCGTTCAGGCGGCGGTAGGCACCTTCGCCGTTTTTCATGTCTTTCTTGCGTTTGATGAACGCCGGCGGGTCGGCCACGATCACGTCGAAGCGTTCTTCGCTGGCTTTCAGCTCTTTGAGGGCTTCGAACACGTCGCCTTCGATGCAGGTCATCTTGTCGGCGAAGCCGTTCAGCGCGGCGTTGCGCTCGACGCCGTCAAGGGCGAAGGCCGAGGCATCGACGCAGAACACTTCACTGGCGCCGAACGCGGCAGCCTGCACGCCCCAGCCACCGATGTAGCTGTACAGGTCCAGCACGCGTTTGCCTTTGGCGTACGGCGCCAGGCGGGCGCGGTTCATGCGGTGGTCGTAGAACCAGCCGGTTTTCTGGCCCTGGATGACCGGCGCTTCGAATTTCACGCCGTTCTCTTCCAGTGCGACCCACTCCGGCACCAGGCCGAATACGGTTTCGACGTAGCGGGTGAGGCCTTCGGCGTCACGGGCGGCGGAGTCGTTCTTGAACAGGATGCCGCTTGGCTTGAGCACTTGGGTCAGCGCCGCGATCACGTCGTCTTTATGGGCTTCCATGGTCGCCGAAGCGATCTGCACCACCAGGATGTCGCCGAAGCGGTCGACCACCAGGCCTGGCAGCAGGTCGGAGTCGCCGTAGACCAGGCGATAGAAGGGTTTGTCGAACAGGCGCTCGCGCAGGGACAGGGCCACGTTCAGGCGGTGCACCAGCAGCGACTTGTCCAGCGGCAGCTTGATGTCGCGCGACAGCACTCGGGCGCAGATCAGGTTGTTCGGGCTCATGGCAACGATGCCCAGCGGCTTGCCGCCGGCGGCTTCGAGGATCGCCTGGTCGCCGGCCTTGAAACCATGCAAAGGCGTAGAGGCTACATCGATTTCGTTGCTGTAGACCCACAAGTGACCGTTGCGCAGACGACGGTCGGCGTTGGCTTTGAGGCGCAGGCTAGGCAGGGACATGTCGTCGCTCCGGAAAAAAGAGCGGGAGTATAGCGTGTTGAGCCCCTGGATTGGCCTGCAAGTGGACATGTGGCGAGGGTTGTCTTGCGATTTGGTATGTCGGATCCAACTTCATAAAGGTTAGAATCGCCGTCTGACCCAGAGTGTGTGCACATGTCCCAAGAGCTGACTTCCGAACAGATCCAACAAGCCCTGCAGGGCATCAGCGTACCGGCCCAGCCGCAAATCATGGTGGATTTGCAGATGGAGCAGTACATGCCCGACCCGGATCTGGAAGTCATTGCCAAGCTGATATCCCAGGATCCGGGCCTTTCCGGTTCCCTGCTGAAGATCGTCAATTCGCCGTATTACGGGCTGAGCAACAAGATTGCCTCGATCCAGCGCGCGGTGAATCTGCTGGGCAGCCGCTCGGTCATCAACCTGATCAATGCGATGTCGATCAAGGGCGAGATGAATGACGACACCATTGTCACCCTGAACCGTTTCTGGGACACCGCTCAGGACGTGGCCATGACCTGCCTGACCCTGGCCAAGCGCATCGGCGTTGAAAATGGCGATGAAGCCTATGCCCTGGGCCTGTTCCACGACTGCGGCGTGCCCTTGATGCTCCAGCGTTTCCCCGACTATATGCGGGTTCTGGAGCAGGCCTATGCCAATGCCAGCGCCGAATGCCGGGTGGTGGACACGGAGAATCAGGTGTTCAATACCAATCACTCGGTGGTCGGCTATTACACGGCCAAGTCCTGGCGTCTGCCGGAGCACGTGAGCGCGGCGATCGCCAATCACCACAATGCGTTGGCGGTATTCAGCGATGAGACTTCGCGCAACAGTTCGTTGAAGAACCTGTTGGCGATCCTGAAAATGGCCGAGCACATTTGCGCGTCGCATCGGGTGCTGGGCAATCAGGCCGAAGATCACGAGTGGAACAGCATCGCGCCGCTGGTGCTCGATTATGTCGGCCTCTCGGACTACGACTTCGAGACCCTCAAGCAGACGATCCGCGACCTCAGCACTCATCGCTGAGTGTCGGACCTTTCCAGGCCATGCGCCTGATCCGAGAGCACCATGCCTGAATTGCCAGAAGTCGAAACCACCCGTCGCGGCATCGCGCCGTACCTGGAAGGCCAGCGCGTCAGCCGGGTGATCGTGCGTGATCGCCGTCTGCGCTGGCCGATCCCCGAGGACCTCGATGTGCGCCTGTCCGGCCAGCGCATCGTATTGGTGGAGCGGCGCGCCAAGTACCTGCTGATCAACGCCGAAGTCGGCACCTTGATCAGCCATTTGGGCATGTCAGGCAACTTGCGTCTGGTGGAGGCCGGGTTGCCGGCGGCCAAGCATGAGCATGTGGACATCGAGCTGGAATCGGGCCTGGCCCTGCGTTACACCGATCCGCGGCGCTTTGGCGCCATGCTCTGGAGCCTCGATCCGCTCAATCACGAATTGCTGATCCGCCTGGGACCTGAGCCGCTGACCGACCTGTTCGACGGCGAGCGCCTGTTCCAGCAGTCCCGTGGCCGTTCGATGGCGGTCAAGCCGTTCATCATGGATAACGCGGTGGTGGTGGGCGTCGGCAATATCTATGCGACCGAAGCGTTGTTCGCCGCTGGAATCGACCCGCGCCGCGAAGCCAAGAGCATTTCCCGCGCGCGGTATTTGAAACTGGCCATCGAGATCAAGCGCATCCTGGCGGCCGCCATCGAGCGCGGCGGTACCACGTTGCGGGACTTTATCGGCGGTGACGGTCAGCCTGGTTATTTCCAGCAGGAACTGTTCGTGTACGGCCGTGGCGGCGAACACTGCAAGGTCTGTGGCACGGGGCTGCGGGAAGTGAAGCTGGGGCAGCGCGCCAGTGTTTTTTGCCCGCGTTGTCAGAGCTGATCGTGAGTTATAGCTTCAGTGAGGCTGATGACGCTTTCGCGAGCAAGCCCGCTCTCACAGGGGATTTGTGTACGGCGCAGATCCCCTGTGGGAGCGGGCTTGCTCGCGAATAGGCCCGAAAGAGCGCTGAAAGCCTGAAAATCAAGCCTTACCGGTAATCTTCCGGTATTTCTCCATCAACTGTTCCTCAGTCTCCGGATGGGCTTCGTCCAGTGGAATGCAATCCACCGGGCAGACCTGCTGGCACTGCGGTTCGTCGTAGTGGCCGACACACTGGGTGCACAGGTTCGGGTCGATCACGTAGATCTCTTCGCCTTGGGAAATGGCGGCGTTCGGGCACTCGGGTTCGCAGACGTCGCAGTTGATGCAATCGTCGGTGATGATCAGGGACATGCTAACTCCAGCCGGGGCGGCAGGCCCGGGCGCAATAAACCAATGCGTACAATTGTGCCGCATTGGCGCCCGTGTTGCACGCAGGTGCGACGCACTGTAGGAGCCAGCTTGCTGGCGATGAAGCCGAGAACGCCGCGGGGTGTCAGGTTTCCCGCGTTATCGTTAACGTCCATCGCGAGCAAGCTCGCTCCCACAGTTGCTAGATTTACTTCTTGAAGCGCTCGGTCAGGGCGTCCGCCACCGCTGGGTGTACGAACTTGGTGATATCGCCACCCAGGGCCGCAATTTCACGGACCAGCGTCGAGGAAATGAACGAATAACGCTCGGACGGGGTCAGGAACAGGCTTTCCACATCCGGCGCCAGTTGGCGGTTCATGTTGGCCAGCTGGAATTCGTATTCGAAGTCCGACACCGCGCGCAAACCACGCAGGAACACGTTGGCATTCTGCTCTTTGGCGAAATGCGCCAGCAGCGTCGAGAAACCGACGACTTCAACGTTCGGCAGATGTTTAGTGACCTCGCGCGCCAGTTCCACCCGTTGTTCCAGAGGAAACAGCGGGTTTTTCTTCGGGCTGGCGGCGACGGCGATGATCACGTGATCGAACAGGCGCGAGGCGCGTTCGACCAGATCGCCATGGCCCTTGGTAATAGGGTCGAAGGTACCTGGGTACAACACTCGGTTCATCGCGTCGTCCTGGCGGGAATCCGTTGGGGAGTCGGATGGTATCGCAGCCTTCCCGGTCGGCCAAGTCGCCTGTTGGGTAAGAAAGCACTATAGACGATGGGAATAATCGTCATTTTCATGGGTTTTTTAAACGCTCGGCCAGGGAAGTTGCCAGTTGTGCGGTCAGTCCGTAGACCGACAATTGCGGATTGGCGCCAATGCTGGTGGGGAACAGCGAGCCGTCGTGGATCGACAGATTCCCCAACTGATGATGCCGGCCGAGGCTGTCGGTCACTGCGTTTGCCGGGTCTTCACCCATGGCGCAGCCGCCCATCACATGGGCACTGCCCAGGCGCGTGCGATACAACTCCAGGCTCAGGCCGTCGATCAGCGTGCGGGCTTCAGCGAGGGTCTTCACGTAACGGGCGTCGGCGTGCATCGGCATGACGGCCTTGGCGCCACCGGCAAACTGGATCTCGGCCATGCTGTGGAATGCCCGGCGCAAGCCATCCCAGGCGTAAGGCGAGAGCTGGTAATCCAGCACCGGCGTGTCGTCGCTGCGCAATTCGACGTTGCCACCGGGGCTGTCCGGGTGAAAACCGTCCCGCAGCAACGCCAGCATGGCGTGGGTATGGGGCAGATTGGCCATGTGTTGCGAATTCTCCTGCCCGAAACCGCCGAGCAAGGTGGCGGCCAGCGCCGGATGCAATGGCGGGACCTCCAGCTTGAAGGACATCTTGCCGGTGGTGCCGTCCTGCCACTGGAAATGGTCGGAATAGATCGACTGCGGCGCGCCGTAGAAGGGGTTGACCACTTCGTCGAACAATGCGGCGGACATGTTCACCGGGTGCAGGAACGTACGTTTGCCCAGGCGCTTGTGCGGGTCGGGTGCCCCGGAACGCATCAGCAAGGCCGGGCTGTTGATGCCGCCACCGGCCAGCACGAAATGCCGCGCCTTGACCGTGATGGTGCGCCCGGTCGGTGCGACGCAGCGCTCATCCATCGCCGAACAGTGCAGGCCGGTGACCTTGTCACCGCTGATCATGAGTTTTTCGGCGCGGGCCAGGTAAAGCAGCTCGCCGCCTTTTTCCAGGGTCGCTGGAATGGTGGTGACCATCATCGATTGCTTGGCGTTGGTCGGGCAGCCCATGCCGCAGTAGCCGAGGTTCCAGCAGCCGCGAACGTTGCGCGGGATGACGTGCCAGCTGTAACCCAGTTCCTGGCAGCCCTTGCGGATCACATCGTTGTTGGCGTTGGGCGGCACCATCCACGGCGCGACGCCCAGGCGCTGCTCCATTTTCTCGAACCACGGCGCCATGTCCGCCGGGCTGTGACCCTTGACGTTGTGCTCTTTGGCCCAGTGTTCCAGGGTGGGTTCCGGGGTGCGGAAACTGGAGGTCCAGTTGATCAGCGTGGTGCCGCCCACCGCCCGGCCCTGGAGGATGGTGATTGCGCCATCCTTGCTCATGCGGCCGATGCCTTCCTGATAGAGGCTGCTGTAGGCCTGGTCTTCAAGCAGCTTGAAGTCGCTGCTGGTCTTGAGCGGGCCTTCCTCGATCAGCAGCACTTTGTAACCGGCCGTGCTGAGGATTTCGGCGGTGGTGCCGCCGCCGGCACCGCTGCCGATGATCGCCACGTCTGCTTCGAGTGTCAGGTCCTGGGTAAGTTGTGAGCCGTTGTAGGTTTTCCAGCCTCGGGCCATGCCTTCGCGAAACGGATCGGGTACGGGCATCTTCGGGTTCTCTTTTTATTGTTGGGAATGTGGTGTGGCGGCTGGCGCCTTCGCGGGCAAGCCCGCTCCCACAGGGGCACGCGGTCAATGTGGGAGCGGGCTTGCCCGCGAAGAGGGCGACTCGGTATCAGATAGTGGGCGGCCCGGGATACCCGCAATGCGCCCATGATTCCTTGCGGCCGTACCAGGCCATCATCACCAGTTGCAGCAAAGAGCTGTGGCCCATGCGCAACAGGCTCAACGAGCTGTTTTCCCAACGATCGAGGAATTGTCGGATATCGTCGGCGCTGGCGTTTTCCCAGCTGCCCCAGATCCCGGTCAACGGTCCGCGGGTGACGGCCATGCCCAGCACATCGAACAGTTGGCGGGTCAGTTTGAGCATTTCCGGCGACAGACGCGCGAGGTTGTAATCCAGGCTTTCAAGTGTGCCTTCGACAGCCTCGGGCATCCGTTCGGAGGTCACGGCGCCATCGAGCATGACTGGAATCAACGCTCGCAAGAACAGCAGGTCGCCGCTGCGCAGCGTGACGAAGCCACTGGCCGGGACGCTCCCAGAACAGCCGCTGAGGCTGGCGCCCAACCCGGCAGTGGCGAGAAAGGCGCTGGCGCCTAGGCTGAATTTGAGCAACCCGCGCCGTGACAGCGCGGGTGTATCGGACAGACTGGGATTCATTCTTGTTATTTCCCGGCGGTGATGATCGTTAGCGGATGAACAGCTTCTGGATCAGCTTCTGGATCGATTTGCCATACGGCGGGTAAATCAGTTTCGCCGCGTTGAACCGCTGCTTGATCAAGACCCCCTTGGCCTTGCTGAAGGTCAGGAAGCCTTCATGGCCATGGTAGTGACCCATGCCCGAGGCACCGATGCCGCCGAACGGCATGTCGTCCTGGGCAACGTGCAGCAGCGTGTCGTTCAGGCACACGCCGCCGGAGTGGGTTTCGTGCAGCACGCGCTGTTGTTCGCGCTTGTCGTAGCCGAAGTAGTACAGCGCCAGTGGGCGCGGGCGTTGATTGATGTAGGCAAAGGCCTGGTCCAGATCCTTGTACGGCACGATCGGCAGCAGCGGCCCGAAGATTTCGTCCTGCATCACCGTCATCTCGTCAGTGACATTGAGCAGCAGGCTATGGCTCATGCGGCGGCCCTGACCCTGGTCGAACAGCGGCATCAGCAACGCACCCTTGCTGGTGGCGTCGCTGATGTAGCCGTTGAGGCGCGCCAGTTGTCGGTCATTGATGATCGCGGTGTAGTCCGGGTTGTCGGCCAGCGTTGGATAAAACCCACGGACGGCGGAGCGATAAGCTTCGACGAAACCTCCCACGCGATCTTCCGGCACCAGCACATAGTCCGGGGCTACGCAGGTCTGGCCGGCGTTCAGGGTCTTGCCGAAGGCGATGCGCTCGGCGGCGTCCTTGAGCGGTACATCGCGGGAAACGATGGCCGGGGACTTGCCGCCCAGCTCAAGGGTCACCGGGGTCAGGTTTTCCGCAGCGGCGCGCATCACGTGTTTGCCAATGCTGGTGGCGCCGGTGAACAGCAGGTGATCGAACGGCAGACGTGAAAACGCCACGCCAATGTCTGCCTCGCCAAGGACCACGCACACCAGGTCTTCGGGGAAGATGCGCGCCAGCAGTTGCTTCATCAGCAGGCCGGTCGCGGGGGTCGACTCACTGAGCTTGAGCATCACCCGGTTGCCCGCCGACAGCGCGCCGACCAACGGACCGACGGCCAGGTACAGCGGGTAGTTCCACGGCACGATGACCCCGACCACGCCCAGCGGTTGGTAAACGACTTTGGCAGAGGCGGGCTGGAAAGCGACACCGACCTTGCGCCGCGAAGCTCGCATCCAGCCCTTGAGGTGTTTGCTGGCGTAATGGATGCCGTGCAGGCTGGGCATCAGTTCGGCGACCAGGGTTTCATCGGCGCTGCGATGGCTGAAGTCCTGGCTGATCGCATCGATCAAGGCCTGGCGTTCGCTGTTCAACAAATCCTTCAGGGCCTTGAGCCATTGCTGGCGCTGCGCGGCGGGCGGCATAGGGTTGGCGGCGTAGGCGGCACGTTGAGCGTCGAACAGGGCATGAAGCTCTTCCAGCGGCTGCTGTAGGTTTTGCAGGTAGGAAATATCAGCAGTCATGGTCGGCTCCGGATTTATTGTAATGAAGCACTTTTTAGAGTGTATGCTCTAAAAAGTCAAATGACATCCTGTAACCGCTTTGTTTTATCCGCTCGCGGATAGATCTAAGATGCCCGTCAACGCACTCTGAATTAAAGCTCAAGCCATGGCCCCACGGATCAAAACCAGCGAGCGCATCGTGCAGAACAGCCTGGAGCTGTTCAACCAGCAGGGCGAGCGCAGCATCAGTACCAACCACATTGCTGCCCATATGGAAATTTCCCCGGGCAATCTGTACTACCACTTCCCTAACAAGCAGGCGATCATCGCCGTGCTGTTCAGCGAGTACGAAAGCCTGGTGGACAGCTTCCTGCGCCCGCCCCAAGGGCGTGCCGCCACGGTGGAAGACAAGCGCTTCTACCTCAAGGAGCTGCTGTCGGCGATGTGGCGCTACCGGTTTTTGCATCGCGATCTCGAACATTTGCTCGACAGCGACCCCGAGCTGGCCGACCGCTATCGACGCTTTTCCCAGCGCTGCCTGATCCAGGGTGGGGCGATCTATGAAGGTTTTGTCGCCGCCGGCATTTTGCAGATGGACAAGGTGCAGATCGAATCCCTGACCCTCAATGCCTGGATCATCCTCACGTCCTGGGTGCGCTTCCTGTGCACCACGCGGGAGAACTCCAGCCACTTGAGCGAACAGGCCATTAAACGCGGGGTTTATCAGGTGCTGGTACTGGAAGCCGGGTTCGTCACGGATCAGTCCCGCGATGCGGTCAAAGCCTTGTTCGAAGAGTTTTACGTGCCTCTGGCCCAGGCGCTCGAGGAAGTGTCGTAGGATCGACGTCTGATAAAAATCACAGGAGCCCGTTATGCCCATTGCGCAATTGATCAGCCCGCAAGCACTGGACCTGAAAAAGGATCAGCCGGGGCTGGTGATTCTCGATTGTCGTTTTGCCCTTGAAGACCCGGATTACGGTCAGCGCAGCTATGCCGAAGGGCACATCGCCGGTTCGAGCTATGCCGACCTCGAGCGTGATTTGAGTGGCGCGGTGGTCAAGGGCGTGACCGGGCGCCATCCGCTGCCCGAGCCGGCGCAACTGATCGAGCGCCTGCAGGCCTGGGGCATCAACGCCGATAGCGAAGTGGTTCTGTACGACGACGGCCCGGGTGCCTATGCGGCGCGGGCCTGGTGGTTGCTGGCCTGGTTGGGTAAGCGCGACGGTGTATTTATCCTCGATGGCGGCCTCAAGGCCTGGCACGCGGCCGGTTTGCCACTGAGCCTGGATGCGCCGGCGATCACTCGTGGTTCCTTCACCGGCAGTCCTGACACGGCGTTGCTGATCAGTGCCGAACGGCTGCAGAAGCGCCTCTCCCGGCCGGAACTGACCCTGCTCGATGCCCGCGCACTGCCGCGTTTCAAGGGGGAAGTGGAACCGATCGATCCGATTGCCGGGCACATTCCTGGCGCTCAATGTGCGGCGTTTACCGACAACCTGGGCAGTGACGGGCGTTTTCTGCCGGCCGATCAGCTCAAACAGCGTTTTGCCGCAAAACTGGGCGATCGTTCGCCGAAGGATCTGGTGGCGTACTGCGGTTCCGGCGTGACGGCGTGCCACAACCTGTTTGCGTTGTGTCTGGCCGGTTATCCGTTGGGTTCGTTGTATGCCGGTTCGTGGAGTGAGTGGATCAACGAGCCTGCGCGGGGCATTGCCACAGGCGAATAAACACCACACAACTCTGTGGGAGCGGGCTTGCTCGCGAAAGCGGTGGATCATTCAATATTGATGTTGACTGACACGACGCGTTCGCGAGCAAGCCCGCTCCCACATTGGTTTTTTGTCGCTATCAGGATTTGGGCAGTTGCCGGGCACTGCGATACGCCCCCGGTCCAACCCCGTACACCTGCTTGAACTGCCGACTCAGGTGGCTCTGGTCGGCAAACCCCAGTTGCATGGCGACTTCCAGCGGCAGACAACCATTCTGCAGCAACGCCCGCGCCCGGGCGATGCGCTGTTGCATCAGCCAGGTGTGCGGCGGCATGCCGGTGGCCCGGCGGAATACACGGGCGAAATGGAAGGGCGAGAGGTTGACCGTCGCCGCCAGCGTCTCCAGTGAGGGCGGCGCTGCCAGTTGCGCGTGCAGCAATTCCTTGGCCAGGCTCACGGCCCGGTGTTCCTTGCCGGGTTTACCGGCATCGGGCACCGCCGCATGACGCTGCAACAGCGACAGCACCAGTTCGCGCCAGACCGTTTGTTGCTGCAACGCGGTGGCGGGGCTTTCCAGCAGGCGATGAAGTTGGCAGAAGCCGTTCACCAGGTCCTGGTCGCGATACAGGGTGGCGCCGAAGGCCGGCAGGTGGTGGGTCGGCAATTCGAGTTCGGCCAGCAGCGAGGTTATCTGCCCGCTGTCCGGATAAAACGCCCGGTAAAGCCAGCCATCCTCGGTGCCTTTGTGGCCGGTGTGCAATTCATCGGGGTTGATCAGTACCAGCGTGCCGCTGCCCGCGAGGTGTTCGGCGCCGCGATAGCGGTAACGCTGGGCGCCGGCCATGATCATGCCGATCACATAACCGTCATGCACGTGCGGGGCAAAACGATGATCGATGTAGCGGGCGGACAACAACTCGACCCCGGCCAGGGGCGGGGTTTGCCAGAAGTGGATTGACTCGCCCTGGTCGGCGTCCATGATTCAAACGCGCCCTGTGAGGGCCAGCCACTCGGGGATGCGCCGTTCAAGGTAGTAACCCGGTTGCCTGAGCGTGCCGTCGACGAAGCCGACATGCCCGCCCTTGGCTTGCAGTTCGAATTGCGTGGATGCGGACAACTCATCGGCGTGCGGCAGGCTGTGGGGAAACACGAAGGGATCGTCGGCGGCCTGTATCATCAAGGTCGGCGTACGAATCTCGCCAAGGAAATAGCGACTTGATGCGCGGCGATAGTAATCCTCGGCATCGGCGAAACCGTGCAGTGGCGCGGTGACGCGGCCATCGAAATCCCAGAACGTGCGCATGTTTTTCAGCGACCCAAGCGCAGCCAATGCGGCCAGTCCATCCTCCCGTCCGTCGTGCTGGAACTGTCGCTGTTTGTTCTTGATGTAGGCGACCATCTCGCGCATGAAATGTGCCTGGTAAACCTTGGAGAAACCCTGGCCGATGCGGTCAGCGCACTGGTCCAGGCGGAATGGCACCGATACCGCCACGGCTGCCGTCACGCCGCTGTCGCTGCCGGTTTCACCCAGATGCTTGAGCAGGACATTACCCCCGAGGGAGTAACCCACCGCATACAGTGGCGCGAGGGGTCGTTTGGCCCGCAGGTGTTTAATCGCTTCAGCCAGGTCTTCACTGGCGCCGGAGTGGTAACTGCGTGGCAGCAGATTGGGTTCGCCCGAGCAACCACGCCAGTTCAGCGCGACACTGGCCCAACCCCGGTCACCCAGGGTTTTTTGCAAGCCAGCGACATAAGGTGAATTCGAGGACCCGGTGAGCCCGTGCAGCACCAGCACCAAAGGCGCGTCGACGCTGTGCGGACCGTGCCAATCCAGATCGAGAAAGTCGCCATCTTCAAGCCACAGGCGTTCGCGTTCGCGGCCGATGTGCACGGTTTTACGCCACAGCGGCCCCCACAAGGTTTGCAAGTGCGGATTGCCGAGGCCGAAGGCGGGGGTGAAGCGTTCTGGCGGATGGGGCACGTTCTTTCTCGATGCAGCGGTGCGTAGCGGGTACGCACCTTTTTCAGGCCGGTCGATTAACCGGCGATCTCTGCCATACGTTGCCACAACGAGTAGTAGACGCGCCCGGATTTCTGCTCGCGGTGCAGGCGCCAGTTCTCCGGCAGGCCCAGGGTCGACGGCGCGGATTCGCTTTCGGTGTACACCCAGGCATCTTCGGCCAGCCATTGACGCTCTTCGAGCAACTTGCAAACAACGGGCAGCAGGTTCTGGTTGAACGGCGGGTCGAGGAACACCAGGTCATAGGCCGTTGCGGTCTGGGTTTCCAGGTAGCGCAGGGCATCGGCGGTCTGGACCTGGCCGTTGGTGCACCGCAGGGTGCCCAGGTGCTCCTTCAGGCTGGACGCCGCGATGCTGCTGGCGTCCAGCGCCTGGCCCATGGACGCGCCACGGGACAGGGCTTCGAGGAACAGCGCGCCGCTGCCGGTGAACGGGTCGAGCACCTTGGCGCCCGGCACGTAAGGCGCGAGCCAGTTGAACAGGGTTTCACGCACGCGGTCCGGCGTCGGGCGCAGGCCCGGGGCGTCGGGGAAACTCAGTTTGCGGCTGCGCCATTCGCCACCGATGATGCGCAGCTGGTTCACGCCGTTATGGACGTTTTTGGCGGGTTTCTTGGGACTGGCCATTAATGCTCCGGAACCCCGAGCGGCTGCTCGGAAGGTTTATCAGTAGGGGCCGGTAACGGCTTTTGCGGCACGGTCGGGCCAGCGCTGACGATGACCATTTTGTCCGTGCCCAGGTGTTTGTTCATGGCGGCTTTGACCTGTTCGACGGTCAAGGCCTGGGACTGTTGCATGAATTCTTCCAGGTGGCTCAACGGCAGGTTGTAGAAACCGATGGCGCCCAGTTGGCCGACGATATCGGCGTTGCTGGCGGTAGACAGCGGGAAACTGCCGGCCAGTTCGCGCTTGGCGTCTTCGAGCTCCTTTTCGGTCGGGCCGGTTTCAAGGTAGTCGGCCAGGACGTCCTGCACCAGTTTCAGGGTGCCTTCGCTCATCTCGGCGCGGGTCTGCAGGTTGATCATGAACGGGCCGCGCACCTGCATCGGGGTGAAGCCCGAATACACGCCGTAGGTCAGGCCACGCTTCTCGCGCACTTCGCTCATCAACCGGGTGCCGAAACCGCCGCCACCGAGAATCTGGTTGCCCATGGACAGCGCCGCGTAGTCCGGATCGTCGCGATCGATGCCCAATTGCGCGAGCATCAGGTTGGTCTGCTTGGACGGGAACTCTATGTGGCCGATGCTCGCCTTCGGCTCAGTCGGCTGCGCGACTTTTGGCAGTGCCGGGCCTTTGGGCAGGGCGGCGGAAACCTGTGCGGCAATCGTTTCGGCTTCGGCGCGGGACAGGTCGCCGACCAGTGCGATCACCACGTTACCCGCTGCGTAGGCTTTCTCGTGGAAAGCACGCAGTTGTGCCTGGGTGATCGCCGGTACGCTTTTCGCCGTGCCGTCGCTGGAATGCGCGTACGGGTGATCACCGTACAAGCGGCTCATCAGTTCCAGGCTCGCCAGTTTGCCGGGGTTCTGTTTCTGGTATTCGAAACCGGCGAGCATCTGGTTCTTGATGCGCAGCAGTGAGTCGGCCGGGAAGGTCGGCTTGCCGATGACTTCGGCAAACAGCTTCAGGGCCGGCTCGCGCTTGTCCTTGGTACTCAGGCTGCGCAGTGAAGCGATTGCCATGTCTTTGTAAGCACCGTTGCCGAAATCGGCGCCCAGGCCTTCGAAGCCCTGGGCAATGGCGCCGACGTCCTTGCCGGCCACGCCTTCGTTGAGCATGGCGTTGGTCAACAGCGCCAGGCCCGGTGCATCGCCGTCCTGGCTGCTGCCGGCGGCGAAGATCAGGCGCATGTCGAACATCGGCAGCTCATGGGCTTCGACGAACAGCACCTTGGTGCCTTCGGCCGTGTTCCAGGTCTGCACGTCCAGCTTGCGGTGGTCCGGCGCCTTGCCGTTGAGTTCGGTCAGCGATTGCAGTTTCTGGCTGGCCTTGGCTTTGTCCAGGGCTTCACTGGCACTGGTTTCGCCGGAGCGCGACAGATAGAACGCGGCAGAGCCGATAACGGCGGCAGCGATCAGCCCGATCAGGGCCAGGCGGGAGGGTTTACGCTCACTCATGAGTCGTCTCCAGAGGCAGTACATGGGCGACGCTGAGACGTTCGCGGGTGAAATACAGCTTGGCGGCTTTCTGGATATCTTCCGGAGTCACGCTTTCCAGGTCGGCCAGTTCGGTGTCCATCAGTTGCCATGACAGGCCGACGGTTTCCAGTTGGCCGATGGCGGTGGCCTGGCTGGTGATCGAGTCGCGCTCGTAGACCAGGCCGGCGATGACTTGTGCACGAACCCGTTCGAGTTCTTCGGCCGTCGGCGCAGTGGTTTTCAACTGATCGAGCAGCTTCCACAATCCAGCTTCTGCCTGGGCGATGGTCTTGTGTTTCTGCGAGTTTGGCGATGCCGACAGGGTAAACAGGCTGTCGCCACGGGTGTAGGCGTCGTAACTCGACGAGCCGCCGGACACCAGTTCTTCTCCGCGCTCCAGTTGCGTCGGGATGCGCCCGCTGTAGCCGCCATCGAGCAGCGCCGAGATCAGGCGCAGGGCGTTGACCAGGCGCTTGTCTTCGGCGGTGGCAATGCTCGGCACGTTGAAGGCCAGCATCAGGCTGGGCAGTTGGGTTTGCACATGCAGGGTGATCTGGCGCTCGCCCGGTTCGGCCAGCTCCAGCGGCTTTTTCGCGGCCGGCACATCACGCTTGGCGATCGGGCCGAAATAGCGTTGGGCCAGAGCCTTGACTTCGTCCGGCGTCACGTCGCCGACCACCACCAGCGTGGCGTTGTTCGGCACGTACCAGGTCTGGTACCAGTGGCGCAGTTCTTCGACCTTCATCCGCTCAAGATCGGCCATCCAGCCGATGGTCGGCGTGTGATAGCCGCTGGCCGGGTAAGCCATGGCCTTGAAGCGCTCATAGGCCTTGGACATCGGCTTGTCGTCGGTGCGCAGGCGACGTTCTTCCTTGATGACCTCGATTTCCTTGGCGAACTCGTCGGCCGGCAGGCGCAGGCTGGCCATGCGGTCGGCTTCCAGTTCGAAGGCTACGCCCAGGCGATCCCGCGCCAGCACCTGGTAGTACGCGGTGAAGTCGTCGCTGGTGAAAGCGTTCTCTTCGGCGCCGAGGTCGCGCAGGATCAGCGAGGCTTCACCGGGGCCGACCTTCTCGCTGCCCTTGAACATCATGTGTTCCAGAGCGTGGGACAGGCCGGTATTGCCCGGCGTCTCGTAGCTGGAGCCGACCTTGTACCAGACCTGGGAAACCACAACAGGTGCACGATGGTCTTCGCGCACGACCACCTTCAAGCCATTGTCGAGCGTGAATTCGTGGGTGGGTTGCGGGTCGGCAGCCAGGGCCGAAAGGGGCAGGCAAACTGTGCTGAGCAGCAGGCCTGCGGCGCGGCGGGCAAGAGCATTCATTCGTTTTCAAACCTTTGGGGCTGCCCGCTTGTTCTTAGCGTCAGCGGGCGAGAGGGTGCTAGGATACTGATCCGTTTTACTGGCGGCCACGCCTATCAGGCCTTTGATTGGCCTGCGGGTTGTATGGGTTACCGGCAGAAACTTTGAGTTTGTCAGCTAAACTCTGCGTTTTCGCCGACGATGCCGTTTCAGTCCTTCGTATTAGTCGACCTTTGAGGCGCCGTTGGCACCTCGACAAAATGTTGCGCGTGAACAAGCTGGGTCAATCACAGTCTGTTCTGCATCGATTATTTATTTGCCGGGGCGCCATTGGCGCGTCGCTACCGTGAGATAGCCGTCCTCCATGTTTGGTTCCAACGACGACAAGAAGACCCCAGCTGCGGCTGGCGAGAAGAAAAGCCTGTTCGGATGGCTGCGCAAAAAGCCGCAGGAACCCGTCGTCGAACAGCCACAAGCCATTCCTGAGCCAGCACCGACGCCGGTTCCGGTAATAGAAGAAGCGCCCGCGCCGGTTGTTCTGCCGGTTGCCGAGCCGTTGCTGCAGCCCAAGGTTGAAGCCGCTCCCGAACCTGTCAGCGAAATCGTCATCGAACAGCCGCTGGCCCCGACGGCTGAACCGTGGTTGACCCTGCCGGTAGCCGAAGAGCCCGTGGCGTTGGTCGAAAATGACCTGGCCCCCCATGTGACCCCGCCGATTCCGGCCCCGGCAGCGTTTGCGCCTGCACCGGTTCATGCGCCTGTGGTCGAAGCGATTGTTGAACCCGTCGTCGTGGCCGAGCCTGTTTCCGTTGTCAGCCAGCCAGAGGTTCCGGTATTCGATGCTCCGGTTGCTCCGGTTGCTCCGGTTGCTCCGGTTGCTCCGGTTGCTCAAGCACCGGCACCCGCTCCGATTCCTGCGCCGATCGCGACGCCCGTCGAAACCCCGGTAGAACCCGTACGCACCGAAGAAACCAAAGCCGGTTTCTTCGCCCGCCTCAAGCAGGGCCTGTCCAAGACTAGCGCCAGTATCGGCGAAGGCATGGCCAGCCTGTTCCTGGGCAAAAAGGTTATTGATGACGAACTGCTCGAGGACCTCGAGACCCGTCTGCTGACTGCCGACGTCGGTGTCGAAGCCACCTCGGTGATCATTCAGCGTTTGACGCAGAAGGTTGCGCGCAAGGAACTGGCTGACGCCGATGCCCTGTACAAATCCCTGCAAGCCGAGCTGGCGGCCATGCTCAAACCCGTCGAGCAGCCACTGAAAATCACCTCGCAGAACAAGCCGTTCGTGATTCTGGTCGTCGGCGTCAACGGTGCCGGCAAGACCACCACCATCGGCAAGCTGGCGAAGAAACTGCAGCTGGAAGGCAAGAAAGTCATGCTCGCCGCCGGCGACACCTTCCGTGCGGCGGCGGTAGAGCAGTTGCAGGTCTGGGGCGAGCGCAACAAGATCCCGGTGATCGCCCAGCATACTGGCGCCGACTCGGCCTCGGTGATATTCGACGCTGTGCAGGCCGCCAAGGCCCGTGGCATCGATGTACTGATCGCCGACACCGCCGGCCGCCTGCACACCAAAGACAACCTGATGGAAGAGCTGAAAAAGGTTCGCCGGGTGATCGGCAAGCTCGACGCCGACGCACCTCACGAGGTGCTCCTGGTGCTTGACGCCGGTACAGGCCAGAACGCCATCAACCAGGCCAAGCAATTCAACCAGACCGTCGAACTGACCGGCCTGGCGCTGACCAAGCTCGACGGCACCGCCAAAGGCGGGGTGATTTTTGCCCTGGCCAAGCAATTCGGCTTGCCGATCCGCTACATTGGCGTCGGCGAAGGCATCGACGATTTGCGTACCTTTGAAGCAGAACCCTTTGTCCAGGCATTGTTTGCCGAGCGGGAGCGTTCATGATTCGTTTCGAACAGGTCGGTAAGCGCTACCCGAACGGTCACGTCGGCTTGCATGAGCTGAGCTTTCGAGTCCGTCGTGGCGAGTTCTTGTTTGTCACCGGCCATTCCGGCGCCGGTAAATCCACGCTGTTGCGCCTGTTGCTGGCGATGGAGCGCCCGACCAGCGGCAAGCTGCTGCTCGCCGGGCAAGACCTGAGCACCATCAGCAATGCGCAGATTCCTTTCCTGCGTCGGCAGATCGGCGTGGTGTTTCAGAATCACCAATTGCTGTTCGATCGCACGGTGTTCAATAACGTCGCGTTGCCTTTGCAGATCCTGGGCCTGTCCAAGGCCGAGATCGCCAAGCGCGTGGACTCGGCACTGGAGCGCGTGGCGCTGTCGGATAAAACCGATCTGTACCCGGGTGACCTGTCCACCGGTCAGCAGCAGCGCGTCGGCATCGCCCGCGCCATCGTCCACCGTCCGGCCTTGCTGCTGGCGGATGAACCGACCGGTAACCTCGACCCGCGTCTGGCCGCCGAGATCATGGGTGTGTTCGAAGACATCAATCGCCTGGGTACCAGCGTGCTGATCGCCAGTCACGACCTGGCCCTGATCGCCCGCATGCGCCACCGCATGCTGACGTTGCAGCGCGGTCGATTGATCGGTGACGGGGAGGCCGCGGTATGAGTGCAACACGTAGCCCCAAGGTTTCCGAGCGCGTGGCCCCGAAAGCCGCCGATCCGCAGCCGCAAAAGAAAAAGCACGACGATGACGACGGGCCGGACTTCGCCACGTTGTTCCGTGCCTGGATCGAAAGCCATCGCGCCAGCATGGTCGACAGCCTGCGTCGCCTGGGCAAGCAGCCCATCGGCAGCTTTTTCACCTGCATGGTAATGGCGGTGGCCCTGAGCTTGCCCATGGGGCTGTCACTTTTGCTAAGTAACGTCGAGCGCCTGGGTGGTTCCTGGCAGCGCGCGGCGCAGATTTCCCTGTATCTGGACCTTGAGGCCAAGCCGGCCGAAGGCGAATCGCTGCGCGATCAGATCAAGGGCATGCCGGGCGTGGCCGACGCCGAATACGTTGGCCGGGATCAGGCGCTGGAAGAGTTCCAGCAACAGTCGGGGCTGGGCGAGGCGCTCAAGGAACTGCCGGAGAACCCGTTGCCAGGCGTGGTGTTGGTAACGCCGACCGAAGTCGACAAGCCGGCCCTTGAAGCATTAAGACAAAAACTATCCGAGCTGCCGAAGGTACAGCAGGCGCAACTTGATTTAGTCTGGGTCGAGCGTCTGGCAGCCATCCTCAAGCTGGGTGACCGTTTTGTCTTCGGTCTGACCGTGCTTCTGGTTTCTGCATTACTTTTGGTGATAGGCAATACCATTCGTCTTCATATTGAAAACCGCCGCACAGAGATAGAAGTGATTAAACTGGTCGGCGGCACTGACAGCTATGTCCGCAGGCCCTTCCTGTACATGGGGGCGCTGTATGGCTTCGGTGCGGGGATTCTGTCCTGGGGCGTGCTTGCGTTCGGCCTTGATTGGCTGAACGACGCGGTGGTAGGGCTGGCCGGTTTGTACGGCAGTGATTTTGCGCTGGCTGGAGTGCCAGTTGCCGACGGTCTGTCTCTCTTGCTTGGCGCGGTGCTGTTGGGGTATATCGGTGCATGGATTGCAGTCGCACGCCACCTGAGGGAGCTTGCGCCTAAGTAGTATCATTTTGCTCGTATTGACCTTTCAGTGTTTATGGGTTTTAGGGAACTTGTCTTTCGGTTTCCGGTCAATTTTCGCAGTGCTGAACTGCACGAGTTTGTAAGTCGGAGGTTTTTTCGTATGACCAATTCTTTGCAACCTGCATATGCTCTGGTCCCGGGTGCGAACCTGGAGGCCTATGTGCACACCGTCAACAGCATTCCATTGCTGTCGCCGGAGCAGGAGCGTGAACTGGCCGAGAGTCTCTATTATGAGCAGGATTTGGGGGCGGCTCGGCAGATGGTGCTCGCCCACCTGCGTTTTGTCGTACATATCGCCCGTAGCTATTCCGGCTACGGCCTGGCTCAGGCTGACCTGATCCAGGAAGGCAACGTCGGCCTGATGAAGGCCGTGAAGCGCTTCAACCCGGAAATGGGCGTGCGCCTGGTGTCCTTTGCCGTGCACTGGATCAAGGCGGAAATCCACGAGTTCATCCTGCGCAACTGGCGCATCGTGAAAGTCGCGACCACCAAGGCCCAGCGCAAGCTGTTCTTCAACCTGCGCAGCCAGAAGAAACGCCTGGCCTGGTTGAATAACGAGGAAGTTCATCGCGTCGCTGAAAGCCTGGGCGTAGAGCCTCGGGAAGTGCGCGAGATGGAAAGCCGCCTGACCGGCCATGACATGGCCTTCGACCCGGCTGCCGAAGCGGACGACGACAGTGCTTTCCAGTCGCCGGCCAACTATCTCGAAGACCACCGGTACGACCCGGCGCGTCAACTGGAAGACGCCGACTGGAGCGACAACTCCAACCACAACCTGCACGAAGCGCTGGAAGTGCTGGACGACCGTAGCCGTGACATTCTCTACCAGCGCTGGCTGGCGGAAGAAAAAGCCACGCTGCACGACCTGGCGCAGAAGTACAACGTGTCGGCCGAGCGTATTCGCCAGCTCGAGAAGAGCGCGATGAACAAGCTCAAGTTGTCGATCGCTGCGTAACTGGCGATCAAAAAAACGCCCCGATCATTGATCGGGGCGTTTTTGTTTGTGCTGATGATCCCTGATACACCCCAGAGCAAATGTGGGAGCGGCGGTGCGACGATTCGACTTGCTCGCGAAGGCGTCCTGTCAGTCGACATTAAAAGTTGTCTGATACACCGCTTTCGCGAGCAAGCCCGCTCCCACAGGGGGTCTTCAGTGTTATTCGGCCCAGGGCGCCCGACGCGAATCGTTCAGGCCCACCAGGTAACTGTCCCCACCCAACTGGCTCATCTGCTGCCTGATCCAGCCAGCCCGGCGTGAAACGTAGGAAGTCGGATGGCTTGCGCTCCAGACCCGAGGGTTTGGCAGTACGGCGGCCAACAAGCTCGATTGCTGTCGGCTGAGGTTTTTCGCGCTGGTCCCAAAATGATGCCGTGCCGCAGCCTCTGCGCCAAACACACCGTCATCCCACTCGACACTGTTGAGGTACACTTCAAGAATCCGCTGCTTGGGCCAGAACACTTCGATCAGCCCGGTGAACCAGGCTTCCAGGCCTTTGCGCAGCCAGCTTCGGCCAGACCACAGGAACAGGTTTTTCGAGACTTGCTGGCTCAGGGTGCTGGCGCCACGGATCGAACCACCGCGCTCGTTGTGGGCAAACGCCGCCTGAATCGCGCCGATATCGAAGCCCCAGTGCTCCGGGAATTTCTGGTCTTCGCCGGCAATCACCGCCACCTTGAGGTCGTCGGAGATCTCGTCCCAGGGTTTCCAGTCGCGTTGCAGGTCGATGGGCTCGCCATCGAACCAGGATTCGATCTTGCGCTCGACCATCAGCGTCGTCCCCGGAGGCGGCACCACGCGAAAGATCAGCACCAGCAATACGCTGCCACCCATGAACCAGAGCACGGCCTTTGAGAAATGACGGAAATAGATACGCAGCATAGAGATGGCTTGGCCGAACCCGTTGAGCGGGCCATTATACAGACCCTTTGGATCGAAACTGACTGGAGTTCTGCATGCTGCGTGGCTTTCTGATGTTGGCCGCTTTTTTCGGCTTCACCGGTGTCGGTCTCGGGGCCTTTGCCGCCCACGGACTGAAAAGCCGCTTGAGCGCCGAGTACCTGGCGATCTTCCATACCGGCGTCACCTATCAACTGGTGCATGCCCTGGCGCTGCTCGGTGTCGCTGCGCTGGCCACGCAAATTCCCGGTCGACTCGCCACTTGGGCCTGCGCATCGTTTGCCATCGGTATCCTGCTGTTCTCCGGCAGCCTGTATGTATTGACGCTGACGGGCATCAGCAAGCTCGGCATCATCACCCCGTTCGGTGGCCTGGCCTTCCTGGTGGGCTGGTTTTGCCTGGGCCTGGCCGCCTGGCGTTTGTAACCTACCGCTTGACGCTTGTTGCTGACCTTTAGGTCATGATCAAGCTAGAATGCCAGCCCCTAAAAATGATGGCGGCATCCGGCATGCGCATTCAGTTGAACGGCGAATCCTTTGAACTGCCCGACGGTGAAACCGTTGCGGCCCTGCTGACCCGTCTGGACCTGACCGGACGCCGGGTGGCGGTCGAACTCAATCTGGATATCGTCCCGCGCAGCCAGCATGCAGACACCACGTTGAACGACGGCGACAACGTCGAAGTGGTGCACGCCATCGGCGGCGGCTAGTAGTCTCGGCCGAGTGGCCACAGAATTCTGCAAGTACCTCACCCCTACAGAGGATTTCCCATGAGCATCGTTCGTAGCGACAAGCCTTTCGTCCTGGCCGGTCGTACTTACCAGTCGCGTTTGCTGGTCGGTACCGGCAAGTACCGTGACATGGAAGAAACCCGCCTGGCCATCGAAGCCTCGGGTGCCGAGATCGTGACTTTCGCCGTGCGCCGTACCAACCTCGGCCAGATCGAGGGCGAGCCGAACCTGCTCGAAGTGCTGTCGCCGGATCGCTACACCTTCCTGCCGAACACTGCCGGTTGCTACGACGCCATCGAAGCCGTGCGCACCTGCCGCCTGGCCCGTGAGCTGCTCGATGGCCACAACCTGGTGAAGCTGGAAGTGCTGGCCGACCAGAAAACCCTGTTTCCCAACGTGATCGAAACCCTCAAGGCCGCCGAAACGCTGGTCAAGGAAGGCTTCGACGTGATGGTCTACACCAGTGATGACCCGATCATCGCCCGGCAACTGGCGGAAATCGGCTGCATCGCCGTCATGCCGCTCGCGGGTTTGATTGGTTCGGGTCTGGGGATCTGCAATCCATACAACCTGCAGATCATCCTCGAAGAAGCCAAAATCCCGGTACTGGTGGATGCCGGTGTCGGTACCGCTTCCGACGCCACCATCGCCATGGAACTGGGTTGTGATGCGGTGCTGATGAACTCGGCCATTGCCCACGCCCAGCAGCCGGTCATGATGGCTGAAGCCATGAAACATGCGATCGTCGCAGGCCGCCTGGCTTACCTCGCCGGCCGTATGCCGAAAAAACTCTATGCCAGCGCCTCTTCGCCGCTGGATGGTCTGATCAAGTAAGAGCCATTGATGACTGAATCGAACGACACGCCAATCCAGACGGAAGAAGGCGACGAGCGCCAACACCGCCGCATCAAGAGTTTCGTGATGCGCGCCGGGCGCATGACCGAAGGCCAGCAACGCGGCCTGGAGCAGGGCGCGCCGCTGTTCGTACTGCCGCTGGCTGACGCGCCGGTGGATTTCGACCAGGTGTTCGGTCGCTCGGCACCGCGCTCGCTGGAAATCGGTTTCGGCATGGGCCATTCGTTGCTGGAAATGGCAGCGGCTGCGCCGGACCAGGACTTCATCGGCGTCGAGGTTCACCGTCCGGGTGTCGGGGCGCTGCTCAATGGCGTGCTGACGCAAGGCCTGACCAACCTGCGGGTCTATGATTGCGATGCGATCGAAGTGCTCAACCGCTGCGTGGCCGATAACAGCCTTGATCGCCTGATGCTGTTTTTCCCGGATCCGTGGCACAAGAGCCGTCACCACAAGCGCCGTATCGTCCAGGCGTCCTTCGCCGAGCTGGTACGCAGCAAGTTGAAGGTCGGCGGCATTCTGCACATGGCCACCGACTGGGAGCCGTACGCCGAATACATGCTGGAAGTGATGAACGTTGCCCCGGGTTATCGCAACCTGGCCGAAGACGGCAAGTGCGTACCGCGCCCGGCCGAGCGCCCGATCACCAAGTTCGAACGCCGTGGTGAGCGTCTTGGGCATGGTGTGTGGGATTTGAAGTTCGAAAAACTGGCGTAAAAACCTGTGGGAGCGGGCTTGCTCGCGAAGGCGTCGTGTCAGTCGACATTAATGTTGTCTGATACACCGCTTTCGCGAGCAAGCCCGCTCCCACAGTTGTTTTGTATTCGGCAAAAGAGTCAGCGGCGGTCTGCTACGACGCCGATGAGCACCAACACCACCAACAACACCGGCGCCAGGCTGTAGTTGTTGAACTGGCTCAAGCCGCGCACGACCCAGGGCGTGGCATAGATCAGCGCCGCACCGCTGCCGATCATGCACAGTAGAGCCATCAGTGGCACGCGCAAGGCGCCGGCGATGCTGCCCAGGCGCTGCTCGACCCAGCCTTTGAAATCCGCACCAAACAGCACCAGCAGGCAGCCCACCAGGGCCAGGGCGATTTCCGAGAGGTTGCTGCGGCTCCAGCGAGACACGGTGGCAAGCAGGTCGAGTACCAAGTCCATTCGATTTCCTTATGTCAGAAATTTCTGCAGCAAGTCGTTGAGGAAGAGTTGTCCGCGCATCGTGGCTACCAGGCGTGACGGTTCGACCTGCAACAGGCCGCTTTGTTCGGCTTCACGTCGGCCTTCAGCAAGGCTTTCCAGGGGCATGCCGGTACGTTCAGGGTACAGCCGCGATTCGACGCCTTCAGTCAGGCGCAGCGCGTTCATCAGGAATTCGAACGGCATTTCGTCGTTGGTCAGCGCTTTCTCGCCAGCCTTGAAGCTTTTCGCCGGATTCAGGTAATCCTTCGGCAGGCGGGTTTTCCAGGTGCGGACAATGCGCCCGTCCGGGTGACTGAGCTTGCCGTGGGCACCGGCACCGATGCCGATGAAGTCGCCAAAACTCCAGTAGTTGAGGTTGTGTCGCGCCGGGCGACCGGGCAGGGCATAGGCCGAGACTTCGTACTGTGCGTAACCGTGTTCGGCCAGCAGCGCTTGCCCGGCCTCCTGGATGTCCCACAGCGTGTCGTCTTCCGGCAATGTCGGCGGCTGGTTCCAGAACACCGTGTTCGGTTCCAGGGTCAGTTGATACCACGACAGGTGTGTCGGTTTCAGGGCGATGGCTGTGCGCAGGTCGGCCAAGGCATCGTCCAGGGACTGATTCGGCAAGCCATGCATCAAGTCCAGGTTGAAGTTATCGAAGCCGGCCTGCCGCGCCATGCCGGCGGCACGTACGGCTTCGTCGCCGTTGTGAATCCGGCCCAGGGCCTGGAGTTTTTCCTGTTGGAAGCTCTGGATGCCGATAGACAGGCGGTTGATCCCCAGTTTCCGGTACGCCACGAACTTGTCTTGCTCGAACGTACCCGGATTGGCTTCCAGCGTGATTTCGATGTCGCTGGCAAAGGGGATGCGCTGTTCGACGCCTTTGAGCAAGCGACCCAGGGAATCGGCACTGAACAGGCTCGGCGTGCCACCACCAAAGAAGATCGAGCTCAGTTCACGGCCATGGACGGCGTGCAGGTCCTGGTCGAGATCGGCCAGCAACGCGTCGACATACTCCTCTTCCGGCAGCACAGGGCTGGCGGTGTGGGAGTTGAAGTCGCAATAAGGGCATTTGCGCACACACCACGGGATGTGGATGTACAGCGCCAGGGGCGGCAACACAGGCAGTGCCGCCCGGGGCGATGAAGCATCGCCGCCGAAGATCAGCGGCGACGCGGATGATTCACGGGTCATTTCAAGCCCAGACGCTGGCGCAGCAGATCCATTGCACGGGCGCGGTGGCTGATCTGGTTCTTGTCGGCAGGGCTCAGTTCGGCGCTGGAGCAATTGCGCTCCGGCACCCAGAACAGCGGGTCGTAGCCAAAACCGTGTTCGCCGCTGGCCTGGTTCAGGATTCGCCCGTGCCACAAACCTTCGCACAGGATCGGCAACGGATCGTCGGCGTGACGTACCAGTGCCAGCACGCAGACGAACTGCGCCCCACGCTCGGCTTCAGGTACGTCTTTCAGCACGTCGAGGAGCTTGGCGTTGTTCGCTGCATCGCCCTTGCCGTCGGCATAACGCGCCGAATAAATGCCAGGCGCACCACCGAGGAAATCCACCGCCAGCCCGGAATCGTCGGCCAGCGCCGGCAAACCGGAAATGCGCGCGGCATTACGGGCCTTGAGGATGGCGTTCTCGACGAACGACAGACCGGTTTCTTCAGGCTCGACGCTGCTGAACTCGCCGATCGAGCGCAGATGCACCGCCTCCCCGAGCATGGCCTGGAGTTCCTTGAGTTTGCCGGCGTTATGGCTGGCCAATACGAGTTGCGTGAAGTTGATCATTGGCCAGGGAAGAGCTCTTGGTTGAAATTGATGGTGTTGATTTTGTCACCGGTCTGCACCTTGATCTCGAAGGTGCGGACTTCCTGCTGATCCACCGGATATTGCGCGATGTAGTAGATCGCGCCTTGTTCGGTGATCTGTTTGAACTTCAGTGGCACGGTCTGGCTGGTCAGGTCTTTGACCGAACCGCTCACTTGGGCCATCAGTGGCTTGCCTTCCTTGAGCACCGAGATATTGATCACGCCCTGGTTCTTGCTGCGGACCAGTTCGGCGGACTTGGCAATGTCCGGGGTCAGGTAGGTGGAGTTGAAGGTGTTGTAGTGCACCGTCACGTCACCGAAGGTTTCCTGGCGTTCGCCCTTGATGGCTTCGGCGCCCATGGCGGTGACGCTCAGGCAGGCAGTGAGTAGAAACAAAGCAAGACGACCCATGATCGTTCTCCTTGAAGTAGGGTGGATCAGACCGCGACCTTGTGGTCGGAAAGTCCCGGACTGCTGACGCGGTAGATTCCGATCTCACCTAACAGATTAGGCCATAGCTTACTGGCCCACCCGTGCCGATGCTGTTGATCCACGGCAAGCCGATCAATGACCTTCGCTTCACGTTCGCGACACAAGGCTTCAAAGTCCGCGAATGTGCAGAAGTGGATGTTCGGCGTGTTGTACCAGGTGTACGGCAGGAACTCGGAAACCGGCATCCGGCCCTTGCTCGCCAGGTACCAGCGGCAGCGCCAGTGACCGAAATTCGGGAAGGTGATGATGCACTGGCGGCCCACGCGCAGCATTTCTTCGAGGATCTTGTCCGGGTAATGCACGGCTTGCAGTGCCTGGGTCATGACCACGATGTCGAAACTGTTGCTGGCGAAGTTGCCCAGGCCCTTGTCCAGGTCCTGTTCGATGACGTTGATGCCCTTGGCCACGCACTCGGCGATGTTGTCGGCGTCGTTTTCCAGGCCATAACCGGTGACTTGCTTGTTATCGCGCAGCCAGGTCAGCAGTTCGCCATCGCCGCACCCGAGGTCGAGCACGCGGCTGCCGGCGGGGATCCATTCCTGGATGATTTCCAGATCAGCTCTCATGGCTTTCTCACAACGTAATGCGGTTCATGTAATTGCCGAACGCCTGCAGGTAGCGCGGGATCGGAATCAGGAAGGCGTCGTGGCCTTGCGGTGCGTCGATCTCGAGGTAGCAGACGTCCTTGCGCGCGGCCATCAGCGCGTCCACCAGCTCTCGCGAGCGGGCAGGGGAGAAGCGCCAGTCGGTGGTGAACGACATCACGCAGAACTTGGCTTTGGCACCTTCAAAGGTTTTCGCCAGGTTATCGTCGAAGTTCGCCGCCGGATCGAAGTAATCGAGCGCCTTGGTCATCAACAGGTACGTGTTGGCGTCGAAGCGCCCGGAGAACTCTTCGCCCTGATAGCGCAGGTAGCTTTCGACCTGGAATTCGACGCTGTGGAAGTCGTAGTTGAGCTTCTCGCTCTTCAGCCCGCGGCCGAATTTTTCGCCCATGGAGTCGTCGGACAGGTAAGTGATGTGCCCGACCATGCGTGCCAGCATCAGGCCGCGCTTGGGGATCACGCCTTGTTCCTGGAACGAACCGCCGTGGAATTCAGGGTCGGTGAGGATCGCCTGGCGTGCCACTTCGTTGAACGCGATGTTCTGTGCCGACAGCTTGGGGGCCGAGGCAATGGCCAGGCAGTGACGGATGCGGTCGGGGTAGGTGATGCTCCATTGCATCGCTTGCATGCCGCCGAGGCTGCCGCCGATCACGGCCGCGAACTGGGCGATGCCGAGACGATCGGCCAGGCGCGCCTGACTGTGCACCCAATCTTCGACGGTCAATACCGGAAAATCAGCGCCGAACGGCTTGCCGGTGTCCGGGTTGATGCTGCTCGGGCCGGTGGAGCCGTTGCAGCCGCCGAGGTTGTTCAGGCTGACCACGAAGAACTTGTTGGTGTCGATCGGTTTGCCGGGGCCGATGCAGCTGTCCCACCAACCGGGTTTGCGGTCGTCGGCGCTGTGATAGCCGGCAGCGTGGTGGTGCCCGGACAAGGCGTGGCAGATCAGCACGGCGTTGCTCGCCCTGGCGTTGAGCGTGCCGTAGGTTTCGTAGATCAGGTCATAGGCCGGGAGCGAACGCCCACAGGCCAAGGCCAGCGGCTCGCTGAAGTGCGCCACTTGCGGCGTCACCAGACCAACAGAATCGGGGGGAAAGGCAGCTGGCATCGACCCTGCTCTCATTGAAATGAGGCGTAAGTCTAAAGACCGCTGGGGTTAGCGGCAAGCAAAGGCCGGGCCTGATTTCTTTCAGTAAGACCGAGGTGCGCCATTCGCGAGCAAGCCCGCTCCCACAGAGGAACGCATTCCCCTGTGGGGGCGGGCTTGCTCGCGAATGAGGCGACTCGGTGGATCAGGCTGGACGCACCAGATCAGGTAGGGCCGGCAACTTCTTCGGCGAACAGATCCGCACCCGTTTCTGCCGGTTCAACTCGCCACTGATCAAACTGACCTGGCTCTTGGACACGCCAAACGCCTTGGCCAGAAACGCCATCAGATACGCGTTGGCCTTGCCCTCGACTGGCGGCGCGGTCAGGCGGATCTTAAGGCGATCACCGTGCAGCCCGGCGAAGTCATCGCTACGGGCTGCCGGTTGCAGGTGACACTCCAGAATCAGGTCGTCACCGTCCCAGCGAAACCAGCTCACCGGGTCAGATCAACACGCGGAGGATTTCCGGCATCATGGTCAAGGCGGCGAGGTTGTTGATCACCAGCATGTCGACCAGTTTGATTGCCAGGAACGCAAAGATCGGCGACAGATCAAGCCCGCCCAGGTTCGGCAGGAACTTGCGGAACGGCGCCAGGGCCGGCTCGCAGATGTCGTTCACCAGTTCGGCACCCGGGTTATGGCTGCCCGGTGCGACCCAGGACAGGATCACGCTGATGATCAGGGCAAAGAAGAAGATGTTCAGGAATAGCGCGGTCACACCGATGAGCGACCAGATCAGCAGTTGCAGCGGATTGCCGGTGGTGCCGTAGGTCAGCAACAGGGTCAGGGCCATCAGGGCCAGTTGCACCAGGATCGCCAGCACCAGCGAGGACATGTCCAGGCCGAACACGCTCGGGATGATCCGGCGCAGCGGCTTGAGCAGCGGCTGGGTGGCCTTGACGATGAACTGGCAGATCGGGTTGTAGAAGTTCGCCCGCACCAGTTGCAGCACGAAGCGCATCAGCACGATCAGCAGGTACAGGCTGCCGAGGGTTTGCAGCACGTAGACCGCTGCGGTGTTCAATCCAATCATGAAAAGCTCCTTATTGACCCAGTTGTTCGGCCATCTCGGCCGAGCGATGCGCGGCAGCGCCGAGTGCTTTTTCGACCAGGGCTTCAAAGCCATTGGCCTGGAACGACTTGATTGCAGCTTCCGTGGTGCCCGCAGGGGAGGTGACACGGCGGCGCAGCTCGGCCGCGTCGACGTCACTGGAGACCGCCATGTGCGCGGCGCCCAGTGCGGTTTGCAAGGTCAGTTGCGCGGCGATGTCCGCCGGCAGGCCCAGTTTCACGCCGGCAGCGGTCATGGCCTCGATCAGCAGGAAGAAATACGCCGGGCCCGAGCCGGAAACGGCGGTGACGGCATCCAGTTGCTGCTCTTCATTGAGCCATAAGGCGATGCCGACTGCGGACAGCAGCTCCTGGGCTTGCTGACGCTGTTCGGCGGTCACTTCAGCGGTAGCGAACAGGCCGCTCGCGCCCTGACGCACCAGCGCCGGGGTGTTGGGCATGCAGCGTACGATCGGTTGGGCGCCAAGCCAGTTGTTCATGCTGGCGCAGGTGATGCCTGCGGCGATCGACACCACCAGTTGATGGGGCTTGAGGCTTGGGCGAATCGCTTCGCACACGGCTTTCATCGCCTGCGGCTTGACCGCAAGGACGACGACGTCGGCGCCGTCGATGGCCTGGGCGTTGTCGGCGAAGGTTTCGATGCCGTGTTCAGCGCTCATGCGGGCGCGGGTTTCTTCGCCCGGATCGCTGGCGCGGATCTGCGCGGCTTCCAGACCCTTGGCCCGCAGGCCGCCGATCAGGCTGGCGGCCATGTTGCCGGCACCGATAAAGGCAATACGCGTCTTGCTCATGTCAGGTCCTTATAAAGAAGAGAGTCGGTCATGGGTTATGGCCGATCGTAATCGCGGGCGCCAAACAGGGCCGTACCGATACGGACCCAGGTGGCGCCCTGGGCAATGGCCGACTCAAGGTCGTGGCTCATGCCCATGGAAAGTGTGTCGAGTGGCAGATTCAGGCTGGCTTGCAGGCTTTGCACGGCCGCAAACGCGGCGTCCTGGGCGGCGCGATCTTCAGTCGGCTCAGGGATGGCCATCAGCCCGCGCAACGTCAGGCGCGGCAGGGCGCTGATGGCACTGGCCAGGGCCGGCAGGTCGGCCGGGGTGCAGCCGGACTTGCTGGCTTCACCGCTGACGTTGACCTGAATGCAGATATTCAGGGGCGGCAAATCGGCAGGACGTTGTTCGGACAGGCGTTGCGCGATTTTCAGACGATCCACGGAATGCACCCAGTCGAAGTGCTCGGCGATAGCACGAGTCTTGTTCGATTGAATGGGGCCGATGAAGTGCCAGATCAAGGGCAGGTCGGCCAGTTCAAGCTGTTTGCCCAGCGCTTCCTGCAGGTAATTCTCGCCAAAGTCGCGCAGGCCGGCGGCGTAGGCTTCACGCAGGTCCTGTGCAGGTTTGGTCTTGCTCACGGCCAGCAGATGGACACTGTTTTCGGCGCGATTGGCGGCAAGTGTTGCGGCATGGATGCGCGAACTAACTTCGAGAATGTTGTCTGCTATGGTGGACATCAAGAGGCGCCAGCGGTCTGAAGGTTCGCGGCATTCTACTGGAATTGAGAGGCGCTATGGATATCACTGAGCTGCTTGCGTTCAGCGCCAAACAGGGGGCATCGGATCTGCATTTGTCTGCTGGCCTGCCACCGATGATTCGGGTGGATGGCGATGTGCGGCGCATCAACCTGCCGGCCCTGGACCACCAACAGGTGCGGGCGCTGATCGATGCCATCATGAATGACACCCAGCGGGCGGACTTTGAGAAGCATCTGGAAATCGATTTTTCCTTTGAAGTCCCCGGTGTGGCGCGTTTTCGGGCCAATGCGTTCAATCAGAGCCGTGGCGCGGGTGCGGTGTTTCGCACCATTGCGGCGAAAGTGCAGAGTATGGACGAACTGGGCATGGGAGAAGTGTTTCGCAAAATGACCGACGCTCCCCGCGGCCTGGTGCTGGTGACCGGCCCGACCGGTTCCGGCAAATCCACCACGCTGGCGGCGATGATCGACTACCTCAATAACCATCGCCATCACCACATCCTCACCATTGAAGACCCTATCGAGTTTGTCCACGAGCCACGCAAGTGCCTGATCAACCAGCGTGAGGTCCACCGCGATACCCGCAGCTTCGCCACGGCCTTGCGCTCGGCGTTGCGGGAGGATCCGGACGTGATTCTGGTGGGGGAGATGCGCGATCTGGAAACCATACGCCTGGCGTTGACCGCCGCCGAAACCGGCCATCTGGTGTTCGGCACGCTGCACACCACGTCGGCGGCCAAGACCATTGACCGGGTGGTGGACGTGTTTCCGGGGGACGAGAAGTCAATGGTGCGCTCGATGCTCTCCGAGTCGCTGCTGGCGGTGGTGTCCCAGACGCTGGTGAAGAAGGTCGGCGGCGGACGCATCGCGGCCCACGAAATCATGCTGGGGACGTCGGCGATCCGCAACCTGATCCGCGAGGACAAGGTGGCGCAGATGTACTCGGCGATTCAATCGGGAGGGGCGTTGGGAATGCAGACGCTGGATATGAGCTTGAAGGACCTGGTGAACAGGGGGTTGATCAGTCGTGATCATGCGCGGGAGAAGGCGCGGTCGCCGGAGGGGTTTTGATAGCCCTGAAAAGCAAAAGATCGCAGCCTTCGGCAGCTCCTACAGGACACATCCTGTGCAGGAGCTGCCGAAGGCTGCGATCCTTTGACCTTGCTTCAATCAGCGCTGAACAACCCGCATCTGATTCGGCTCTTTCGGCAGAACCCGCTTGGCAACCACGTAGTGGTTTTCCCAGTACGGTTTCTTCAGGGTGTCGATGCTCACCGACTTGCCGCGACGTGGCGCGTGGATGAAGCGGTCGTTGCCCAGGTAAATGGCGACGTGATTGACCCGGCGGCTCTTGATGTTGAAGAAAATCAGGTCGCCCGGCTTCAGGTCGTTGCGATCGACTTTCTCCCCATGACCGCTGGCCATGGCGTTGGAGGTGCGTGGCAGGTCGAACGTGGCGTCATTGAACGCGTATTTCACCAGGCCGCTGCAATCGAAGCCTTTGCTTGGGCTGCTGCCGCCCCAACGATAGGGGGTGCCAAGGACGTTCACGGCGCGGCTCAGCACGTCGCTGCTTTCCTTGGTGCCCATCGGTGGAACCAGGCCGCTTTTGCTGTTGGCCAGGCTTGGAGCATATTTAGTGGTTTTTTTGTCTTTGCTCGAAGGAGCAGAGACATGGGATTTAGGGGTGTAACCATTAACGTTAGGAAGACGTTGCTCACGATTGGTGGCGTGGGCGGCCAGTGGCATCAAAAGGCAAATGGTTAGCCATGTCTTGAAAAATGAACGCATTAGGCAAGGCTCTTAATAAGTTAGCGCGCAACTTTATAACAGCTTTTTTGCCGCTTCCGAGGCCGTTGGTCGATTCAACCTGGGGGACAATGGTGGCAAAAAAGCGGCAGAATGGCGCAATTGTCGGACAGAAGTCCGGTGTTACAAGGCTTTGACGGGAGTGAAGGTAGCATTTGCCATACGTCGGGTGCCTGTAAAAAAGTCACAAAGAAATGAAGAATATTTATCTATCGCGTGAATCGAGGTCATTCATGAACCCCTATCAACAGACTTATCCGCAGCAAGACACCCACAGCAAAGTGATCGGTTATCTGCTGTGGATTTTCGGATTTACCGGCGCTCACCGCTTCTATTACGGCAAGCCGGTGACCGGGACGATCTGGTTCTTCACCTTTGGTTTGCTGGGCATCGGCTGGCTGATCGACCTGTTCCTGATCCCGTCCATGGATCGCGAGGCTGACCTGCGGTTTACCGCAGGGCCCATCGAATACAACGTGGCGTGGATTCTGCTGACGTTTCTCGGGGTGTTCGGTGTGCACCGGATGTATCAGGGGAAATGGATCAGCGGGCTGCTGTACCTGCTCACCGGCGGGTTGTTCTTTCTCGGGGTGCTGTATGACTTCTGGACGTTGAATGACCAGGTGTCGGTGCGTAACGCGCAGCGTCGTTGATTTCTGCGGTGAGGGGGGCAAACCCTCTCGCCGCAGGGTTTCAAGTCTGGTGACTGATCCAGCTATCCGTCGGTTTGAGTTTCGGTCTATGAATGGTTACTGAAATATTTTCAGCAATTGAAGTTGAAGTATTGCAAACGCAATTGTACTGATGCTGTAGAAGATGGAAATGATGAGGTGATTTGGAGTGGCCCAGTAATTTATGCTGTCGGCGAGAATCACAAACGATGCAATTGCAATTATTAATGCTGCTGTTTTTGTGGGGATGTCATTGGTGTGGTGCGTGCGGGCTTTTCTGTATAAAAATATTTGCATCAGGTGAAATATAAATAACATTAAGCCCGCAATCAGGATTGCACCTATTGGTATTCCGATTGAGTCTCGATCAGTGTTGTAAATGCCTGCACTCAAATTTTTAAGTATTGTAAATATCGCTACGCTGGATGTGATCACCAAAAGCACTGGATAGATGTGGTTCAGGTGTTTGTAGAGGGGCTTCATGTTGGCTCTTCCTGAGTGCAGTCTATAGTCGAAAACTCTAAAGGATTTTTTAGTTCGGGCCCGACTGAAAGCCAACTCCAGTCAGTCTTATTTTTTGTTCTCCAGTTATGTCGATTTCATAACTCGTTCCTGAGAACACCCTGCCTGCTGTGGTTAGAATTTCGAGTAGTGTTGATCTGTTGCTTTTGTCGAAGTCGTATATGTCTGTATAAGCTTTCGCAGTTCCATCAAAAACCCAGGACCCGTTTTCTTCTCTAGTGAAGTCACCTTCGATTTTCAATGTTATCCGTCCCAGATAGGCTCCTGTGACATTACTGTCGTCAATAGTGGCATAAGGTACTTTGGGGTCAGATAAATAATACCTTCCCGATTCTCTGGTGCTGGCTATGGTGTTGGCTAGTAGCGGAATTTCATCCGCCTTTACGTTAAGGCCTATATTGTTTATGTCGATTCGCAGCTTCTCTCCATTGCCCCATAGGTAGTGAGCAAATGCTTTGACAGGGCTAAATGTTCCCCCTGATAGCTCGGTTGTTTGTGTTTCATATTTGATGTTGTACAGACTTGTCGATGCTACTTTGATCAGGGCGTCCAGGGTGCTTAGTTTTTGTTGCGCAGCGAAGGTGTCGGCAAGACTGAAGTTTACGAGTTTGTTTTTGAAGTAGGCATGAGTAACGATCGAGGAGTTATTTAGTAGGTAGTTGTCGCTCTCCGTTATTTTCCAAAGGTTTTGAATGGCGCCAAAGGCGTCGTTGTTAACTGCTCTACCCACCATTTGCAGTTCATAGGTAAAGGCTTTTATACCACTTTTCATTTCTAGCCAGGTATGGAACATATCCATTTCGGCTGAGGAAATGACGGGGCCATCGCACAGTGGTAAAGAGTAAGTTTGCCCGTCGTTGGTGATGATGGCTTCACCGGCTCCCTGCCAATCTGCCGTCGCATAGACTCCCCAGCTGAATCCGGGATTAACTGTAAAGCCGCCTGAGTTTCCCGTTGTTCCTTTCGTTACGATAGGAGGTAGGCTAAGTCCATTTTTCATGTATTGCTCCTTGTTTGTACAGTCATTGTATTCGGGGGATAGTGGTTTTTCCTTGTTCTGTTTTTATGCTAAATGATGGGGGTTGAATCTGCATTCAATAACTTTGTAGGCTGATTCTGTATGTTGCGAAGTTTCTTTCGCACAGATGATGAGAAGTCAGAAGTTTCTGTTCGTTGGGTAGTTTTATTCGCCATCGTTTGTAGAAATGTTCTTGATGCGGCTGTGCTGTTTGGGGAAAGGCAGTGGAGGGCAGGGCAGGAGGGCGATATGACTTCTGGACGTTGAATGATCAGGTTTCGCTGGGTAACGGACAGAACAGAGGCGCCTTCCAGTAAGCCTTCGCGAGCAAGCCCGCTCCCACATTTGATCTTTGGTGTTCACAAATGCTGTGTTCATTACAGAACTAATGTGGGAGCGGGCTTGCTCGCGAAGGCAGGCGACGCGGTCTTACGCCTGGTGGCTGATCCGCCCATCCACCAGGGTGTAACGCACCACACCCGGCAGGCTGTGGCCAATGAACGGGCAGTTCTCGCCCTTCGACAACCAGGTTTCACCTGCGACGGTCGAGGCCGCCGGGTCGAACAGCACGATGTCCGCAGCACCACCCACTGCCAGTTTGCCTGCCGGCAGGCGCAAGGCCTCGGCAGGGCCGGTGCTCAGGCGTTTCAGCAACGTCGGCAGGTCCAGCAAGCCGTCTTCGACCAGGGTCATTGCCAGTGGCAGCAGCAGTTCGACGCTGCTGATGCCTGGCTCGGTGGCGCCGAACGGTGCCAGCTTGGCGTCACGTTCATGGGGTTGGTGATGGCTGGAGATGGCCGAGATCACGCCGGATTTCACCGCTGCGCGCAGGCCATCGCGGTCGGCGCGGGTGCGTAGCGGCGGCTGGACGTGATAGAGGCTGCTGAAGTCGATCAGGGCTTCGTCGGTCAGGATCAACTGGTACAGGGCGACATCCGCGGTCACCTTCAGGCCCCGGGCCTGTGCCTGGGCGATCAGTTCCACGCCGCGGGCACTGGTGAGCTGGCTGAAGTGCGCGCGCACGCCGGTCTGTTCAACCAACAACAGATCCCGGGCCAGGGCGACGGTTTCGGCGCTTTCCGGGATGCCTGGCAGGCCAAGGAAACTGGCGGTCGGGCCTTCGTGAGCCAGGCCGCCTTCGGCCAGGTCGTGATCCTGGGAGTTGAAAATCACCGTCAGGTCGAACGTTGCCGCGTAGTCCAGTGCCCGGCACAGGGTGCGGGTGTTGCGGAAACTCTCCAGGCCGTTGCCGAAGGCCACACAACCGGCGTCGCGCAAGGCAACCAGCTCGGCCAGCTGTTCACCGTCCAGGCCTTTGCTCAGGGCGCCAATCGGGAAGACTTTGGTGTTGCCGGCCTCACGGGCGCGGTCGAGGATCAGTTCGGCCACCGCCGAGGTGTCCAGCACCGGTTTGGTCTTCGGCGGGCAGCACAGGCTGGTCACACCGCCAGCCGCCGCCGCGCGGGTTTCACTGACAATCGAGCCTTTGCGGCTGTAACCCGGCTCGCGCAGGGCAACGTTGAGGTCAACCAGGCCGGGAGCGGCCACCAGGCCTTTGGCGTCGATCGTGTCGACGGCGACAAAACCGGCGGGCGCCGCGCCAAGGGCGACGACTTTGCAGGCTTCAATATGGATATCGGTCACTTGATCCAGGCCGCTGGCCGGATCGATCACGCGGGCGCCGAGAATGCTGAGCTTCACTGTGCGCTCTCCTGTTCGAATTGGCCCTGCTCGAATTGACGCTGCGCAGTCTGCCCGCTCATGGCCATGGACAGCACGGCCATACGAATGGCGATCCCGTAGGTCACCTGGTTGAGGATCACCGAGTGCGGGCCGTCGGCCACTGCCGACTCGATTTCCACGCCGCGGTTGATCGGCCCCGGGTGCATCACGATGGCATCGGGTTTGGCGCCGGCCAGGCGCGCGGTGGTCAGGCCGAACAGGCGGTAGAACTCACCTTCGCTCGGCAGCAGGCCGCCGGTCATGCGTTCACGCTGCAGACGCAACATGATCACCACGTCGACGTCCTTCAGGCCTTCGGTCATGTCGGTGTAGACCTTCACGCCGTATTGCTCGATGCCGATCGGCAGCAGGGTCTTCGGTGCGATCACGCGAATGTCCGGGCAGCCGAGGGTTTTCAGGGCCAGCATGTTCGAACGCGCCACCCGCGAGTGCAGGATGTCGCCGACGATGGCCACCGAAAGGTTTTCGAAACCGCCCTTGTGCCGGCGAATGGTCAGCATGTCGAGCATGCCCTGGGTCGGGTGCGCGTGCCGGCCGTCACCACCGTTGATGATCGCCACTTGCGGGCAGACATGCTCGGCGATGAAGTGCGCGGCGCCGGAGTCACCGTGGCGCACGACGAACATGTCGGCGGCCATGGCTTCCAGGTTGCGCAGGGTGTCGAGCAGGGTCTCGCCCTTGCTCGCCGACGACGTGGACACGTTGAGGGTGATCACGTCCGCCGAGAGCCGCTGGGCCGCCAGTTCGAAGGTGGTGCGGGTACGGGTCGAGTTCTCGAAGAACACGTTGCACACGGTCTTGCCGCGCAGCAACGGGACTTTTTTCACGGCCCGGGCGCCGACTTCGAGGAAGGAGTCGGCGGTGTCGAGGATTTCCGTCAACAGCTCGCGGCGCAAACCGTCGAGCGAGAGGAAGTGGCGCAGCTGGCCCTGATCATTGAGCTGCAGCGGGCGCTTGGTTTCTAGAGGCGTCATCGCAAGGGGGACTCTCAATAGGGCGAATTAAAGGGCGAGGTCTTGCAGTTCGAGCGCGAGCTCCGGACCGGACAGCTTCACCCGTTCGTGGGCGGCCAGCGACAGGGTCGCGCCCACCACGTTCGGGCGGATCGGCAGTTCGCCGGCGTCCAGGTCCAGCATGCACACCAGCGTCACGCTGGCCGGGCGGCCGTAGTCGAACAGTTCGTTCATGGCGGCGCGGATGGTCCGGCCGCTCATCAGCACGTCGTCGATCAGCACCAGGTGCTGGCCTTCGATCTCGAACGGCAGCGCCGAAGGGCGAACCTGCGGGTGCAGGCCGTTCTGGCTGAAATCGTCGCGGTAGAAGGACACGTCGAGAGTGCCGAGGGGCTCATTGCTGCCCAGCTCCTTGAGCAGGGCCTGGGCCACCCAGACGCCGCCGGTACGAATGCCGATGAAGCGCGGGTCGCTGATGCCACGGTGTTCCAGGTGGGCCTTCAGGCGCGTGGCCATCTGGCTGATCAGTTCGGCGGGATTGGGCAGGCTCATGGTTGCTCCTTCTTGGGCCCGAGCCGGGTTTCACGCAAGGTGGCTCGGGTTGTAGCTAAGAGAGACGCATCGCGGCTCTTCAGGATTCGAACAGTGCGCCATTTTCGTCGAGCCAGCCTTGCAGCAGCAGGGCGGCGGCGATGGCGTCGACCGGGTTGTCGCGGTAACTGCCTTTCTGACCGCCACGAGCCAGACGTTCGCCCTTGGCCTCGAAGGTGGTCAGGCGTTCATCGTGGGTATAGAAGGGCAGGTTGAATCGGCCGTTCAGGCGCCGGGCGAATTTTTCCGCGCGGGCGCACATGTCGCTGGGCGTGCCGTCCATGTTCAGCGGCAGGCCGACCACAACGGCATCGGGTTTCCACTCTTTGATGAGGGCTTCGACCTGGTTCCAGTCAGGAATGCCGTTCTGCGCTTTCAGGGTGCACAGCTCACGAGCCTGGCCGGTAATCACCTGGCCGACCGCAACGCCGATCTGTTTAGTGCCGTAGTCAAAACCCAGAATCAGCTTCAGGGCCATCAGGCGTGCCCCGCCTGGCTGGTCAGCAGGCTGAGGTTGACACCCAGGTGTCTGGCGGCCGCTTCCAGGCGAAGTTCGCTGCTGGTGTTGAACAGGATGTCGGCGTCAAACGGGCAGTTCAGCCAGGCGTTCTGGGCCAGCTCAGCCTCCAGTTGCCCGGCTTCCCAGCCGGCATAACCGAGGGCGATCAGGCTTTTTGCCGGGCCGACGCCGTCAGCGATGGCGAACAGGACGTCCTGGGACGTCGACAGGGACAACTCATCTTCCAGATCAACGGTCGCCTGGAAACTCTGCCCCTTGGGGTGAAGGACGAAGCCGCGATCGGTTTGCACCGGGCCGCCGATGAAGATCGGCACATGCTGGCAGAGCGCTGGCGGTTCGATTTCCGGGCGTAATTGCTCAAGGATATCGGCCAGGTTCAGCTCTTGCGGACGGTTGACCACCAGCCCCATGGCACCATTGGCCGTGTGCTCGACGATGTAGGTCAAGGTGTGCGCAAAGTTCGGGTCGGCCATGTGCGGCATGGCGATCAGGAATTGATGCTTGAGGTAGCTGGGGCTGACGTTTTTCATGTGCGCTAGTGTGGCGTTCGAGGGGCGAACTGACAAGTCGGGGATGCGCAGGAAATGCCGTAATTCTGTAGGAGCGAGCTTGCTCGCGATGAACCTGAGAACACTGCGGGGTGTCAGGCTTGCAGCGTTATCGTTGGCGACCATCGCGAGCAAGCTCGCTCCTACAGGGGGATTTGTGCGGGTCAGTTGCTTGAGAGGCGATCGCCGCGGGCAAACTTCCAGGTCCGGATGATCTCCAGCCGGTCAACATCCGACAGATCCCCGGTAAAGGGTGCGAACGGCGCCGCCAGCCGGACGATCCGTTGCGCCGCCTGGTCCAGCAGCGGCTGGCCTGAAGATTCCAGCACCAGCACCTCATACAGCGAGCCGTCACGGTTGATCGACACCATCAGGCGCAAATTGCCGTAGATCTGTTTGCGCCGTGCTTCGTCGGGGTAATTGAGGTTGCCGATGCGCTCGACTTTCTTGCGCCATTCGTCCTTGTACCAGGCGCCCTTGTCGCGCATGGTCGAGGCGGCGCTCAAGCGGTGGATGCGCGGGCGCTTGGCGTACAGTTGTTGTTCGGCGGCCAGTTCCGCTTCGAGGCTGGCGATGTCGCTGGACAGTTGCTCGCTGTCGAACGTCGGCGCCTGGACCTGGGGTTTGACCTCGGTCTTGGGCTCCTCGGTCTTGGCGGGGGCCTTTTTCGGCTTCGGCGCCACGGTGGTCACGGCAGCCTTCGGCGGGGCTTCCTGCACTTCAGGCTTGGCGGCCGGCGGTGGCGAGACTTTCTGTACCTTGTTGTCCTGGAAGGGCGCGACCTCGGTGGTCTTGGGAATCGCCTTTTTATCCAGGGTGCCGCTGCCTTGCTGGTTCTCTTGCGCCAGGAAATCGGCCTTTTCAGGCTTCTTTTCGCTTTTGAAGGTGGCGAGGGTGATTTCCAGGGTTTTGCTGATCTGCTTGGGCTCGACCACGGCAAACCCGACACCCAGCAGCAAGGCCAGGTGGATCAGCGCTGCCAGGAACAGGGTAAAACCGAGGCGATCGGCCGGGCGCACACCACGGTGGGCGAGTTCGGCAGGCAGATCGGACGGGAGGGTCATGACAAAAAAACCAACATCGCGTTTTTACGGGCCCGGCATGATAACGCAATGTTGGTTTTTAGCTTCAAGCTTCAAGCTGCAAGCGACAAGCTGTTAGAGGATCAGCTTCAAGCTTCAAGCTTCAAGCTTCAAGCGAAAAGCAAGTGCGCGTGCTTCAAGCTTGCCGCTTGAGGCTTGCAGCTTGTAGCTGCTTTTCTATGGCATCCATCAGCAGGCCGCCGATATCGGTGCCAAAGGCATTGTCGATTTCGCGGATGCAAGTCGGGCTGGTGACGTTGATCTCGGTCAGGTGCTCGCCGATCACGTCCAGGCCAACGAACAACAGGCCTTTTTCACGCAGGGTCGGGCCGACTTGTGCGGCGATCCAGCGATCCTTTTCGGTCAGCGGACGGGCTTCGCCACGACCGCCGGCGGCGAGGTTGCCACGGGTTTCGCCCTGGGCCGGAATCCGGGCCAGGCAATAATCCACAGGCTCACCGTCGATCATCAGGATGCGCTTGTCGCCGTCCTTGATGGCCGGCAGGTAGGCCTGGCCCATGATCTGCTGGGCACCGAGGCCCGTGAGGGTTTCGAGGATCACCGACAGGTTAGGGTCACCCGCGCGGTGACGGAAGATCGACGTGCCGCCCATGCCGTCCAGCGGCTTGAGGATCACATCGCCGTGTTTGGCGGCGAACTCACGCAACACGTCGGCGCGGCGGCTGACCACGGTCGGCGGTGTGCACTGCGGGAACAGCGTGGCGAACAGCTTTTCGTTGCAGTCGCGCAGGCTCTGCGGCTTGTTCACCACCAGCACACCGGCGCGCTCGGCCTGTTCCAGCAAGTAGGTGGAATAGACGAACTCCATGTCGAACGGCGGATCCTTGCGCATCAGGATCACGTCCAGATCGCTCAGCAGTGCGTCGCTTTCGGCACCCAGTTCGAACCATTTTTCCGGGTTGGCGAACACCTGCAGCGGACGCATCCGCGCCCGGGCCTCACCTTCGCCCTGATACAGGTCGCGCTGTTCCATGTAGAACAGCTCCCAGCCACGCTTCTGCGCGGCCAGCAGCATGGCCAGCGAGCTATCCTTTTTATAGGAAATGCTGGCGATAGGGTCCATGACAATCCCGACGCGAACGCTCATTGGGTTTTCCTCGAAAATGGGGGGCAATGTTGATCTCTGTAGGAGCGAGCTCGCTCGCGATAAACCTGAGGAGCCCACGGAGTGTCAGGCTTTGCGCGTCATCGTTGACGATCATCGCGAGCAAGCTCGCTCCTACAAATGACCCGTATAAAAGTGGCGTCAGAGTGGCGCTGAGTGTGTTTGCGGTCAAGGAAAAACCATCGCCCCGGTCGGCCGATAGATTGGTTCTGGAGACTGTGCTAAAAAGGCTGCCATGCCGTGCTGGCCCTTGAGTATCAAGGGTTTCGAGCCGCCAATTACCCGCAAACGGACAATTTGATTCGTAAAGGCGACGCAGAGCATCTTATGGAACAGCCCCCCAGCGCCTTGAAGGTCATGGTGATCGACGATTCGAAGACAATCCGTCGCACCGCCGAAACGCTGCTCAAGAACGTGGGTTGTGAGGTCATTACGGCCATCGACGGCTTCGATGCCCTGGCCAAGATTGCCGACAACCACCCCGGCATCATCTTTGTCGACATCATGATGCCGCGCCTGGATGGCTATCAGACCTGCGCCCTGATCAAGAACAACAGTGCGTTCAAGTCCACCCCGGTGATTATGCTGTCATCCAAGGATGGCCTGTTCGACAAGGCCAAGGGGCGCATCGTCGGCTCCGACCAGTTTTTGACCAAGCCTTTCAGCAAGGAAGAATTGCTGGATGCGATCCAGGCCCATGTGCCTGGATTCGCCGCCGTTTTGCCGCAGTAGGACACGCACAGTGACGCTAGGCCATCGGGCCCCGCGTCGACAAGAATGGGGAAGACCATGGCACGTATTCTGATCGTCGATGATTCGCCGACCGAAATGTACAAACTGACCGGCATGCTGGAAAAGCATGGTCATGAAGTGTTGAAAGCCGAAAACGGCGCCGACGGCGTGGCCCTGGCCCGCCAGGAAAAGCCCGACGCCGTCCTGATGGACATCGTCATGCCCGGCCTCAATGGCTTCCAGGCAACACGCCAGTTGACCAAGGACCCGGAAACCGGACACATCCCGGTGATCATCATCACCACCAAGGACCAGGACACCGACAAGGTCTGGGGCACGCGCCAGGGCGCCAAGGACTACCTGACCAAACCGGTCGATGAAGAGACCCTGATCAAGACCCTGAACAACGTGCTGGCCGGTTGATCGTCAGGCTATGAACGAGTCGCTGACGGCTTTCGAACTGCTGCTGCAGATCGACCAGCGCTGTCGTTTGCTGGCGGCGGACTTGCCGTCCCAGCCGACCCGTCGGGACAGCTGGAGCGGTATCGGTTTTCGCTTGGGCGAGCACTGGTACGTCGCGCCCATGAGTGAAGTCAGCGAAGTCTTGCATGAGCCGCGACTCACTCAGCTGCCGGGGGTCAAATCCTGGGTCAAGGGTGTCGCCAACCTGCGCGGGCGATTGCTGCCGGTCATGGATCTGAGCGGTTTCTTCGGGCACGAACTTTCGGCGGTGCGCCGCCAGCGCCGGGTGTTGGTGGTGGACCACGATGAGGTGTTTGCCGGGTTGCTGGTCGATGAAGTCTTCGGCCTCCAGCACTTTGCCCGGGACAGCCTGGAGCCGGTGCCGACAGACGAGTTGAAGGGGCCGGTGGCGGCATTCGTCCAGGGCCGGTTTCAGCGCGAGCAGTGCTGGCAGGTGTTCAGCCCGTTTGCGTTGACGCGGTCTCAGGGGTTCATGAACGTCGCGGTGTAAACGGAACAACAGCGATCCAATGTGGGAGCGGGCTTGCTCGCGAAGGCGGCAGTCCATTCAACATTGATTTTGGCTGATCTACCGCTTTCGCGAGCAAGCCCGCTCCCACAGGGTCCCGGGCAGGACAGGAAGTGGGTTAACAGGCGAGGACCGATGACAAAAACAAAAGCAGGCAAGCCAATGGAGGGGTCGCGCAGCCGGTCGCAGATCATCGTGCTGTTTATCGCGCTGATCGTCTTCATCATGCTGCTGTTCGCCAACTTCGCGTACCTCAACACCCAGGCGACCTACGACAAACAGTACATCGGCCACGCCGGCGAACTGCGCGTGTTGTCCCAGCGCATCGCCAAGAACGCCACAGAGGCTGCCGCCGGCAAGGCTGCCGCGTTCAAGTTGCTCAGCGATGCGCGCAATGACTTTGCCCGGCGCTGGGGCTATCTGAAGAAGGGCGACCCGGTCACCAGCCTGCCACCGGCCCCGGCCACTGTGCGTCCAGAGATGCGCGCGGTGCAACAGGACTGGGAACGCCTGCTGAAAAATACCGACGCGATTCTCTCCAGCGAGCAAACCGTACTGTCCCTGCATCAGGTCGCCGCGACGCTGGCCGAAACCGTGCCGCAGTTGCAGGTCGAGTACGAAAAAGTCGTCGAGATCCTCCTGCAACGGGGCGCCCCGGCGGCCCAGGTGGCCATGGCCCAGCGCCAATCGCTGCTGGCCGAGCGGATCCTCGGTGCGGTCAATACGGTATTGGCCGGCGACGAAAACTCACAGCAGGCCGCCGATGCGTTCGGGCGTGACGCGACGCAGTTCGGCAAGGTGCTCAACGGCATGCTCCAGGGCGACCCGGCGCTCAAGGTCAGTCAGGTCGAAGACCGCGACGCCCGTGCGCGACTGGCGGAAATTGCCGAGCTGTTCGAGTTCGTCTCGGGCTCGGTGGACGAGATCCTCGAAACCTCGCCCGAGCTGTTCAAGGTCCGTGAATCGGCCTCGAACATTTTCAGTCTGTCGCAAACCCTGCTCGACGAAGCCTCACACCTGGCCAGCGGTTTTGAAAACATGGTCGGCGGGCGCACCACCGACACCATAGGCGGTTATGTGCTGGGCTTGCTGGCGCTGACTTCGATCATCCTGATCGGCCTGGTGATGGTGCGCGAAACCAATCGCCAGCTGCGCGAAACCGCCGAGAAAAACGAGCGTAACCAGAACGCGATCATGCGTTTGCTCGACGAGATCGAAGACCTGGCCGACGGCGACCTCACGGTGACGGCCTCGGTGACGGAAGACTTTACCGGCACCATCGCCGACTCGATCAATTACTCCGTCGACCAGTTGCGCGATCTGGTCGCGACCATCAACCTCACCGCCGGCCAGGTCGCCGCCGCCGTGCAGGAAACCCAGGCCACCGCCATGCACCTGGCTCAGGCTTCGGAACATCAGGCCCAGCAGATTTCCGAGGCCTCGATGGCGATCAACGACATGGCCGAGTCCATCGACCAGGTGTCGGCCAATGCCGCTGAATCTTCGGCGGTTGCCGAGCGCTCGGTGGAAATTGCCAACAAGGGCAACGAGGTGGTGCACAACACCATCCACGGCATGGACAACATTCGCGAGCAGATCCAGGACACCGCCAAGCGCATCAAACGCCTTGGCGAGTCGTCCCAGGAAATCGGCGACATTGTCAGCCTGATCGATGACATTGCCGACCAGACCAACATCCTCGCCCTCAACGCGGCCATCCAGGCGTCCATGGCTGGCGACGCCGGTCGCGGTTTCGCCGTGGTGGCCGATGAGGTGCAGCGGCTGGCCGAGCGCTCCTCCGCCGCCACCCGGCAGATCGAGACTCTGGTGCGGGCGATCCAGACCGACACCAACGAAGCGGTCATCTCCATGGAGCAGACGACGACCGAAGTGGTGCGCGGCGCCCGTCTGGCGCAGGATGCCGGTGTGGCCCTGGAAGAAATCGAGGGTGTGTCGAAGACGCTCGCGGCGCTGATCCAGAGCATCTCCAATGCCGCGCAACAGCAGACGTCGTCGGCCGGCCAGATTTCCCTGACGATGAACGTGATCCAGCAGATCACCTCGCAGACGTCGTCGGGTTCCACCGCCACGGCCGACAGCATCGGCAACCTGGCTAAAATGGCCAGTCAGTTGCGCCGTTCGGTGTCCGGTTTCACCTTGCCGGATGCCAAGGCGCAGGTTGTGGACAAAGCTTGAACCGCCCATGGGTATCTGAATTGTGATTGGAGTGGTTATGGGTGATCGGCACGACTATGTGGCCCTCGAGTGGGTCAAGGGCGAGATTGCCGAAACGCTGAAACAGGCTCATCACGCGATTGAAAACCTGCTCGATGACCCGCAGGCGACGCACGCGCTGGATGAATGCCTTGCGTGCATCCATCAGGTCCACGGCAGTTTGCAGATGGTCGAATTCTACGGTGCGGCGTTGCTCGCCGAAGAGATGGAACAACTGGCCATGGCCTTGCAGGGCAACCGTGTCAGCCATCGCGACGAGGCGTTGCACCTGTTGATGCAGGCCCTCGGGCAGTTGCCGATCTACCTGGACCGGGTGCAAGGTGCGCGCCGCGACTTGCCACTGGTGGTGTTGCCCCTGATCAACGACCTGCGCAGCGCCCGGGGCGAAAGCCTGCTGTCGGAAACCAGCCTGTTCAGCCCGCAATTACCCGAGTTGCCTGCACTGGACGCAGAAACGCTGGCGCAGCTTGAGCCGGCCGAATTGCCCAATGTGCTGCGCAAGCTGCGGCAGATGCTGCAAATGGCGTTGGTCGGGTTCCTGCGTGAGCAGGACAACGAAACCAACCTCGATTACCTGGCCAAGGTATTCGTCCGCCTCGAAGCACTGTGCGCCAATGCCCCCCTGAGCCCGCTATGGCAGGTGGCCTCGGCGCTGGTCGAAGGCATGCAGGGCGGTGCGATCGCCAACAGCCCGGCCTTGCGCAGCCTGTTCAAGGATGCCGACAAGGAGCTCAAGCGCCTGCTTGAAGAAGGCATGCGCGGCATCAATCAACCGGCGCCACCGGAGCTGCTCAAGAGTTTGCTGTTCTACATAGCCAAGGCCGAACATCCCACTGGGCAGATGCTGACCATGAAAGAACGCTACTCACTGGACGACGCGCTGCCCGACAGCGCGATGGTCGATGAAGAACGCGCGCGGCTGGCCGGCCCCGACCGTGACGCCATGCGCTCGGTGCTGGCAGCGCTGTGCGAAGAGCTGGTGCGGGTCAAGGAGCGCCTGGATCTGTTCGTGCGCAGTGACCGCCAGCACACCGCTGATCTCGACAGCCTGCTGGCACCGCTGCGGCAAATCGCCGACACCCTGGCGGTCCTGGGCTTCGGCCAGCCGCGCAAGGTGATCATCGATCAATTGGCAGTGGTGCTCAGCCTCGCCCAGGGCCAGCGCGAACCCAATGATGCGATCCTCATGGACGTTGCCGGGGCCCTGTTGTACGTCGAGGCGACGCTGGCCGGCATGGTCGGAACCGTGGAGCCGGAGAGCCAGGATGACAACCGCCTGCCGACCACCGACCTGACACAGATCCATCAGATCGTGATCAAGGAGGCCCGCATCTGTTTGCAGCAGGCCAAGGACATGATCGTCGACTACATCGACGCCGATTGGGACCGCCAGCATTTGCAGGCGCTGCCGGCCTTGCTGACCCAGGTACGCGGCGCGCTGGCGATGATTCCGTTGAGCCGGGCGGCGAGCCTGGTCGACACCTGCAATCACTTTATTCGCGAGCACCTGTTGCTCGAGCCGGGTCAGCCGGGCTGGCAGGAACTGGACAGTCTGGCCGACGTGATCACCAGCATCGAGTACTACCTCGAACGCCTCGGCGATGACCCGCAGGCGCAGGGTGAAAACCTGCTCGATGTCGCGGAAAAGAGCCTGGCGAACCTCGGGTTTTTCCCCAGTGAGCAGCAGGTGCCCGTGCTGGACGAAGTGCTCAACCCGAGCGAAGCGCAGGTCATGCAGAGGATGCAGGAGCTGGATGACCCGCAGATCGTCCAGACCCTGGCCGATGTGCTCGCCAGCCCGGTTTCGAGCCTGAACCCGCCCGCCCTGGACACCCCGGGCAGCCTGCTGCCGCCACCCCCGGGCGAAGAACCGGTGGACGAGGAACTGCGCGAGGTGTTCCTTGAAGAGACCGACGAAGTCCTGGAAATCCTGCGCGAGTATTTGCCGCGCTGGTCAGCCAATCCTGACAGCCGCTCGGCCCTGAGCGAACTGCGCCGCGCCTTTCATACCCTCAAGGGCAGTGGTCGCATGGTGCGTGCCCTGGTGCTGGGCGAGCTGGCCTGGGCCGTGGAGAACCTGCTTAACCGCGTACTGGAAAACAGTGTGGAACCGGGGGCTACGGTGCAGCAACTGATCGGCGATGTGCTGCATCTGCTGCCGGAGCTGGTGGCTGAATACGCCGCCAATGCCCAGCGTCAGCGCAACGATGTCGACCAGTTGGCCGCCCGCGCCCATGCCCTGGCCAAGGGCGACGAACCGGTGTCCGATGAGGATACACAGGATGTCGCGGCCCTCGACCCGCTGTTGCTGGAGATCTTCCGCAAAGAGGCGCAAACCCACTTGGGCAGCCTCAATCGCTTCCTTGATCAGGCCGCCGAGCACGTGCCGTTGCAGGCCAGCGACGAATTGCAGCGCGCCTTGCACACCCTCAAGGGCAGTGCCTATATGGCCGGTGTCTTGCCGATTGCCGAGCTGGCCGCGCCACTGGATCAACTGGCCCGGGAATACAAGGCGCACCTGATCGCGCTGGACCTGGACGAAGTGGAATTGCTGCTGGAGGCAGAAGGGCTGTTCCGCCTCGGTTTGCGCCAGCTCAAGTCCGATCCGCTGGCGGAAATTCCCGGCGCCCGGGGTTTGACCGAGCGAGCCAGAGCGCTGCTGGCCGAGCGCCTGGAAAACCTCCTGAACACTCCGAACACCGGGCTACGGATCAAGCGCGATCCGCAACTGATCAACAACTTCCTCGCCCAGGGCATGGACATCCTGCTGGACGCCGAGAGCCTGCTACAACGTTGGCAGCAACATCCCGGCGAACGCCAGGAGCTCAGCGCGCTGCTGGATGAATTGACCACCCTCGGCGAAGGCGCCCACCTGGCCGACCTGCACCCGGTGGATGAGCTGTGCGAGGCGTTGCTCGACCTCTACGGTGCCGTGGAAGAAAGCAGCCTGGCGGTCAGCGAGCGGTTTTTCCATGAGGCTCAGGGTGCCCACGAAGCGCTGATCAACATGCTCGACGAACTGGCCGCCGGTCAGGAAGTCAGCCCGCAGCCGCAACGGATCAGGGCCTTGCGCGAGCTGCTCGACGAGAGCCTCGACCCGTCGGCCATGGGCCTGATCCGCAGTGATGGCAGCCGCACCCTGAGCATCCGCGAATTGGGCGCAGCCACCGCCGATCTAGAGCACACGCTACCCCCTGCCCCTGTGGGAGCGAGCTCGCTCGCGATGGACTCAAATGCGCCGCGCTTATCCAATGACAACGCGTCATCGTTAACGCCCATCGCGAGCGAGCTCGCTCCTACAGGAGAGGGGCGCGAACTGGACGATGAAATCGTTGCGATCTTCCTTGAAGAAGCGGTGGATATCCTCGAAAGCGCCGGTCAGGCCCTGCAACGCTGGTTGCGTGACTCGGACAACGCCGCGCCGCTGTCGTCCCTGCAACGGGACTTGCACACCCTCAAAGGCGGCGCGCGCATGGCCGAGGTCGGGCCGGTTGGCGATCTGGCCCATGAACTGGAAAGCCTTTACGAAGGCCTGGTGGATCGTCGCTACGCCTACAGCGACTCATTGGCGGTGCTGTTGCAGCAGAGCCATGACCGCTTGGCGCAATACCTTGAACAGTTACAGCACAACCAGCCCCTGGGCGATTGCGCTGAGCTGATCGAGGCCATTCGCGTCTACCGGCAGGGCCACTCGGGTGCCGCCGAGGTCAGCGAACTGGCGGCCACCAATGACTCGGCCGCCCATGATCCGGAGTTGCTGGAGATCTTCCTCGAGGAAGGCTTCGACATCATCGAAAGCTCCGGTGCGGCGCTTGAGCGTTGGCAGGCCCAGCCTTCAAGTCGCCAGGAAGTGGAAACCCTGCTGCGCGACCTGCACACCCTCAAGGGCGGCGCGCGCATGGTGGAAATCGCCGCGATTGGCGACCTGGCCCATGAGCTGGAATTCCTCTACGAAGGCTTGTCCACCGGCGTGCTGCAACCGACGGCGCCGTTGTTCGCGCTGTTGCAACGCAGCCATGACCGCCTGGCGCAGATGCTCGACGCGGCCCGCGCCGGTGAGCCGATGCCGCCCGCCGACCGCTTGATCGATGCGATCAAGAACTTCAGCCACCCGGCCGTGCCCGAAGCGCCCGCGCCGGTTGTGTCGCCGGCCACGCCCAAGGCCGAGCCACTGACGCCGCCGTCCGATGTCGGCGCCGACATGGTCAAGGTCTCGGCGGAGCTGCTCGACGATCTGGTCAACCTGGCCGGTGAAACATCGATCTTCCGTGGTCGGATCGAACAGCAGGTCAACGATGCGCACATCGCCCTGAGCGAGATGGAAACCACCATCGAGCGCATGCGCGACCAGTTGCGCCGCCTCGATACCGAAACCCAGGGGCGGATCCTCAGCCGCCAGCAAGTCGACGCCGAACGCCTGGGCTATGAAGAGTTCGACCCGCTGGAAATGGACCGCCACTCTCAATTGCAGCAACTGTCCCGCGCGCTGTTCGAATCGGCCTCTGACTTGCTCGACCTCAAGGAAACCCTCGAACGACGCAATCACGACACGGAAAACCTGCTGCAACAGCAGGGCCGAATCAACACCGAGTTGCAGGAAGGGCTGATGCGCACGCGCATGGTGCCGTTCGAACGGATGCTCCCGCGTTTGCAGCGCATCGTCCGGCAGGTGTCCAGCGAACTGGGCAAGGACGTGGATTTCATCGTCGATAACGCCGAAGGCGAGATGGATCGCAACGTCCTCGAACGCATGGCCGCGCCGCTGGAACACATGCTGCGCAACGCCGTCGACCACGGCCTGGAGTCTGTCGAAGCGCGGCTGGCGGCGGGGAAACCGGCCAAGGGTAAAATCACCCTCGATCTGCTGCGTGAAGGCGGCGACATCATTTTCGACATTCGCGACGACGGCGCCGGTGTGCCGCTGGACGCGGTGCGACGCAAGGCGATCAAGCGCGGCCTGCTCGCCCCGGACAGCGTCATCAGTGATCACGACGTGTTGCAGTTCATCCTGCAACCGGGGTTTTCCACGGCCGAGAAAATCACCCAGATCTCCGGGCGCGGCGTCGGCATGGACGTGGTGCACGAAGAGGTGCGGCAACTGGGCGGCACCATGAGCATCGACTCGGTGCCCGGGCAGGGCGTGCATTTCCGCATTCGCCTGCCGTTCACCGTATCGGTCAACCGGGCGCTGATGGTGCAGTGCGGTGAGGACCAATACGCGATCCCGCTCAATACCATCGACGGCATCGTTCGCGTCCTGCCCAATGAGCTTGAAGGCTATTTCCGTTTCGATTCGCCCACCTACGAATACGCCGGGCAGCGTTACGAGCTGTGCTATCTGGGTGAGCTGCTGAAAACCATCCCGCGCCCGAAACTGTTGGGCCAGAGCCTGCCATTGCCGGTGCTGCTGGTGCAGTGCAACGAACGACACATCGCGGTGCTGGTGGACGCCATGGCCGGCACTCGCGAGATCGTGGTCAAGAGCCTGGGGCCGCAGTTTGCGGCGGTGCAAGGGGTGTCCGGGGCGACGATTCTCGGCGATGGCCGGGTGGTGCTGATTCTGGATCTGCTGGCGCCGATTCGCGCCATGCAGGCCCGCGTACCCCAGCGTCCCGCGGGGCAGGAGGTCGAGGTCGAACCGCATCGGCCGTTGCTGGTGATGGTGGTCGACGACTCGGTCACCGTGCGCAAGGTCACCAGCCGCTTGCTCGAACGCCACGGCATGAACGTGCTGACCGCCAAGGACGGGGTCGATGCCATGCTGCTGCTGGAAGAGCACATGCCCGACCTGATGCTGCTGGACATCGAGATGCCGCGCATGGACGGCTTCGAGGTCGCGACCCAGGTGCGCAACGACGAACGCCTGCAGCACCTGCCGATCATCATGATCACCTCCCGCACCGGGCAGAAGCACCGCGACCGCGCCATGGCTATCGGCGTCAACGACTACCTGGGCAAGCCGTACCAGGAATCGGTGCTGCTCGAAAGCATCGCCTTTTGGAGCAAGACCCATGCTTGAACACCGCACCAGCAACCTCACCGGCCTGCTGCTGCCGTTGGCCGACCGCAACCTGATCCTGCCCAACGTCGCCGTGGCCGAGCTGATCGACTATCAGCAACCGGGGACCTTCGATCTCGACACACCGCCGTGGTACCTGGGCCTGGTGACATGGCGCGAACGGCAGATACCGCTGCTGAGTTTCGAGTCGGCCTGCGGGCAGAAAACTGTCATTGGCGAGCGTGCGCGGATCGTCATTCTCAACGCTCTCGGCGGGCGACCGGAGCTGAAGTTCATCGCGCTGCTGGTGCAAGGGATTCCGCGCTCGTGCAAGCTCGACAGCCAGTTGAGTTATGTGGATGTGCCGTTGTGTGCGCTGGAGCAGGCGGCGGTGCAGGTGGCGGAACAGGTGGCGAAGGTGCCGGATTTGCTGGCGCTGGAGGCGCTGCTTGTGAATGCCGGGTTGGTCGACTGATTGCGGTTTTTGTATAGATTTTGCTGGCCTCTTCGCGAGCAAGCCCGCTCACACACTGGATTTGTGTTCGCCGCCGACCCAGTGTGGGAGCGGGCTTGCTCGCGAAGGCGTCAGTCCAGACAACCATTACCCTGAGCGTAACGATCAGCCACTCTGCTTGATTGATGCCCCCACCCAACACTCCTAATGTGACCCCCACGACAGCGAACCCGTGGAGTGGTCATGACAACAACAATATCCCCCGACTCGCGATGGACGCGGCGGCGCAGCGAAAAGCAGCGGCGTCTCGAGCTGGTGCGAGGTCTTGCCGACGGTGTGGTGTTGCCCACCGATAACATCGTCGCGGCGCTGGAGGCGTTGATCCTGCCGGGCGACCGCGTGGTGCTCGAAGGCAACAACCAGAAGCAGGCGGATTTCCTTTCACGTTCCCTGGCCAAGGCCGACCCCGCGAAGTTGCATGACCTGCACATGATCATGCCCAGCGTCGGGCGCTCCGAGCACCTGGACCTGTTCGAACGCGGTATCGCGCGCAAGCTCGACTTCTCTTTCGCCGGCACCCAAAGCCTGCGCATCAGCCAGTTGCTCGAAGACGGCCTGCTGGAAATCGGCGCGATCCACACCTACATCGAGCTCTACGCACGGCTGGTGGTGGACCTGATTCCCAACGTCGTGCTCTCGGCCGGCTTCATGGCCGACCGCGCCGGCAACATCTATACCGGGCCGAGCACCGAAGACACCCCGGCACTGATCGAACCGGCGGCCTTCAGCGACGGCATCGTCATCGTCCAGGTCAACCAGTTGGTGGACGATGTCAGCGACCTGCCGCGCGTCGACATTCCCGCCTCCTGGGTCGACTTCGTGGTGGTGGCCGACAAACCGTTCTACATCGAACCGCTGTTCACCCGCGATCCACGGCACATCAAGCCGGTGCACGTGCTGATGGCGATGATGGCGATTCGCGGCATCTACGAAAAACACAACGTGCAGTCCCTCAACCACGGCATCGGTTTCAACACCGCGGCCATCGAGCTGATCCTGCCGACCTACGGCGAATCCCTCGGCCTCAAAGGCAAGATCTGCCGCAACTGGACGCTCAATCCGCACCCGACCCTGATTCCGGCGATTGAAAGTGGCTGGGTCGAAAGCGTGCATTGCTTCGGCACCGAACTGGGGATGGAGAACTACATTGCAGCGCGGCCGGATGTGTTCTTTACCGGGCGCGACGGTTCCCTGCGTTCCAACCGGATGTTCAGCCAACTGGCCGGGCAATACGCCGTGGACCTGTTCATCGGCGCGACATTGCAGGTCGATGGCGACGGCCATTCCTCCACCGTGACCCGTGGGCGTCTGGCCGGTTTCGGCGGTGCGCCGAACATGGGCCACGACCCGCGCGGTCGTCGCCACGGTACACCCGCCTGGCTCGACATGCGCAACACCGACGTGGCCGAGCCGATGCTCGAGCGCGGCAAGAAACTCGTGGTGCAGATGGTCGAGACCTTCCAGGAGGGCGGCAAACCGACCTTCGTCGAAACCCTTGATGCCGTTGAGGTGGCGAAGAAAAGCGGCATGCCGCTGGCACCGATCATGGTCTACGGCGACGACGTCACCCATTTGTTGACCGAAGAAGGCATCGCCTACCTGTACAAGGCGCGCTCGCTGGAAGAACGCCAGGCGATGATCGCCGCCGTCGCCGGGGTGACCGCCATCGGTTTGCGCCACAACCCCAAAGACACCGCGCGCATGCGCCGCGAAGGCCTGATCGCTTTGCCCGAAGACCTCGGCATCCGTCGCACCGACGCCACCCGCGAACTGCTCGCGGCGAAAAGCGTGGCCGATCTGGTGGAGTGGTCCGGTGGCCTCTACAACCCGCCCGCCAAGTTCAGGAGCTGGTAATGCACGCATTCAACCTGCAACCCAAAACCCTGAGCCTGGCCGAACGGCTGGCGGACCTGGCGGTGGACGCGCTGATCGACGAGGCTGATCTGTCGCCGAAGCCGGCACTGGTCGACCGTCGTGGCAATGGCGCCCACAGCGATTTGCACCTGGGGCTGATGCACGATTCGGCGCTGTCCCTGTGGCCGGCCTTCAAGGCGATGGCCGATGCTGCGACAGCGTTCGGTGAGATCGGCTTGCCCCTGCGCGAAGCCGTCGGCCGCATCGGTCGCGAAGGCGAGCAAGCGATGCTCGACACCACGGGCGGCGTGAATACTCATCGCGGGGCGATCTGGGCCTTGGGCCTGTTGGTGACGGCCGCTGCGCTGGACCCTGAGTCCACGGCTGCAAGCAGCGTATCGATTCGTGCGGCGCGCCTGGCTCTGCTCGACGACCGTTACGCGCCGCGCCCGCTCAGTCATGGCGCTCAAGTCGCCCAACGCTACGGCGCACGGGGCGCCCGTGAGGAGGCACAACTCGGTTTTCCGGCAGTGACCCAACGCGCTCTGCCACAACTCTTGCGCAGTCGTGCAGCCGGTCATGGCGAGCAGCACGCCCGGCTCGATGCGCTGCTGGCGATCATGACGAATCTGGCCGACACCTGCGTGCTTTACCGCGCCGGGGAACAAGGCCTGAACACCATGCAACGGGGCGCCCAAGCGGTGCTCGATGCGGGTGGCAGTTCCAGCCTCGCCGGACGTCGCCGCCTGCATGAGCTGGACCAACAACTCATCGCGTTGAATGCCTCGCCCGGCGGCGCTGCCGACCTGCTCGCAGCCTGCCTGTTCATCGACCGCATCGAGTCGGGCGACAGCCTCAAACAGGGAGCTTTCTGATGGAAACCTTATCTTTTGAATTCCTCGCCGGGCAGCCGCCACGTGGCCGCACCCTGGTGGGTTGTGTCGGCTCGGGCGATCTGGAAGTGCTGATCGAACCGGGTCAGGCCGGCAAGCTGACGATCAACGTGCAGACCTCGGTCAATGGCAGCGAACAACGCTGGCGGCATCTGTTCGCACGGATGTTCGACGGCCAGACGCCACCGGCGATGGACATCGACATCCACGATTTCGGCGCGACCCCCGGCGTGGTGCGCCTGCGTCTGGAACAGGGTTTCGAGGAGATCGGCCATGACTGACAGCGCATCCCTGCTGAACAAGCACAGCTTCGTCGAACTCGGTGCGCGGCAACGGGCCAAGGCCCTGCTCGACGCCGGCACCTTCCGCGAACTGCTCGATCCCTTTCAACGGATCATGTCGCCATGGCTGTCGCGCCAGGGCGTGGTGCCGCAAGCCGACGACGGCGTGGTGATCGTCAAGGGCAACCTTGATGGGTTGCCGGTGGTGATCGCCGCCATTGAAGGCGCGTTCCAGGGCGGCAGCCTCGGTGAAGTCGGCGGGGCAAAAATCGCCGGTGCGCTGGAACTGGCCGCCGAAGACAACCGCAACGGCATCCCGACCCGCGCCGTGCTGCTGCTGGAAACCGGCGGCGTACGTTTGCAGGAAGCCAACCTAGGCCTGGCGGCGATTGCTGACATCCACGCGGCGATTGTCGATTTGCAGCAGTACCAACCCGTGGTCGGAGTCGTGGCGGGCAGCGTCGGTTGCTTTGGCGGCATGTCGATTGCTGCCGGGTTGTGCAGCTACCTGTTGGTGACCCAGGAAGCGCGACTGGGTCTGAATGGGCCGCAGGTGATTGAACAGGAGGCCGGGCTTGAAGAGTACGACTCCCGCGACCGGCCCTTCATCTGGAGCCTGACCGGTGGCGAACAGCGCTTCGCCAGTGGTCTGGTGGATCGCTATGTGGCCGACGACGTGGCGCAGATTCGCCAGCAGGTGGGTGAGTTGCTCCAGCAAGGTTTGCAGGCGCAATCACGCAGTCGTCAGGCCGAACTGTTCCTGCAACGCCTGGCACGCCTGGACGCCGAACCGCAAATCGAGCCGTCCGTGGTTCGCGATCTGTACCAAGGAGAACGCCCATGAGCTCGTATTCCCTGCGTGGTTTGAACTGGTTCAACGCCTTGAGTGCCGGGGCGAAAGCGGTCGAAGGCTTGCCGGCTTCGCTGAAGGTCGCGGACGGTGCGCTGGGCGATCAGCCTGTGCGTTTCATCGCAGTGGTGGCCGACCCGGAAAACCGCTTCGTCCGTGCACGCAATGGCGAAGTGGGGTTGCTCGAAGGCTGGGGCCTGGCCAAGGCCGTGGATGAAGTCATCGCCGCCGATCAGAGCAAGGCCCGCAAACGCGCCCTGATCGCCATCGTCGACGTGCCGAGCCAGGCTTACGGTCGCCGCGAAGAAGCCCTCGGCATTCATCAGGCGCTGGCCGCAGCGGCGGGCAGTTACGCCCGTGCCCGCCTGGCCGGTCATGCGGTGATCGGTTTGCTGGTGGGCAAGGCAATGTCCGGGGCGTTCCTGGCCCACGGCTATCAGGCCAATCGCTTGGTCGCCCTGCGCGATCCGGGGGTGATGGTGCATGCCATGGGCAAGGCGTCGGCGGCGCGGGTGACCTTGCGCAGTGTCGAAGAACTCGAAGCCCTGGCGGCCAGCGTGCCGCCGATGGCCTATGACATCGACAGCTATGCCAGCCTCGGGCTGCTGTGGGAAACCTTGTCGGTGGAACAGATCGAGCAGCCGACTGCGGCGGATCTGGCGCGGGTGACCGAGTGCCTGGGTCAGGCGATGGGCGATATCGCCGAGAAGGGGGCAGATCTCAGCGGTCGTCTCGGTGCGGCCAATCGTGCGGCGTCGAGCAAGGTTCGCCAATTGCTGAGGGCACAGTGGTGAGTGCGCTTCTGGCTCACGACCTGCTGTGGGGCATGACCCCGCGGCAGGTGTCTGCGGATGCCCCGACCTGGGTGATCGACTCGATCAGTGCCGGCCAGCCGGTGGTGGTCCGTCGCGCCTTGAGCGCGGCGGGGCAGGTGGCGGTGGGTGTGCGCGGACCGTTGCGCGAGCAGCGGTTTGCGACACAGATGGAAGTCGCCGCCATCACACGGCGGGTGCGGCCGGAAGAACTTTGCCATGTTCAAGGCCTGCGTGACTTCCCGGCGCTGCGTGCCTTGGCGCAACTGCGTTCGCACCTTGATGAGAGTGGCTGGGTCTGGGGTGTCAGTGGCAGTGCCGGGTTTGAGTTGGCCAGCGGGTTTGCCGCGCTGCACGAGGGCAGCGATCTCGATCTGATCCTGCGTACACCGCGTCCGTTGAGTCGTGCCGATGCGCAGGCGCTGGTGGCCGTTCTCGACACGGCCGTGTGCCGTGTGGACCTGCAGTTGCAGACACCCTTGGGCGCCGTTGCCTTGCGCGAATGGGCCGGCACTGCGTCGCGGGTCCTGCTGAAAAATGCCACTCAGGCCCGTCTGGTCACTGACCCGTGGCATCCACAGGAGCAGGCAGCGTGAGCAGCTTGCTGGTGTTCCCCGGCCAAGGTGCGCAGCAACCCGGCATGCTGGCGCGTTTGCCTCGGGAAACGTTGAACGAGGCGAGCGATTGGCTCGGTGAAGACGTGACGCAGCTGGATTCTGCCGAAGCACTGCGGTCGACGAGGGCGGTTCAGCTTTGCCTGCTGATCGCTGGCGTCGCCGCTTCACGCCAGCTGGCCATGGCCCCGGACTACGTGGCCGGCTTGTCGATCGGCGCTTATCCGGCGGCAGTGGTGGCGGGTGCCTTGGGTTTCAGCGATGCACTGCACCTGGTCAGCCTGCGCGGTGAGCTGATGCAGCAGGCTTATCCACAGGGTTACGGCATGACCGCGATCATCGGTCTGGACCTGGCCAAAGTGGAAGGATTACTGGCTCTGGTGCACAGCGTAGAAATGCCGGTTTATCTGGCCAATATCAACGCCGATAACCAGGTAGTGATTGCCGGCAGCGATGCAGCGATGAAAGCGGTGGCGGAGTTGGCGAAAGGTTGCGGAGCTGGCCTGGTCAAGCGTCTGGCAGTGAGCGTGCCATCCCACTGCCCATTACTTGAAGCACCCGCGCAACAGTTGGCCGAAGCCTTCGCCAAGGTGCCGCTGCAAACCCCGAAGGTGGGCTATCTGAGCGGCAGCCGTGCGCGTCCGCTGATCAAGCCTGAAGCCTTGCGTGACGACCTGGCGTTCAACATGTGCCGCATCGTCGACTGGCGCGGCACGGTACAAAGCGCCTACGAGCGCGGCGTACGTCTACAGATCGAACTGCCGCCCGGTGCGGTACTGACCGGGCTGGCGCGCCGGGTGTTCGAGCAGGGCACCGTGATTGCCTTCGACGGTGCGCGGCTCGATACCTTGCAGGCGCTGATGCGTGAGGAGGGAAGCCGCCACTCCTGAAACTCAGGCTTCGAACAACAAAAACAACATTCGAAATGCACTTTGAGGACTACGACAATGATTATTTACGGTGTGGCGCTGTTGGCGATCTGTACGCTGGCAGGGGTGATCATGGGTGACATGCTCGGCGTGTTGCTGGGCGTGAAATCAAACGTCGGCGGCGTCGGGATCGCGATGATCCTGCTGATTTGCGCACGGTTGTGGATGCACAGGCGTGGCGGCATGACCCGGGAGTGCGAGATGGGCGTCGGCTTCTGGGGCGCGATGTACATCCCGGTGGTGGTGGCGATGGCGGCGCAACAAAACGTGGTCACGGCGCTGCACGGTGGTCCGGTAGCGGTGTTGGCGGCGATCGGTTCGGTGGTGGTCTGCGGTTGCACCATTGCCCTGATCAGCCGGACCCACAAAGGCGAACCCTTGCCCGATGAACCGGCGGATGTAACGTCGGTTGGCGCACCGGCAGGAGGTCGCTGATATGTGGGATCTGATCAAGAGCGGTCTGGAACACAACGGTCTGGTCACCGCATTCGCCTTCGTCGGCGTGATCATGTGGGTGTCAGTGGTGATCTCCAAACGCCTGACCTTCGGACGCATCCACGGTTCGGCGATTGCCATCGTCATCGGCCTGGTGCTGGCCTGGGTTGGCGGAACTATGACCGGCGGGCAAAAGGGCCTGGCGGACTTGACGCTGTTTTCCGGTATCGGGTTGATGGGTGGTGCCATGCTGCGGGACTTTGCCATCGTCGCCACGGCATTCGAGGTGCAGGCCACCGAAGCGAAAAAGGCCGGTTTGATCGGCGTGATCGCGCTTTTGTTGGGCACGGTGCTGCCGTTTATCGTCGGCGCGTGCATGGCCTGGGTATTCGGTTACCGCGATGCGGTGAGCATGACCACCATTGGCGCTGGTGCGGTGACCTACATCGTCGGGCCAGTGACCGGGGCCGCGATTGGCGCCAGTTCCGATGTGATGGCGCTGTCGATTGCCACCGGCCTGATCAAGGCGATCCTGGTGATGGTCGGCACGCCGATGGCGGCGCGCTGGATGGGCCTGGACAACCCGCGCTCGGCGATGGTGTTTGGCGGGCTGGCCGGCACTGTGAGCGGTGTGACGGCGGGGCTGGCGGCGACAGATCGACGCCTGGTGCCTTATGGCGCGTTGACCGCGACCTTCCACACCGGGCTTGGCTGCTTGCTGGGGCCTTCGCTGTTGTTCTTCATTGTTCGCGGGATTGTCGGCTAGGTTCAGGGGCTGAGTTTTCGGGTCTGACGCTTTCGCGAGCAAGCCCGCTCCCACATTTGGAATGCGGTCGAATGTGGGAGCGGGCTTGCTCGCGAAGGGCGCGACTCGGTTTCAAGCCTGCCGATTGGCATACATCCGACACTCCGCCAGCAACGCCAGCAGGTTTGGATCACGCTCCTTGGCCTTCAGAAACACCACGCCAATGTGTTGCTGTAACCGATACTTTTCCTGCAACGGGATCAGCTTCACCCGATTCTCATACACCGCCGCAATCCGTCCCGGCAGCAACGCATAACCCACGCCCGAACTGACCATGCTCAGCAGGGTGAATATGTCGTTGACCTGCATCGCCACCTTCGGCTCGAACCCTGCCTGCTCGAATACCCGCTTGCCGTCCTGATGGGTGGCGAAGCCCTGGGTCAGGGTGATGAAGGTTTCGTCGCGGACCTCGGCCAGGTCGACTTCAGTCCGCTGGGCAAACTTCGAGTCGGCGGGTGTGGCGAGGAAGATGTCATCGGAAAACAACGGGATCTGTTCGCAATCCGGGTCGTTGATGCTGTCGTCCAGCGACACCAGGATCGCATCGACTTCCATGTTCTTGAGCTTGTAGAGCAGGTCGATGTTGGAGCCCAGAATCAGGTCGATGTTGAGTTCGCTGCGGCGGATTTTCAGGCCCATGATCAGTTGCGGTACGGTCTTCACCGTCAGCGAATACAGCGAGCCCAACTTGAAACGCTCGGCCGAGAACCCAGCGGCCTCGCGGGTCAGGCGCACGCTTTCGACGACATCCTGAATCAGCTTCTGCGCCCGTTCTTCCAGCACGTAAGCGCTTTCCAGCGGCGTAAGGCTACGGCCTTCGTGTTTGAACAACGGACAGCGCAGGGCACTTTCCAGGGAATGGATCGCCCGATGCACGCTGACGTTGCTGGTCTGCAATTCGGCGGCGGCGCGTGCCAGGTTGCCGGTGCGCATGAAGGCCAGGAACACCTCGAGTTTTTTCAGGGTCAACTCTTCATCGATCAGCATGGGGCGGACTCTTTTTGGTATCGGTCAATTGTGCCCGTTAAACACTGAGCGTTGTAGGAGCTGCCGAAGGCTCCTACACGGGATTGCGCTATACGGAAACATTGCGCTTTTAACCTTGAGGCCTGAGCCTAGCGCGTTGTGCTGATGAAATTCGAGGTGAGCACCACATGTATCACGGAGAAAGACTGAACGCCTGGACGCATCTGGCCGGGGCGGTGGCGGCGTTTATCGGCGGGGTGTGGCTGATTGTGCTGGCCAGTCTCGACGGCAGCCCGTGGAAGATTGTCAGCATGGCGATCTACGCCTTTACCTTGCTGGTGCTTTACAGCGCATCGACCGTGTACCACAGCGTGCGCGGGCGCAAGAAAGCGATCATGCAGAAGGTCGATCACTTCTCGATCTACCTGTTGATCGCCGGCAGCTACACGCCGTTCTGCCTGGTGACCCTGCGCGGGCCGTGGGGCTGGACCTTGTTCGGGATTGTCTGGGGGCTGGCGCTGATCGGCATCCTGCAAGAAATCAAGCCGCGCTCGGAGGCGCGGATTCTGTCGATCGTGATTTATGCGGTGATGGGCTGGATTGTGCTGGTGGCGGTCAAGCCACTGCTCGCGGCGCTGGGCGGCGCCGGATTTGCGTGGTTGGCCTCGGGCGGGGTGTTGTACACGGTGGGGATTATCTTTTTTGCCCTTGATCATCGCCTGCGCCATGCCCACGGGATCTGGCATCTGTTCGTGATCGCCGGGAGTTTGCTGCACTTTGTGGCGATTTTCTTTTATGTCCTTTAAGGCTGTACCGGGGCCAGCCGATCCAGCTGCTCCCGGGCTCGGCGGCTGAACACCTGCAACAGGTCGTTCAAGGTGTGGGGCGGCGGTTCGGCGGCACGGGTCACTGCGTACAGGGTGATGGGTAACGGCGGTGCCAGGGGGCGGATCATTGTGTTGGCGGGAGAGGCGCCAAGGGCGGTGAACGGATCGATCACCGCCAGGCCCGCGCCGGATTCCACCATCGCCCGTGCCAGTGAGTAGGTTTGCACGGCGATGCGTACCCGGGGCGGCGGTTCGACCGCTTCCAGGTAACTGTCGAGCCGCGCGGCCAGTGGATCGGCGCTGGATAGGCCGATCAGCGGCGCATCCGCCAGCGCCATCAGCGGCAACGGTTTACCCACTTCTCCCTGAGGCCAGTAACCACTCGGCGCCAGCGCCACCAACACGCCGGACGCCAGCGCCTGAGCCTTGAGTCCCGGGTGATCCGGGCGTTGCAGGGTCAGGGCGACATCCACTTCGCGCATCAACAGGTTCTGTACCAGTTCGCGACTGTGGGCACTGGAGAGTTCGCAAGCGATGTCCGGGTAACGCCTGGTCCATTCGTGAATGGCCGGCGGCAGCAATGACAGGGCCAGCGCCGGGGTGGCACCGATGCGCAGGCTGTGGCCCGGTTCGCGGCGCAGGCTCTGCGCCAAGCGTCGCACGCCTTGCAGGCTTTCACTGACCTTGTCCACTTCACGCTCCAGCTCCAGCGCTTCCGGCGTCGCCTGCAACTTGCCGCGTACCCGCAGGAACAGCGGGAAACCCAATTGTTGCTCGGCGTGCTGCAACACCTTGCTCACCGCTGGCTGCGAGACGTGCAGCAATTGCGCAGCAGCGCTGATCGAACCGGTCTGGCGGATGGCCTGGAAAATCTCGATATGGCGAAGGCGCATGGCAAGTCCATAACCTTTTTTTATGGGTTTGCCATCTTTATGCATTGTTCAACGTCTGTCACCTGGCTCTAACCTTGGCCTCGTCTTCACAACGGTTTAAGGACGGACATGGCTCAGCGTGTGTGCATCATCGGTGGCGGTGTGATTGGCCTGGCAACGGCCTATGCGCTGGTGCGCGACGGCTTTGAGGTGACGGTGGTCGAGGCACGGGACTCGCTGGGCAGCGAAACCAGCTTCGCCAACGGCGGCCAGTTGTCCTATCGCTATGTCGCGCCCCTGGCCGACGCCGGTGTGCCTTTGCAAGCCATTGGCTGGATGCTGCGCGGCGACTCACCGTTGAAGCTGCGCCCGCGCTTTGACCCGGCCCAGTGGCGCTGGATGGCATCGTTCCTCGGCGCCTGCCGCCGCTCGGTCAACCGCGAGAACGCCGCGCACTTGCTGCGCCTGGCGCTGTTCAGCCAGGACACTTTGAAGTCCTGGCGCGAGGACGATGGGCTGACGGGATTCCAGTGGCGGCGCAATGGCAAACTGGTGACTTTCCGTCAGGACAGCAGCTTCGAGCATGCGCGCCAGAGCCTGGCCGACCCGCAGCAACAGCAGGTGTTGTCGCCGGCCGAATGCGTGCAACTGGAACCGGCGCTGATCGATGCGCCCTTTGTCGGGGCGATCTACACCCCGGACGAAGAGGTGGGCGACTGCCACGGTTTTTGCCAGCAACTGGCCGCCCGGCTGCAAGCGTCCGGTCGTTGCGAGTTTCGTCTCGGGCAAGCGGTAACCGGCATCCGCCACAGCAATGGCAGCGTCAACGCCATCGAACTGGGCGAGCAAGTGCTGCCGGTCGATCAACTGGTGATCGCCGCCGGTCACCGCAGTCCGCTGTTGGCGCTGCCCGGGCTGCAGCTGCCGCTTTATCCGCTCAAGGGCTACAGCCTGACCGTGCCGATCGGCGCCGGTCACCGGGCGCCGGACGTGAGCATCACCGACTACGACCGCAAGATCGTCTATGCCCGCATCGGCAAGCAATTGCGAGTGGCGGCAATGGTCGACATTGTCGGCTTCGACCCTGCTTTGGACCCCAAGCGCCTGGCGCTGATCAAGCGCCAGGCCCATGACACCTTTCCAAATGCCGGCGCCTACGACGAAGCCGTCGAGTGGGCTGGCATGCGCCCGGCCACCCCTGGCGGTGTGCCGTTGCTGGGCGCGACGGCGTATCGCAACCTGTGGCTCAACCTCGGCCACGGCGCGCTGGGTTTCACCCTGGCATGCGGCAGCGGGTGCTTGCTCAGCGAGCTGATCGGCGAGCGCGAGCCTTCCATCGACCTGCGCGGTTTCAACCACCGGGCCGCCTGAATAGCGATTTCTGAAGAGGACACTGTAATGACCATTACCCGACTGCACAGCAACCCGCGCCTGTCCGGCGCCGTGACCTTTGGCGACCTGGTGTTTCTCTCCGGGCAGGTGCCGGGCGATGCCCGGGATGCCAGCGGCCAGACCCGCGAAGTGCTGGCGAAAATCGATACCTTGCTGGCCGAGGCGGGCAGCGACAAGGATCATCTGCTCAGTGCGACCATTTACCTGAAGAACATCACCGAGGATTTCGCCGCGATGAACGAGGTCTGGTCGGCCTGGCTATCGCCGGGGCAGGCACCGAGCCGCACCACGGTGCAGGCCGAACTGGCCCGCCCGCAGGTGCTGGTGGAAATCACCGTCATCGCTGCACGCGTCTGATAAACCAACACCCACAACGGAGAATAACAATGCAAAAAATCACGTTGCTCGCTTGTACGCTTGGCCTGTTGCTCGGCAGTCAGGTTCAGGCCAATGAAGCGCCGCTGACCGGCACCCTGAGTAAAATCGCCAGCGCCAACAGCATCACCCTGGGCTATCGCGATGCTTCGGTGCCGTTCTCCTACGTGGGTGATCACAGCGGCACGCCGATGGGTTACTCGGTGGATCTGGCGGGCAAGATCGTCGAGCGCATCCAGCAGCAACTGGCGCTACCGGACTTGAAGGTGAAGTACAACCTGGTGACCTCGCAGACCCGTATTCCACTGGTGCAAAACGGCACCGTGGACCTGGAGTGCGGCTCTACCGGCGTGACTGCCGAACGACAGAAGCAGGTGGCGTTCTCTTATGGTTTCATCTACGTCAAAGGCCAGTTGCTGACCGCGAAGGACAGCGGGATCAAGAGCTTCGCTGACCTGCGCGGCAAGAACGTGGTGACCACCGCCGGCACCACCAACGAGCGCTTCCTGAAAAGCTACAACGTCGATCACAAGATCGACATGTTCGTGATCAGCGCCAAGGACCACGGCGAAGCCTTCCAGATGCTGCAGTCGGGCCGGGCGGTGGCGTTCTACATGGACGACGCGCTGCTCTATGGCGAACGCGCAAAGGCCAACGACCCGCACAAATGGGTGGTGGTCGGGGAGGAGCAATCGCGGGAGATCTACAGCTGCATGGTGCGCAAGGACGATCCGCAGTTCCTGGCGCTGGTCAACGGTGCGTTGGCGGAGCTGTACAGCTCGGGCGAGATCAATGGCATCTACAAACGCTGGTTCGAGCAGCCGATCCCGCCGAAGGGTTTGAACCTTGAGTTCCCGATGACCAGCGAACTCAAGGCGATCATTGCCAAACCGGTGAGTGATCCGGTGCAGTAGCAGCCAGATCGGCCTCTAGACCGTGTCGCGGCCATTCGCGAGCAAGCCCGCTCCCACAGAACGCGTTCCAATGTGGGAGCGAGCTTGCTCGCGAAGAGGCACTAGAAGTCACCCCAGAGTTGCTGGGCCACCGCCAACGCCACCACCGGCGCGGTTTCGGTGCGCAGTACTCGTGGACCGAGGCGGGCGGCGTGGAAGCCGCCGGCCTTGGCCTGATCGACTTCGGCATCGGACAAACCACCCTCCGGACCGATCAGAAATGCCAGGCTTGAAGGTTTGGCATGGCTCACCAGCGGCTCGGCCACCGGGTGCAGCACCAGCTTCAACTCGGCTTGCGTCTGCTTCAACCAGTCAGCCAGCAGCAGCGGCGGATGAATCACCGGTACCCGTGAGCGCCCGCATTGCTCGCAAGCGCTGATCGCCACCTGGCGCCAGTGCAGCAGGCGTTTGTCGGCGCGCTCGTCCTTGAGCCGGACTTCGCAGCGTTCGGTGAAGATCGGGGTGATTTCGCTGACGCCCAGTTCCGTGGCTTTCTGAATCGCCCAGTCCATGCGCTCGCCCCGGGACAGGCCCTGGCCGAGATGGATCTGCAGCGGCGATTCGATCTGCCCGGCAAAGCTTTCATCGATCTGCACCACCACGCGCTTTTTGCCGACTTCGACCAGCCTGGCGCGAAACTCCTGGCCCGAGCCGTCGAACAATTGCAACGCATCGCCCTCGGCCATGCGCAGCACGCGGCTGATGTAATGGGCCTGGGCTTCGGGCAACTCGTGCTCGCCGGTGCTCAGGGGGGCGTCGATGAAGAAGCGGGACAGTCTCATGCGGGGTCTCTGTAATTCGTGTGTAGGTCTTATGGGCGCCTTCGCGAGCAAGCCCGCTCCCACAGGGTAATGCGGTCAACTGTGGGAGCGGGCTTGCTCGCGAAGGCGTCAGCCCTGACCCCACAACAGTCCAGGTAAAAACAATCAACCCGGATCACGGAACCCCGGATGGAAGTCCTTCGGCACCGCCACGCTGACGCTGTCACGGGTGGCAATGTCGATCCCTTCGCTGGCCACATCGGCCAGGAAGTCGATCTGCTCCGGGGTGATCACGTACGGCGGCAGGAAATACACCACGCTGCCCAATGGACGCAGTAAGGCACCGCGCTCCAGGGCGTGCTGGAACACCTTCAGGCCTCGGCGTTCCTGCCACGGGTAAGCCTCTTTGCTGGCCTTGTCCTTGACCATCTCGATGGCCAGCACCATGCCGGTCTGGCGCACTTCGGACACGTTCGGATGATCCACCAGATGCGCCGTCGACGAAGCCATGCGCTGCGCCAGGGCCTTGTTGTTCTCGATGACGTTGTCTTCTTCGAAAATGTCCAGGGTCGCCAGGGCCGCCGCGCACGCCAGCGGGTTGCCGGTGTAGCTGTGGGAGTGCAGGAAGGCGCGCAGGGTCGGGTAGTCGTCGTAGAAGGCGCTGTAGACCTCGTCTGTGGTCATGCACGCCGCCAGCGGCAGATAGCCGCCGGTCAGGGCCTTGGACAGGCACAAGAAGTCCGGGCGGATACCGGCCTGTTCACAGGCGAACATCGTCCCGGTGCGGCCGAAACCGACGGCGATTTCGTCGTGGATCAGGTGCACGCCGTAGCGGTCGCAGGCTTCGCGCAGCAGCCTGAGGTACACCGGATGGTACATGCGCATGCCACCGGCGCCCTGGATCAGCGGCTCGACAATCACGGCTGCGACGCTGTCATGGTTCTCGGCCAGGGTCTGCTCCATCGCAGCGAACATATTGCGCGAATGGTCTTCCCAGCTCATGCCCTCGGGACGCTGGTAGCAGTCCGGGCTCGGCACTTTGATGGTGTCCATCAATAGCGCCTTGTAGGTCTCGGTGAACAGCGGCACGTCGCCCACCGACATCGCCGCCATGGTTTCGCCGTGGTAGCTGTTGGTCAGGGTGACGAAGCGCTTCTTGTTCGGCTGACCGCGATTGAGCCAGTAGTGAAAGCTCATTTTCAGCGCGACTTCGATGCAGGACGAGCCGTTATCGGCGTAGAAGCACCGGGTCAGGCCTTCCGGCGTCATTTTCACCAGGCGTTCGGACAACTCGATCACCGGTTGATGACTGAAGCCGGCAAGGATCACATGTTCGAGCTGATCGACCTGATCCTTGATGCGCTGATTGATCCGCGGGTTGGCGTGCCCGAACACATTGACCCACCAGGAGCTGACCGCATCGAGGTAGCGTTTGCCTTCGAAGTCTTCCAGCCACACGCCTTCCCCGCGTTTGATCGGGATCAGCGGCAGTTGTTCGTGATCTTTCATCTGGGTGCAGGGATGCCACAACACGGCGAGATCGCGTTGCATCCACTGATTATTCAGGCCCATTTTCACTCTCCTGGAGGCGGTCCGTGACCTGCGCGGACAAACAATCGGGCAAGCCTATGCAATGCGTGCCACGGGGACAACCCATTGTGTCGAATGAACTACTTTGTTCAGGCCGATCGACGTTGCTGGCAGGTGCCTGATGGCTGACGTATCCTTCGCGGCTCTTGAGCCGTCTGGCTCGCAAAAACTGCTGTTTTCCTTGTGTAATTCCGGAGTTCGCTGAATGTCTGTCGGTTGGCTGCGCGCCTGTGCGCTGGTGATGTTGGGGCTGTTCAGCGTGTCTGCGCTGGCCAAGGATAAAACCGCGATCGTGATCGGCGGCGGCCTGTCGGGCCTGACTGCCGCGTACGAGCTGCAGAGCAAGGGCTGGCAGGTCACCCTGCTGGAAGCCAGGTCGAGCCTGGGCGGCCGTTCCGGCATGGCCACCAGCGAGTGGATCGGCAACGACAAGACTCAGCCGGTGCTGAACAAGTACGTATCGAACTTCAAGCTGAGCACCACGCCGGCCCCTGAATTCGTGCGGACCCCAAGCTACCTGATCGATGGCGAGTATTTCTCTGCCGCCGATCTGGCGACTAAACAACCGGCCACCGCCGAGGCGCTCAAGCGCTTCGACAAGACCGTCGACGATCTGGCGCGTTCGATCGATGACCCGCTGAACCCGGCCGCCAACAACACGCTGCACGCGCTGGATCAGATCAACGTGTCGAGCTGGCTCGACAAGCAGAACCTGCCGGCCACCGCCCGTCAGTTGATCAACCAGCAGATCCGTACCCGCTACGACGAACCTTCGCGCTTGTCGCTGCTGTACTTCGCGCAGCAGAGCCGCGTCTACCGTGGCGTCTCCGATCGCGACCTGCGCGCTTCGCGGCTGGTCGGTGGCAGCCCGGTGCTGGCCCAGGCCCTGGTCAAGCAGCTTAAAACCATCAAGACCAACTCCCCCGTCTCGTCGATCATTCAGGACAAGGATGGCGTGGCCGTCAAAGTCGATGGTGTTGGCTATCGGGCTGACTACGTGGTGTTGGCGGTGCCACTGCGCGCCCTGAACAAGATCCAGATGACCCCGGCGCTGGACGCCCAGCACCTGGCGGCGATCAAGGGCACCAACTACGGCTGGCGTGACCAGATCATGCTGAAGTTCAAGACGCCGGTGTGGGAAAGCAAGGCGCGCATGTCCGGCGAGATCTACAGCAACACCGGCCTGGGCATGTTGTGGGTCGAGCCTGCCCTGAAGGGCGGCGCCAACGTGGTGATCAACCTGTCCGGCGACAATGCGCGAGTAATGCAGGCGTTCGGCGACAAGCAGATGGTCGATCAGGTGTTGATCCGCCTGCACGCGTTCTATCCACAGGCCCGTGGTTCGTTCACCGGTTATGAAATCCGTCGCTACAGCACCGACCCATCGACTGGTGGCGCCTACCTGGCCTTCGGCCCGGGCCAGATCAGCAAGTTCTGGCGCCTGTGGGAACGCCCGGTTCAGCGCGTAGCCTTCGCTGGCGAACACACCGATACCCTGTACCCGGGCACTCTGGAAGGCGCGCTGCGCACCGGTCAACGTGCAGCCAGCCAGGTTGAAGACCTGGCGGCGGGCAAGTCGTTCGAACCCGCCAAAGTAGTCCCGGCAGCGGCTGCTGCGGCAGGCGCTGGTGCGGTGGCGGCGAAAAAAGGCAACTTCTTCAGCAACCTGTTCGGCGGCTCGGATGACGAGAAGAAGCCGGAACCGGTCAAGACGCCTGAGCCTGTTGCACCGCCAGCACCTGCTCCGACACCAGCCCCGGCCGCCGCGCCGGCCCCGGTGGAAGCACCGAAGCCTGCGGCACCGGTAAAAACCGAGCCAGCCAAGAAGGCTCCAGCCAAGACCGCGGCGAAACCGGCAGCCAAGACCGAGGCCAAAAAAGCCCCGGCCAAGGCTCCGGCAAAAAAAACTGAACCGGCGAAGAAGCCAGCAGCCAAGCCGGCGGCGACCACTGAGACCAAGGCTCAGTAACGTTCAGGCGTAAAAAAGCGCGGCCCGAGGGCCGCGTTTTTTTTGTTCATTTGGTTTTGCTTGCACTCCATCTCTGCAATCGTAACGTCATAATTTCAGTCCTACAGGTTTTTACGATGTATCAGAAGCTTCCCACAAAATAATCAGATTTAAATGATCGATAGGCTTGAGTTTGAAGCATATGTTCTTCAAAAATGTGGAGGGATATATGAAATTACTTCTGATGGTTTTGGTTTTTATGACGTTTTCTGGCTGTGTAGTCGGCGATTATAGAGATCCTCTAAAGATACATATGCTTTCCAAGCGAGATGCTGAGCTGGCTCACAAATGCCAAATGGACGCTTACAAGCCAGAGTGCTCAGTTAATTAATTGCTGTAATTTGATGGTTTTTCTGTGTTTAAAGCGGAGTGGCTAATTACCACTCCCAATGAAAAATCGGTATGCCTTGGATTACAAAAATCTGCCTTTGCTTGGGGAAACGACCTGGAACAAATCCAAAGCGAGCCCAGCACGGATTACCCGTGCGCTGATCGTAAATGACCAAATTTCCGTCATCCTGAATGATCATGCACGTGTTGTACCAGAGCGATTTATCAGTGCTGTGAGTGCTTTCAGCAATCCATGTCCTCCTTCTGGTTGGATCATAAAGAAAGCCGCTATTACTGATTACAAACATCAGAGGTTCACGCATTTTTTTCGGATGCAAAGTTCTACTATAAGGCTGGTTGGCATCTGCAATCCAAGTTATAGCACCATTGTCCGTAATGACTAAGTTTCCATCTGCCTGCAACAATAATCGAAATCGCCCGCTCTGCGACATTAGATATTGTCCCGGTGACATTGTTTGATTGGGCGGTAGCACCATCGAGCCACTTGCTTGAAATGGGGTGTAAGTAATAGCCATATTTAGATCCTTGTTAACAAGTTAGTGAGAGCTCATTCAATAAATATTTAATAGATGGGTGGCGATATATATTTATCGCTTTTCTTATTAGTAGTCAGCGCAGGTTGATGTGAAGCGAAACGAAGCGGCAGCCATAGTCTTCCAGCGCTTTGGTTCGGTGAAGGCGAACCTCACCCGCATTCAGGCGCAAAACCTTTTTTTTGCCATCAAACATGAAACATCCGGTTTTTGCTGCGCGGTCCTACATGCGGCAGTGATGCATCAGAAGCTTCCCACAAAAAATTCGGAACTAAATGATAGCTGGATACTGATATTTATTTTTATACTCTTCAGGTAATTGGAGGGTATATGAGATCACTAGCAGTAATAATCATATTGATAGCACTTTCTGGCTGTGTAAGTAGCGAATGGTTTCCTAAGGGGTATAGCCATGAACTGGCCTATAAATGCCAGATAAATCCGTACGATCCTGATTGTTTGCAACCACCTCCGGTTTTCAAAAGTTCTTAATTGTGTAAGTGGTTTACACGGTTAAAGAGGGTCTAATGAGAACTTCCAAGTTTTAATCTCCTTATCTTCAAATAAAATTTTTATCGGATTTGGCTTTGAAATGCGACCAGGGACGAATCCAAAGCGGGCCCAGCACAGGCTGCCATTGCGCTGATCGTAAATGACTAAATTTCCATCGTCTTGAATAGCCATACAAGCGTTGTACCAAAGCGATTTATCAATGCTGTGGGTGCTTTCAGCAACCCATAAGCGCCTTCTGGACGGATCATAGAGAAAACCACTATTGCTGATTGCATACATCAGAGGCTCTCGCATTCTTTTTGGGTAGGTAGTTCGACTATAAGGCTGATTGCTATCTGCAACCCAGATTACAGCTTCGCCATCTTTAATGATCAGATTACCATCAGCCTGTAATATCAATTTAAAGCGTCCATGTCGCGGACATAAGGTACTGCCCCGGCGACATCCTTTGATTGGGAGGCAGCAAAGGCAAGCCGCTTGCTTGAAAGGGTGTGTAAGTAATAGCCATATTTTTTCCTTGATTAATGAGTTGTTGAGCTCTCATTCAATCAGGTCAAAAATCGAAAGTGGCTATACATATTTATATCTTTTCTAAAACCTACATTACAGGTTCGCGTGAAACAGAAAGGCAACGGGCGCCATCAAGGGCTCTGGATCGGTGAAGGTTGTGCCGTCGCTCATTGTAGGCGCGAGCTTGCTCGCGATGGTCGTAAACGATGATGCAGACCCACTGGGTACCCCGCGGTGTTCTTGAGCCCATCGCGAGCAGGCTCGCTCCCACAAAATCCTTAACCGATCAGCATTCGGCTCAAGGGCCGCGCTTTTTTTTGCCTGGAGAAAAACCGGGACCAGAATCGAATAAATCTTTTGATACAGGTGTTCTCTGGTTTGTATTCACTTTTCCTCACAATTTCGACTTTAATCTTTCCTTAACTCGCAGGCTTCAGACTGTTGATCGTATTTTTCGATATTTCAAAGCAAATTTTTCCGCTTTAATTCGATAGATAACTCGATACTCTTGAGCCGGCACATACAGGGATCCAGGCAATGCAGCTACGAAACTCTACCTCCCGCTACGGCTGGGTCAGTATCTTCATGCACTGGGGCGTGGCACTGGCCGTATTCGGTTTGTTCGCGCTTGGGTTGTGGATGGTCGGGCTCGACTACTACAGCACCTGGCGCAAAGACGCGCCGGACCTGCACAAGAGCATCGGCCTGGTGGTGCTGGGTGTGATGCTGCTGCGGGTACTGTGGCGCTTCATCAGCCCGCCGCCGCCAACCCTGACCAGCTACAGCCGCATGACGCGCCTCGGCGCCAGGTTCGGTCATGGCTTCCTGTACCTCAGTCTGTTTGCCGTGTTGATTGCCGGTTACCTGATTTCCACCGCAGAAGGCGTCGGTATCCCGGTGTTTGGCTTGTTTGAAGTGCCTGCTCTGGTCTCCGGATTGCCGGACCAGGCAGATACCGCTGGCGTGATTCACCTCTATCTGGCGTGGGTGCTGGTAATTTTTTCCGGCCTCCATGCGTTGGCAGCATTGAAGCACCACTTTATCGACCGTGATGTGACCCTCAAGCGAATGCTGGGTCGCAAAGCCTGAAGTTCAACCTCGACTCCCAAGGAAAACAAAGCATGTTGAAAAAGACTCTGGCCGCTCTGGCAATCGGTTCGGCCCTGTTGTCCGCCGGTAACGTAATGGCCGCTGATTACGTGGTCGACAAGGAAGGCCAGCACGCCTTCGTTGACTTCAAGATCAGCCACCTGGGCTACAGCTTCATCACCGGTACTTTCAAGGACATCGACGGCAAGTTCAGCTTCGACGCTGCCAAGCCTGAAGACAGCAAGATCGAGTTCAACGTGAATACCGCCAGCGTGTTCACCAACAACGCCGAGCGTGACAAGCACATCGCCAGCAAAGATTTCCTGAACGCCAGCAAAGCCACTTTTGTTTCCACCAGCGTCAAACCCACCGGCAAAAACGCCGCTGGCAAGGACACTGCTGACGTGGCTGGCGACCTGACGATCCTTGGCGTGACCAAGCCAATCGTGGTCAAGGCCACTTTCCTGGGCGAAGGCAAGGATCCATGGGGCGGCTACCGTGCAGGCTTTGAGGGTACTTTCAGCCTCAAGCGTTCCGATTTCGGCAAGCAGAAAGACCTGGGCCCATCGTCCGACGCGGTTGAGATGTACGTGACGTTCGAAGGTGTCAAAGCGAAGTGATGCTGAGTCTGTAGGAGCGAGCCTGCTCGCGATAGACGTGAGAGCGCCGCGGAGCATCAGGCTTCCAGCGTTATCGTTGACGACCATCGCGAGCAAGCTCGCTCCTGCAGGGTTTTACATCAGCCACAAAAAATGCCCCGGTTCTCACAAACCGGGGCATTTTTTATTGCAGCGACAAATCAGCGATTGCGGGTCAGCAGCGCTGGTTTCTCACCACGAGGACGGCTTGGCAGTTGATCCAGCTGCTCAGGTGTCGGGAAGCGGTCGGCTTTCGATTCCTTGTGCATGATCTTCGGTGCCGGGCCACGCGGGTTCTGCACAGCCGGTTCCGAACGAGGCTGGTCGTCACGGGCCGGGCGGCGATTGCGTGAGTCTTCGCGGCGGGCCTGGCCATCGCGCGGTGCGCCACTGCGAGGACCGTTACGCTTGGCCGGCGGGGTACCGGTGCTGGCGCCATCGCTGTTGCGCGGACCATTCTGGCGACCTTGTGGCTTGCCGGAGCGTGGAGTGCCTGCGGCGGTGCCCTGTGCCGGAGCACCCGGACGGCGACCACGGCCTTGCGCGGGTTTCTGCTGCGGTACGTAGTCGACGCGGTTACCGAAGTTATCGATATCGTCGTCCAGGAACTCGTCCGGGGCACGGTCAGCGGCGGCACGTGGTGGTTGGCTCGGACGCTGTTCGCGTGCCGGAGTGCCTTCACGTGGCTTCTGCTGACGGGCAGGGCGCTCGCCGCGTTCGCCGGCCGGTTTTTCCTTGCCCTTGTCCTTGCCTTTGTCCTTGCGCCCGCCGCCGCCACCGCTGCCGTTCGGGCCGTCGCCGCGCGGGCCACGCGGATTGCGCGGGTTGCGCATGTCCGGACGCTCGCGCACTTCAGGCTTTTCCGCCTCGATGGTGCTTGCATCGAAGCCCATCAGGTCGCCGTCGGCGATTTTCTGTTTGGTCATGCGTTCGATGCTTTTGAGCAGTTTTTCTTCGTCCGGGGCGACCAGCGAAATCGCCTCGCCCGAACGACCGGCACGACCGGTACGGCCGATACGGTGCACGTAGTCTTCATCGACATTCGGCAGTTCGAAGTTGACCACGTGTGGCAACTGGTCGATGTCCAGGCCGCGGGCGGCGATGTCGGTGGCCACCAGGATGCGCACGGTGCCGGCCTTGAAGTCGGCCAGGGCTTTGGTGCGGGCGTTCTGGCTCTTGTTGCCGTGGATCGCGACGGCGCTCAGGCCGTGCTTGTCCAGATACTCGGCCAGGCGGTTGGCGCCGTGCTTGGTGCGGGTGAACACCAGCACCTGTTCCCAGGCGCCAGCGGTGATCAGGTGCGCCAACAAGGCACGCTTGTGGCTGGCCGGCAGACGGAATACGCGTTGTTCGATACGCTCGACCGTGGTGTTCGGCGGCGTGACTTCGATGCGTTCCGGGTTGTGCAGCAGCTTGCCGGCGAGGTCGGTGATGTCCTTGGAGAAGGTCGCCGAGAACAGCAGGTTCTGGCGTTTGGCCGGCAGGCGGGCCAGGACCTTTTTCACGTCATGAACGAAACCCATGTCGAGCATGCGGTCGGCCTCGTCCAGCACGAGGATTTCCACGTGGGACAGATCGACACTGCCTTGGCCGGCCAGGTCGAGCAGGCGGCCGGGGCAGGCCACCAGCACGTCTACGCCACGGGACATGGCCTGAACCTGCGGGTTCATGCCGACACCACCGAAGATGCAGGCGCTGACGAACTTCAGGTCACGGGCATAGACCTTGAAGCTTTCATGCACTTGCGCGGCGAGTTCGCGAGTCGGGGTCAGGACCAGCACGCGCGGCTGGCGCGGGCCGTGACGCTGGGATTTGTCCGGGTGACCGTTGGGGAACAACCGCTCCAGGATCGGAAGGGCGAAACCACCGGTTTTACCAGTACCTGTCTGTGCCGCGACCATCAGGTCGCGACCTTGCAACACGGCGGGAATGGCCCGCTGTTGCACCGGAGTAGGCTCGGTATAGCCCGCTGCCTCGATGGCGCGGACTAAAGCCTCGGAGAGACCGAGGGAAGCAAAGGACATGAGTAATCCTGTTTTAGTTAGGGCTTGGCCCAATGGGAGTCTTGCCTGGCGCGAATTGCGTTTAAGAGGACGCAATCCCGTCCGGTCCTGCTGGGTCTCGAAGGCTCGTCTGCAAGCGCTCGCGCGGGCTGAAAGCTGCGCAGTAGCGGGGTTGAGATGCCTTTAACGATTCCGGGCGTCCGGGCGTGAGCCTGGCGGGAAGGCCGGAGTATAACAGAGCAATCACTGCGCGCCGCTTTCCTGCTGCTCAACGGTTTTTTCCGTGGCAGCCGTGGCCTTTTCAGTCTTCATGCTGGCAGCCGGTTCCGCGCCATAGCGGGCACTCAGTTCGGCGTAGGCGGGCTCGCGCTTGAAGCGTTTGAGTTCGGCGCCGAAACGTTGCACCAGCAGATCCATGCCCGCATTGCGCCGCACCGCGAGAAACTGGCTTTGCTGGCTGATGATCGTGGGGTTTTCGGTGATCTTGTCGCGGATGCCCAGTTCATCGAGCAAATGCTGGCCGACCCGGCGGTCGGTAATCAACAGGTCAATCCGCCCGCGCAGCAGTTTGCCGAAGTTGGCTTCGTGGGTGGGCGCCGGCTCGCGGGTGAACAGCGTAGAGTCGCTGAAGTCCTTGCTGTACAGGTAACCCGGCGAGGTGCCGATGGTCAGGCCGCGCAAGTCATCAAGGGTGCGAAACGGATGGGGCCGCTCATTGGCGTAGAACAACACGAACTGCACTTCAGACAGTGGTTCGCTGGGGTAGAGAAGGGTCGCATCACGCTCATCGCTATGAAAGATGTCCAGCGCGCCGTCGGCCTGGCCTGATTCAAGCATCGACAGGCAGCGTTTCCATGGCAGGAACTGCCACTCCACTTCGATGCCCAGGCGCTTGAAGACAATGGCGGTGGTTTCGTAGTCCAGCCCCAGTGATTTGCCGTTGTCCTCGTACACATAAGGCGCCCACGGCTCGGTGACAATGCGCAACTTCTCGCCCCGGGCGGCGAAGCTCAGGCAAGTGAAGACAAGCACGGCGATTAACTGCGTGATCAAAGGCATGGGCTTGAGATTACGACGAGAAACCGGAAAGAGCCAGAAACTGACCGCAGATGCTCTAACTCCGTGGATTGCTGCACATTTATAGTGCGTTGAAGCAAAAGATCGCAGCCAGCGGCAGCTCCTGTAGGAGCTACCACTGGCTGCGATCTTTTGATCTTGCTTTGCTTTGCTTTGCTTAACGCGGCAACTTCAGGTTGTTCCACACCGCCAGGCTCGCTTCAGCCTGGTTCAGCGTGTAGAAGTGCAGCCCTGGAGCGCCACCTTGCAGCAGTTGTTCGCACATCTCGGTGATGACTTGTTCGCCAAAGCGCTGAATGCTCTGGGTGTCGTCGCCGTAGGCTTCCAGTTGCTTGCGGATCCAGCGCGGGATTTCCGCACCGCAGGCATCGGAGAAGCGCGCCAGCTTGCTGTAGTTGGTGATCGGCATGATGCCCGGCACGATCGGGATGTCCACGCCCAATGCCCGCACGCGTTCCACGAAGTAGAAGTAGCAGTCGGCGTTGAAGAAGTACTGGGTGATCGCGCTGTCGGCGCCGGCGTTGGCCTTGCGCACGAAGTTGGCGACATCGTCTTCGAAATTGCGCGCTTGCGGATGCATTTCCGGGTAAGCGGCAACTTCGATGTGGAAATGATCACCGGTTTCTTCACGAATGAACTCAACCAGGTCATTGGCGTGGCGCATTTCGCCACTGGCCATGCCCATGCCCGAAGGCAGGTCACCGCGCAGGGCAACGATGCGCTTGATGCCGGCGGCCTTGTACTGGGCCAGCAGGCCGCGCAGGTCGTCCTTGCTGTCGCCGACGCAGGACAGGTGCGGAGCGGCAGGGATTTTGACTTCGCTTTCCAGCTGCAACACGGTGTTCAGCGTGCGATCACGGGTCGAACCGCCGGCGCCGTAGGTGCAGGAGAAGAAATCGGGGTTGTAGGTGGCCAGCTGGCGAGCAGTGGCGAGCAGCTTTTCTTGCCCAGCATCGGTCTTCGTAGGGAAGAACTCGAAGCTGTAGCGACGATCTTGGGACATGGTCATATCCTTGGAAACACGTAAGCCGGACGCAGGCTCCCTGTAGGAGCGAGCTTGCTCGCGAAAAACGTAAAGGCAACGCGTTTATCCAGACAGCACGCGTTATCGTTGACGTCCATCGCGAGCAAGCTCGCTCCTACAAGGGAGCAGCAGGGCGTATCAGTAGCGGTAAGCGTGCGGCTTGAACGGACCTTCGACGGTCACGCCGATGTAGTCGGCCTGGGTCTTGGTCAGTTGAGTCACAACGCCGCCGAAGCCACGGACCATTTCCAGGGCTACTTCTTCGTCGAGTTTCTTCGGCAGTACTTCAACGGTCAGGCGCTCGGCTTTCTGGGCTGGCGACAGGTCGGCGTACTTCTGGCCGAACAGGAAGATCTGCGCCAGAACCTGGTTGGCGAACGAACCGTCCATGATGCGGCTCGGGTGGCCGGTGGCGTTGCCCAGGTTAACCAGGCGGCCTTCGGCCAGCAGGATCAGGTAGTCGTCGTTCTGCGGGTCGAAATCGCCAGCGCCGGTGCGGTGGATCTTGTGAACCTGTGGCTTCACTTCTTCCCATGCCCAGTTCTTGCGCATGAAAGCGGTGTCGATTTCGTTGTCGAAGTGGCCGATGTTGCAGACAACGGCGCGCTTCTTCAGAGCCTTGAGCATGTTCGAATCGCAAACATTGACGTTGCCGGTGGTGGTCACGATCAGGTCGATCTTGCCCAGCAGTGCCTTGTCGATGCTGGCTTCGGTACCGTTGTTGATACCGTCGATGAACGGCGAAACCACTTCGAAACCGTCCATGCAGGCTTGCATGGCGCAGATCGGGTCAACTTCGGAAACCTTGACGATCATGCCTTCCTGACGCAGGGACTGAGCGGAACCCTTGCCCACGTCACCGTAGCCGATGACCAGCGCTTGCTTGCCGGACAGCAGGTGGTCGGTGCCGCGCTTGATGGCATCGTTCAGGCTGTGACGGCAGCCGTACTTGTTGTCGTTCTTGCTCTTGGTCACCGAGTCGTTGACGTTGATGGCCGGGATTTTCAGCTCGCCCTTGGCCAGCATGTCCAGCAGGCGGTGAACGCCGGTGGTGGTTTCTTCGGTCACGCCGTGGACGCGATCCAGAACCTGTGGGTACTTCTTGTGCAGCAGCTCGGTCAGGTCGCCGCCGTCGTCGAGGATCATGTTGGCGTCCCATGGCTGGCCATCCTTGAGGATGGTTTGCTCCAGGCACCACTCGTACTCTTGCTCGGTTTCACCTTTCCAGGCGAAAACCGGAATGCCGGCAGCGGCGATGGAAGCGGCGGCCTGATCCTGAGTCGAGAAAATGTTGCAGGACGACCAGCGCACTTCGGCACCCAGGGCAACCAGGGTTTCGATCAGCACGGCAGTCTGGATGGTCATGTGGATGCAGCCGAGGATCTTCGCGCCCTTGAGCGGTTGCTCTTCGGAGTACTTGCGACGCAGACCCATCAGGGCTGGCATTTCGGATTCGGCGATGATGGTTTCGCGACGGCCCCAGGCAGCCAGGGACATGTCGGCGACTTTGTAATCGGTAAAATCTGCAGGCGTGATAACAGCGCTCATGAAGAGCCTCCATTCGTAATGTATGCGAATGGGCGCCGTTGTGCGTTTAGTGTCTGGCTTAAGGCCAGGCAACGCCCCATCCGAGCCTGACAGGTCGAACCTGCTGCAGCGCCCCTCGGACAGGTGGCGGGAAAACGGTATCAAGTGATGATGACCGTTTTGAAACGGTGGCGATTATAGCTTTCTTTAAGCGGCAAGTTGCAAGCTGCAAGCGACAAGCGAGAGCAGGACGGTTTTTACTTGCAGCTTGTGGCTTGAGACTTGAAGCTGGGGGCATCCACCACCATCGTTCAAACGCCTCGGAGCCCCCCATGAATTTCCACACCCGCAAATGGGTAAAACCCGAAGACCTCAATCCTAACGGCACGTTGTTCGGCGGCAGCCTGCTGCGCTGGATCGACGAAGAGGCGGCGATCTACGCCATCGTCCAGTTGGGCAACCAGCGTGTGGTGACCAAGTACATTTCCGAAATCAACTTCGTCAGCGCCTCGCGCCAGGGCGACATCATCGAGCTGGGCATCACCGCCACCGAGTTCGGCCGTACCTCGATCACCCTGACCTGCGAAGTGCGCAACAAGATCACCCGCAAGAGCATCCTCACGGTCGAGAAAATGGTCTTCGTGAATCTCGGTGAAGACGGCTTGCCGGCGCCCCACGGCCGGACCGAGATCAAGTACGTCAAAGACCAGTTCCAGGACGATGACGCCGTTCAGTAAGATCGGCGTCGTTTTCTTCGCGAGCAAGCCCGCTCCCACATTTGAAACGCATTCCAATGTGGGGGCGGGCTTGCTCGCGAAAGCGGTTCTGCATTCGCTGAAGATTTGTCTGGGCACTGAACAGCTGTGAACCCCGCGTGTCGTAGCTAAATAGCCCGCCACTGGTTGCGCACATCATGAACTCGGCACAAGACGGCAAGACCCCGAACCTTTCGGCGCAAGAAGAGCACGATGTCGAAAAGAGCCAGCCGCCCCGTGCCGCTGTGTTGCACGAGATCATCCGCACCCAGGGCGATCAGGAGCTCGAGCGCAGCATTGCCGCTTTGTGGTGGTCGGCGCTGGCGGCGGGGTTGACCATGGGCTTGTCGCTGATGGGCATGGGCCTGCTCAATTCGCGTTTGCCGGACGGCGAGGGATTCAAGGTGATCGCCAGTTTCGGTTATTGCGCCGGTTTCCTCGCGGTGATCCTCGCGCGTCAGCAACTGTTCACCGAAAACACCCTGACCGCCGTGCTGCCGGTGATGACGAAGCCGACCCTGGCCAACTTCGGCCGTCTGCTGCGGCTGTGGACGGTGGTGCTGATCGGTAACCTCTGCGGCACCTTGCTGGTGGCGTACGTGATGCTGGAGCTGCCGATTTTCGACAGCAAGACCGACGTCGCCTTCCTCGATATCGGTCGCAAGGTCATGGAAAACCACGCCAGCCAGATGTTCGCCAAGGGCATCGTTTCCGGCTGGATGATCGCGACCATGGTCTGGATGATTCCGTCCATGGAGAGCGCCAAGATGTGGATCATCATCCTCATCACCTACCTCATGGCGCTGGGAGACTTCACCCACATCGTCGTCGGCTCGTTGGAGGTTTCGTATCTGGTGTTTGCCGGGGAGTTGCCGTGGAAGGACTTCTGGCTGGTGTTCGCCGGGCCGACGCTGGTGGGGAACATCATAGGTGGCAGCTTTATTTTCGCGCTGATCAGTCATGCGCAGATTCGCAGCGAAAGCGGGCCGCCGAAAGCATCAGCGGATCAGAGCGAAGCTGCTGATCCGCAGAAGATCAAAAAACCATCAAGGTGATGCTCAGCCCGCTACATTCAGCGCAGCCGCACCGCGACGCTGGCGATAGATGAAGAACAGTGCGGTCAGCACGGTCAAGCCGCTGAGCAGTGCGCCGGTCCACGGCAAGTCCGCCAGATTCGCGCCGCTGGCCACTACCAGGCCGCCAATCCATGCGCCGGCGGCGTTGCCGAGGTTGAAGGCACTCTGGTTCAACGTTGAACCGAGGTTCGGTGCTTCATGGGCCTGATCGATGATCAGCAGTTGCAGGATCGGGCATAGCGCGAAGGCGAACGTCCCCCACAGCACCAGTGTGATTGCCGCCGGGATCACCGATTGGCTGGTTTGTGTGAATGCCGCCAGCACCACCAGCACCGCCAATGCCATGCCCACCAGCGATGGCAGCAAGCGGCTGTCCGCCAGGCGACCGCCGAGCATGCTGCCGGCGGTCAAGCCAACGCCGAACAGCAGCAACATGATGGTGACGCCGTGGGGGCTGACGCCAGTGATGTCCTGCAGGATCGGTGCGATGTAAGTGAACACACTGAACAGGCTGGTAGAGGCCAGCACGCTCATGCCCAGGGCCAGCAGCACATTGGCCTTGCCCAGCACCTTGAACTCGCTGGCCAGGTTGGCCTTATCCATCGCGATGTTTTTCGGCAGCCAGACCCATTGCGCAATCGCGGCCAGCACACCGATAACCGACACCGCCCAGAACGTCGAGCGCCAACCCGCGTATTGCCCGAGCGCGGTACCCAATGGCACGCCGAGCACGTTGGCCAGGGTCAGGCCGGTGAACATCATGGCAATCGCCTGGGCCCGTTTGTTGGGGGCAACCAGCCCTGCGGCCACCACCGAACCGATGCCGAAAAAGGCGCCGTGGCAGAGTGCCGTGATCACCCGCGCGGCCATCAGCGTGGCGTAGTTCGGTGCCAGCGCGCAGAGCATATTGCCGAGGATGAACATCAGCGTCATGCCTAGCAGGGTGGCTTTGCGTGGCATGTTGGCGGTGCCGACGGCGAGGATCGGCGCGCCGAACACCACGCCCAGGGCGTAACCGGTGATCAGCAATCCGGCATCGGGAATGCTGACGCCGAGATCGCGGGCGACGTCGGGCAACAGGCCCATGATGACGAATTCGGTGGTGCCGATGCCGAAGGCGGCAACAGCGAGGGCAAGCAAAGCGAGTGGCATGCGCAAGGTCTCTGTCGGTAGTCTTGACGCTGTGATCAGGCATACGCAGGCCGACGACCGTTCTCGATGAGAGCGGGCCGGACAGGATTTTTATTGGAATTGGTCTGTGCGCAACTGAGTGCGGCGTGGTCGTTTGCAGTATAAACAGCTGCTGACATATGGCGAATCAATTCTCTGCCCGGATTCTCTGTAGGAGCGAGCTTGCTCGCGAAAGACGTCAAGTCGACGCGTTTATCCAGACAGCACGCGTTATCGTTAACGTCCATCGCGAGCAAGCTCGCTCCTACAGGGATCGTGTAGACAACAAAAGGAGTGGGCCGTGCTTGCGACGGCGTTGGTGTTGGTGGCGGCGCTGTTGCACGCGGCGTGGAATACCCTGATCAAGTTCAGTGCGGAGCGGCTGTTGGTGGTGGCCTGCATGGACAGCGTGGCGCTGCTCTTTGTCGCGCTGATGGTGCCGTTCCTGAGCATGCCGCCGCTGGAGATCTGGCCGTGGATCCTGGCCTCGGCAGCGTTCGAGTTGCTCTATCGCTACTTGCTGATCCAGGCCTATCGGGTCGGCGACCTCGGGCTGGTTTATCCGCTGATGCGCGGCCTGTCACCGTTGGTGGTGCTGGCTCTGACGCTGATTTTTGCCGGGGAGGTGCTGACCCATCAGCAGATTTTCGGAATCCTGCTGATCCCGGTCGGCATGCTGTGCCTGCTCTGGCAGGGGGGTGGCGGTGCGCGTTTGCCGTGGTCGATGCTGCCGGTGGTGGCGTTGATCGGCCTGTGCATCGGTTGCTACACCTACATCGACGGTCAGGCCTTGCGGCGCTGGTCTCATCCTCTGGATTATCTGGTCTGGGTCACCTTGCTCAGTGCCTGGCCGTTTCCATTGTTGGCATTGGTGCGCAAGCGCCCCGCGTTCATGCTGTTCTGGCGCGAACAGTGGCGCCTGGGCCTGGCGGTCGGGTTTTGCGTGTTGTTCAGCTACGCTCTGGTGCTGTGGGCGATGCAATTGGGCTCGATTGCAGAAGCGGCAGCGTTGCGGGAGATCAGCGTCATTCTGGTGGTGCTGTTTGGCATGCGTTACCTCAAAGAACCTTTTGGCGGGCCACGCCTCTTAGCCTGTGGGCTGGTGCTGATCGGCATACTGGTGATGAAGTTTTGATCGCCGTTGATGGATTCGATTTTCTACAACATGAAGAAGGGACTGCGTAATGACGGTTGCTCTGTGGTGCATTTTGATTGCGATCTTCCTGCCGTATCTGTGCACGGGTGTCGCGAAGGTCAGTGGCGGGTACCGACTGAAAGACAATCATGATCCACGAGGGTTTCTCGACTCCCTGGAGGGTTTGGGCAAGCGGGCGAATGCGGCGCAGCTGAACAGTTTTGAAGTGACGCCGGCGTTTGCAGCCGCGGTGATCGTGGCGCACCTGGCGGGCAACGCCGAATTGGTGACCATCAATGTGTTGTCGGTGTTGTTCATCACCAGCCGTCTGCTTTTCATCATTTTCTATCTGGCGGACCTGGCGACGCTGCGGTCGTTGATGTGGTTCGTGGGGATGGGGCTGATCGTGAGTTTCTTTGTGGTGTCCGTCTGAGTCTCAGGCGCTAATCAAGGCCTCTTCGCGAGCAAGCCCGCTCCCACATTTGATCCTCAGTGGACACAGATTCTGTGTTCGACAGTGATCCGGTGTGGGAGCGGGCTTGCTCGCGAAAGCTGTCTGTCAGGCGATGCGAGACTCAAGGATTGGTTTTAACCGCATCCGCCACCTGCGGCACTTGCGGTAACGCCGCACCTTTGGGCCAGAGCATCCAGATCTGCCCCTGCTGTTTCATGTCCCCGGCCAGTTGCCCGGCCGCATCGCCGGTGCCCCAGAACAGATCCGCCCGGACTTCACCGGCAATCGCGCCGCCGGTGTCCTGTGCTGCTACGGGGCGAACCAGGGCTGTGCCGTCCGGCTTGGTGGTGGACAGCCACAGCAGGCTACCCAGTGGAATCACCTTGCGATCCACGGCTGCGCTGTAGCCGGCGGTCAAGGGTACGTTCAACGAACCGCGCGGACCTTCGTTGCTGTCCGGGTTACGGGTGAAGAACACATAGCTGGGGTTGCTGCCGAGCAGTTCGGGAATCCGCGACGGATTGGCCTTGGCCCAGGTGCTGATGGCGCCCATGGTCACGTCTTCTTTTTTCAACTCGCCCTGTTCCACCAGCCAGCGGCCGATCGGTCGATACGGATGGCCGTTCTGGTCGGCATAGGCGATGCGCAACTGGCGGCCGTTATCGAGCTGGATGCGACCCGAACCCTGGATTTGCAGGAACTGCAGGTTCATCGGATCGGTCAGCCAGGCCACGACCGGTGCCTTGACCCCTTTGCTCTCGATGGTTGCCGCATCGTCGTACGGTTTGAGCACGCGACCTTCAAGTCGACCGCGCAGGCGTTTGCCCTTGAGTTCCGGGTAAATGCTGTCGAGGGCGACGATGATCATGTCTTCGGGGACGCCATAGACCGGGACATTGGCCATGCCGGTCTGGGTCAGGCTGCCCGGATAGACCGGCTCGTAGTAGCCGGTGATCAAGCCGTTGGGGTTGTCGTTGGCGGCGCGCAGGCCATACACATCGAGGTTCTGTTTCAGAAAGCCGCGAATGTCGCTGGCGGTTTGCGGCACGTTGGCCGCCGCCGCGCAGGTGCCACCCCAGACCGGGTCGGCCTTGAGTCGGGTGCAGGCGCTGCGCCAGGAGCCGAAACCGGCGACCAGGTCGGTGTCGGACACCGCCGGCAGCGCTTCCCATGTAGCGCTGGAGTAAGTGGCCAGGGCATGGGTTTTCGGTTGTTGCTTGTCGCCACCGGTGCAGCCTGCGAGCAGGGCCATCATCGGCAGGGTCCAGGCCAGGCTGTGACGCCATGCCTTGAAACGGCTGTTCATGGAGTGATTCCTTTGCCGGTTGCCTGATCGCTCCATGCGCTCAAGCAACCCTTATTGATAATAGGGCTATTGGTCTTTGCCGATGACGCGAGGATACTGGCCGCCGTTTCCCGTGACCTGAAGCCACCATGACTCTTAAAAGACTTTCTGTTGTATTGCTGGCCTGCCTGACATTGTCCGCTTGTGGCGGTGTTGACCCCAACTCGCCGCTCGGTCAGCGCAAGGCCATTTTCAAGCAGATGCTCAAGACCGGCGAAGACCTGGGCGGTATGTTGCGCGGACGTATCCCGTTCGATGGACCGCAATTCGCCGAGGGCGCGATGAAGCTCGATGGGTTGTCCCGCGAGCCGTGGCAACATTTTCCGCAGGCACGTGAGGAGGATCACACCAGCGCCAAGAGCGATGTCTGGGAGCAGCAGGCGCGCTTTCAGGGCATGGCCCGCGATCTTGAATCCGCCACCGGTGAATTGGTGATCGCCAGTCAGATTCAACCCTACAAGGCCAGCAACCTGGGGCCGGCGGTGCAGAAAGTCGAAGATGCTTGCAGTGCTTGTCATAAGGCGTTTCGGGATCATTGATTGGCGTTGTTTGGTCTGACGCCTTCGCGAGCAAGCCCGCTCCCACATTTGATTTTCAGTGGACACAAAATCTGTGCTCGACGGTGATCCAGTGTGGGAGCGGGCTTGCTCGCGAAGGCTGCTTTAGTAGCACCAAAGATCCATGTTCGCTGCCAGTGCTTATTTATCCAGCTCATCCAAAGCGTCCTGCAATTCCTTGCGGGCATCGGCGAGTTTGTCTTTGCGTGTGTTGATCTTCTCGGAGTCACCTTTGCTCATGGCCTTGTCGAGGTCTGCCTGGCGCTTGCTGACTTCGTGCCTGGCGTCGAGCACCTTGTTTTCCCGCTCCTTCTTCAGCGAGGCGTCGGTGCAGTTGGCTTCGACTTCGCTCAGGGCCTTTTCCAGGCCGGCCTGCTGGTCGGCGTTGCCGTGGACCTTGGCCAATTCGATCTGGTTGACGATACCTTGCTTCTTGGCGGCGCAACCGGACAGCCCCGGCGCTTCTTCGTCCGCCATCAACGGGGTTGCCAGCATGCTGCACAGGGCCAGGAGGGCGAGCGGTGAAAGAAATTTCATAAAAGCTCCATGTAAGAAGGCCAGCGGGCCGGTATGGCAATGGCTTGTTGGAGCCCAGCGATCCCCAGGGGTTCCCGGTGGGCACGGGGCTGGCAGCTAAAAGCCGTCAATCCCCGTTTCACGTAACGTTTCACTCAAGGCCAGGACCTGCGGATCGCGGAAAAAAGCGCTCAGTTGCGCCGCGCGTCCCGGACCGATACCGGCCTCGGCCCGCCATTGCTCGATGTCTCGCTGCGCCAGCGTCTGCCATGAATCGCCGAGAGACACCGGACCTGTCGGCGGCAATCCCAGGGCTTTCAGCCAGTGCGCGAACGGGCGTTGCCGGGCCCGGTTGAAGCTGTCTGCAAGGCGAGTCGCACCGCGTTCGCCGAAACCGTCAATGGTAGCAAGCTCTTGGGCATCAAGGGTCAACCAATCCAGCAGACCGTTCAGGCGACCTGTTGCAAGAAGTTTTTCCCAAGTGCCCGGACCGACATAGGGCAGCGCCAGACCCTGTTTGCCGCTGAGCCAGGTCAGGCGTGCGAGAAATTGGCCCTCACAACCCGGAGTCGGTTGCCAGCAACTCAATGAATGAAAGTCCGCTGCCTTCGGCACGGTCAATTCGACGCGCTCGCTGCTGCGCAACACGACGTCATCGAGCCTGGGAATGGTCAGCCCGGCCAGGCTGATGGCGACCTGATCGCCCGGACGTATGTCCATTGCCCGCCAGCGTTGCAGCGAGCTGACGCTGACGCGTTTGATCTGCCGGTCATCGAGCGTCACCGGGGTCAGTTCAAGCACCGGAGTGATCCGCCCGGTCCGGCCGATGTTGAAATGAACCTGGCGGACTTCGGCCAGTGCCTGGGCGAACGGATATTTCCAGGCGATGGCCCAGTAGGGTGGCCGGGCTTGCCAGCGTTCGGCGGCCGGACGCTGGTTCTGGCGCAGGACGATGCCGTCGCTGGCAAAGGGCAGGGAGGCGCGATACCAGTGTTCGCGCCAGCGTTCGGCATCGCTGACGGAGGCGATTGGCTGGCTGTATGCCGTGGTACTGGGGAAGCCCAGTGCCGTCAGTGCTGCGGCCTGGGCGGGTGTGCTTGTCGGCCCTTGGGGCCAGTCCCAGACAAACAGGTCGATGCCGGCGGCCTGTTCGGTGCTCAAGACCTTGCGCGCCATCAGGCCCGCCACCGTGGCGCGGGCGTTGAGGCTGCCAGCGCGGGCCTGCACATGATCGGTCAGGCGCCAATACAGTTCACCTTGCACGAGCAGATCCCGGGGCTGGGATAGCTGCTGCGGGATGGCCGGAATCTGTCGTGCCGGAGTGGTCCAGTCCTGGCCGCTCTCGCCGTTTCCGCGGCTGATGGCCTGGGTCAGCAGACCATTACGGTAAACCAGGGTCACCGCCACCCCGTCGATTTTAGGCTGGGCCCAGACGTCCACCCGGTCACGCAGCCATTTTTCGACGGCGGGCCGATCATGCAGTTTGCCCAGTCCGGTGTGGGCGATGGGATGGGGCAGCGCGCCGCGCGCAGTGCGCAAGGGGTGTGCGGGCGGGTTCAGGTTGAAGCAGTGGCGCCATTGGGTGAGTCGCGCGCGGGACTGGTCGTAGAGTTCATCGGCGACCAGTGAATGTCCTTGGCGGTGATAGGTGTCGTCCCATAAGTCGATCTGTTGTTGCAGTGTGCCGACTTCCTTCAGGGCGCGTTCGGATGGCCAGTCCGGGCACTCGGTGGCGCTGGTGTTCAGGCAGGCAAGGGTCAGCAGGGCGGCGAAAAACAGGCGCAGGTCGGGAAGCATCTTGAGCGTCCTTGCTCGGTGAGGTGTGTGAAGGCTAGGTCAGTATCTGTTGGTGCAGCGGGTGGGGTTTTTACCGAGTGTTTCTGGTGACTGGGCGGGCCTCTTCGCGAGCAAGCCCGCTCCCACAGGGTTATGAGTTAGTCGGAACACCGCCGTCAACTGTGGGAGCGGGCTTGCTCGCGAAGGCTGCGACGCGGTGTAAAGCGAATCCCCAATAAAAAGCCCCGCAAGGCGCGAACCGTGCGGGGCTTCGGGTGTTGCGGGGGAAGTCTTACAGGCCGGCAGCAGAACGCAGGGCGTCGGCGCGGTCGGTTTTTTCCCAGGTGAACGTGGTGAAGGTGTCGTCACCAACGGTCTTGGTCGCCGGGGTGCGACCGAAGTGGCCGTACGCAGCGGTTTCCTGATACATCGGGTGCAGCAGGTCGAGCATGGTGGTGATCGCGTATGGACGCAGGTCGAACACTTCGCGAACCAGTTTGACGATCTTGTCGTCGCTGATCTTGCCGGTGCCGAAGGTGTTCAATGAGATCGAAGTCGGTTGGGCAACACCGATCGCGTAGGAAACCTGGATCTCGCAACGCTCGGCCAGGCCGGCGGCAACGATGTTCTTGGCCACGTAACGACCGGCGTAGGCCGCCGAACGGTCAACCTTCGATGGATCTTTACCGGAGAACGCGCCACCGCCGTGACGGGCCATGCCGCCGTAGCTGTCGACGATGATCTTGCGACCGGTCAGGCCGCAGTCACCCACCGGGCCGCCAATGATGAACTGGCCGGTCGGGTTGATGTGGAACTGGGTGTCCTTGCTCAGCAGCTCGGCAGGCAGCACGTGCTTGACGATCAACTCCATCACGCCTTCGCGCAGGTCGTTGTACGACACTTCCGGGTTGTGCTGGGTCGACAGGACGACCGCGTCGATACCGACAACCTTGCCGTTTTCGTAGCGGCAGGTCACTTGCGACTTGGCGTCCGGACGCAGCCAAGGCAGCAGGCCGGATTTGCGGGCTTCGGCCTGGCGCTGCACCAACTGGTGCGAGAAGGTGATAGGCGCAGGCATCAGCACGTCTGTTTCGTTGCTGGCGTAGCCGAACATCAGGCCCTGGTCGCCGGCACCCTGATCTTCAGGCTTGGCACGGTCGACACCCTGGTTGATGTCAGGGGACTGCTTGCCGATGATGTTCATCACGCCGCAGGTGGCGCCGTCGAAGCCGACGTCGGAGCTGGTGTAGCCGATGTTGGTGATCACGTCACGAACGATCTGCTCCAGGTCAACCCAGGCCGAAGTGGTGACTTCGCCGGCGATGATGGCCACGCCCGTTTTCACCAGAGTCTCGCACGCCACACGGGCGAACTTGTCTTCAGCAATGATGGCGTCCAGCACCGCATCAGAAATCTGGTCGGCGATTTTGTCCGGATGCCCTTCAGACACGGACTCGGAGGTGAAAAGGGAGTATTCGCTCATCTCGATGTTTTCCTGAAATTACCGATGGTGAGTGTCGCCAGCCGGTCGCTGAAAGTGGCGGACCTGGATCTGGAAACCATTACGTAAGCCTACATAGAGGCTTTCCCCGGGAACGAGTCCCGCAGCGGTGGCCCAACGGGCCAGATCGTCCTGTTCAAACCCCAGCCAGAGATCACCGCAGGCCTCCTTGGCCCAACTCTGGTTGTGGCTGCATAACTCTGTCACCAACAGGCTACCGCCTGGTTGCAGCAAATTGGCCATGTGCTTGAGCGCATCGGCCGGTGCGGCAAAATGGTGCAGCACCATGTTCAGTACCACGCAATCGGCCTTGAGGCTGACGCCGTTCAATGCATCGGCCAATTGCAGGCTGACGTTAGTCAGCTTGTCGCGTTCGCAGACCTGGCGCGCCAGTTCGAGCATCGCGGTGCTGTTGTCCAGCGCCGTGACCTGTGAAAAGCGGCGCGCCAGTTCCGGCAGGAATGCGCCATCGCCGGGGCCGACTTCAATGGCCGTGGCGTCTTTGCCCAGGCTCAACTTGTCGAGCAGGGCCACCACGCTTTCGCGGTACTGCGGCAGGCCGGCGATCAAGTCTTGCTGGGCGCGAAACTTCTCCGCTACCCGTGAGAAAAAGTCCTGGCTGGCGGCTGCTCGTTGCCCGTGGACCTGGGCGATGCGCGCCTGCACTTCGGCTGGCAGCGTCAGGTTGTCCACTTCTTCGAGCAGGGCTGCGTGCAATTTGCCGCCCAGCAGTTCGGTATGGGGCAGGGCGCGACGGTAAAAAATCGCATTGCCTTCGCGGCGTGTTGCCACCAGGCCGGCCTGGGCCAGGACCTTGAGGTGGTGGCTCATGCCTGACTGGCCGATGCCGAAGATCTGCGCCAGTTCCAGCACGCCAAACGAATCGTTGGCCAGTGCGCGCAAAACATTCAACCGCAGGGGGTCGCCGCCAGCCTTGCACAGGGCCGCCAGCTCATCGCAATCGTCATGTTGAATGGAGGGCACGCGTAAGTTCATAAGGCCGGCAGTCTAGTCACGGGTCGAAGGCATCGCAAGAGCAATATCAAAAAGTTTTGATATTGCTCGATAGATGGCACTTCTCGACGTTAGCTTCAGTCAACAAACCGATGGCGGAAAGGTTTCATCAGGCGAATACGTCGTTATCCATTGGAAAAACGCCTTCAGATGACTATCTGTCATTGCCCCGAGGCGTCCGGGTGAGGGAAAATGCTCGCCTTTTTTCCGTTTCGTTTTATTCAAGTCCCCCAGGAGAACAGCGATGCCTAGCCGTCGTGAGCGTGCCAACGCCATTCGTGCCCTCAGCATGGATGCCGTGCAAAAAGCCAACAGCGGCCATCCCGGTGCCCCAATGGGTATGGCGGATATCGCCGAGGTACTTTGGCGCGACTACCTCAAGCACAACCCGAGCAATCCATCGTTCGCCGACCGTGACCGCTTCGTGCTGTCCAACGGCCACGGCTCGATGCTGATCTACTCGCTGCTGCACCTGACCGGCTACGACCTGTCGATCGAAGATCTCAAGCAGTTCCGTCAACTGCACAGCCGCACCCCGGGCCACCCGGAACTCGGCTACACCCCGGGCGTTGAAACCACCACCGGTCCACTGGGCCAGGGCCTGGCCAACGCCGTGGGTTTTGCCCTGGCTGAAAAAGTCATGGCAGCGCAGTTCAACCGTCCTGGCCACAACATCATCGACCACCACACCTATGTGTTCCTGGGTGATGGCTGCATGATGGAAGGCATTTCCCACGAAGTCGCTTCCCTGGCCGGTACCCTGGGCCTGGGCAAGCTGATCGCCTTCTACGACGACAACGGTATCTCCATCGACGGCGAAGTCGAAGGCTGGTTCACCGACGACACGCCGAAGCGTTTCGAGTCCTACAACTGGCAAGTGATCCGCAACGTTGACGGTCACGATCCGGAAGAGATCAAGACCGCGATCGACACTGCGCGCAAAAGCACGCAGCCAACCCTGATCTGCTGCAAGACCACCATCGGCTTCGGTTCGCCGAACAAGCAAGGCAAGGAAGACTGCCACGGCGCCCCGCTGGGTGACGCGGAAATCGCCCTGACCCGTGCGGCGCTGAAGTGGAACCACGGCCCGTTCGAAATCCCGGCCGACATCTACGCCGAGTGGGACGCCAAGGAAGCAGGTAAAGCTGTCGAAGCCGAGTGGGACCAGCGTTTCGCTGCCTACTCCGCTGCCTTCCCGACTGAAGCCAACGAACTGATTCGTCGCCTGAGCGGTGAACTGCCAGCTGACTTCAGCGAAAAAGCCGCGGCCTACATCGCCGAAGTGGCTGCCAAGGGCGAAACCATCGCCAGCCGTAAAGCCAGCCAGAATGCACTGAACGCATTTGGCCCGCTGCTGCCCGAGTTCCTCGGCGGTTCGGCTGACCTGGCCGGTTCCAACCTGACCCTGTGGAAAGGTTGCAAAGGCGTTACCGCCGAAGACGCCAGCGGCAACTACATGTACTACGGCGTGCGCGAGTTCGGCATGACCGCGATCATGAACGGCGTTGCCCTGCACGGCGGCCTGGTGCCTTACGGCGCGACCTTCCTGATGTTCATGGAGTACGCCCGCAACGCAGTGCGCATGTCGGCCCTGATGAAGCAGCGCGTGATCCACGTCTACACCCACGACTCCATCGGTCTGGGCGAAGACGGCCCGACTCACCAGCCAATCGAGCAACTGGCCAGCCTGCGCTGCACGCCGAACCTCGACACCTGGCGTCCAGCCGACGCCGTTGAATCGGCGGTGTGCTGGAAGTATGCGCTGGAGCGCAAGGACGGCCCTTCGGCCCTGATCTTCTCGCGTCAGAACCTGCAGCACCAAACCCGCAATGCGATTCAGATTGAAGAGATTGCGCGTGGCGGTTACGTATTGAAGGACTGCGCAGGCGAGCCTGAGCTGATCCTGATCGCTACCGGTTCGGAAGTCGGCCTGGCTGTTCAGGCCTTCGACAAACTGACCGAGCAGGGCCGCAAGGTTCGCGTGGTTTCCATGCCGTGCACCAGCGTGTTCGATGCCCAGGACGCCGGCTACAAGCAATCGGTCCTGCCGTTGCAGGTCAGCGCACGTATCGCCATCGAGGCCGCTCACGCGGACTACTGGTACAAGTACGTGGGCCTGGAAGGCCGTGTGATCGGCATGACCACCTACGGCGAGTCGGCGCCTGCGTCGGCCCTGTTCGAAGAGTTCGGCTTCACCCTGGAAAACATCCTGGGTCAGGCTGAAGAGCTGCTGGAAGACTAAAACACGACGCGGTGGCCCTGGCCACCGCGATCCCCTGTAGGAGCGAGCTTGCTCGCGATGGTCGTTAACGATAACGCTGGCTGTCTGGATGAACGCGTTGTCCTGAAGTCCATCGCGAGCAAGCTCGCTCCTACAAGGGTGTGTTGTTAGCGACAATTCGTCTGACTGCGTCTATCGAGAACCCCATGCCTCAACCGCGTCCCTACAAAGTTGCACTCAACGGCTACGGCCGGATTGGTCGTTGCGTCTTGCGTGCGTTGTTCGAGCGAGGCTCGACGGCTGGGTTCGAGATTGTCGCGATCAACGATCTGGCGGACATGGCCAGCATCGAATACCTGACACGCTTCGACTCCACCCATGGCCGGTTCCCCGGCGAAGTGAAGGTCGACGGCGATTGTCTGCATATTAATGGTGACTGCGTGAAGGTCTTGCGCAGTGCCACCCCCGAAGGCATCGATTGGGCATCCCTGGGCATCGATCTGGTGCTGGAGTGCTCCGGCGCTTATCACACTCGCGAAGACGGCCAGCGTTTCCTCGACGCCGGCGCCCCGCGTGTGCTGTTTTCCCAGCCGATGGCCAGCGAGACCGATGTCGACGCGACCATTGTCTACGGCGTGAACCAGGATTGCCTGACCGGCGATGAACTGCTGGTGTCCAACGCGTCCTGCACTACCAACTGCGGCGTGCCGCTGTTGCGCCTGCTGAATCAGGCCATTGGCCTGGATTACGTATCGATCACCACCATTCACTCGGCGATGAACGATCAGCCGGTCATCGATGCCTATCACCACGAAGATCTGCGCCGCACCCGTTCGGCGTTCCAGTCGGTGATTCCGGTGTCCACCGGTCTGGCGCGCGGTATCGAACGCCTGTTGCCGGAACTTGCCGGACGAATTCAGGCCAAAGCCGTGCGGGTGCCGACGGTCAACGTGTCCTGCCTCGATATCACGATGCAGACTGCCACCGCGACCGACGCCACCGAGGTCAACCGGATCCTGCGCGAAGCCGCCACCAGCGGCCCGCTCAAAGGCCTGCTGGCTTACACCGAGTTACCCCACGCAAGCTGTGATTTCAACCATGACCCACATTCGGCGATCGTCGATGCCAGTCAGACCCGCGTTTCCGGCCCACGGCTGGTGAACATCCTGGCCTGGTTCGACAACGAATGGGGTTTTGCCAACCGAATGCTGGACGTTGCAGAACACTATCTGCAAACAGCAACTTCAAAAAAACCGTAGGAAGTGCGACCCATGACCGTGTTGAAGATGTCCGACCTCGATCTGCAAGGTAAGCGCGTATTGATCCGCGAAGACCTCAACGTCCCAGTCAAGGACGGTGTTGTCACCAGCGATGCGCGTATCCTGGCCTCGCTGCCGACCATCAAGCTGGCCCTGGAAAAAGGCGCGGCCGTGATGGTCTGCTCGCACCTTGGCCGTCCGACCGAAGGCGAGTTCTCCGCCGAGAACAGCCTCAAGCCGGTTGCCGACTACTTGAGCCGTGCCCTGGGCCGTGAAGTGCCGCTGGTGGCCGATTACCTGGGCGGTGTTGACGTCAAGGCCGGCGATATCGTGCTGTTCGAGAACGTGCGCTTCAACAAAGGCGAGAAAAAGAACGCCGACGAACTGGCCCAGCAATACGCGGCCCTGTGCGACGTGTTCGTGATGGACGCCTTCGGCACCGCTCACCGTGCCGAGGGTTCGACCCACGGCGTGGCCAAGTTCGCCAAAGTCGCCGCTGCCGGCCCACTGCTGGCCGCTGAACTGGACGCACTGGGCAAGGCCCTGGGCGCCCCGGCCCAGCCGATGGCGGCCATCGTCGCCGGTTCCAAGGTGTCGACCAAGCTCGACGTACTGAACAGCCTGAGCCAGATCTGCGATCAGTTGATCGTCGGCGGCGGCATTGCCAACACCTTCCTGGCCGCTGCCGGTCACCCGGTCGGCAAGTCGCTGTACGAGCCGGACCTGCTCGACACCGCTCGCGCCATCGCCGCCAAGGTCAGCGTGCCGCTGCCAGTGGACGTGGTGGTTGCCAAGGAATTCGCTGAAAGCGCCGCTGCGACCGTCAAGTTGATCGCAGACGTCGCTGCCGACGACATGATCTTGGACATCGGCCCGCAAACCGCCGCGAACTTCGCCGAACTGCTGAAATCGTCAAAGACCATCCTGTGGAATGGTCCGGTCGGCGTGTTCGAGTTCGACCAGTTCGGCAATGGCACCAAAGTGCTGGCCCAGGCCATCGCAGACAGCGCGGCGTTCTCCATTGCCGGCGGTGGCGACACCCTGGCAGCCATCGACAAATATGGCGTGGCCGAGCAGATCTCCTACATTTCTACCGGTGGTGGCGCGTTCCTCGAGTTCGTCGAAGGCAAGGTGCTGCCAGCCGTTGAAGTCCTGGAAAGCCGGGCCAAGGCCTGAGGGTCGCCCGTTTGACCAGGCAAGGGAGTGTTGACATGGTCAAGACGTTAGCGCTGTTGATCGTCGCAGGTTCGCTGGTGGCGTGCGGGAGTAACCCGAAGGCCACTGCGGAACCGGCGCCGTCCGAGTTGGACAAGGGCTGCTACCAGGCTGACTGGCAGGCCGAAACCAACCCGGTGCTCAACAAGCGTTCCGGGCCCGAAGGCCTGGACAAATACGAGACCCGGACGCCCGCCAAGGAACATGGCTGCCCTTGACGGGTCTGACTCATTACTCAGGGCTGGCAGCGTGCGCCGCCAGTCGAGGGACACGGATGAAAGGTTTTATCGCCGTTACGGCGCTGGCGCTGTTGGCCGGTTGTGCTCAGATGGATCAGTTGAACCCGTTCCAGTCGTCCGCGCCTGTGGATAACTGGACCACCTGGACCTGCGACAGCCAGGCCAAAGTGCTGTGGCGCTACACCGACGACAGCCGCAACGAAGTCGATGTGCGCCTGGGCGGTGCCGATCAGGTCTACCGCTTGAAGCAGGAACCGGGTGCATCGGGTTCGCTGTACAGCAATGACATGCTGGCGCTTCACATAAAAGGTGAGGAAGGCCTGGTTTACTGGGTCGCCACCAATGATTTGATCGGCCGTGGCTGTAAGGCTGGGTAACACGATTGATTTGACGTAAAGAGATCCAAATGTGGGAGCGGGCTTGCTCGCGAAAGCGGTGGATCAGCTTGCATAGATGTTGAATGTTGAGCCGCATTCGTCGGAACGCCGCCCGGAGCAAGCCCGCTCCCACAAGGGTTCTGTGCAGTTGTTGAAATTTTGGCAACACCCGAATTCGCAGCCCGGGCTCAACCCCCGATCTGCAATAACTTGAATAGCCGCCGCCGCTACGGCAGGCTGGCACGATTAACGACCCTCAACCGGGAGAGACACACACAATGGCACTTATCAGCATGCGCCAGATGCTGGACCACGCAGCCGAGTTCGGCTACGGCGTTCCAGCCTTCAACGTCAACAACCTTGAGCAGATGCGCGCCATCATGGAAGCCGCTGACAAGACTGACTCCCCGGTGATCGTCCAGGCTTCGGCCGGTGCTCGCAAATACGCCGGTGCACCGTTCCTGCGTCACCTGATCCTGGCGGCAATCGAAGAATTCCCGCACATCCCGGTGTGCATGCACCAGGACCACGGCACCAGCCCTGACGTCTGCCAGCGCTCCATCCAGTTGGGCTTCAGCTCGGTGATGATGGACGGTTCCCTGGGCGAAGACGGCAAGACCCCGACCGACTACGACTACAACGTGCGTGTCACCCAGCAGACCGTGGCCATGGCTCACGCCTGCGGTGTTTCGGTAGAAGGCGAACTGGGTTGCCTGGGTTCGCTGGAAACCGGCATGGCCGGTGAAGAAGACGGCATCGGTGCCGAAGGCGTTCTGGACCACAGCCAGATGCTGACCGACCCGGAAGAAGCCGCTGACTTCGTAAAACGTACTCAGGTGGATGCCCTGGCCATCGCCATCGGTACCAGCCACGGCGCGTACAAGTTCACCAAGCCGCCTACCGGCGACGTGCTGGCCATCGACCGCATCAAGGAAATCCACAAGCGCATTCCGAACACTCACCTGGTGATGCACGGTTCGTCTTCGGTTCCGCAAGAGTGGCTGGCGATCATCAACCAGTACGGTGGCGACATCAAGGAAACCTACGGCGTACCGGTTGAAGAAATCGTCGAAGGCATCAAGCACGGCGTGCGCAAGGTCAACATCGACACCGACCTGCGTCTGGCGTCCACCGGCGCAATGCGTCGCCTGATGGCCACCAACCCGAGCGAGTTCGACCCACGTAAATTCTTCGGCGCCACCGTCACCGCCATGCGCGACGTGTGCATCGCTCGCTACGAAGCCTTCGGCACTGCCGGCAACGCTTCGAAGATCAAGGCGATCTCGCTGGAAGGCATGTATCAGCGTTACCTGAAAGGTGAGTTGAACGCCAAGGTCAACTAAGACCGGGCGTTAAGCTGCACAAATAAAGAACCCGCCGCGAGGCGGGTTTTTTGTGGGCGATGATCCATCGTCGACGCGGTCAGTGTGGGAGCGGGCTTGCTCGCGAAAGCGTTGTGTCATTCAACATCAATGTCGCCTGACATTACGCCTTCGCGAGCAAGCCCGCTCCCACAGGGTCAACGGTGCCCGACATCATTGATTGTGATCGATATCCAGCTTGCTGAAGGTCACTTTCCCGCCTTCGGTGGTGTACCCGGTGTTGTCCTGCACATAGACCCCGGCCTTGAAGTACAGCGGCTTGTCGCGCCAGGTTGTGCTGATTTGCGTATCCCACTGATAACCTGCCGCGCTGATGCCCAAGGCCCCGCCGGGGCTGAGGTGGATGAGGTAGTTGAACTCCTGGTCGAGTTTCACCCCAGTCGCAACGACGATCACCCGGCCTGTATCGTCATCGGGATGCATCCGGACCTTGGCGACAATATTGCCGGTGGCCGTACTGGTTTTGTATTGGTACTCGACCTTCACCAGAGGTTTCTGGCTTTGATAGGCATGGATCTGGCCGATGACGATTTTCCCGGAGCTCGGTACCTGGTTCACTGCCAGCGTGGCATACAACAAATTGTCGGCCTGCGGGTAATACCAGTTTTTCAACGTGCCGTTGCTGTAGGTTTCACGTAATTCGGTGCGCGGATAAATCGCGTTTTCGGTACGGGAACCGGTCACGGGCGTCCAGAAAAACAATGTGCCGGTGTCGGAATGGAAGTATTGATCCTTGAAGCCATCCACCAGTTTGGCGGTTTCGACGGTGTACGGCGGGCTGCCAACGGGAACGCTGAGGTTCCAGGTTGCGAGATCGATCATGTCGGTTCTTCCACTGGGTTCATGCTGCACGGGCGTGCCAGAAGCTCTAGATCGCGCCTTTTGGGCGGCCTTTATAATCGTAGCGGGTTATTTTGTTAACGCTCGTCTGACGGGTGGTTGACGTCAACATCCTGTCTAAATGCCATCTTTCCCGGTTTTATGGGGCTGAACCATCGACCGTTAGTCGGCTAAAAGTCACAATAGTGAATGCTGGCTCACTGATACCTTCTGCTTTTGCAGAACCGGGTCTAGAGTGAAGGCACAGTATTTGGCCGGTTTTCACGAGAAACCAGCCTGACGCCCCGCAATTAGAGAAGCAGCATGGAATGCGCGCAACCCACGCCAGTAGAAGGCGGCTCAACCCTTTTAGTCGTAGACGATTACCCTGAAAACCTGATCAGCATGCGCGCGTTGTTACAGCGCCAGGGCTGGCGAGTCATTACTGCCACCTCGGGATTCGAGGCCCTCGGCTTGTTGCTTGAACACGATATCGACCTGGTGCTGCTGGACGTGCAGATGCCGGGCATGGACGGTTATGAAGTGGCGCGCCTGATGCGCGGTAGCCAGCGGACCCGCCTCACGCCGATCATTTTCCTGACCGCCAATGAACAGTCCCAGGACGCGGTCATCAAGGGCTATGCCAGCGGTGCGGTGGATTACCTGTTCAAGCCGTTCGACCCGCAGATCTTCACGCCCAAGGTCCAGGCGTTGCTCGAACACCAGCGCAACCGCCGGGCTTTGCAGCGCTTGAGTCATGATCTGGAATCCGCCCGGGCCTTTAATGCATCGGTGCTGGATAACGCGGCCGAAGGCATTCTGGTGTTGGGTGAGGACGGCCTGATTCGTTTTGCCAATCCGGCGATGTCGCGGCTGCTCAATGCCCCGGTGCAGGAACTGCAAGGCAAGGAGTTTCTGGACTATCTGCAAAAGCCACATGTCCCGGTCTGGGCCGATTCAGAGTTTTTCACGGGCTACAAACGTGGCGAAACCTTGCGCCTGCACGATGCTCTGCTGCGTACGACGCGTGGCCAGCAGGTGCCGGTGGCCTTGTCCTGTGCGCCATTGCCTGCCGAGCAACATGCAATGGTCGTGACCGTGCTGGACATGTCGGTGGTGCGTCATTTGCATCAGCAACTGGAGTTTCAGGCGGTCACCGATCCGCTGACCGGATTGCTCAACCGCCGCGGTTTCTACCAGACCGTAGAGAACCTGTTGTTGCGCGGTGAGCGTTCCGACAGTTCCTGGGTCTTGATGTATCTGGACCTCGACGGCTTCAAGCGCGTCAATGATTCGCTCGGGCACGATGCCGGCGATCGGGTGCTGCGCTGGGTCTCCGAACAATTGAAGGCTTGCTTGCGGCCCTTCGACATTCTGGCGCGGATGGGCGGCGATGAATTCACCGCGCTGCTGGATCTGGAGTTTCCCGAGCAAGCGGCGAAGATTGCCGAAAAGCTCATCGAGCGCGTGTCGATCTGTCAGCAGGTCGACGGCCTCGATATCGCCCTGGGTGCCAGTATCGGCATTGCTACGTTCCCCGATTGTGGTGCCAATCTCGACGGGATGCTGCGGGCGGCCGACATCGCCATGTACGAAGCCAAGCGTGCCGGTCGTCAGCAATACCGCTTCTACGATCACGAAATGAACGGTCGGGCGCGCTCGCGGCTGATGCTTGAAGAAAGTGTGAGCACGGCCATCGAGAACCGGGATTTCAACCTGGTGTATCAGCCTCAGGTTGCGATTGCGAACGGGCGGATTCGTGGCTTCGAGGCCCTGCTGCGCTGGCAGCATCCGAGCGTAGGCGACGTGCCGCCGGGGCTGTTTTTGCCATTGCTGGAAGAGGCGCGGCTGATCAGTCGTCTGGGCAGCTGGATCTACCACCGCAGCGCCGGGCAGCGTAAAGCCTGGGAAAGCCTGTTCACCGAGGATCTGGTGCTCGGCGTCAGCTTGAGCAGTACACAGTTCGGCATGCCCAATCTGGCCACCGAACTGCGCCAGGTGCTGGAGCGCCATGGCTTGCAACCGCGTCATCTGGAGGTCGAGATCACGGAAGAGGCCTTGACGCATCGCCCCGAGGAAACCCGCAAGCAGTTACGCCTGTTGCACAATCTGGGCGTACGAGTGGCATTGGATGACTTCGGGGCCGGCCCGTGCTCCCTGTCGCACCTGCGCGACCTGGAGCTGGACACCCTCAAGCTCGACCGCCATTTGATAGCCCGGTTGCCGGACTCGGCACGGGATGCGGCGCTGGTGCGCAGTGTGATCGACCTGTGCAAACAGTTCGGGGTGCTGGTGATTGCCGAAGGGGTGGAAACCATCGCGCAGTATGAATGGCTGCGGGCCAACGGCTGCGAATATGTGCAAGGCTTTCTGGTGGCCCGGCCGATGATGGCCGAGGACGCCGGGGTCTTTGTCCAGCCGTTTGACTGGAGCGCGCTGCCCCGCTGAATTCGCTACACTGGCGACCTTTCAGTGACCTGTATTGCCGCCCCGATGACCGTGTTGAAATATCTCCAGGCCTATCCCGCCACCTTGCAGGATCAGGTGCGCCAGCTGATCGCCGACGGTCGGCTGGGCGATTACCTGAGCCAGCGTTACCCGCAAAAGCACGGTGTGCAGAGCGACAAGGCGCTGTACACCTATGCCCTGGACCTCAAGCAGGAATACCTGCGTAATGCTCCTGCCATCGACAAGGTGCTGTTCGACAATCGCCTGGACCTCACTCACCGTGCCCTTGGCCTGCACACCACGATCTCCCGGGTGCAAGGCGGCAAGCTCAAGGCCAAGAAGGAAATCCGCATCGCTTCGCTGTTCAAGGAAGCGCCTTGCGAGTTCCTGAAAATGATCGTGGTGCATGAGCTGGCGCACTTCAAGGAATCGGACCACAACAAGGCTTTCTACAAACTGTGCGAGCACATGCTGCCGGGGTATCACCAGGTGGAGTTCGATGTGCGGGTGTACCTGACGTGGCGGGATCTGTAGGTGCTGCCGCAGGCTGCGATCTTTTAAGGAGCAATGGATGGACGTGAGCAAGACCAAGAGCAGCTTCTATCGCCGTTTGTATGTGGCGTACCTGATCGACAGCGGACTGGCCTGCAGCGTCCCGGCGCTCACCGAAGTGACCGGCATGCCCCGGCGCACGGCGCAGGACACCATCGCGGCGTTGGCGGATCTGGATATCGTCTGTGAATTCGAGCAGGAAGAGGGCGCGCGCAACCATGCGGGACGCTATCGGATTCGCGAGTGGGGTGCGATTGATCGTGGCTGGATCGAGCGTAATCTGCGGCAGATCAAGGCGGTGCTGGAGTATCCCTGAAATCTTTCAGTGGTTTGACTGACGCCTTCGCGGGCAAGCCCGCTCCCACAGGGGACCGCATTCCAGTGTGGGAGCGGGCTTGCTCGCGAAGAGGCCCTTACGGACGACGCATGCCAATGTGTGGAATGCCATCTTCGACAAACTCGTCACCCGTCACAAAAAACCCGTACCGCCCGTAATACCCCTGCAAATGTGTCTGGGCTGAGAGGTAGATCGGCGTTTCCGGCCAGCGTTCTTCAATCTGCTTTAACGCCTGGTCCATCAATGCATGTCCAAGCCCGGCTCCTCGTGCGTGTGGAGCAATGATCACCCGACCGATCACTACGTCCCCGCCTTGCAGTTCCGGGTCGAGCAGCCGCAGATAGGCCACCAGTTGATTGCTGTCCCAGGCCATCAAGTGGCAAGTGTCACCTTCCAGGTCCTGGCCATCCACGTCTTGATAAGCGCATTGTTGCTCGACGACGAACACTTGCGCGCGCAACTGCAAAATGGCGTACAGCTGCTCCTTGCCCAGGTCGCTGTGATGTTTGCAGATCCAATCGACTGTCATGTTTTGATTCCCTGAAAACGTTGTTCCGATACTAAGCGCACTCACGCCAGAAGTCTTTATGGCGGGAGAATCTGTGACAAAGGCCAAAATGCCATCATTCATTTCTCGCGTGGATGTCTTCTTTGTGTAATCTGGATCGAAGCGCTGTGCTGTGGCTTCGATGAGCTAATGTTGAGTACCCGGGTATTGCCGGATCAGGGGCCTTGGGGTTTTGGCTGAAAACACGTCGGGCAATCGCCCGCTAAGGATTTTTCTAGCATGCCGCGATTGCATCGAGCTTTTGCCTTGATTGGATTGCTGTTGCTGGTTCAGGGGGCAGCGGCAGAAAAACTGCGGTTGGTCGCTGATGCCTGGCCACCCTTTACCGATGCCACGCTCATCAATGGTGGTCTGGCCACGGACATTGTCAGTACCGCGCTCGCCAGGGCTGGCTATGCCAGCGAGTTTGAACAAGTGCCCTGGGCGCGGGCCTTGATGGGGTTGGGTGAGGGCCGATATGACGTGCTGGTCAACGCCTGGTACACCGAGGAGCGGACAAGACTCGGCCAGTTTTCCGGCGAATACCTGCTCAATCGCGTACGTTTTCTCAAGCGTAAGGACGCGCCCATCGAATTCCATAACCTGCAGCAATTGCACACTTATCCGATTGCCATCGTGCGCGGTTACGCCTATTCGCCCGGGTTCGACAACGATGACTCGTTGCAGAAAGTCCCCGTGCACAGCTTCGCCATGGCCGTGCGTATGGTTGCTGCCGACCGGGTCAAACTGACACTGGAAGATGAGTACGTCGCCCGCTATTACCTGGCCCGGGAGTCACCCAAGGTACGAAACGCCGTGGAATTCCTGCCCAAGGCCTTGAGCGAGAACAGCCTGCATATTCTGGTCAGCCTGAAGAACCCGCAGCATGAGCAGATCGTTGCCGGGTTCGACCGGGAGATTGCGGCGATGAAGGCGGATGGCAGTTATGAAAAATTGATGAAGCAGCATGGGATGTGAGTGGGGTGTGCCAGTTTCTGTGTTGATGCTGATGACCCCATCGCGAGCAAGCTCGCTCCCACAGGGGGTCTGTGAGCGATGTAAATCCAGTGTGGGAGCGAGCTTGCTCGCGATGAGGGCCGCTCAGACAGCACAGATCTCAATCCTCACCGCTGTCCTTGATCAGATGCGCCGCCAGTGTCCGCAACGGCCCGAGCTGCCGACAGATCAATGCCAACTGCGTCTGCACCAGCCGCTGGCCTTCATCGATTTCATCCGGCATCTGTTCCAGCTCATTGGCCAGTGCTTCTTCTTCATCGCTCTGGATCGCAATCGAAGCCTTGCTCGCCAGCCCCTGGGCGATCTCGTCGATGCTGGCAGCCAGTTTCACCCCGGCCCCCTCGATCAACTGTTCACGCACGTCTGCCGGCAGTTGGGTTTCCCGGTGCGCTCCCAGGCCTGAGAGGTAACTGAGCAGCGTGTGCGACAGCACCAGGAAGCGGAAGCCCACGTCCGCTTCTTTTCGGAAATGCCCCGGCTCCATCAGCATATTGGCCAGCGTGGTCGACAGCGCCGCGTCGGCGTTGTGCGCGTTGCGGCGGGCCAGGCGGTAGGCCAGGTCGTCGCTTTTGCCCGCTGCGTACTGCTGCATGATCTGGCGCAGGTAAATGCTGTTGCAGGCCAGGGTGTTGGCCAGCACTTTGTTCAGGCGCCGGCCCTGCCAGTCCGGCAGGAACAGGAACACCGCCAGCCCGGCGATCAGGCTGCCGAGCAAGGTATCGAACAGCCGTGGCAGGAACAGTCCATAACCGTCACCCACCTGGTTGAAGCAGAACAGTACCATCAAGGTAATTGCCGCTGTCGCCAGGGTGTAGCGGGTGGTGCGGTTGGTAAAGAACACCACCCCGGCGGCAATGGCGAAGCACGACTGGATCAGCGGGTTCGGAAACAGGTCGAACAGCGCCCAGGCCAACGTCAGGCCGATGGCGGTGCCAATGATCCGTTGACCGAGTTTGCGGCGAGTGGCGCCGTAGTTCGGTTGGCAGACGAACAGCGTCGTGAGGATGATCCAGTAGCCCTGGGACGGGTGAATCAAATGCACCATGGCGTAGCCGATGCTCAACGCCAGGGGCAATCGCAGGGCATGACGGAACAGCAACGAGGTCGGTGTCAGCTGCGTGCGCAGGCGAACCCACACGTCCTTGAGGTTGCGGGGCGAACGGTCGAGCAAGCTGCTGTCGGTGGCGTCGGCCAGGGCGTCGGGGTTGCTGGCATCGCTGAGCAAGCGGTCGAGGGTGCCGAGGTTGGCCGCCAGTGCCCGCAGCGAACGCAGCAGGCCGCGCCAGGCCGGGTTGCTCTGGATGCGCAGGTGTTCGAGAGAGGCATCCAGATCGCTGAGGGCCTCGGTGAAACTGGCGTCATAGGTGAACGGTTGACGCATCTGGATCGATTCGGCCAGGGCACGGCAGGCTTTGCCTTGCTGACGCAACAGGCGTTGGCAGCGGAACATGACGTCACTGTGGAAAAACGCTTCTGCGAGTGCGTTGTACGGATAGTGTGAAGAGCTGGCGCGTTCGTGGATGTCCTGGGCGAGGAAGTACAGTTTCAGGTAGCGGCTGACCTTCGACCCCGGGCGCCCGTTGCCGACCCGGTGCAGGATGATTTCCTTGGCGGCATTCAGTGCCGCCACCACTCGACCGTTCTGCTGGGCCAGTTCCAGGCGCCGCGCCTCCACGTCCATCTGCCGGATCGGCTCGAACAGCGAAGATTTCAGCTTCAGGTAATAGCCCAGCTCGCGGAACAGCCGCGCCAGGCTCTGTTGTACCGGCTGATTGGAAAACAGTGCCTGCCACAACACCGACAGCAAGCCATACCAGGCGGCACCGGCCACCAGCAGCACCGGCTCGTGCCAGACGTCGGTCACCGCGCCGCCACGCTGGTCCACGCCGATCATGGTGTAGACCGACAGGATCAAGGTTGCCGAAGCAATCGCGCCATAGCGCTCGCCGAGAGCGCCGAGCATGGTCAGGCAGAACGCGGCCAGGGCGAAAGCGATGATAAACAGCGAGGGGTAGGGGAAGAGCAGTTCGACGGACAGGGCGGCAACCGCGAAACACACCAGCGTCACCGCCAGCGCGTTGAGACGGCCCTGCCAACTGTCGTCGGTCTCGGCCAGGGCACTGGCGATAATCCCCAGGAACAGCGGGATCAGCAGGCCCATTTCGTCCTGATACCAACACAGCGCCATGGTGCCGGTCAGGGCAATGAATACCCTTACGCTGTAGCTGAATTTATCCAGCGCCCAAAGGCGCCGCAGAGACTGGCGGAACGAAGTCGATGACATGAAGTGCGAAGGCCTTCCGAGGCAATGACGCTAAATTGAGCCACTAATGACGCCGACGCAATGGCGCCGATCACATCAGACAGCAAAATCTGTTCCTTTGAGCATTGGTGATCTGGGTTGATCACAAGTTTTGTGGCTGGCCGAGAAACCTGTGGGAGCGAGCTTGCTCGCGATGAGGCCATAACATTCAACAGAGATGTTGACTGATAGGCCGCCTTCGCGAGCAAGCCCGCTCCCACATTTTGATTTGTGTTTGTCAGACGTACTGCGCCGCGGCGTAACCGGAGGCCCAGGCCCACTGGAAGTTGAATCCGCCCAGATGCCCGGTGACGTCCAGCACTTCACCGATGAAATACAGGCCCGGGCTTTTCAGTGATTCCATGGTCTTGGACGACACTTCATTGGTATTGACACCGCCCAGTGTCACCTCGGCGGTGCGATAACCTTCGGTGCCCGCCGGCACGACTTTCCAGCTCGCCAGTTTCTCGGCGATGTCAGCCAGTTCCGCGTGGGTGTACTGCTTCATCGGTTTGGAGACGAACCAGTTGTCCGCCAGCAGGTTGGCCATCTTCTTGGTGAAGATTTCACCGAGCAGGGTTTTCAGCTCGCTGTTGGGGCGTTCGGCCTGTTGCTGTTGCAGCCAGCCCGGCACGTCGTGATCCGGCATCAGGTTGATCTCGACGGTATCGCCGGACTCCCAGAACGACGAAATCTGCAAAATCGCCGGGCCGCTGAGGCCGCGGTGGGTAAACAGGATGTTCTCGCGGAAGCTCTGGTCGTTGCAGCTCACCAGGCAATCCACCGAGGTACCGGACAACTCGGTGCACAACACCTTGAGCTGATCGGTGATGGTGAATGGCACCAGACCGGCGCGGGTCGGCAGCAGCTCGTGGCCGAACTGCCTGGCCACCTGGTAACCGAAGCCGGTGGCGCCCAGCGTCGGGATCGACAGGCCGCCGGTAGCGATCACCAGGGATTCGCAGGTGATCTGGTCGAGGGTCGTGTCCAGCAAATAGCCCTTCTCAAGCTTTTCGATGGTCTGGATAGAAGTGTCCAGGTGCAGGCTGACGCCGACCTGATCGCACTCGCTCAGCAGCATTTCGAGGATGTCGCTGGATTTGTTATCGCAAAACAGCTGGCCGAGTTTTTTCTCGTGGTACGGCACGCCGTGCTTGGCCACCATGCCGATGAAATCCCATTGGGTGTAACGGGCCAGGGCGGATTTACAGAAGTGCGCGTTCTGCGAGAGGAAATTGCCCGGTTCTGTGTACATGTTGGTGAAATTGCAGCGGCCACCGCCCGACATCAGGATTTTCTTGCCGGCCTTGTTGGCATGGTCGAGCAGCAACACCTTGCGCCCGCGCCCGGCGGCGGTCAGTGCACACATCAACCCTGCGGCGCCAGCGCCAATGATCACGACTTCGGTAGAGCGCAAAACGGTGTCCTCTTGATGACTCACCACAAAACAAACCTGTAGGAGCGAGCCTGCTCGCGATGGACGTCAACGATAACGCGGGGTGTCTGATACCCAGCGGTGTTCTGTCGTCCATCGCGAGCAGGCTCGCTCCTACAGGGGGCGATGCGTTTTTACAGGATGCGCACGCGCAACGAACGGCCCTTGATCTTGCCGTCGTTCAAGCGCTGCAAGGCTTGCTTGGCGACGCCGCGCTCCACGGCCACATAGGCCTGGAAGTCGAAAATCGCGATCTTGCCGACCTGGGCGCCGGGGATGCCGGCGTCACCGGTCAGTGCGCCAAGAATGTCGCCCGGACGGACCTTGTCCTTGCGGCCGCCAGCGATGCACAGGGTGCTCATCTGCGGCAACAGCGGACCACCGCCCTTGGAGGTGAGGTTGTCCACCTGATCCCAGGTCAGCGGTGTTTTCTGCAATTGTTCGATGGCTTGTGCACGCTGTGCTTCGGACGGTGCCACCAGGCTGATCGCCAGGCCTTTCTCGCCGGCGCGGCCGGTACGGCCGACGCGGTGGATGTGGATTTCCGAATCGCGGGCCAGCTCGACGTTGATCACCATGTCCAGGGAATCGATGTCCAGGCCACGGGCAGCAACGTCGGTGGCGACCAGTACCGAAGTACTGCGGTTGGCGAACATCGCCAGCACCTGGTCGCGGTCGCGCTGTTCCAGATCACCGTGCAGGCCAACGGCGGAGATGCCTTTGGCGGTCAGGTGATCGACGGTTTCCTGAACCTGCTGCTTGGTGAAGCAGAAGGCTACGCAGGACGCCGGGCGGAAGTGGCCAAGCACCTTGGTCACCGCACTCATGCGGTCATCCGGGGAAATTTCGTAGAAGCGCTGCTCGATCTGCGTGTCGTCGTGGAACGCTTCGGCCTTCACTTGCTGCGGGTTGCGCATGAACTTCGAGGCCAGCTGCTTGATGCCCACCGGGTAGGTCGCGGAGAACAACAGGGTCTGGCGACGCTCCGGGGCCTGCATGATGATTTCTTCGATGGAATCGTAGAAACCCATGTCGAGCATGCGGTCGGCTTCGTCGAGGATCAGGGTGTTGAGGCCGTGAAGGACCAGCGAGCCCTTGCGCAGGTGCTGCTGGATGCGCCCCGGCGTGCCGACGATGATGTGCGCGCCGTGCTCCAGCGAAGCGATCTGCGGGCCGAGGGACACGCCGCCGCACAGGGTCAGGACCTTGATGTTGTCTTCGGCACGGGCCAGGCGACGGATTTCCTTGGCGACCTGGTCGGCCAGCTCGCGGGTCGGGCACAGGATCAGTGCCTGGCAACCGAAGTAACGCGGATTGATCGGGTTCAGCAGGCCGATGCCGAAGGCCGCGGTCTTGCCGCTGCCGGTCTTGGCCTGGGCGATCAGGTCCATCCCTTTGAGGATCACCGGCAAGCTTTGCGCCTGGATCGGCGTCATCTGGGCATAACCGAGGGATTCGAGGTTAGCCAGCATGGCGGCAGACAGCGGCAAAGTATTAAATTCGGTGGCGATGGTGGTCACGGGACTGGCCTGCAAAACAAAATGTCGCGCAGTGTACCAGTCCGATGGCCATTCGCCCTAAGGCTCGATGTGTTCTTCCGGACGTTTAACTCGCCGTCCGTCATTTTTTGACAGTTGCGAGAAGATTGTAGCGGCCAGCATCGCCATGATTCCCACGGTCACGAAGGTCAATTGGAATGCCCCCAGGACCGTGTCCACGCCATCATTGCCAATCTCCGCCGTAAAGCCGCCGAGCAACGCACCGGCACAGGCAACGCCCAGGCTCAGGGACAATTGCGCGACCACCGACAGCAGGCTGTTGCCGCTGCTGGCGCTGGCGTCGTCGAGGTCGATCAGGGTCACGGTGTTCATCGCGGTGAACTGCAGGGAGTTGATCGCGCCAAGAATCGCCAGCAGGCACAGCAGCAGCCAATACGGCGTCTGCTCGCTGACCAGGCCCATGCTCGCCAGCATGATGCCCAATGCCAGGGTGTTGCCGGTCAGCACGATGCGATAACCCAAACGCTCGATCAGCGGCCGGGCCACCCACTTGGCGATCATCGCCGCAGCGGCCAGCGGCAGCATGCTCATCCCGGCCTGGGACGGCGAGTAGCCCAGCGCCACTTGCAGCAGCAACGGCACCAGAAAGGGCAGGGCGCCGCTGCCGAGGCGGGCAAACAGGTTGCCGAGAATGCCCACGGCAAAGGTCCGGGTCTTGAACAGCGACGGCGCGAACAACGGGTTTTCGATATGCCCCGCGCGCAACCAGTACGCCGCCAGGCACGCCATGCCGCCGAATAGCAGCAACATTACCCGCAGGTGCGGCAGGTGCAACTCGCCCAGGCCTTCCATGGCGATGGTGATCAGAATCATCGCTGCGCCGAACAGTACGAAGCCCAGGCTGTCGAAACGGGTGCGCTCGGAACCGCGCAGGTCCGGGATGAATTTCCACACGGCGTAGCATCCCACCAGCCCCACCGGCAGGTTGATCAGGAAGATCCAGTGCCAGGTCAGGTACTGCACCATCCAGCCGCCCATGGTCGGACCGATCAAGGGGCCGAGCAGCCCGGGAATGGTGATGAAGCCCATGATCCGCACCAGTTCCGAACGCGGGTAGGCGCGCAGCACCACCAGCCGCCCGACCGGCAGCATCAACGCCCCGCCCAGGCCCTGGATCACCCGGGCGCCGATCAGCAGGCTCAGGCTGCTCGACAATGCGCAGAGCAACGAGCCGAGACTGAACAGCAGGATTGCACTGAAGAAGATCTTCCTGGTGCCAAAACGATCGGCGATCCAGCCCGAAGCGGGAATCAGCAAGGCGACCGTGAGCATGTAGGCAATGATCACCCCCTGCATGCGCAATGGGTCTTCGGCCAGGTCGCGGGCCATGGCCGGCAGGGCGGTGTTGAGGATCGTCCCGTCGAGGGACTGCATGAAGAAGGCAATGGCGACGACCCAGGGTATCCAGCGGGCGGTGACAGCGTCGAGAGGCGGGCGGTTGGGCATGGGACCTCTTGTCAGTGTGAGCTTTACTCCGTTCCTGTAGGAGCGAGCTTGCTCGCGATGAATGTGAAGGCGATGCATTTTTCCAGGCAGCACGCGTCATCGTTCACGACCATCGCGAGCAAGCTCGCTCCTACAGGGGCATGCGTTTTTACAGTGTCAACGTTAGTCGGCTGACCAACGCCCCCGGCAACAACGCCGAAGCCGTCGCCCGCTGGCTGTAGGTGCTCGCCGACAGCAACAACTCCCGCTCCTCGGTCAACGCTTCCAGCCGCGAACCGAGCAGGCTGAAGGCACTGTCATCAAAGCGCATGGTGTTGACCGGTGCCTGAATCTCGCCGTTCTCGACCCAGAAAGTGGCGAAGCGGGTCATGCCGGTCAGGCGCGCGGCCGGTTGATCCGAAAAGTTGAGGTACCACAGGTTGCTGATGTACAGCCCCGTACCCAACTGCTTGAGGATGTCCGCGTCAGGCAATGCCCCGGCTTTCATGTTCAGCGCACTCGGGGATTCACCGCCGCTGGCGCCGTTGGCGGTCAAACCGTATTCCGCGGCGCTGCGCGAACTGACCAGTTGTGCCCCGGCCTTGCCATTGACGATCAACCCCAGGTCACTGCGCGGATAACCTTCGTCGGAAAACGCCGGGCTCAGTGAACCGCTGACTTTTTCGTCCAGCGAGACCAGCGGGCTGAATGCGCTGTCGCCACCGTAGAGCCTTTGCAGCGGGCTGCTTTTGCTGGCAATCGACTGTGCCGAGAAACCACCCCAGCACAGCATGCCCATGATTTCTTCCAGCGCCGCCGGTGCCAGGTAAGCGCGGTACTGGCCGGGCGCCAAAGTGCGTAGCGGCCGTCCCAGAAACTCAAGTTGCTCGCGGGCTTGCTCGAAGCGTTTGGCAAAGCCCTCGCTGTTCCAGTCCTGCCCGGCATAGCTGGCCTTTACCGCCTGGCCGTTCTCGTGGAACAGGCTGAAGTCGAAATTGAAACTGTTGGCCTGATGCCAGCCGAAGGCGCCCGAAGAACTGGCAAAACCACGACTGATCGGTCCGGCAGCGTAGAAACCGACAAGATCCAGGCCTTCGGCGGCCTGGGTGATTTGCGCGACCACCTGTTCGGTGTCCGGCAGCGGTTGGGCCTGTACGTTGTTGCTCTGCCAGCCATTGTGGTTGAGCAGCAGATACGGGTCCGCAGGTAGCAGCGGCAAGGTGTCGCGCAGCTGTTGCAGACCTTCGTTCAAACGTTGCAGGTCAATCTGGGGATCGCCGGCCAGAGTGATTTGCAGATCGGCATGGCGGCCTTCGTTGATCAGTTTCAGGCCGATGCTCGCCTGCTGCACCTGACCGGCCTGACGCACCTTGGCGTGGTTGAAACGTATGAAGGCCGAGGATTCGGCGGCGTAGCTGAGGGTGAACTGTTCGGGCTCGTGAAGCGCTGCACGCAGGCTGTTGACCAGCGCTTTGAACGATGCGGACTGGCTGATTGACGGATGCATCAGGCGTCTCCTCCGAATACATCAACGTTACTGAACACGCAGGCCGGTGACGCGTGGCCGACGCGGATCACCTGGTTCGGCTCGCCCTTGCCGCAGTTCGGTGTGCCGAGGACCTTGAAGGTACTGGCATCACCGACGGCGCTGAGGCTTTTCCAGAACTGCGCGGAGATGCCCCTGTAATTGGGATTTTTTACCACGCCTTTGAGTTCGCCGTTTTCGATCAGTTGGCCCCATTCGCAGCCGAACTGGAATTTATTGCGGGCATCGTCGATCGACCAGGAACGGTTGGTCGACATCAGCACGCCGTGTTCGATACCGCCGATCAGCTGCTCGATGGACTGATCGCCCGGCTCGATGTTGAGGTTGGCCATGCGATCGATCGGCGGACGATTCCAGCCGCAGGCGCGGCTGTTGGCGACGCCGTCCATGCCGGCCCGGAATTGCGACAACGCACCGCCCAGCGGGCGCAGCAACAGGCCTTCGCGGATCAGGAACTGTTTGCTGGCGGGCGTGCCGTCGTCGTCATGGCCGTAGCTGGCGAGCTCCTCGGGAATGTCCGGGTCGAAGGTCACATTGAGCAGGCCGGAGCCGTATTGCAGTCGGCCGAAATCTTCGGCTTTGACGAAACTGGTGCCAGCGTAATTGCGCTCGTCACCCAGAATGCGGTCCAGCTCCAGCGGATGGCCGATGGATTCATGGATTTGCAGCATCATCTGGTCGGGCATCAGCAGCAGGTCGCGCTTGCCCTGCGGCGCGTTCGGCGCCAGCAGCAGTTGCAGCGCCTGATCAGCCACCTGGGCACCGGCACCGATCAGGCCACAGCGGCTGATGACGTCCGCCGCGCCTTGCTGGCCGAAGTTCTCGCGACCGAGGCTGCGGGTCTGGCTGTCGTTGCCGTCGTAGGCCGTGACATCCAGGCCAGGGTACACAAAGCGTTGGGCCTGGCGCAGTTCGGCACCGGCGCTATTGAGGTAAATCTGCTCGACGTGAGTGATGCCGAGGCTGACCTGCCAGTTCACCAGACGCTCGTCCCTGGGCACGGCGGCCGACTCGGCGCCGAGCAGTTGGTAGCAGTCGCTCAGGGACGGGAAGGGCTGGTCGAGGTTCGGCGAAAAATAATCGGCACGGTCGCTGGAAACAGCCTGTTCACGCAGGTCCAGCAAGGCGTGGGGCTTGAGTCGACGGGCCTGGAGTTCGGCGCGCTCGAGGGCGGCCTGCAGGCCTTGTTGCGACAGATCGTTGGTCGCCGCATAGGCCTCGACGCCGTTGACCCGCACGGTCAGCATCGCCCCTTCGTCACGGCTCAGGCTCGGCGGTTCGGCGATGTTCTTGCGCACCGACAGGTACTGCCCGGATTCGCGCACATAACGCAGGGAAAAGAATTCAGCACCCGTGCGCAAGGCAGCGAAGCGCTGCTTGAGCTGGGGGTAGAAATCGAACATTCGTGAACCTCCTGGTTATGGAGTGGCGATGGCGCGGTGCTGCGAGGGGAAGGGGTGAAACGATTGCGTGGCGCTAGATTAGGCCTGCGAGGGGGGAGGATCAAGTTTGGATCGGATTTGCGAGTGATTGCCGGAGGAGAGGTATTGCCTGGCCGGGCCCCTTCGCGAGTAAGCCCGCTCCCACACTGGATCTTCAGTACATCCAGATCAAATGTGGGAGCGGGCTTGCTCGCGAAGGCCGCACCGCAATTTAACGGTTGTTAAGCGATCTGGCTCACTTCCCGCACCGGCTTGCCCTTCACCGGTGCGCCACCGGCCACATAGTAAGTGGCTGTGCTGCGTGGCAATGGCTTGCGACCACGGATCTTGTCGGCGATTTTCTCGGCCATCATGATCGTGGGTGCGTTCAGGTTGCCGGTGGTGATGATCGGCATGATCGAGGCATCGACCACCCGCAGGCCTTGCATGCCATGCACGCGACCTTCGCCATCGACCACGGCCATGTCGTCGGTGCCCATCTTGCACGAGCAGGACGGGTGGAACGCGGTTTCGGCGTGTTCGCGGATGAACTTGTCCAGTTGCTCGTCGGTTTGCACCTCGATGCCCGGGCTGATCTCGCGACCACGGAAGGCGTCCAGCGCCGGCTGTTGCATGATTTCACGGGTCAGGCGGATGCCGTCGCGGAACTCCTGCCAGTCCTGCTCGGTGGCCATGTAGTTGAACAGGATGCTCGGGTGCTGGCGTGGGTCCTTGGACTTGGCCTGGATGCGCCCACGGCTTGGCGAACGCATGGAGCCCATGTGCGCCTGGAAGCCGTGCTCTTTCACACCGTTGCTGCCGTTGTAGTTAATCGCCACCGGCAGGAAGTGGTACTGAATGTTCGGCCATTCGAATTCCGGACGGGTGCGGATGAAGCCGCCGGCTTCGAACTGGTTGCTGGCGCCGATGCCGGTGCCGTTGAACAGCCACTCGGCACCGATGGCCGGCTGGTTGTGCAGGAGCAGCGACGGGTACAGCGAGACTGGCTGGGTGCAAGCGTATTGCAGGTACAGCTCAAGGTGATCCTGCAGGTTTTCACCGACGCCCGGCAGGTCGTGGACCACCGGAATGTCGAGTTTTTTCAGCAGCTCGGCCGGGCCGACGCCGGAGCGTTGCAGGATCTGCGGCGAAGCGATGGCGCCGGAGCACAGCAGCACTTCCTTGCGTGCTTTGACGTCAACGCGCTCTTCAGCGTCGCCGACCAGGTAACGCACGCCGACCGCACGCTTGCCTTCGAACAGGATCTTGTCGGTCAGGGCGTGGGTGACGATGGTCAGGGTCGAACGCTTCTTGGCCACGTCCAGGTAACCACGGGCGGTGGAGGCACGACGACCTTTCGGTGTCACGGTGCGGTCCATCGGGCCGAAGCCTTCCTGCTGGTAGCCGTTCAAGTCTTCGGTGCGCGGGTAACCGGCTTGCACGCCGGCTTCAACCATGGCGTGGAACAGCGGGTTGTTGCCGGCTTTCGGCGTGGTCACGCTGACCGGGCCTTCGCCACCGTGGTAGTCGTTCGGGCCGATGTCACGGGTTTCCGCCTTGCGGAAATAGGGCAGGCAGTCGAGGTACGACCAGTCTTCCAGGCCTGGCAGTTTCGCCCAGCCGTCGTAGTCCATGGCGTTGCCGCGGATGTAGCACATGCCGTTGATCAGCGAAGAACCGCCCAGGCCTTTGCCGCGACCGCACTCCATGCGACGCCCGTCCATGTGTGGCTCTGGATCGGTTTCGTAGGCCCAGTTGTAGCGACGGCCCTGCAGCGGGAACGCCAGGGCGGCCGGCATTTGTGTGCGGAAGTCGAAACGGTAGTCCGGGCCGCCGGCTTCGAGCAGCAGGACGGTGACGCCTGCGTCTTCGGTCAAACGGGTCGCCAGGGTGTTACCGGCCGAGCCGGCACCGATGATGATGTAGTCGAATTCTTGGGACATAGGCCCTCCGGGAGTTTCTAGCTGCAAGCTTCAAGCTGCAAGAGAGAGCAGCGAGCGGTGCTGAGATGGAGCGGCAAACCAATCTGCTTTTACTTGCAGCTTGAAGCTTGCCGCTTGTCGCTGGATCAGCTGATCAAAATACCGAAACGTACTCACCCAGTTCGACTTGCACGGACTTGATGCGCGTGAAGTTATTGAGCGAGCTGATCCCGTTCTCCCGGCCGACACCCGACTGCTTGTAGCCGCCAACCGGCATCTTCGCGTCGGACTCGCCCCAGGCGTTGATCCAGCAGATACCGGCTTCCAGTTGATGAATCACGCGGTGCGCGCGGTTCAGGTCACGGGTGACGATACCGGCGGCCAGGCCGAATTCGGTGTCGTTGGCGCGACGGATCACTTCTTCTTCGGTTTCGTAGGTGAGGATCGCCATCACCGGGCCAAAGATTTCTTCACGGACGATGGTCATGTCGTCGGTGCAGTCGGTGAACACGGTCGGGGCCACGAAGGCGCCTTTGGCGAATTCGCCGTCGGTCAGACGCTCGCCGCCGCACAGCAGGCGTGCACCTTCTTCCTTGCCCTTGGCGATGTAGCCCAGCACGCTTTCCATGTGGGCGAAGCTGACCAGAGGGCCGAAGTTGGTGTTTTCGTCTTCAGGGTTGCCGACGCGGATGCGCGCAACGCGCTCAACGATCTTGGCTTCGAAAGCGGCTTTCAGGTGGGCCGGTACGAACACGCGGGTGCCGTTGGTGCACACCTGACCGGAGCTGTAGAAGTTGGCCATCATCGCGGTGTCGGCAGCGCGATCGAGGTCGGCGTCGTCGCAGATGATCAGCGGGGACTTGCCGCCCAGTTCCATGGTCACGTCCTTGAGCGAAGAGCTCGAAGCGCTGGCCATGACTTTCTTGCCGGTGTCGGTACCGCCGGTGAACGAGACTTTCTCGATGCGCGGGTGCTCGGTCAGCCAGGTGCCGACTTCGCGGCCGCTGCCGGTCAGGACGTTGAACACGCCGTTTGGCACGCCGGCTTCGGTGTAGATCTCGGCCAGTTTCAGGGTGGTCAGCGAGGTGACTTCGCTTGGCTTGAAGATCATCGCGTTACCGGCCGCCAGGGCTGGCGCGGATTTCCACAGGGCGATCTGGATCGGGTAGTTCCACGCGCCGATACCGGCCACGACGCCCAGCGGCTCGCGACGGGTGTAGACGAACGACGTGGTGCGCAGCGGAATCTGCTCGCCTTCGATGGCCGGAACCAGGCCTGCGTAGTACTCCAGCACATCGGCGCCGGTGACGATGTCGACGTAGCGGGTTTCGGAGTACGACTTGCCGGTGTCCAGGGTTTCCAGGGCGGCCAGCTCGTCGTTGCGCTCACGCAGGATTTCCACGGCGCGACGCAGGATGCGCGAACGCTCCATGGCGGTCATGGCGGCCCAGATTTTCTGGCCCTTTTCGGCGCTGACGACGGCGCGCTCGACGTCATCGAAGGTGGCACGTTGTACTTTTGCGAGGACTTCACCGTTAGCCGGGTTGATGGCTTCGAAAGTGGCGTCGCTGCTGGCGTCAGAGTAAGCGCCATCGATGTAGAGTTTTTGCAATTCGAAACGGGCCATAAAGTCCTCGCAAGTGCATCAGTGATTGGCGCGGTCCGGTGGTTGAGCGTTCTGTGTGCTCTAACTCACCTGCTTGGCCAGTTGGAAATCCATGTATTCGTAAGCGATCTGGTGCGCCTGCCCGGTGTCGAAAGCATCTCCCGACAGCGCGCCGCGCAACCACAAACCGTCAATGAGGGCTGCCAGGCCACGGGCTGCACTGCGCGCATCGTCGAGCGGCAGTACACGGCGGAACTGGCAGCACAGGTTGGAATACAGACGGTGATCGTTGATCCGCTGCAACCTGTGCAAAGACGGGTGGTGCATGCTGGTGGCCCAGAAGGCCAGCCAGGTTTTCATTGCCGGGCCATTGACCTGGCTGGCGTCGAAGTTGCCTTCGATGATCACCTGCAGATGCGCCCGCGGGCTTGCATCTGTCAGCGCCTGACGGCGCGCGGTGACGTTCTCGCTGAGGACACTCATCAGGTACTGCGCCGTGGCAGCGATCAGGCCGTTCTTGTCCTGAAAGTAATGACTGATGATGCCATTCGAGACACCGGCCAAACGGGCGATCAGCGCAATGCTGGCGTCCCCCATTCCGACCTGATCGACCGCCAGCAATGTGGCTTCGATCAACTGCTGGCGACGGATGGGTTGCATACCGACCTTGGGCATCTTGCACATCTCCTTGGGCCTTCCGGCAGACGTCAAACGACTACCGGCTTGAGGGCCAGTCTATTTTGTTTTGATTGAACGTTCAATCAACAAAGAATAAGATCTGCGACAAATCGTCGCTGCCTACAGATTTTCCCAACATGTAGCGGCGGAAAAATGACTTCCGAAACTGCTCGAAACCTACGCGCTGTGGCGCTCCAGGGGTTTCGGGCTTTTTTCGGGGTGTCTTTATATCACCCGCCGGTCGGCTGCCCACTAACCGATTGGTCGGGTAACTCGTTTGCCTTGCGTTCTTCTCTCGCACTGCCCGGAGCATCTGTGCCATGAGTTCTGCCTCGCTAATAAAGACCCCACCGCAGAAGGTGTCGGTCAACGGTTGGGTGTTCTACACCTCTACCGCGTTGATTCTGTTGTTGACCGCCATTCTGATCATCGCCCCGCAAGAGGCCGGCAGAATGCTGGGTACGGCGCAAGCCTGGTTGTCCCGCAGCTTCGGCTGGTACTACATGGTGGTGATTGCCGCCTATCTGATTTTCGTCGTCGGCCTGGCGTTTTCGTCCTACGGCAAACTCAAGCTGGGCAGCAAGGACGACACCCCGGACTTCAGCTACGGCGCCTGGGCGGGGATGCTGTTTTCCTCGGGTATCGGCATCTCGTTGCTGTATTTCGGCGCGTCCGAACCGCTGGACCACTACTTCAACCCGCCGGAAGGCGTGGCCGGCAGTAACCTCGCGGCACGTCAGGCAGTACAACTGACGTTCCTGCATTGGGGCCTGCACGGCTGGGCGATTTACGCGCTGGTCGGCTTGGCGGTGGCGTACTTTGCCTACCGCCATAACCAGCCGCTGGCGTTGCGTTCGGCGCTGTATCCACTGGTGGGTGAGCGCTGGGTCAAGGGCGCGGCCGGTCACGCGGTGGATGGCTTCGGCATGTTCGTGACCCTGCTGGGGCTGGTGACCAACCTGGGGATCGGTTCGTTGCAAGTGTCGTCGGGCCTTGAAAACCTGTTCGGCATGGAGCACAGCAACACCAACCTGCTGATCGTGATCATCGTGATGAGCACCGTGGCGACCATCGCCGCGGTGTCGGGCGTGGAAAACGGCATCCGTCGTCTGTCCAACCTGAACATCGTGCTGTTCAGCGGCCTGCTGATTTTCGTCCTGCTGTTCGGCCCGACCCTGCACCTGCTCAACGGTTTCGTGCAGAACGTCGGCGACTACCTGAACGGTGTGGTGCTGAAGACCTTCGACCTCTATGTGTATGAAGGCGACGCCGAGAAGTCCGACCGCTGGTTGGGCCTGTGGACCCTGTTCTACTGGGCCTGGTGGATTTCCTGGGCGCCATTCGTGGGCATGTTCATCGCACGTATTTCCCGTGGTCGCACGGTGCGTGAACTGGTGGCCGGCGTACTGCTGATTCCGCTGGGCTTCACCCTGGCGTGGCTGTCGATCTTCGGTAACTCGGCCCTGGACCTGGTGATGAACCATGGGGCGGTGGAGCTTGGAAAAACGGCGCTGGAACAGCCATCCATGGCGATCTACCAGTTGCTTGAGCATTACCCGGCATCGAAGGTGGTGATCGGCGTATCGATTTTCGTTGGTTTCGTGCTGTTCCTGACCCCAGCGGATTCCGGCGCGGTGATGATGGCCAACCTGTCGTGTAAGGGCGGTACCGTCGATGAAGACGCGCCGCACTGGCTGCGGATCTTCTGGTCGGTGGTGATCACCCTGGTGACCATCGGCCTGCTGTTCGCCGGTAACTTCGAAGCCATGCAAACCATGGTGGTACTGGCTGGTCTGCCGTTCTCGGTGGTGCTGGTGTTCTTCATGTTCGGCTTGCACAAGGCCATGCGCCAGGACGTGCAGATCGAACAGGAGCAAGCGGAACTGGCGGCACGCGGTCGTCGTGGTTTCAGCGAGCGTTTGACCCAGCTGGACCTGCAGCCGAGCCAGTCGGTGGTGCAGCGCTTCATGGACAAGCAAGTGAGCCCGGCGCTGGAAGATGCGACGGCGCAAATGCGTGCTCAAGGTCTGCAGGTTCAGACGCTGCTGGGCAAGTCCAAGCGTTGCATGGGCGTGCGCGTCGAGATGGAAGAGGGCAACCCGTTTGTCTACGAAGTCAGCCTGGACGGTTACCTGGCCACGCCGACTGAATCGGCACAGTCCGATGAGGCGCGTCAGCGTTTCTATCGCGCCGAGGTTTACCTGCATAACGGTAGCCAGGACTACGACTTGATGGGATTCACTCAAGATCAGATCACCCGTGACGTGCTCGATCAGTTTGAAAGCCATCGGCAGCTGCTTGGCCGGGTTTACAGCTGAGTAGCGATAGGGCGCGGTGTTTCTGTCTGAAGCACCGCGTTGCGCCCTTCGCGAGCAAGCCCGCTCCCACATTCGACCGCATTCGGTCACCTGTGGGAGCGGGCTTGCTCGCGAAGGGGCCATCAGCGGCAAAGCTATATGACCTGATAACCCATAAACAAAAACGCCGCGATTCTCTCGCGGCGTTTTTGCATCTGTTGCCTTACCCCAGGTTCTTGCCGAGCAGTGCGTGATACAGCTCGCTGTCGCCCAGAATCCCCACCACCTTGTTGTTGTCATGCAGCACCAGCTTGTTGCCGGTCTGATAACGAATCTGCAGCGCATCGCGCATGCCGATGTTCGAGTCCACCAGGGTGGGTCGACGACCCAGGCCTTCAACGGCCTGACCCGGTATCCAGTTCTGCAAGTCCAGCGCAGACCCGTTCTGGCGAGCGCCCTTGATGGTGTTGCCTTCAGCCAGATCCAGCCACGAATCACCGCCTGGATCCAGGCACACCGAACCGTTGATGCGCTTGCAGTTGTCCAGGGTGCGCATCAGGCTGCGGCCGCACAGTACGTTCAGCGGGTTGGTGTGGGCCACGAAGGTCCGCACGTAGTCGTCCGCAGGGTTGAGGACGATTTCTTCCGGCTTGCTGTACTGGATGATCCGGCCGTCTTTCATGATCGCGATGCGGCTGCCCAATTTCAGGGCTTCGTCGAGGTCGTGGCTTACGAACACGATGGTCTTGCTCAGCTTGCGTTGCAGTTCCAGCAGTTCGTCCTGCAGACCCTGGCGGATCAGCGGGTCAAGTGCCGAGAACGGTTCGTCCATCAGCAGGATGTCGGCGTCCATCGCCAGGGCACGGGCCAGGCCCACGCGTTGCTGCATACCACCGGACAGCTCGTTGGGCTTCTTGTTGCGCCACTGGGTCAGGCCCACCAGCTCAAGCTTGTCGTCCACCAGTTTGCGTCGTTCCTTCTCGGGCCGACCCTGCATTTCCAGGCCGAAGCTGATGTTCTCGCGAACGGTCAGCCAAGGCATCAAGGCGAACTTCTGGAACACCATCGCGATGCGTTTGGTGCGCATCATTTTCAGTTCGGCCGGGCTACAGGAGGCGATGTCGATCTGCTTGCCTTCGTGCTCGACGAACAACTTGCCACGGCTGACGGTGTTCAGGCCGTTGATGCAGCGCAGCAGGCTGGACTTGCCGGAGCCGGACAAGCCCATCAGTACACAGATTTCACCTTTTTCGATGTCCAGGCTGGCTTTTTCAACACCGACGATCTGCCCGGTCTTTTTCAGGATCTCGTTGCGGGTCATGCCCTGATCCAGCAGCTTGAGCGCCTCGCGTGGATCTTTGGAGAAGATAACGTCAACGTTATCGAAGCGAATAATGCTCATGCGTCACCCCCTACCTTGGCGTCGGGTTGTTTGCAGATACGGTCGAGCATGATCGCCAGCAGTACGATCGCCAGGCCTGCTTCGAAGCCCAGGGCGATATCAGCAGTGTTCAGTGCGTTGACCACCGGTTTGCCCAAACCATCGGCGCCCACCAGTGCCGCGATCACCACCATCGAAAGAGACAGCATGATGCACTGGGTGATGCCTGCCGCGATGCTTGGCATGGCGTGGGGCAGTTCGATTCGCGAGAGCAGCTGACGCCGGGAGCAGCCAAAGGCCTTGCCGGCGTCCATCAATTCTTCCGGAACATCGCGGATACCCAGGTAGGTCAGGCGGATGGGCGCGGCAATCGCGAACACCACCGTCGAAATCAGGCCCGGGACCACACCCAGACCGAAGAGGGTCAGGGTAGGAATGAGGTACACGAAGGTCGGTACGGTCTGCATCAGATCGAGTACCGGACGCATTACAGTATAGAACATCGGCTTGTGCGCGGCGACGATGCCCAGGGGCACGCCAATGAGCACGCAGACCAGGGTGGCGAACAACACCTGGGCGAGGGTTTCCATGGTTTCCTGCCAGTACCCCAGATTGAGGATCAGCAGAAAGGAGGCAACGACAAACGCGGTCAGGCCCCATTTGCGTTGAATGAAGTGTGCCAGTAGAGCGATCAGGCCGATCAGCGCCAGCGGGTTGAACCAGGTCAGCGCAAATGTCACGCCGTGGATCATCGTTTCCAGTGTCACGGCGATTGCGTCGAAGGTGCTGGCGCCGTGTTGCGTCAACCATTCAACGAAGCCCGAGATGTACTGGCCTAGAGGTATTTTCTGATCAATCAGCATGGTAGTGAACGTCCGCATGCAAGGAAATAAACAGCCCGGACGGCGTGGGCCGTCCGGCATAAGCGATGCTCCCTAATTCAAGGCGTCAGTTTGGCTTTCACGGCCTCCAGGCCCGGTTTACCGTCAATGGTGGTTACGCCAGCGAGCCAGGTATCGAGCACCTGTGGATTCTTTTTCAGCCAGGCCTTGGCGGCCGCGTCAGGCTTCATCTTGTCGTCCAGGATGTTGCCCATCAGTTCGCTTTCCATGTCGACCGTGAACTCCAGGTTTTTCAGCAACTGACCGACGTTGCTGCATTCCTCGGCATAGCCCTTGCGGGTGTTGGTCGCCACGGTGGCGGCGCCAAAGTCGGGGCCGAAGAAATCGTCGCCGCCGGTCAGGTATTGAATCTTGAAGCGCTTGTTCATCGGGTGCGGCGCCCAGCCAAGGAAGACCACGGCGGTGTCGCGTTTCTGCGCGCGGTCGACCTGCGACAGCATGCCTGCTTCGCTGGACTCGACGACCTTGAAGCCCGCGTCCTTGAGGCCGAAGGCGTTCTTGTCGATCATCGACTGGATCAGGCGGTTGCCATCGTTGCCAGGCTCGATGCCGTAGATCTTGCCGTCGAGCTCTTTCTTGAATTTGGCGATGTCGGCGAAGTCATGCAGCCCCTTGTCGTACAGCGCTTGAGGGACGGCGAGGGTGTACTTGGCACCCTTGAGGTTGGTACGCACGGTTTCCACGGTGCCGGCATCGCGGTAGGCCTTGATGTCGTTTTCCATGGTCGGCATCCAGTTCCCCAGGAACACGTCCATGTTCTTGCCATCGGCCAGCGACTTGTAGGTCACGGGCACGGAAATCATGGTGGTCTTGGTCTTGTAGCCGAGGGCGTTGAGCACGACGCTGGTCGTCGCGGTTGTCGCGGTGATGTCGGTCCAGCCGACATCGGAGAAGTTTACGGTACTGCACTGCGCCGGTTCTGCGGCTTGCGCCAGAACCGGCAGACTAAGCATGGCGGCCAACAACAACGACGGGGAACCTTTCATGGATGGACTCCTTGGTGTTTTTTTTGGCAGTGTTCCGACTGGACCACCGCACTTATAGGTTGCGGTTGGATGGCGTTCTGGAGACAGCTCTACCACGGCGCCTTGCAATCGAGTCGATACGATCATGTACCAGTGAAAATCTGACGCCTACAGGGTGCGTCGTATCCAGTACAGGGATGGTCGCATCCAGTGTCGGTGACGTCGTTTACAGATTTTTTCAGCCCTTTTTTCCCCTCTGAACCGCAAAAAAACGGCGAAAACACGGCGTAAAAGACACGCGGCGCTGGTGGGCATGAGTGCGTCGGTTAGAGACGTCGAACAACTGGATAAAAGCTTGATGATGCGGCCATCTCGGCGGATTGCAGCTTGAGCGTAGCAGCTCCGTCACCCTGCGCTTTGGCGTGCGCAGTGGGCCCATTCAGGAGTTCGGCAGTCATGGCTATCAGTGTTTTCGACCTGTTCAAAATCGGCATCGGCCCTTCCAGTTCGCACACCGTGGGACCCATGCGGGCAGCGGCGTTGTTTGTGCAGGGCTTGCGCGAGCGGGGTCTGCTGGAACAGGTGCGGCGTGTCGAAGTCCAGCTGTTTGGCTCGTTATCGGCCACGGGCATCGGCCACGGCAGCGACAACGCGGTGATCATGGGCCTGATGGGCGAGTGGCCGGATGCGATCGATCCGTCGCAAATCGGCATCCGTATCCAGACCCTGCGCGAAACCCACACACTGTTGCTCGACGGTCGCCTGCCGGTGCCGTTCGTCTGGGCTCGGGACATGCGCCTGATCGACGAAAACCTGCCGTTCCACCCCAACGCCATGACCCTGATTGTCGAAGGCGATGACGGTGAATTGCATCGCGACACCTACTACTCGGTCGGCGGCGGTTTTGTCGTCGATGAGGCGCAAGCTTCCAGCGGTGTCGTGGATCTGGATCGCACCGTGCTTCCATATGACTTTTCCAGCGCCGCCGAGCTGTTGCAGCTGTGCAAGAAGCACAACCTGCGCGTGGCTGAATTAATGATGGCTAACGAGAAAGTCTGGCGCAGCGAAGAAGAAATCCGCAGCGGTCTGATGAAGCTCTGGCGCGCCATGCAGGACTGCGTCGAACAGGGCCTGAAACACGAAGGCATCCTGCCCGGCGGGCTGAACGTGCGCCGCCGCGCGGCGAAGCTGCATCGCAGCCTGCAGGAGCTGAACAAACCCAACGTGATTGGCTCGACCTTGAGCGCCATGGAATGGGTCAACCTGTTCGCCCTGGCGGTCAACGAAGAAAACGCCGCCGGCGGGCGCATGGTCACGGCACCGACCAACGGCGCGGCGGGGATCATTCCGGCCGTGCTGCACTACTTCATGAAGTTCAGCGAGGCTGTGACCGACGCCAATGTCGTCGACTACTTCCTCGGTGCGGCGGCGGTAGGCATCCTGTGCAAGAAGAACGCCTCGATCTCCGGTGCCGAAGTCGGTTGCCAGGGCGAAGTCGGTTCGGCCTGCGCCATGGCGGCCGCCGGGCTGGCGGAAATCCTTGGCGCCACACCAGAGCAACTGTGCAACGCGGCGGAAATTGGCCTGGAACACAACCTCGGCCTGACCTGCGACCCGGTGGGTGGACTGGTCCAGGTGCCGTGCATCGAGCGCAACGCGATTGCGGCGGTGAAGGCGATCAACGCTGCGCAGATGGCATTGCGCGGCGATGGCCAGCACTTTATTTCGCTGGATCGGGTAATCCGCACCATGCGCGATACCGGTGCCGACATGCATGACAAATATAAGGAGACATCGCGGGGTGGGTTGGCGGTGAGTGCGGTGGAGTGTTGAGGGGGTAACGTAAGAATTACTTGGATACAGGTGTAAGTCATTTGCAGCAGTAGCGGTCTCTAGAATGCTGGGCTCGATTTCCTGTCTTCGAGGGTTTCTATGCTAACGAAAACACTATCCGGTTCCGCTCCAAATCTTAGTGGTGTCCTGTTGGATCCTGGCTTTCACGCAAAAACGACGTTGGTACACAAACAATTGGTTTTGGCAGAAAACAATCCGGGTTCGCTTCATCTTGCCAGTAGCAGCAAGTTGACATGGGTAAAGCACGATTGCTCTCCAGCGGCGTTACTTCATAGCGTTGAAATGCATGCTAAACGAGGTTTGCTGAACTTGATTGCTTCGAGGGATTTTTCCACTGGGGCGCTCAGCCAAGAGGACAAGCGTGAGGTTGGGCGTGCTGTGACCTCTACGGTAATGGCTCTGAATCAAATTTTGGCCAGGAAAGACGCAGAATCTCCGTCAATTACAGTTCACGAGAATCATTTGATCGGCGATGGATTGATTCATGAGGACCGCAATCTTCCGCGTCAGAGTAACCCTGACGATTATGATCGCTACCATACTCTGGGGGTTCCTTTTGCGGAAAATGGTCGCATGCAGGCCCATTATCATCTTGAGTTCAGGGGTGGGTTAACCGCCGCAGCCGTTGCTGATGTACTTAATAGTCTCAACGATGTAGGGACGGTCATTGCCGGGAGGGAGATCATTTCAGTAGAAGATATCGAACTGATTCTTGGCAAAATGCCGGCGAGCGATGCTGCAAAGTCATCATTGCGTACGGAAATCAAAACTGTCCGCCAGTTGATTCCCAGTGAGCTCGATGCAGGTTCATCAAAAACCCAGGTTCGCGATGTGTTGTTTGGCGCATTTACCGCATTGGGTAGCGCAAATGTCGAGGTAAGCACGGGCCAGGTGTTTCGGAACGCTCATATGAACGGATTTCGCGTTGCAGAGCCCGATTGCCTGGGTAATGGCAATACCCGGCTGAGCGATGATCTTGCTTTGATTGAGTCTTTTTCAGGTGGCGTTTCGGTCTCTTCTTTGACTATCCAGCATTTGTTGGACATTCACCTTTCTTTTCGAAAAGCGATGGCTGATCTACCAGATGCGGATGCGGTTGGGGTGAAGGAGCTGCAAGCTTTTAAAGAACGGTTGGAGGCGGCCTCAGATCAGGTAGCAAGAATGTTGAGACGTTCCTGATCGTCGCAGTAGCGGTTGCGAAGTTAAATAAAACGCTTCGGTGCAAGGGGGGCGTTTGTTATCAAGACCAGTCAAAACTGCGCGCTAAGTGAACACTCGATTTAAAACGCGCCACCTTTTGGCGCGTCGCTAACAGATAATCCGTGTCACCGGCGGTCGGGTCTTATCCAGAGCTCTGACCACCCGTCACCCGTGCCTGCGGTGACACTCTTTTACAGCGGCTCGCAGCCCTGTTCCCACAAGTGCTACCGAATTGCTCACCGCTCGTGAGCCGGGGCGCTTGCCCGTCCTGATGGCCATTTAAATCCCCACGCCTTGCAAGACATATATAGACACATTCCGACGTCGTTTTTAGGAGTTATTGAACGCGCATTCAAATTTAGGCATGGCAATTGCTCTGTCATTACAAAGCCCGTCTCCCACGCGAGAACGATGGCAATAAAAAGAGCCTCCGCCTGAGGCCATCACCCGCTTTGTGTGAGGAGATACCGCGATGACGACGTTCAACTCCGGGGCCCAACCCCAGAACCGTGCGCCTCAATCCATCGGCTTTCTGCTGCTGGACAATTTCACGCTGATTTCTCTGGCCTCCGCAGTAGAACCCCTGCGCATGGCCAACCAGTTGTCCGGTCGCGAGCTATATCGCTGGACCACCCTCACCGTCGATGGCGGCCAGGTCTGGGCCAGTGACGGCCTGCAGATCACCCCCGACGCCTCCATGCACAAAGCCCCGCCAATGGACACCGTCATCGTCTGCGGCGGTATCGGCATCCAGCGCACTGTGACCCGTGAACACGTGTCATGGCTGCAAAGCCAGGCCCGCCAGTCCCGCCGCCTCGGCGCGGTGTGCACCGGCAGCTGGGCCCTGGCCTGCGCCGGCCTGCTCGACGGCTTCGATTGCAGCGTGCACTGGGAATGCCTGGCAGCCATGCAGGAAGCTTTCCCGCGGGTGGCCATGAGCACCCGCCTGTTCACCCTCGACCGTAACCGTTTCACCAGCTCCGGCGGCACCGCGCCGCTGGACATGATGCTGCACCTGATCAGCCGCGATCACGGCCGTGAACTGTCGGCGGCCATTTCGGAAATGTTTGTCTACGAGCGCATCCGCAACGAGCAGGATCACCAGCGTGTGCCGCTCAAGCACATGCTCGGCACGAATCAGCCAAAACTGCAGGAAATCGTTGCGCTGATGGAAGCCAACCTCGAAGAGCCGATCGATCTCGACGAACTGGCCGTCTATGTCGCGGTATCCCGTCGTCAGCTCGAGCGCCTGTTCCAGAAATACCTGCACTGCTCGCCGTCGCGTTACTACCTGAAGCTGCGCCTGATCCGCGCCCGGCAACTGCTCAAGCAAACGCCGATGTCGATCATCGAAGTGGCATCGGTGTGTGGCTTCGTATCCACGCCGCACTTCTCCAAGTGCTACCGCGAATACTTCGGCATTCCGCCGCGTGACGAGCGCGTAGGCTCCAACACTACCCAGCAAGTGGCGATGATGCCGTTGCCGCAAGCCTTGGTGCTGTCGCCGTTGTCCGGGCCGTTGTCGGCGTTGAGCCAGGCGCGTAATGAGTCGACGTTTGCCAGTGTAAGGCTTTAAACCGAGGCGCCTTCATTCGCGGGCAAGCCCGCTCCCACAGGTTTTGTGTCAGAGCATTAACTTTGTGCTCGACACAAAGCCCTGTGGGAGCGGGCTTGCCCGCGAAGTCTTTTTATCGGCCTGTGTGGCTCTGCTGATACTCCGCCAATGCCGGCAACAACTGCTTGTCGATCGCCTGGCGCACCGCCGGCAGGATGGTCGCGCTGCTGGTGTACATCTGCTTGACCATGGTCCGCAGCGTCATCGCCCGTACATCGTTCAAACCCCGTACCGCACACTCACAGGCCTGCTCGGCGGTGGCGCCGGTGGGCACCTCAAATCCCAACGACTTGAGCTGGCCCAACAGGTCTTCCTGGTCTATCAAATCGGCGTGCATCATGACGCAATCCTTCTTCAGGGAACGGTGTCGTGGCTCGATTCTGGTAGGGCCACGCAGTAGCGGCAAGGGCGAATTGTCGCAATGGCCGCAATGGCTATGAACAGGTCGTTTTCGACTAACTTGCCGTTCGGAGGAGTGGGCACACTGGGCTCAGCTCGCTTCACGAAGGTTTGGTCACCCTCGCACGGCAGCTCCTCAACAGTACCCTCTGCCTCGATCCTGTCACGGCTTGATCGGGGCTTTTTTTTGTCTGTGAATCAATGGGTTTTGTATCGATTAATAGACCGCTTTCGCGAGCAAGCCCGCTCCCACAGTTGACCGAGTCCCATCAGGGGAATGCGGTCGAGTGTGGGAGCGGGCTTGCTCGCGAAGAACGATGACGCGGTCTAGCGTTGCAACACCAGAATCCGCGACAACAACTCATCCCGGTCGACATAGCAGCCCTGGAAGTGCCGCGCCCCGGTGGCGGGGTCGAAGGCGTTGCGGGCGTGCAGGGTGCGGCGGTTGTCGAAGCACCACAGCTCACCGGGATTGAGCCGCTGCATCAAGCGGAATCGGGGTTCGCGCGTCATCGCGATAAAGCGCCGGTAGGCGTGATAAAGCCTGGGCATCTGCTCCACCGAAGTGTCGAACGGTCCGCGCAGAAAGTTCGCCATGCGGATTTCCGATACCTGCCCCAACGTATCCAGGGCGATGATCGGCGCGAGGCAGCGGTAGTCGCTGTGGCGGTCTTTGTTGCGAAACTCTACGGGGATTTCGCAAAGGCTTTTGAATGACTCCGGGTCTTCGCGACGCAGCGCATCGGCGATGGCAAACCCGTCGACAAAAATGCTTTCGCCGCCCTCGGCGTCATTGACCAGGCAATGCAGGAATTGCAGCCCCGGTTGCAGCTCTCGGGTCGGCAAATCACTGTGCAGCGGCAGGTTGAAAGCGGTGTAGGCGTTGCTGTCGGCGTCGGCTTTGGATTGCACGTTGAACAGCACGCCGAAATTGCTCTCGCGGATGAAGGAAATCCGTTGCGCGATCAACTTCAGAGAGCCGGGCTCGGTGGGCACGCCACGAACCTGGGTCAGGCCGACATCGCGAACCGCCAGCAGCCATTGCAGCAACGCCTGCGGGTCGTTCTTCAGTGCTTGATATTCGAACACCGGCAACTGCAAATCGCTGTGCCAGAGCCTGGCTTTGGGTTTGCGTGCCAGGCGTTCGGCGCGGGATTCATCGTCATAGGCGTGGGCGCGCAGCCAGCCGGGATCGAAGCGGCTGGCGTGGCCATCCTGCCAATCCATCGACAGGCAGCCATCGGTGTCGATGTGTACGGCGTCAGGCATCAGGTCTTGAGCCACATCGACGATTTCCAGCACTTGCTCGCGGGTCACGGTGTAGGCGCACTGCGGGCACGGGCAGTTATCCCGCAGCCATTGATGGTGGAAAGGGCTGACGCGATCGTCGGCCCACTTCACCAGAACCCGGTCCGCCAGTGTCTGCACGCCAGTCAGCGCGCTGATCAACGGATAGGTACGAAAGTCGGCCAATGCAGCGGCGGTGTTCATGACGATCTCCTTGTTATTTTTTTGGGGGTAATGCGATCACTCGGCCAATGTACCCGGGCGTTGGCAGGTCCGCCTGTTCGGCGACGATGGCTTGCAGCCGATTCAAGGACTGGTCGCTGAACGGGGCCGAACGCGGTCCGGCGAGTTCCACGTGCAGCAGCATCTGTTCATTACCGGCGAGTTCCTTGTCATCACCGACCAGATGCAGGCTGTGATAGAGGTGCAGGCGTTTGCTGTCGTGGGCAATGATCTGGGTGTGCACTTCGACTTGGGCGTCGAGTTTCACTTCGTGCAGGTAGTTGAGGTGCAGTTCGAGAGTGAACAGCGAGTTGCCGCTGGCTTCGCGACTGTCGCTGTCCAGGCCCAGGCGATCCATCAGGGCATCGGTGGCGTAGCTGAAAATCAGCAGGTAGAAGGCGTCGCGCAGGTGGCCGTTGTAGTCGACCCAGTCGGGGATGATGGTGGTTTGGTAGGTGGTGAGGGTGGGCATGGTTCAGGTTCCGATAATAGTGGTGACCGGGCTACCGCTTTCGCGAGCAAGCCCGCTCCCACAGGGGGGGACGCATTCCAATGTGGGAGCGGGCTTGCTCGCGAAGGGGCCAGGCCTGCTGGGCCATTAACTGACGGTCTACTCGCTGAAGGCCATCCCATGTTTCTCTTTGGTGGTCTTCACCGCCTCCAGCACTGCCAGCAGGCAGTCATCACGATAGCGCTCCAGCGCTGAAATGCTGTGTTTACCCAGTTGATCGCTGGTACCGTCGACCACGTCGTCGATCAGCTTGTCGGTCAGTTCCGGTGCCGGCAGGTAAGTCCACGGCAACTGCAACGCCGGGCCGAACTGCGCCATGAAGTGACGCATGCCGGCATCACCACCGGCCAGGGTGTAGGTCAGGAAGGTGCCCATGAACGACCAGCGCAGGCCTGCGCCGAAGCGGATCGCATCGTCGATTTCACCGGTAGTCGCCACGCCGTCGTTGACCAGGTGCAGCGCCTCACGCCACAGCGCTTCGAGCAGGCGGTCGGCGATGAAGCCCGGCACTTCCTTGCGCACGTGCAACGGGCGCATCCCCAGGGATTCATAGACTTTCATCGCCGCTTGCACGGCTTCGGGCGCGGTGTTTTTACCGCCGACCACTTCGACCAGTGGTAGCAGGTAAACCGGGTTGAACGGGTGACCGACCACGCAGCGCTCCGGGTGTGTGGCACTCTCGTAGAACTCGCTCGGCAGCAGGCCGGAGGTGCTGGAGCCGATCAACGCATTGGGCTTGGCTGCCGCGCTGATTTTGCTGTGCAGGTCCAGTTTCAGCTCAAGGCGTTCCGGGGCACTTTCCTGGATGAAGTCAGCGTCGCGAACGCATTCTTCGATGGTTGCGACAAAGCGCAGGCGATCCTGCGATGCACCCGGCGCCAGGCCTTGTTTCTCCAGTGCGCCCCAGGCGTTGGCGACGCGTTTGCGCAGGGCTGCTTCAGCGCCTGGTGCCGGGTCCCAGGCCACTACATCCAGGCCATGGGCGAGGGCGCGGGACACCCAGCCGCTGCCGATGACACCGCTGCCCAGGGCGGCGAAGGTTTTGATTTCGGTGATGAAGCTCATGGTCAATTCCTGAATTTGGCTCGGAAAAAAACTGTGGGAGCGAGCTTGCTCGCGATGGCGGTATTCCTGCCGCAGATGATGCTTCGGATGTACCGATGTCATCGCGAGCAAGCTCGCTCCCACAGGGGGAAAGTTGTTTTGAATTAACCGCGCTGGGTCAGGCCCATTTTCTTGCGGCCTTCAGCGGGGGTGAGCACGCGGGCACCAAGGCGGCTGAGGATTTCCGTGGCGCGTTCGACCAGTTGGCCGTTGGTCGCCAGCACGCCCTTGTCCAGCCACAGGTTGTCTTCCAGCCCGACCCGCACGTTGCCGCCGAGCAACACCGCTTGCGCCGCCATCGGCATCTGCATGCGACCGATACCGAAGCCGGCCCAGACCGCGTCGGCCGGCAGGTTGTCGACCATGGCTTTCATGGTGGTGGTGTCCGCCGGAGCGCCCCACGGGATGCCCAGGCACAGCTGGAACAACGGGTTGTCGAGCAGGCCTTCCTTGATCATCTGCTTGGCGAACCACAGGTGGCCGGTGTCGAAGATTTCCAGCTCGGCCTTCACGCCCAGCTCTTGAATGCGTTTGGCACCAGCGCGCAGCTGGGCCGGGGTGGAGACGTAAATGGTGTCGCCGTCGCCGAAGTTCAGGGTGCCGCAATCGAGGGTGCAGATTTCCGGCAGCAGTTCTTCGACGTGGGCCAGACGGGTCAGCGGGCCGACCAGATCGGTGTTCGGACCGAATTCCATCGGATTCTCGCCGGCACCGATTTCCAGGTCGCCGCCCATGCCGGCAGTGAGGTTGACGATGATATCCACGTCCGCCTCGCGGATACGCTCCATCACCTCGCGATACAGCGCCACATCACGGCTAAACTTGCCGGTTTGCGGGTCGCGCACATGGCAGTGAACCACGGTGGCGCCGGCCTTGGCGGCTTCCACGGCGGCAGCCGCGATCTGTTTTGGGGTGACCGGCACGTGGGGGCTCTTGCTGGTCGTGTCGCCAGCACCGGTGAGTGCGCAGGTGATGATGACGTCGTGGTTCATTTGGCGGTTCCTTACAGGCGAGTTTTTTGGTTTTGGCCAGGCATGCTGGTCCCGTTCGCAGCCCCTTGGGGCTGCGAGACGGTGGTGGGTTCGGGTTTATTTACTGGTTAGTTGCAGGTTTTCAGCGGCCGGTTTGCCATCGAAGGTGGTGACGCCTTCAAGCCAGCGTTTTTTGTCCTGCGGGTGATCCTTGAGCCATTGTTTGGCCGACTCGAAAGCGTCCTTGTGATCCAGCAGTGGCTGCATCATCCGGCTCTCGTCTTCGGCGGTGAACGTCAGGTTGCTCAGCAGGCGACCGATGTTCGGGCATTGCTGGGCGTAAGTCGGTGCGGTGACGGTCCACACGGTGGCCTTGCCTTCGTTCGGGCCGAGGGCGTCTTCGCTGCCGGTGAGGTAGGTCATTTTCACGTTGACGTTCATCGGGTGCGGCGCCCAGCCGAAGAACACCACGGCTTCGTTGCGACGCACGGCGCGATCCACCGCGGCGAGCATGCCGGCTTCGCTGGACTCGACCAGCTGGAACTTGCCGAGGCCGAACTGGTTCTTGGAGATCATCGCCTTGATCTGGGTGTTGGCGCCCGAGCCCGGCTCGATGCCGTAGATCTTGCCGCCCAGTTCTTTTTCGAATTTGGCGATGTCAGCGAAGGTTTTCAGGCCCTTGTCCGCGAGGTAGGTCGGCACGGCGAGGGTCGCGCGGGCGTCTTGCAGGCTTGGCGCATCAAGCACCTTGACCTGCTTGGCCTCGACGAACGGGGTGATGGTCTGGGTCATCAGCGGGTTCCAGTAGCCGAGGAACAGGTCCAGACGCTGGTCGCGGATCCCGGCGAAGATGATTTGCTGGGAGGCGCTGGTTTGTTTGGTGCTGTAGCCGAGGCCATCGAGCAATACCTGGGTCATGGCACTGGTGGCGATCACGTCGGTCCAGTTCACTACACCCATGCGCACGTTCTGGCATGCGGCGGGTTCGGCGGCCATGACACTGGCGCTCAGTAACGCGGTACCACTGAGTGCAAGAACACAGCTGCTGATCAGTCGTTTCATTCTCAGGTTCCTCGGCAGTTCGTTATTGTGAGTTCCGGTGTCTGATGCGCCGGTGATGCCAAGTTACGCAGCAAAGCACCGATGAAAGCGCACTGCGGCGACCAGCTCTTGCACTGCAGCGACCTGTGCTCTTGAAAGCCGCTTGCAACTGGCGTATCAACATCCCTACGCTGCCCGCCCTCTCGTTACCTGGCCTCTTGTTACCTGCTAAGCGAGTGCGTCCCATGTCCCAGGATTTCTACTTCTTGTTGATGCCGGGTTTCTCGGCCATCGGATTTATCTCGGCCATCGAGCCGTTGCGGGTCGCCAATCGCTTTCGCGGCGAGCTTTATCGCTGGCATGTGCTGAGCGCGGACGGCGGGGCAGTGCTGGCCAGTAACGGTATGTCGGTCAACGCCGATGCGGCGCTGGAGCCGCTGAAGAAAGGCGCGACCTTGTTGGTGGTCGCCGGCTTCGAACCGCTGAAATTCGCCACCCCGGCGCTGGAGCACTGGTTGCGTCGGCTGGACAACGAAGGCGTGACCCTGGGCGCGATCGACACTGGCAGTTTCATCCTCGCCGAGGCCGGCCTGCTCGACGGCCATCGCCTGACGCTGCACTGGGAAGCCATCGACGCCTTCAAGGAGTCCTATCCGCAGCTCAGCGTCACTCAGGAACTGTTCGAGATCGACCGTCGGCGCATCACTTCCGCTGGCGGCACCGCGTCCATTGATCTGATGCTGGATCTGATCGCCCAGGCCCACGGTCCCGATCTGGCGATACAGGTCAGCGAGCAATTCGTACTCGGCCGCATCCGCCCGCGCAAAGACCACCAACGCATGGAGGTCGCCACGCGCTACGGCATCAGTAACAAGAAGCTGGTGCAGGTGATCGGCGAGATGGAACAGCACAGCGAACCGCCGCTGAGTACGCTGGAACTGGCGGAATCGATCAAGGTGACGCGGCGGCAGTTGGAGCGGTTGTTTCGGTTGCACCTGAACGACACGCCGAGCAATTTCTATCTGCGGTTACGGTTGGAAAAAGCGCGGCAGTTGCTGCGGCAGACCGACATGAGCGTGCTGGAGGTGAGCATTGCCTGCGGGTTTGAGTCGCCGTCGTATTTCACCCGCAGTTATCGGGCGAAATATGAGCGTTGTCCGCGGGAGGATCGGCGCACCGCGCAGGCATAAACACCCGAGAAACCTGTGGGAGCGGGCTTTTCCGCGATAAGGCTGGCACTTTCAATATGGATGTTGACAGGCACACCGCTTTCGCGGGCAAGCCCGCTCCCACAGTGTTCGGTTTTGGCAGGTCGAAAGCCTTACTTCTTCAACAACGCCGAACACGCCGCCTTGTAAGCCTCATGCTGATATTTGTTCAGCGTATCCGATAGTTCGACATTGAATTTCTTGCACTGCGCCGTGATTGTCTGCGGAGACAGCAGCGTCACCTCGCAATTCTCCAGTAACTGGAAAACCCCTTCGATCTTGAACGTGGTCGGCCCACCGGCGAATTCGCCTTTCTTGCTGCGCTTTTTGATCGCGATGCGGTCGATGGAGTTCTCCCGGACAAACGAAGCGACCTGGGCTGCGAACACTTTGACATTGGCGGCTTCATCGTCATCGTCCAGGGCAATTTTCTTGGTGGCGAGCGGGACATGGCTCAGCGCCTGACCGTCCAGCGTGGCCACGGCAATGATCGCTTCACTGCCTTTGATTTCGATGCCGCAGACTTTCATGTTCAATCCCATTGGTGATAGAGGTGAGCAGCTTACAGTTCAAGCTGACTGGCGCACGAATCACTCCTGCCCAATCGACTCCAAAAACTCCGACCGTTCATCACTCATCCGCGCAATGCAATCGTTCTGGGCAATGGTGAGCGCCTTGCTGCCACCGGTGGCCGGGAAGGCTTCGACGGCGCAGTCGGCATCCCGGGTCTTCAGCCATTGCTGTTGGGCGGCCTTGAGCTTGGCGGTGATGTCGGCCAGTTGCGACGGGTTTTTGCCGTATTGCGACTGCATGCGGTCGGCCAAGCCCTGGAGGTTTTCCTTGAGCAGGTCTTCGGCGCTGGTTTTGCTGAAGGCCGAGCACTCGAGGGTCTGGACGTCGTTTTCGACTTTATCGCACGGGTTGTCGTCGGACTCCTGCGCTGCGTGTACGCCAGTCGCAATCAATGCCAAAGCCAGAAGGATGGATTTCATTCAGGTCGCCGCTCTATTCCAGTGATGCAGCGAATTCTGGCCCAAGCCGAGGGCCTTGAACAGGTCGCTGATTGTGCCGGGAGACGACCCTTTGTCGCGGATTGACGCTTTCGGCAAACCCCCTGTCGTTTTTGCACCCGGTCGCCGAGGCACCGAGGCATATGCTGGCCCCAAAGCGCCGGCAGACGATTCGGCGCATGAATCGCTAATAAGGGGACAGCCTGATGAGCCCAGCCGAATTGCACGCCGACAGCATCGTTATCGACGGGCTGATTATTGCCAAGTGGAACCGTGAACTGTTCGAAGACATGCGCAAGGGCGGTTTGACCGCAGCCAACTGCACCGTGTCGGTGTGGGAGGGCTTTCAGGCTACCGTCAACAACATTGCCGCGAGCCAGAAGCTGATCCGCGAGAACAGCGACCTGGTGATGCCGGTGCGTACCACCGCCGACATCCGCAAGGCCAAGGAGCAGGGCAAGACCGGCATCCTCTTCGGCTTCCAGAACGCCCATGCCTATGAAGACCAGATCGGCTATGTCGAGGTGTTCAAGCAGCTCGGCGTCGGTATCGTGCAGATGTGCTACAACACCCAGAACCTGGTGGGCACCGGTTGCTACGAGCGTGATGGCGGCCTGTCGGGCTTCGGTCGCGAAATCGTCGCCGAGATGAACCGCGTTGGCGTGATGTGCGACCTGTCCCACGTCGGCTCCAAGACGTCCGAAGAAGTCATCCTCGAGTCGAAAAAGCCGGTCTGCTACTCCCACTGCCTGCCGTCGGGGCTCAAGGAGCACCCGCGCAACAAGTCCGATGAAGAACTCAAGTTCATTGCCGACCACGGCGGCTTTGTCGGCGTCACCATGTTCGCGCCATTCCTCGCCAAGGGTATCGACTCGACCATCGACGACTACGCCGAAGCCATCGAGTACGTGATGAACATCGTCGGCGAAGACGCCATCGGCATCGGTACCGACTTCACCCAGGGCCATGGCCAGGACTTCTTCGAATACCTGACCCACGACAAGGGCTACGCCCGCCGCCTGACCAGCTTCGGCAAGATCATCAACCCGCTGGGCATCCGCACCGTGGGCGAGTTCCCGAACCTGACCGAAACCCTGCTCAAGCGCGGCCACTCCGAGCGAGTGGTACGCAAGATCATGGGCGAAAACTGGGTGAACGTCCTCAAGGACGTTTGGGGCGAGTAAGCCACTGCACCTCTGAATCCTTTCCCCCGGCCGCCCGCGCCGGGGGCAACACCAAAATTTTTCTGGAGTTAAGTTTCCATGGCCAAGATCGCCCCGCAATTGCCAATCGAAGTCGACAGCGAGACCGGTGTCTGGACGTCCGACGCCCTGCCGATGCTGTACGTGCCACGGCATTTCTTCGTCAACAACCACATGGGCATCGAGGAAGTGCTGGGCGCTGAAGCCTATGCCGAAATCCTCTACAAGGCCGGCTACAAGTCCGCCTGGCACTGGTGTGAAAAAGAAGCCGAATGCCATGGCCTGGAAGGCGTCGCGGTGTTCGAGCACTACATGAAGCGCCTGTCGCAGCGTGGCTGGGGCCTGTTCAAGATCCAGGACATCGACCTCGACAAAGGCACCGCCAGCGTCAAGCTCGAACACTCGGCGTTCGTCTATGTGTACGGCAAGGTCGGGCGCAAGGTCGACTACATGTTCACTGGCTGGTTTGCCGGCGCGATGGACCAGATCCTCGCCGCTCGCGGCAGCAAGATCCGCACCGTGGCCGAGCAAGTCTACGGTGGCTCCGAAGAGGGCCACGAAGACGGCTTGTTCATCGTCAAGCCGTTGTAAGTCGAGGAACCCGCCATGGCTTTCGAAGCAATGTTCCAGCCGATCCAGATCGGCAAACTGACCATCCGTAACCGTGTGCTCAGCACCGCGCACGCCGAGGTTTATGCCACCGACGGCGGCATGACCACCGATCGGTACGTCAAGTACTACGAAGAGAAAGCCAAGGGCGGGATCGGCCTGGCGATTTGTGGCGGTTCGTCCGTCGTGGCCATCGACAGCCCGCAGGAATGGTGGAGTTCGGTGAACCTGTCCACCGACCGCATCATTCCGCACTTCCAGAATCTGGCCGATGCCATGCATAAGCACGGCGCCAAGATCATGATCCAGATTACCCACATGGGTCGTCGCTCGCGTTGGGACGGCTTCAACTGGCCGACGCTGATGTCGCCGTCGGGTGTGCGCGAGCCAGTGCACCGTGCCACTTGCAAAACCATCGAGCCGGAAGAGATCTGGCGGGTGATCGGTAACTACGCTCAAGCGGCTCGCCGTGCCAAGGCCGGTGGCCTGGACGGTGTTGAACTGTCGGCGGTGCACCAGCACATGATCGACCAGTTCTGGAGCCCGCGGGTCAACAAGCGTACCGACGAATGGGGCGGCACCTTCGAAGGCCGGATGAAGTTCGGTCTGGAAGTCTTGAAAGCCGTACGCGCCGAGGTCGGTGATGATTTCTGCGTGGGCATGCGCATCTGTGGTGATGAGTTCCACCCGGATGGCCTGTCCCACGAAGACATGAAGCAGATCGCCAAGTATTACGATGACACCGGCATGCTCGACTTCATCGGCGTCGTGGGTTCGGGTTGCGACACCCACAACACCCTGGCCAACGTGATTCCGAACATGAGTTATCCGCCGGAGCCGTTCCTGCATCTGGCTGCCGGCATCAAGGAAGTGGTCAAGGTCCCCGTGCTGCACGCGCAGAACATCAAGGACCCGAACCAGGCCACGCGTATCCTGGAAGGCGGTTACGTCGACATGGTCGGCATGACTCGCGCGCACATCGCCGACCCGCACCTGATCGCCAAGATCAAGATGGGCCAGATCGACCAGATCAAGCAGTGCGTCGGTGCCAACTACTGCATCGACCGTCAGTATCAGGGCCTGGATGTGCTGTGCATTCAGAACGCTGCTACTTCTCGTGAATACATGGGCCTGCCGCACATCATCGAAAAAACCACTGGCGTGAAACGCAAGGTGGTGGTGGTCGGCGCCGGTCCTGCCGGGATGGAGGCCGCCCGCGTGGCCGCCGAGCGTGGCCACGACGTGACCCTGTTCGAGAAAAAGGAATTCATCGGCGGGCAGATCACCACCGCATCGAAAGCCCCGCAACGGGACCAGATCGCCGGTATCACCCGCTGGTATCAACTGGAACTGGCGCGGTTGAAAGTCGACCTGCGCCTGGGTACCGCGGCTGACGCGCCAACCATCATGGACCTGCGTCCGGACGTGGTGGTGCTGGCTGTCGGCGGCCATCCGTTCATCGAGCAGAACGAACACTGGGGCGCGGCTGAAGGCCTGGTGGTCAGCAGTTGGGACATCCTCGACGGCAAGGTTGCACCGGGCAAGAACGTGCTGGTCTACGACACCATTTGCGAATTCACCGGCATGTCGACCGCTGACTTCATCGCGGACAAGGGCAGCCAGGTCGAGATCGTTACCGACGACATCAAGCCGGGCGTCGCCATCGGGGGTACATCGTTCCCGACTTACTACCGCAGCATGTACCCGAAAGAAGTGATCATGACCGGCGACATGATGCTGGAGAAGGTCTACCGCGAAGGCGACAAGCTGGTGGCGGTACTGGAAAACGAATACACCGGCGCCAAAGAGGAGCGGGTGGTCGACCAGGTGGTCGTGGAAAACGGCGTGCGTCCGGACGAAGAAATCTACTACGCGCTGAAGGAAGGCTCGCGCAACAAAGGCCAGATCGACGTCGAAGCCTTGTTCGCGATCAAGCCGCAGCCTTGCCTGGAACAGAGCGGCGACGGCTACCTGCTGTTCCGCATCGGCGACTGTGTGGCCCAGCGTAACGTGCACGCGGCGATCTATGACGCGCTGCGGTTGTGCAAGGATTTCTAAGAGCTTGTGAACAACCCCTGTAGGAGCGAGCTCGCTCGCGATGGATTTGAAGGCGCCGCGTTTCTCCAGACCGCACGCGTCATCGTTAACGCCCATCGCGAGCAAGCTCGCTCCTACAGAGGATCGAGCAAGGCATCCAGGTAGTTAAGCCCGAGGTCTTTGGGAGCTCCACCATGTTGAACACCCTTCTTCCAATCCTGTTGTTCGCAGCCCTGGGCCTTGGTGTCCTGGGCGCGTTGCGGCGGGTGGCCATGTGGCGCCGGGGCCGGGCTTCGAAAGTCGACCTGATCGGTGGACTGTTCGCCATGCCCAAGCGCTACATGGTCGACTTGCACCATGTGGTGGCGCGGGACAAATACATTGCCAACACCCACGTCGCCACAGCCGGCGGTGCGGTGGCGTCCATCGTGCTGGCGATACTGGTGCATGGTTTCGGCCTGCATAACCGCTTCCTCGGCTATGCGCTGCTGCTGATGTCGGCGGTGATGTTCGTTGGCGCGATCTTCGTTTACCTGCGTCGGCGCAACCCGCCGTCGCGTCTGTCGAAAGGCCCGTGGATGCGCCTGCCGAAAAGCCTGCTGGCATTCTCGGCCTCGTTCTTCCTGTTGACCCTGCCGGTGGCGGGCATCCTCCCGGAAAACTTCGGCGGCTGGCTGTTGGCAGCGATTCTCGGGGTTGGCGTGTTGTGGGGTGTGTCGGAGCTGTTCTTCGGCATGACCTGGGGCGGGCCGATGAAGCACGCCTTTGCCGGCGCCCTGCACCTGGCCTGGCACCGCCGCGCCGAGCGTTTTGGTGGTGGCCGTTCCACCGGTTTGAAGCCGCTGGATCTTGGCGACCTGAGTGCGCCACTGGGCGTGGAAAAACCCAAGGATTTCACCTGGAACCAATTGCTCGGTTTCGACGCCTGCGTGCAGTGCGGTAAATGCGAAGCGGCGTGCCCGGCCTTCGCCGCTGGCCAGCCACTGAACCCGAAAAAACTGATTCAGGACATGGTCGTCGGCCTGGCCGGTGGCACCGATGCCAAATTTGCTGGCAGCCCGTATCCCGGCAAAGCGATTGGCGAGCACGCTGGCAATCCGCATCAACCGATCGTCAACGGTCTGGTGGACGCCGAGACCCTGTGGTCGTGCACGACTTGCCGCGCCTGCGTCGAGGAGTGCCCGATGATGATCGAGCACGTCGATGCCATCGTCGACATGCGCCGTCACCTGACCCTGGAAAAAGGCGCGACCCCGAACAAGGGCGCCGAAGTCCTGGAAAACCTGATCGCCACCGACAACCCGGGCGGCTTTGCGCCGGGCGGGCGGATGAACTGGGCGGCAGACTTGAACCTCAACCTGCTCAGCGAAAAGAAATCCACCGACGTGCTGTTCTGGGTCGGCGACGGCGCCTTCGACATGCGCAACCAGCGCACCCTGCGCGCCTTCGTCAAAGTGCTCAAGGCGGCGAAAATCGACTTCGCCGTGCTCGGCCTGGAAGAACGCGACAGCGGTGACGTGGCCCGGCGCCTGGGCGACGAAGCGACCTTCCAGCTGTTGGCCAAACGCAACATCCAGACCCTGGCCAAATACAGCTTCAACCGCATCGTCACCTGCGATCCGCACAGTTTCCACGTGCTGAAAAACGAGTACGGCGCCTTCGATGGCAACTACCTGGTGCAGCACCACAGCACCTACATGGCGGAAATCATCCAGGCCGGCGCGCTGAACCTCGGTCAGCACAAAGGCGACAGCGTGACTTACCACGACCCGTGCTACCTCGGCCGCTACAACGGCGAATACGAGGCGCCGCGTGAGGTACTGCGCGCGCTCGGGATCGAAGTGAAAGAGATGCAACGTTCCGGTTTCCGCTCCCGCTGCTGCGGCGGTGGCGGCGGTGCGCCGATCACCGACATTCCGGGCAAGCAACGCATTCCTGACATGCGCATGGAAGACATCCGCGAAACCGGCGCCGAACTGGTGGCCGTGGGTTGTCCGCAGTGCACCGCGATGCTTGAAGGCGTGGTCGAACCCCGGCCGCTGATCAAGGACATCGCCGAACTGGTGGCCGACGCGTTGCTCGACGACGCCGCGCCCGCCAAGACACCCGTCAAGCGCGAACCTGCGGAGGCCCACTGATGAGCGATATTATCCGCCGCGACCCGCGGGCCGAATGGATCGCCCGCAACCGTCTGCATCCATTGCACGCGGCCATGCAACCGGCGCAGCACAGCTGGATGGGGCCTAACGGTGTCATCCGCAAGAATCCCCATGGCATTGGCTTTATCGGCCCCAACGGCATCAAGCGCATCGACCGCAGCGGCGCCCAGCAGGGCGGGACGACTAAACGTTCAGCCGCGGTTGAAGTGCAATTGCCATTGCATCAGGTGGCCGCACCGGCGTTTTACATCAGCGTGGTGCCGGATATGGTCGGTGGCCGCTTGAGCAGTCACGACCGCGATCTGCTGGGCCTGGCCCATCAACTGGCCGGCAAGGACGGCGCGGTGCTGGCCGTGGTCTTCGGTGAGCATAAGGAAAGCGCTTTTGCCACGGCGGGCGTCGACCGCCTGCTGGTGCTGGAAGGCGAAGCATTCAGCGGTTATGCACCGGAACAACGGGTCCAGGGCCTGCGGGCTGTGGATAACCAATTCAGCCCACGACACTGGTTGTTGCCGGACAGTCGCACCGGTGGCGGGGAACTGGGTCGGCGCTTTGCCGCCGCCCTGGGCGAACGCCCGGCGACGCGGGTCTGGCAGGTCAAGGATCAGGAGTGCATCGGCCGCGCCGGTGCCGGTCTGCAAGACCTTGCCCGTCCGTTGGCGCGCTTGATTCTGGCGGCTGCCGAGTGCGCCGAACCGGTCAGCGAAACCCGTCATGAAGCATTACCGGTGGAGTTATCCACAACCGTGGCGCGCAGCCTGTCGCGGATCGAAGATCTGGGCGCGGTGGCGGTGGACCCGGCGGCGATTCCGATGGCCGAGGCAGAGTTCATTTTCTCCGGCGGCAACGGGGTCAAGGACTGGGGACTTTTCCACAGGACCGCCGAAGCCCTCGGTGCGACCGAAGGCGCATCCCGGGTGGCGGTGGACGACGGCTTCATGGCCCGCGATCGTCAGGTCGGGGCGTCCGGTACCTGGGTGACTGCACGGGTCTATGTGGCCGTGGGGATTTCCGGGGCGATCCAGCACCTGCAGGGCATCGGTGCCTGCGACAAGGTGGTGGCGATCAACCTCGATCCTGGCTGCGACATGATCAAGCGTGCCGACCTCTCGGTGATCGGCGAGAGTGCGGAGATTCTTCAAGCCTTGATCGAAGCGGTAGAGGCTTACCGCAACGACGCCAAGCGCGATGCGGCTTAAGGGAAGGAAAGGGTTATGAGCACGAAAATCATCAGCCTGGTGTCCATCGGCGCCCACCCGACGTCCGGTCGGCCGCGTCGCGCGGAACAGGATGCGCGGGCGGTGGAACTGGGCCTGCAACTGGCTGGGGATAACTTGCAGGTGCTGCATGCCGGCGACATCGCCGAGCCTGCGCTGCGCGCTTACCTGGGCATGGGCCTGGAACAGTTGCATGTGCTTGAACAACCCGAGGGTGCCGATGCGCTGCCAGCATTGACCGAGTATCTGCGCGATGCCGGTGCTCAGGTGGTGTTGACCGGCAGCCAGGCGGAAACCGGCGAAGGCTCGGGCATGTTGCCCTTCCTGCTGGCCGAAAGCCTGGGTTGGCCGCTGGTGGTGGGGCTGGCACAGGTCGAGTCCATCGATGGCGGTTCGGCGCTGGTGCTGCAAGCCTTGCCCCGCGGTCAACGTCGTCGGCTGAAGGTGCGCCTGCCGTTTCTGGCAACGGTGGACAACGCCGCGCCCAAGCCTCGCCAGAGCGCGTATGGCCCGGCCCGACGTGGCGTGCTGCAAGCGCAGGACGTTGAAGTCATCGATGATGAGCTGCTCGCGGTCGCCAGCCTGCAACCGGCCAAGCCACGGCCCAAGCGCCTGAAAGTGATCAAGGCCAAGAGCGGCGCCGACCGCATGAAAGCCGCGACGGCCAAGGCCAGTGGTGGGGGCGGGCAGGTGCTCAAGGGCGTGACGGCACAAGCCGGCGCCGAGGCGATTCTCAAGCTTCTGATTGAAGAGGGTGTGGTCCGCTGACAAATAGTCACCCCGGATCAAATGTGGGAGCGGGCTTGCTCGCGAAGGGGACGTGTCAGTCGACATGAATATCGCCTGGCCCGCCGCTTTCGCGAGCAAGCCCGTTCCCACAGAAAAGCTTCATCTCACTCACATTTATGGGGGAACAATGGCCGTTGAATTTCGTTCGGCAGTGCGCGCGGATGCGCGTGAGATTGCGCGGTTGTTCCAGATTTCATCCGAGGGCGCTTCAGATTACATCTGGAGTCAGCTCGCAGAGCCCGGCCAGGATCTGTTGGACGTCGGTGCCATTCGCTATGCCCGGGACGACGTCGATTTCTCCTACCAGAACTGCCTGATTGCCGAGGCCGATGGCCAGGTCATTGGCATGATGCACAGTTACGCGATGCGCCACGATCCACTGGCGGTCCCGACGACCGACCCGGTGCTGGCGCCTTATGCCGACATGGAAGTGCCCGATACCCTGTATATCTCCAGCCTGGCCCTGCATGAAGGCTGGCGTAACCGGGGGCTGGGCAAGCAGTTTCTTGCCCATGCCCAGGAACGTGCCGACCGGCTCGGGCTCAACGGCCTGAGCCTGATCGACTATGCCGCCAACACTGGCGCCTGGCGTTTTTACGAGCGACACGGCTTCGGGATCGTCAAGACCTGCCAGGTCACCCCTCATCCCATGATCCGCGTCACAGGTGACGCCTATCTTATGCACAGACCCTGAGCCGGTTCCGGGGTTGTTCGAGTCGCGACAGTTATCCACAGCGCCACGCATCATTTATCTGGCTCCACGCTGACAAGGGCGGTGAGCTACAGTTTTCTATGCGCTGATCAAGGGGGCGGCACGCTTTCGGGAGTTTTCAGACATTCAGCGCTGACTCATAGAACCCGGTTTTATGACTGGCTTGAATATGAAGACTTTCGCTCTTTTGGCGTTCTTCGCTACAGCCATGTGGGTACCCACAGGCTTGATGTCTGCCGTCCAGATAAAAGCCCCCGCGGCCGATCAGGACTTTTATCAGTGGGTCGAGACCGAGCAGGGGCGCAACGCGTCCCTGGCACAGTGGCGGCAGCAGTGCGACAAGGAGCTGGATGCCGACAAGCACCTCGACTGTTCGGTGACGGTCCTGGCCAGAATGCTCGAAGCCAAGGTCGCCAACCAACTCCCCGAATACTATCTGGCGATCAAGGGCAGGCATGCCCGGGCGATAGAGGCCAGCGCCGAGCTGAAACCGCTGTTCTCCATGTTCGGCGACAAATCACTGGCTATCCTGGCGACGACTGGCAATTTCTCGGTCAGCGATTCGGTGCGGCATGAGGTGCTGCCGCTGCACCCGTATGCCAACGACTTTTACATCGCGCAAGAAGTGCTGCCATTTATCGATGTCGGCGCGGCCAACGGTGTCTCGGCGCGTTTTGTACTGGACACGGGGGCACCGCAAACCCGGGTCAACATCGACACTGCGAAACAGATGGGCATCAGGTTGTTGCCCGATGCTCAGTATCGCTACAGCACGTTTTATGGCGAAAAAGACCTGGCTGCGAGGCTGGGCATTCTCAGGTCACTCAAAGTCGGCACCCGAGAGTTCAGGAATGTCCTGGTGTTTGTCAGCGACCGGGAGAATTTGCTGGGGCTGGACCTGATCAGCAAACTGGGGCGCTTGAAGATCACCAGAAACGCTCTGGAACTCAATCCTGCGCCTGTCAGGCGCTGTGATGCGTTCATTGCCTTTAACCGCGTGGATCTCAACCAGCGGCTGGTGGTTGCCGCTCAGCTGGATCGCCGCACGACGCTGGCCATCATCGATACGGGAAATGTCGACTACCTGACGGCCGCGTTACCTGGCAGGCAGGCCAATGCCGTGCAGGCACTGACGCCAGGAAGCTCGAACGGTTACACCGGCGACAACAAGCACTTTCAGCGCTTTGACGGCATATTGGTCATGCAAGGCAACATCATGGCGGTCAGCTACAAATACTACCCGGGCTTCACCATCCCGCCGTCGCTGCTGGGCGGGCAATACGTGCCGTCGATATTGCTCGGTTGGCGTGCCTTCAAAGACTTTGAATTGAACCTGGACCTGGGCTCAGGTCGCTCATGCTTCAATAAAGTCTGAACACGTTGGTGTTTACCCACAATCCCTGTTGGTGGTTCTGTGGATAACATGTTCGCCCCTCGCTACGGCCCATGTAAATCAAGCCCTGCAAGGCGTCGTTCAAAAAACAACCAGTCTTGCTCGTGTTTTTTTCCAGCTTTTTCAAGGGGATAAGTGCTGCTGTTAACGCAGACTTGCCCCCAATCTCTGTTGGCGCTTCTGTGGATAAGATGTTTGCTGTCGGCTGCAGGCCTTGTAAACAGAGGTGTGCAGGTGTCTGAACAAAAAATGATCAAAAGGCGGTTTTGCATTGTCAGCTTTCACGCAAACGCTGGATTTCTCAAGGTTTCAGCGGTTTTCCACAGAGCTTTCCAAGTTAACCCCAAAGTCTGTTGGCGCTTCTGTGGATAAGGTGTTCGCCATCCTCTGAACGCCATGCAGGCCGTGGCTTTCAGGCTTCAGGTCAAAAAACGACCAGTCCACTCGTGGAAGCAGGCTTCTGGATAAGTCACGGTTTTTCTTTGGTTTTCGTGAAGAAAATTTCCAGCATTTCCACAGTTGTCCCCAATAGCTGTGGGTGGAGGTGTGGATAACTTGTTCGCGGAAGGCTGGGAGGTGCGGCGGGCATAGGTCTGAACGAGATAGGTCATATTTCGTACAGTTCTATGAATGGCGGGCAAGCCCCCCTGTAGGAGCGAGCCTGCTCGCGATGGACGTCAACGATAACGTTGGCAACCTGACACCCGGCGGCGTTCTCAGGCTCATCGCGAGCAAGCTCGCTCCTACAGGGAGTGGATTCAGCCTTGGACCGGAACGCCTTTGAGGTAAGGCGCAGGCTCGGCCCCCAGGTTGCTCAGCAGACGCTCGCTGTACCAGTCCACGAAGTTCACCACGCCGAACTCATAGGTCTTGGAGTACGGGCCAGGCTGGTATGCGGTGGAGTTGATGCCGCGCTGGTTCTCTTCGGCCAGGCGACGGTCCTGGTCGTTGGTGGCGTCCCAGACCTGGCGCATGCGCTCCACGTCGTAGTCCACGCCTTCGACGGCGTCCTTGTGCACGATCCACTTGGTGGTGACCATGGTTTCCTGGGCGCTGATCGGCCACACGGTGAACACGATGATGTGGTCGCCCATGCAGTGGTTCCAGGAGTGCGGCAGGTGCAGGATGCGCATCGAGCCCAGGTCCGGGTTCTTGATGCGGCCCATTAGCTTGGCACAGCCCTGTTTGCCGTCCATGGTCATCGACACGGTGCCCTTGAGCAGCGGCATGCGCACGATGCGGTTACGCAGGCCGAAGCTGGCGTGGGCGTACGGGATCTTCTCGGCTTCCCAGGCGGCGGCGGAGGCAGCGACGTGGTCCTTGAACGCCTGGTCGGCGCGCGGGTCGGTGACGTCGTCCCATTCCAGCAGGGTTTTCAGCAGTTCCGGGTGCGATGCGTTGCAGTGGTAGCACTCGCGGTTGTTCTCTAGCACAAGCTTCCAGTTGGCCTTTTCCATCAAGGTGGTTTGCACCGCCACCTTGGTGTTTTCCATGTCGTACGGTTCCATGTAGTGGTTGAGCGTCGACAGGAAGTCATCGATGGCTGGCGGGTTCTCCGCCAGGCTGATGAAGATGTAGCCGCCGGCAGTCTTCACGTTCACCGGTTTGAGGCCGTACTGATTCATGTCGAAGTCGGCGCCCATTTCGGTGCCGGCGAACAGCAGGCGACCGTCGAGTTCGTAGGTCCACTGGTGGTAGTGGCAAACCAGCTTGGCGACCTTGCCCTTGTCGCTGGTGCACAGGCGCGAGCCACGGTGGCGGCAGACGTTATGGAACGCGTGCACCACGCCTTCGGCGCCACGGATGACGATGATCGGGTTCTTGCCGATCTGCAGGGTCAGGTAGTTGCCCTTGGTGGGGATCTCGCAGGTCATGCCGGCGATCAGCCACTCTTTCTGAAAGATTTCCTGCATGTCGATATCAAACAGGCGGTCGTCGGAGTAAAACGGCTGCGGCAGCGAGAACGTGCGCTCACGCTCTTGCAGCATCTGTGCGGTGGCCTTGCGTGCGGGTTCCAGCGGATCGCCCAGGCTCAGTGTAGTAGTGACGTCCATCGTTTAATCCTCAAGGCCATTCTGTGTGGCCGGCGAAAGTGGCTAATCAGGGTTGCTACGCAAGGTGTAATGGTTGTGTCTTGGTATGGGGCGAGTGTGGGGCCGGCGCTGGCCAGAACCTTATCCATGGGCGACATGGTGCAATCTGTTCCCGACGCGCAAGCCCCGGTCGTTGGGGGCTGGTCGCGATAAGCATGTCAATGTCGCAGATAGGTAAATGGGTGATCCGCGCTATACGCAGAATCGCCAACATGAAGGCCGACAGTCGGCCGTGGAGATCAGCATGTCCAACAGCTTCCTGAATCCGGTAACCACCCAGACCTGGGCCAATGGTCGACACATTGTCCGTTGCGTCAAAGTCATCCAGGAAACCTGGGATGTGCGCACCTTTTGCTTCATGGCCGACCAGCCGATCCTGTTCTTCTTCAAGCCGGGGCAATTCGTCACCCTGGAGCTGGAAATCGAAGGCCAGCCGATCATGCGTTCGTACACCATTTCCAGCTCTCCGTCGGTGCCGTACAGCTTTTCGGTGACCATCAAGCGTGTGCCGGGCGGCAAGGTCTCGAACTGGCTGCACGACACCCTGCACGAAGGCCAGGAGCTGGCGGTGCACGGCCCGGTCGGGCTGTTCAATGCCATGGACTTCACCGCGCCGAAGGTACTCTACCTCAGCGGCGGCGTTGGTATCACGCCGGTCATGTCCATGGCGCGCTGGTTCTACGACACCAACGGCAATGTCGACATGGTGTTTATCCACAGCGCCCGTTCGCCGAAAGACATCATTTACCACCGCGAGCTGGAGCACATGGCGTCGCGGATCGAAAACTTCAGCCTGCACCTGATCTGCGAGAAGCACGGCATGGGTGAGCCCTGGGCCGGTTATCGCGGATACCTGAACCACAGAATGCTTGAATTGATGGCGCCTGACTTCCTTGAACGCGAAGTATTCTGCTGCGGCCCGACACCCTATATGAATGCGGTCAAGCGCTTGCTCGAAGGCGCAGGTTTCGACATGTCGCGTTACCACGAAGAATCCTTCGGTGCGACTCCGCCAGAGGCGCGCGCCGATGCGGTAGAACATGCGGAACAAGCGGCCGAGGCACCGGAAGTCGACGCCGCGGACCTGCATCAAGTGGAGTTCACCGCCTCCGGCAAGAGCATCCGCGTGGCCCCGGGCGAGACCGTGCATGCGGCGGCGGCCAAGGTCGGCCTGATGATTCCGAAAGCGTGCGGCATGGGCATCTGCGGCACCTGCAAGGTGTTGAAGCTGGGTGGCGAAGTGGAGATGGAGCACAACGGCGGGATCACCGAGGAAGACGAAGCCGAAGGGTTCATCCTGTCGTGCTGCAGCGTGCCGAAGGGCGACGTGCGCATCGAATTCTAAGCGTTACGCAATACCCTTGTAGGAGCGAGCTTGCTCGCGATGGACGTCAACGATGACGCTGGCAACCTGGCACCCCGCGGCGTTCTCAGGTTCATCGCGAGCAGGCTCGCTCCTACAGGGGAGGGTTTTAGTCAATAAACAGATCTGTCATCAGCTTTTCGGTGCTATCGGGCGCGAACCGATAGTGCTCGAACTCGGTCGCGCCGTTCTCCCGCAAGATTTCCTCATCGATCAACAACCGCCCGGTCAGGCTGCGGTTTGTGCTGCTCAGAATCACATGCGCGGCATCCGCCATGATCGCAGGCGTTCGCGCATGCTTGAACGATTCCTTCGACCCCAACTGAAACTCGATGGCCGCGGTGGCAATCATCGTCTGTGGCCACAGCGAGTTGACGCTGATGCCGTAATTCCTGAATTCCTCACTCATGCCCAGGGTCAGCATGCTCATGCCGTACTTGGTGACGGTATAGGGGCTGTATTGCGCGAACCACTTGGTGGCCAGGTTCAGCGGCGGAGACAGGTTGAGGATGTGGCCACCGGATTTCTTCAAATACGACAGCGCAGCCTGACTGCAAAGCAGTACGGCACGGGTGTTGATCTGGTGCATCAGGTCGAAGCGTTTCAGTTCAAGGTGCTGAACCCCGGTCAGCTTGATCGCCCCGGCGTTGTTGATCAGTGCGTCGATACCGCCGAAATGTTCGTTGGCCCGGGCCAGCGCCTCACGTACGGCATCCTCTTCGCGTACATCCACCTGCAAAGCCAGTGCCTTGCCGCCTGCCGCTTCCACTTCCTGCGCCACGCTGAAAATCGTGCCCGGCAGCTTGGGGTGGGGTTCGGCACTTTTGGCGGCGATCACAATGTTGGCGCCATCGCGGGCGGCCCGCAGTGCGATCTCACGGCCGATCCCGCGGCTGGCGCCGGTAATGAACAGGGTTTTGCCTTGCAATGACATGCACATGCTCCTGATTGTTGTTATGTGAGCGGAGGCTCGACACACAATGTAGACCAAGTCTTTCAGGAGCTACCGTGAGAAAGATGAAATGAAACAATCCTGTATGACAAAGAAGTATCTGCCTTCGCCATACAGAATTGGGTGTGAATCAGTCCCCATCTATTAACGATGTGGACTGTCGGAGTAATGAATTATTACTTAGCTTCAAACAGCTTTATTTCGAATGAGTTGTCCATTTGCTGCACGAACTCCTTACGCGCGAGTTCAAACGCTCTCCCGTGCTGTTTAATGATGTCGCCGACCTGCGCAATTTTTTGAACTTCGTCCCAGCTCACGTTAGTGACAGTAGCTGTCGGGTCGTTTGTCAGGACTTGGTTCAGGGCTTGATTGCTCATTTGAATTACTCTGCGCTAGAACATGGATTGCGTCGAAAATTCGACACGCGATTGTTCCCGAAAGACTGCGCGAACTCCTTTTCAGGTGCTCACACGTTACTTCGGCGATGCAGAGACGGTGAACTGTCAGAAATGCCAGTTCGGATGAACGGCGCGGCCGAGATGTACCGCGCCGTTGACAGCGACCTCAGGCGCTCATCACTTCGCGGATGTCCCGAGCCAGTTCCCGCACACGCTCTTCCTCGGTATCCCACGAGCACATGAAGCGTGCGCCGCCGTTGCCGATGAAGGTGTAGAAGCGCCAGCCCCTGGCGGCCAGGGCGGCGATGGCCGGCTCCGATAGTTGCAGGAACACGCCGTTGGCCTGTACCGGGAACATCAGTTCCACGCCAGGAATGTCGCTGACCAGTTCGGCCAGCAGTTGTGCACAGTGATTGGCGTGGTTGGCGTATTTGAGCCAGGCGTCGTTTTCCAGGATGCCGACCCAGGGTGCCGACAGGAAGCGCATCTTTGAAGCAAGCTGCCCGGCCTGTTTGCAGCGGTAATCGAAGTCTTCGGCCAGTTTGTGGTTGAAGAACAGGATCGCCTCGCCCACCGCCATGCCGTTCTTGGTGCCGCCGAAGCACAACACGTCGACGCCGGCCTTCCAGGTCAGGTCGGCCGGGGTGCAGCCGAGGAACGCGCAGGCGTTGGAGAAGCGTGCGCCGTCCATGTGCAGGTTCAGGCCCAGTTCCTTGCAGGTGGCGCTGATGGCGCGGATTTCGTCCGGGGTATAAACGCTGCCGACTTCGGTGGCCTGGGTCAGGGTCACCACACGTGGTTTCGGGTAGTGGATGTCCTGGCGCTTGAGCGCGACCTCGCGGATCGAGTCCGGGGTCAGCTTGCCGTTTTCAGTGCGGGCGATCAGCAGCTTGGAGCCGTTGGAGAAAAATTCCGGGGCGCCGCATTCGTCGGTTTCGACGTGAGCGGTTTCCGAGCAGATCACGCTATGGTAACTCTGGCACAGCGAGGACAGCGCGAGCGAGTTGGCGGCGGTGCCGTTGAAGGCGAAAAACACTTCACAGTCGGTTTCAAACAGTTTGCGGAAATCGTCGGAGGCGCGGGCGGTCCATTCGTCGTCGCCGTAGGCGCGCTGGTGGCCGTGGTTGGCCTGTTCCATGGCCGCCCAGGCTTCAGGGCAGATACCGGAATAGTTGTCGCTGGCGAATTGTTGGCTCTTGTCGGTCATGGCCTGCTTCCGTGGTCGAGATGCCTATGGTGAAGCGTCCCGTGGTCAATGAGGGTGCGCACTGTACCCAAGATCGTCAGGTGCAGCGCACAGGATGTCGCTGTTTGGAACATACACAGTCGAAGGGCAATTATGCACATGACGATGCACAAGGCCATGCACTTAAAGCAGCGAGATGGGGCACTGGATCTGCTCAAGTGGCTGGCGCTTTTGAGCATGCTGCTCGATCACCTGAGATATGTCGGCTATTCCGCCGATTGGCTGTATGTGCCGGGGCGCCTGGCGTTTCCGTGGTTCTGCCTGGCGATGGCGGCCAATCTGGCGCGCGAGCGGACTACGACGACCGGTGGCCAGTGGCGCTATCTGGGTTGGTTGTTGCTGTTTAGCGCGGTGAGTGAAGTTCCCTACCGGATGTTCATTCCCCATCCCGACACCTTGAACGTGCTGCCCACCCTTGCCCTGGGCTTGCTGGTGGTTCGTGGCTGGCAGCAGCCGGTGCTTGCATCGCGACTGCTGGCAGCTGGCGCCGTCCTGCTGGCGGCGTTTTTCTCCCAGCGACTGATGTTCGGTTTTTTTGGCGTCCTGTTGCCGTTTGTCTTGCTGTTGGTACTGCGCCGACCCTGGTATTTCGGGCTGTTGGCGGGGCTGGTCTGTCTGGCGGCCAATCAATGGCAGGTGCTGTATCACGCCGCACGACTGGGCAACCACGCGGCCATTCCGGCAATCGCCGCTTGTCTGATTGCGCCATGGCTCGGGCTGTTCTTGTTGCGACATGCCAAGGGCGTAAATCCACCACCGATGCGGCGCTGGGCCTATGCGCTGTATCCCGTGCATTTCCTTGTTTTACTGGCGCTACGTCAAGCTCTTGCCTAATCCCTGTGGGAGCGGGCTTGCTCGCGAAGCAGGCACTTCGGTGTCTCAGGCAGACCGCGTCATCGTTCTTCGCGAGCAAGCCCGCTCCCACAGGGGTTGCGTTGATCCATTTCCCGCCATGTCGTAAACGCACCTTTGCGTGGCGCCCGTAGGCATTTGACGACTCCAAGCCAGTCATACCATCGCTACCAAAGGGCACTGCCGAAAAGCCAGTGCCTCACCGAGACGAATGGCGCACCGCCGCCGCTGGGAGAGACGCGATGTTCAGCAAGCAAGACCAGATCCAGGGTTACGACGATGCACTGCTGGCGGCGATGAATGCCGAGGAGCAACGTCAGGAAGATCACATCGAGCTGATCGCGTCGGAGAACTACACCAGCAAGCGCGTGATGCAGGCCCAGGGCAGCGGCCTGACCAACAAGTACGCCGAAGGTTACCCGGGCAAGCGCTACTACGGTGGCTGCGAGCACGTAGACAAGGTCGAGGCCCTGGCCATCGAGCGCGCCAAGCAACTGTTCGGCGCCGATTACGCCAACGTCCAGCCGCACTCCGGTTCCTCGGCTAACAGCGCCGTGTACCTGGCCCTGCTGCAAGCCGGCGACACCATTCTCGGCATGAGCCTGGCCCACGGCGGTCACCTGACCCACGGCGCCAAAGTGTCGTCCTCGGGCAAGCTGTACAACGCCGTGCAGTACGGCATCGACACCAAGACCGGTCTGATCGACTACGACGAAGTCGAGCGCCTGGCCGTCGAGTGCAAGCCGAAGATGATCGTTGCCGGTTTCTCGGCCTACTCCAAGACCCTCGACTTCCCGCGCTTCCGCCAGATCGCTGACAAGGTCGGTGCGCTGCTGTTCGTCGACATGGCCCACGTTGCCGGTCTGGTTGCTGCCGGTCTGTACCCGAATCCGCTGCCTTATGCCGACGTGGTCACCACCACCACCCACAAGACCCTGCGCGGTCCGCGTGGCGGCCTGATCCTGGCCAAGTCCAACGAAGAAATCGAGAAGAAGCTCAACGCGGCAGTTTTCCCGGGTGCCCAGGGCGGCCCGCTGATGCACGTGATCGCCGGTAAGGCGGTGTGCTTCAAGGAAGCGCTGGAGCCTGGCTTCAAGGCTTACCAGCAACAAGTGATCGACAACGCCCAGGCCATGGCCGGCGTGTTTATCAAACGCGGCTACGATGTAGTGTCCGGCGGTACCGACAACCACCTGTTCCTGGTCAGCCTGATCCGTCAGGGCCTGACCGGCAAGGACGCGGATGCCGCCCTCGGTCGCGCCCATATCACTGTGAACAAGAATGCTGTGCCGAACGATCCACAGTCGCCGTTCGTGACCTCCGGCCTGCGTATCGGCACCCCGGCGGTGACCACGCGCGGCTTCAAGGTGGCCCAGTGCGTCACGCTGGCTGGCTGGATCTGCGACATCCTCGACAACCTCGGCGATGCCGATGTCGAGGCCAATGTCGCCGAGCAAGTGGCAGCCTTGTGCGCGGACTTCCCGGTTTATCGCTGAGTGCGGTTTTGGAGTAAATGACTATGCAACGCTACTCGGGCTTCGGCCTCTTCAAACACTCTCTCAGCCACCATGAAAACTGGCAGCGCATGTGGCGCACGCCGACCCCGAAAAAGGTCTACGACGTGGTCATCGTCGGCGGTGGCGGGCATGGCCTGGCCACGGCTTACTACCTGGCCAAGGAGCACGGCATCACCAACGTGGCCGTGGTCGAGAAAGGCTGGCTGGGCGGCGGTAACACCGCGCGCAACACCACCATCGTGCGCTCCAACTACCTGTGGGACGAGTCGGCCCACCTGTACGAACACGCGATGAAGCTGTGGGAAGGCCTGTCCCAGGACCTGAACTACAACGTGATGTTCTCCCAGCGCGGTGTCTACAACCTGTGCCACACCCTGCAGGACATCCGCGATTCCGAGCGTCGGGTCAGCGCCAACCGCCTCAATGGCGTGGACGGCGAGCTGCTCGATGCCAAGCAAGTGGCTGACGAGATCCCGTACCTCGACTGCTCGAAAAACACTCGCTATCCGGTGATGGGCGCAACCGTCCAGCGTCGTGGTGGCGTGGCCCGTCACGACGCCGTGGCCTGGGGCTTTGCCCGGGCCGCTGACGCCCTTGGCGTGGACCTGATCCAGCAGACCGAAGTGATCGGTTTCCGCAAGGAAAACGGCGTGTGCATCGGCGTGGAAACCAACAAAGGCTTCATCGGCGCCAAGCGTGTCGGTGTGGTGACTGCCGGCAACTCCGGGCACATGGCCAAGCTCGCCGGTTTCCGCCTGCCGATCGAATCCCACCCGCTGCAAGCGCTGGTGTCCGAACCGATCAAGCCAATTATCGACAGCGTGATCATGTCCAACGCCGTGCACGGCTACATCAGCCAGTCCGACAAGGGCGACCTGGTGATCGGCGCCGGTATCGACGGCTACAACGGCTACGGCCAGCGTGGTTCGTACCCGGTGATCGAGCACACCATCCAGGCCATCGTCGAGATGTTCCCGGTGCTGTCGCGCGTACGCATGAACCGTCAGTGGGGCGGCATCGTCGACACCACCCCGGATGCCTGCCCGATCATTTCGAAAACCCCGGTACCGAACATGTTCTTCAACTGCGGTTGGGGCACCGGTGGCTTCAAGGCCACACCTGGCTCGGGCAACGTGTTTGCCGCAAGCCTGGCCAAGGGCGAAATGCACCCGTTGGCCGCACCGTTCTCCATCGACCGTTTCCACAACGGTGCGCTGATTGACGAACACGGCGCTGCTGCCGTCGCCCACTAACAGGAGAAATTTCCTATGTTGCATATCTTCTGTCCTCACTGCGGCGAACTGCGCTCCGAAGAGGAATTCCATGCATCCGGCCAGGCGCACATCCCGCGTCCTCTGGACCCGAACAGCTGCACCGACGAGGAGTGGGGCGACTACATGTTCTTCCGCGATAACCCACGCGGTCTGCACCACGAGCTGTGGGATCACGTCGCCGGTTGCCGTCAGTACTTCAACGTCACCCGCGACACCGTGACCTACGAGATTCTTGAAACCTACAAGATCGGCACCAAGCCACAATTCACCGACAAGACCGATAGCCCGAAAGCGGCCAGCACGGCTCTGGGAGAGAAGGTATGAGCCAGATCAATCGCCTGTCCAATGGCGGACGGATCGACCGCAACAAAGTCTTGAGCTTCACCTTCAACGGCCAGAACTACAAAGGCTTCGAAGGCGATTCCCTGGCCGCTGCACTGCTGGCCAACGGCGTCGACATCATCGGTCGCAGCTTCAAGTATTCCCGTCCACGCGGCATCTTCGCCGCCGGTGCCGAAGAACCGAACGCGGTGCTGCAGATCGGCGCCACCGAAGCCACGCAGATCCCGAACGTGCGCGCCACGCAACAGGCGCTGTATCAAGGCCTGGTCGCCACCAGCACCAATGGCTGGCCGAGCGTGAACAACGACATGATGGGGATTCTCGGCAAGGTCGGCGGCAAGCTGATGCCGCCGGGTTTCTACTACAAAACCTTCATGTACCCGCAATCGTTCTGGATGACTTACGAGAAGTACATCCGCAAGGCTGCCGGCCTGGGCCGCTCGCCGACCGAGAACGATCCGGACACCTACGACTACATGAACCAGCACTGTGACGTGCTGATCGTCGGCGCTGGCCCTGCCGGCCTGGCGGCTGCACTGGCGGCTGCGCGCAGCGGTGCCCGTGTGATTCTGGCTGACGAACAGGAAGAGTTCGGCGGCAGCCTACTCGACTCCCGCGAAAGCCTCGACGGCAAGCCGGCGACCGAGTGGGTCGCCAGTGTCATCGACGAACTGAAGAACACCCCGGACGTGCTGCTGTTGCCGCGCGCCACCGTCAATGGCTATCACGACCACAACTTCCTGACCATTCACGAGCGCCTGACCGATCACCTTGGCGACCGCGCACCGATTGGCCAGGTGCGTCAGCGTATTCACCGGGTTCGTGCCAAGCGTGTGGTGCTGGCGACCGGCGCTCACGAGCGTCCACTGGTCTACGGCAACAACGACGTGCCGGGCAACATGCTTGCTGGCGCCATCTCGACCTACGTGCGTCGTTACGGTGTGGCACCGGGCAAGAAACTGGTGCTGTCGACCAACAACGACCACGCCTACCGCGTTGCCCTGGATTGGCTCGACGCCAGCCTGCAAGTGGTGGCCATCGCCGATGCCCGCAGCAACCCGCGTGGTGCGCTGGTGGAAGAGGCGCGTGCCAAAGGCATCCGCATCCTCACCGGCAGCGCCGTGATCGAGGCCCGTGGCAGCAAGCGCGTGACCGCTGCCCGTGTGGCCGCCATCGATGTCAAGGCCCACGCCGTGACCAGTCCTGGCGAATGGCTTGAATGCGACGTAGTGGCCAGTTCCGGTGGTTACAGCCCGGTGGTTCACCTGGCTTCGCACTTGGGTGGCAAGCCGATCTGGCGCGAAGACATCCTTGGTTTCGTACCGGGTGAAGCGCCGCAGAAACGCGTATGCGTCGGTGGCATCAACGGTGTCTACGGCCTTGGCGATTCTCTGGCTGACGGTTTTGAAGGTGGCGCCCGTGCCGCTGCCGAAGCCGGGTTCCAGACGATTGAAGGTGTGTTGCCAAAAGCCTTGAGCCGTCTCGAAGAGCCGACCCTGGCGCTGTTCCAGGTCCCCCATGAAAAGAACACCGCACGTGCGCCGAAGCAATTCGTCGACCTGCAAAACGACGTCACCGCCGCCGCCATCGAACTGGCGACCCGCGAAGGCTTCGAGTCGGTCGAGCACGTCAAGCGCTACACCGCACTGGGCTTCGGCACCGATCAGGGCAAGCTCGGCAACGTCAACGGCCTGGCCATCGCCGCCCGTTCGCTGAACGTGACCATTCCGCAGATGGGCACCACCATGTTCCGTCCGAACTACACGCCGGTGACTTTCGGCGCCGTGGCCGGTCGTCACTGTGGGCACATCTTCGAGCCGGTGCGTTACACCGCGCTGCATCAATGGCACCTGAAAAACGGCGCCGAGTTCGAAGACGTCGGCCAGTGGAAACGTCCTTGGTACTTCCCGAAATCCGGTGAAGACCTCCACGCCGCGGTCAAGCGCGAATGCAAAGCCGTGCGCGACAGCGTCGGTCTGCTGGATGCTTCGACCCTGGGCAAGATCGATATCCAGGGCCCGGATGCACGCGAGTTCCTCAACCGCGTCTACACCAACGCTTGGACCAAGCTTGATGTGGGCAAGGCGCGCTACGGCCTGATGTGCAAAGAAGACGGCATGGTGTTCGACGACGGCGTGACGGCCTGCCTGGCCGACAACCATTTCGTCATGACCACCACCACCGGCGGCGCGGCACGCGTGCTGCAGTGGCTGGAGCTGTACCACCAGACCGAATGGCCGGACATGAAGGTGTACTTCACTTCCGTGACCGACCACTGGGCGACCATGACCCTGTCCGGGCCGAACAGCCGCAAGCTGCTCAGCGAAGTCACCGACATCGACTTGAGCAGCGAAGCCTTCCCGTTCATGACCTGGAAAGAAGGCCTGGTCGGCGGTGTGCCGGCGCGGGTGTTCCGGATTTCGTTTACCGGTGAACTGTCGTACGAAGTCAACGTGCAAGCCGACTATGCGATGGGTGTGCTGGAAAAAATCGTCGACGCCGGCAAGAAGTACAACCTGACTCCGTACGGCACCGAAACCATGCACGTGCTGCGGGCCGAGAAGGGCTTCATCATCGTCGGTCAGGACACTGACAGCTCGATGACCCCGGACGACCTGAACATGGGTTGGTGTGTCGGTCGCACCAAACCGTTCTCGTGGATCGGCTGGCGTGGCATGAACCGCGAAGACTGCGTGCGTGATCAGCGCAAACAGCTGGTTGGCCTGAAGCCGATCGATCCGAACAAATGGCTGCCGGAAGGTGCGCAACTGGTGTTCAACACCAAGCAAGCCATCCCGATGACCATGGTGGGTCACGTGACTTCCAGCTACCTGCACAACTCCCTGGGCTATTCGTTTGCCATGGGCGTGGTCAAGGGCGGGTTGCAGCGGATGGGCGAGCGCGTGTTCGCACCGCTGGCCGATGGCAGCGTGATCGAGGCGGAAATCGTTTCTTCGGTGTTCTTCGATCCGAAGGGTGAACGCCAGAACGTTTAAATGGCCTCGGGTCCTGTGGGCGCGCCGTGAAACCGCGTCGTCTGCATCGCGAGCAAGCTCGCTCCCACAGGATTGAAGTCGCCAGAAAAATTTGTGCCAGGCATCAGTCCAATGTGGGAGCGAGCTTGCTCGCGATGGCGATAGAGCAGCCACCACAAGGGCCGGAACCAACAGAATTCAGAACAGGTGCTTTATGACCGCAGCCAATGTTTACCAACAACGCCCAACCACCGGGGCCAAGGCCGAGTCGTCGTTGCATCATGCCGACCTCGCCAGCCTGGTGGGCAAGGGTCGCAAGAACGCCGGCGTGACCGTGCGTGAGAAAAAACTCCTCGGCCACCTGACCATTCGTGGCGACGGCCACGATGCCGCGTTCGCCGCCGGTGTGCACAAGGCTCTTGGCATTGAGTTGCCGGGTGCATTGAGCGTCATCGTCAAAGGCGAGACCAGCCTGCAGTGGATGGGGCCGGATGAATGGCTGCTGATCGTGCCGACCGGTGAAGAGTTTGCCGCCGAACAGAAACTGCGCGAAGCACTGGGCGATTTGCACATTGCAATCGTCAACGTCAGCGGCGGCCAGCAACTCCTCGAACTGAGCGGCCCGAACGTGCGCCAGGTGCTGATGAAGTCCACCAGCTATGACGTGCACCCGAACAACTTCCCGGTGGGCAAAGCGGTCGGCACGGTGTTCGCCAAGTCGCAACTGATGATCCGTCACACCGCCGAAGACACTTGGGAACTGCTGATTCGTCGCAGCTTCTCGGATTACTGGTGGCTGTGGTTGCAGGATGCATCTGCCGAGTATGGCCTCAGCGTTCAGGCTTGATCACCCCTGTCACTGTAGGAGCGAGCCTGCTCGCGATGGACTTCAAGGCAACGCGTTGAATCAGAAAGTACGCGTCATCATTGGCCTCCATCGCGAGCAGGGCTCGCTCCTACAGTAGGCATCCACCGATCTCACAGGAGTCACCGCACCATGAGCCGCGCCCCAGACACATGGATTCTGACCGCCGACTGCCCCAGTGTCCTCGGCACCGTGGATGCGGTGACCCGCTTTCTGTTCGAGCAGGGCTGCTACGTCACCGAACACCATTCCTTTGATGACCGGCTCTCGGGCCGTTTCTTCATTCGAGTGGAATTCCGTCAACCCGACGGCTTTGATGAGCAATCATTCCGCGCGGGGCTCGCCGAGCGTGGCGAAGCCTTCGGCATGATCTTCGAACTGACCGCGCCGAACTATCGGCCGAAAGTGGTGATCATGGTCTCCAAGGCCGATCACTGCCTCAACGATTTGCTCTATCGCCAGCGCATCGGCCAACTGTCGATGGACGTGGCCGCGGTGGTCTCCAACCACCCGGACCTCAAGCCACTGGCTGACTGGCACCAGATTCCGTACTACCACTTCCCGCTGGACCCGAACGACAAGCCGTCGCAAGAGCGTCAGGTGTGGCAGGTGATCGAAGAGTCCGGTGCCGAGCTGGTGATCCTTGCGCGCTACATGCAAGTGCTGTCGCCAGAGTTGTGCCGCAAGCTCGATGGCAAGGCGATCAACATCCACCACTCCCTGTTGCCCGGGTTCAAGGGCGCCAAGCCCTATCACCAGGCCTATAACAAGGGGGTGAAACTGGTGGGCGCCACGGCGCATTACATCAACAACGACCTTGATGAAGGCCCGATCATTGCCCAGGGCGTCGAGGCAGTGGACCACAGCCATTACCCGGAAGACTTGATCGCCAAGGGGCGAGATATCGAAGGACTGACGCTGGCGCGGGCGGTGGGTTATCACATTGAGCGCCGCGTGTTCCTTAACGCCAATCGCACCGTCGTTCTTTAGATCGCTTTCGCGAGCAAGCCCGCTCCCACAGGGATTTGTGTGAGTACACAGATCTTAATCACACCAGAGATCAAATGTGGGAGCGGGCTTGCTCGCGAAGAGGCCCTGACAGACAACGCCAAAAAAAACAAAGGCAATAACCCGGGCAATCAACGCGCCGCCGATCCATGGCGACGCGACCGCTACATAAAAACAACAGCGAGGTGAAAGCATGTCTGGCAATCGTGGTGTGGTGTATCTCGGCGCTGGCAAGGTCGAAGTGCAGAAGATTGACTATCCGAAAATGCAGGACCCGCGCGGTCGCAAGATCGAGCACGGGGTCATTCTCAAAGTGGTTTCCACCAACATCTGTGGTTCCGACCAGCACATGGTGCGCGGGCGTACCACGGCGCAAACCGGCCTTGTGTTGGGCCATGAAATCACCGGCGAAGTGATCGAGAAGGGCAGTGACGTCGAGAACCTGAAAATCGGCGACCTGGTGTCCGTACCGTTCAACGTGGCTTGCGGGCGCTGCCGTTCCTGCAAGGAAATGCACACCGGTGTGTGCCTAAGCGTCAACCCGGCTCGCCCAGGCGGTGCTTACGGTTATGTCGACATGGGTGACTGGACCGGCGGCCAGGCGGAATACGCCATGGTGCCGTATGCCGATTTCAACCTGCTGAAACTGCCGGACCGCGATCGGGCGATGGAAAAAATCCGCGACCTGACCTGCCTTTCCGACATCCTGCCGACTGGCTATCACGGTGCCGTGACTGCCGGCGTAGGCCCAGGCAGCACCGTGTATATCGCGGGTGCCGGTCCGGTCGGTCTGGCGGCGGCGGCTTCGGCTCGCCTGTTGGGCGCGGCGGTGGTGATCGTCGGTGACGTCAACACCGTTCGCCTGGCGCACGCCAAGGCCCAGGGCTTCGAGATCGCCGACCTGTCCCTGGACACGCCGCTGCACGAACAGATCGCTGCACTGCTGGGCGAGCCGGAAGTTGACTGCGCCATCGACGCTGTCGGCTTCGAAGCCCGTGGCCATGGCCATGCCGGCGTGAAACACGAAGCGCCGGCCACCGTCCTCAACTCGTTGATGGGCGTGGTGCGTGTGGCCGGCAAGATCGGCATTCCCGGCCTCTATGTGACCGAAGACCCGGGTGCTGTCGACGCTGCCGCGAAAATGGGCAGCCTGAGCATCCGCTTCGGGTTGGGCTGGGCCAAGTCCCACAGCTTCCACACCGGCCAGACCCCGGTCATGAAGTACAATCGCGCGCTCATGCAAGCGATCATGTGGGACCGTATCAACATCGCCGAAGTGGTGGGCGTTCAGGTGATCAGCCTGGATCAGGCTCCGCAGGGTTATGGCGAGTTTGATGCCGGCGTGCCGAAGAAGTTTGTGATCGATCCGCACAAGATGTTCAGCGCTGCTTAAGCGTTCGGGCAATACCAGAACGGCGACCTTCGGGTCGCCGTTTTGTTTGGGCTGTTACTCAGAACTGGTGATTCACGCCAGGATCAAAAGATCGCAGCCTTCGGCAGCGCCTACAGAGTCGCGACAAGCTCGCAGGGCCGGGAACAATCCTTGAGAGCGTCAGTCCAATGCACAGTTTTTTGCCGCCCATTGCCGGGCGGTGTTCATCGAGGATGTCTGAATGAAGATTTCACGCGGTTTTGCACTGGCATCACTCCTGACCCTGGCTGCCAGCCCGGCCTTTGCACAGTTCAACCTGAGTGATGCTGCCAGTGTCATTGCCGGCATGAAGGGCGATGACGCGACCGCGACCGCGACCGCGACCGCCGCACCGACGCCGCAGACAGCCGATTTGCTGAGCACCCTCAGTGAATTGGACATCACCCCACAGCAAGCCATTGGCGGCGCCGGGGCGATGCTGGGCCTGGCGAAGAACCAGTTGAGTTCGACCGACTACTCGGAACTGGCCAAAAGCGTGCCGGGTATCGACATGCTCTCGGGCGGCGGTGAGTTGGGTGCGCTGGCCGGCCTGCTCGGCTCCGGCGGCAAAGCTGCAGGGCTGGATAATGCCCTGGGCAACGTCAAGGACAGCAACGACCTGAACAACGCCTTCAGCGCCCTGGGCATGGACAGCGGCATGATCGGCCTGTTTACCCCGGTGCTCTTGCAGTACCTCGGTCAGCAGGGCGTCGGCGGTACGCTGCTGAGCAGCCTGGGCAACATCTGGGGCGCCGGGGCCGGCACCGGTAGCTGAATCAGTAGCGCTCGGCGCGCAAGGCGTCGATGCGCCGGTCCTTCTCGATCCAGAGCTGGTTGACCCAGTTCTGGATCTTCTCGCGAAACACCGGATCGTTTTCGTAATCGCCCTGCCACAGCGCCGGGTCGAGTTCGCGGGTCTTGATGTCGATGATGACCCTTGGCACATTGCCGCTGATCAGGTCCCAGAACCCCGGAATCTTCTGCTGCGGGTAAACCACTGTCACATCGAGAATGGCATCCAGCTGTTCGCCCATTGCCGCCAGCACGAATGCCACGCCGCCAGCCTTGGGCTTGAGCAGGTGAGTGAAGGGTGACTGCTGTTGAGCGCTTTTCGCTGCGGTGAAGCGCGTACCTTCCAGATAGTTGACCACCGTCACCGGCTGGCGCTTGAACAGCTCGCAGGCCTTTTGGGTGATCTCCAGGTCCTTGCCCGCCAGCTCCGGGTGTTTGGCCAGGAACGCCTTGCTGTAGCGCTTCATGAACGGGTAATCCAGCGCCCACCACGCCAGACCCAGGAAGGGCACCCAGATCAGCTCTTTCTTGAGGAAGAATTTGAAGAACGGCGTGCGCCGGTTCAGCGTCTGGATCAGCGCCGGGATGTCGACCCAGGATTGATGGTTGCTGATTACCAGATACGAGGTATCGCGGCGCAGATCTTCACCGCCACGGATGTCCCATTGAGTGGGGATGCAGACGCGGAAAATCAGCTTGTCGATTTCCGACCAGGTTTCGGCGATCCACATCACGGTCCAGGACGCGTAGTCGCGAAAACGGCCGGGCAGGATCAGCTTGAGCAGGGCAAACACCAGCAATGGCCCGATCAGGACCAGGGTGTTGAGCAGAAGCAGCAGGGTCACGAAACAGCCGGTGAGCAGGCGGCGCATAAGTCACTCGTCGAAGCGGTTGGGCGCGCCATGATAAGCAGCTTCGGGGGACAGGCCAAATCGGGGGTGACGAATGTTTCACCTCCGGGGCGGTAACCTTGGGGGAACGATCAAGCGAACAACGGTCTAAAATCCGGCAGTTCACTCTTATGGAAGCCCAGTACGTGAAATCCCTCCTTGCAGTGCTCTCCCTCATCGCTTTGCCGGTCATGGCCGCCGAGCCGACCCTGTACGGGCGTTACGAATACATCGCCCTGCCGGAAATCGGCGGGCAAGTCCTCAAGGCGAAAATGGACACCGGCGCCCTGACCGCATCCCTGTCGGCCAAGGACATCGAAACCTTCAAGCGTGACGGCGAAGACTGGGTGCGTTTCCGCCTCGGCACCAAGGATGCGGGCAACCAGGTCTACGAACACAAGGTCGCGCGCATCAGCAAGATCAAGACCCGCTCTGAAGAGGACGAGGAGGACAGCGAAGTTGTCGCGCCGAGCAAGCGTCCGGTGGTCGATCTGGAGCTGTGCCTGGGCAACGTCAAGCGCACCGTGGAGGTCAACCTGACGGACCGCAGCAGCTTCAACTACCCGTTGCTGATCGGCGCCAAGGCGTTGCGCGAGTTCGGTGCGGCGGTGAACCCGGCACGGCGGTTCACGGCGGACAAGCCCGATTGCTGATTGACGGGGTGTGAGGCTTGGGGCACCGTTCGCCCACATCCCTGCCGGGCTCGGACGCCATGCCTCATATCCTGATTGTCGAAGACGAAGCGGCCATTGCCGACACCCTGATTTTCGCCCTGCAAGGCGAGGGCTTCACCACCACATGGTTGAGCCTTGGCGCGGCGGCGCTGGAGCATCAGCGTCAGACTCCGGCGGATCTGATCATTCTCGATATCGGCCTGCCGGACATCAGCGGCTTCGAAACCTGCAAGCAACTGCGGCGCTTCAGCGAAGTGCCGGTGATGTTCCTCAGTGCCCGGGATGGCGAGATCGATCGCGTCGTGGGCCTGGAAATCGGCGCCGACGATTACGTGGTCAAGCCGTTCAGCCCGCGGGAGGTGGCGGCGCGGGTCCGGGCGATTCTCAAGCGCATGGCGCCCCGCACGGTGAGCGAACCATCGACGACGCTGTTTCGTATCGATAGCGACCGTGTGCAAATCAGTTATCGCGGTCAACTGCTGACCCTTACCCGCCATGAATTCCGCCTGTTGCAATGCCTGCTGGAACAGCCCGAGCGCGTCTTCAGCCGCGAACAGTTGCTCGATGCCCTGGGCGTGGCCGCCGACGCCGGTTACGAGCGCAGCATCGACAGCCATATCAAGAGCGTGCGCGCCAAGTTGCGACGGGTGAAGGCTGACGCCGAACCGATCCAGACCCACCGCGGCCTTGGCTACAGCTACAGCCCGGGGCACAGCTGATGCCGCTGGGAATCCGGTTCTTCCTGGTCTACGCACTGTTCATCGGCCTGACGGGCTACTTTGTGCTCAACACGGTCATGCAAGAGATCCGCCCGGGCGTTCGCCAGTCCACCGAAGAAACCCTGGTCGATACCGCCAACCTGATGGCCGAGATCCTGCGCGACGATTTCAAGGCCGGCACTCTCAATCAGAACCGCTGGCCGCAACTGCTCAAGGCTTATGGTGAGCGCCAGCCGGCGGCGAAAATCTGGGGCTTGCCGAAGAATCAGGTCAACCATCGCATCTACGTCACCGACGCCAAGGGCATCGTCGTGCTGGATTCCAGCGGGGTGGCGATGGGGCAGGATTACTCGCGCTGGAACGACGTCTACCTGACCCTGCGCGGCGAGTACGGTGCTCGCTCCACCCGCAGTGACCCGAAGGATCAGGGGTCTTCGGTGATGCACGTCGGCGCGCCGATTCGCGACAACGGCCAGATCATAGGCGTAGTCACAGTGGCCAAGCCAAACAGCTCGTTGCAGCCTTATGTGGATCGCACGGAACGCCGGTTGCTGGCGTATGGCGTCGGGCTGATCGGCCTCGGTTTGCTGTTCGGCGCGTTGTTGTCCTGGTGGTTGAGCCGCGCCCTGCGCAGATTGACGGCGTACGCTCAAGGCGTCAGTGCAGGCCGGCGGGTTGAAGTGCCGCACTATCGCGGTGGTGAGCTGGAACAATTGGCCACGGCGGTGGAGCAGATGCGCACGCAGCTTGAAGGCAAGGCCTACGTCGAGCGTTACGTGCACACACTGACCCACGAGTTGAAGAGTCCGCTGGCAGCCATTCGTGGCGCGGCGGAACTGTTGCAGGGCGAAATGCCGCCGATCCAGCGACAGCGTTTCGTCGGCAACATCGACAGCGAAAGTGCGCGCATGCAGCAGTTGATCGAGCGGCTGTTGAACCTGGCCCAGGTCGAGCAGCGCCAAGGGCTGGAGGAGCGGGTAGCGGTGCCGCTGGCGAAGTTGGTCGATGAATTGCAGAGCGCTCAGGCGGCGCGCATCGAAGGCAAGCAGTTATGTGTGGAGCAAACCATTGCAGCGGATCTGACCGTGACCGGTGAGCCATTCCTGTTGCGTCAGGCGCTGGGAAATCTGCTGGAGAACGCTCTGGATTTCACCCCGGCTCGTGGCTTGCTGCGATTCAGTGCCACAAAGATCGGTGAGCAAATCGAATTCAAGCTTTTTAACCAGGCCGAGGCGATTCCAGACTATGCGTTGCCGCGCTTGAGCGAGCGCTTCTACTCACTGCCGCGTCCGGACAGTGGGCGAAAAAGCACAGGGTTGGGGCTTAACTTCGTTGAAGAGGTGGTCAAGTTGCATGGTGGGGAGATGAGTGTCGGTAATGTCGACTGTGGTGTAGAGGTCACGTTGCGCCTGCCTTAGGACCGAGTCGCGGCCATCGCGAGCAGGCTCGCTCCCACATGGGATCTCCCGCGAACACAAAATATATGCGAACCGAAGATCAAATGTGGGAGCGAGCTTGCTCGCGATGGGGTCGGTCAAGTCTCCACATAATCCCCACATTTCTCCCATAAAACCCCCACACAGCCACGCCAGACTTTCCCCATCCAAAACAGGGAGAGTCCCATGAACCGTAGCCTGACCCTAAAACTCGGGGCGATTGCCCTGTTGATTCTGTTGTTGCTGATCCCGCTGCTGATGATCAACGGCGTGATCCGCGACCGTCAGCAACTGCGCGACGGCGTGCTCGACGACATTGCCCGCAGTTCCAGTTTCAGCCAGCAGGTGAGCGGTCCGTTGCTGGTGGTGCCGTATCGCAAAGTGGTGCGCACCTGGAAGACTCGTGAAAAAACCAACGAGCGTTATCAAGACATCAGCGAAGAGCGCGGTCGTCTGTACTTCCTGCCGGAACGCTTCGAGCTCGACGGCCAGGTGCAGACCGAGTTGCGCTCCCGGGGGATTTACCAGGCGCGGCTGTTTCATGCCGACAATCGCATCAGTGGGCTTTTTTCGCTGCCGGCGCGGCTCGGAATCAAGGAAGACTTTGCCGATTACCGGTTCGACCCGCCGTTTCTCGCCGTTGGCATCAGCGACATCCGTGGTATCGAAAATGCCTTGAAACTCGAGTTCGACGGCCAGAGCCTGGACTTCATTCCCGGTAGCCAGGTCGGCTGGCTGGGTGAGGGCGTGCACGTGACACTGCCGGCGCTGAACACCGAACAGGCCGCGGAGCTGGCTTTCGGTTTTAACCTGCGCCTGCAAGGCACGGGCGTGTTGCAGGTATTGCCGGTGGGTAAAACCAGCACAGTCTCGCTGAGCGCCGACTGGCCTCACCCAAGCTTCATCGGCAACTATCTGCCGGCCCAGCGTAACGTCACCGATCAGGGGTTTACCGCCAACTGGCAGGCGTCGTTTTTCTCCACCAATCTGCAGGAGGCCTTGAGCAGCTGTGTCACCGGTGGTGACTGCGCAGCCTTCAGCGGCCGCAGCTTCGGTGTGAGCTTTATCGACCCGGTGGACCAGTACCTGAAAAGCGACCGGGCGATCAAATACGCGCTGCTGTTCATCGTCCTGACGTTCGCCGGTTTCTTCCTCTTCGAAGTGTTGAAAAGCCTGGCCGTGCACCCGGTGCAATACGCGCTGGTGGGGGTGGCCCTGGCGTTCTTTTATCTGCTGTTGCTGTCGCTGTCCGAGCACATCGGTTTTGGGCTGGCCTATCTGTTGTCGGCGGCTGGCTGCGTGTCCTTGATCGGTTTTTATGTGTGCCATGTGCTGCGCAGTATCGTGAACGGGTTGAGCTTCTCCGCGGGACTGACGGCGTTGTACGGCCTGCTTTACGGCGTTTTGAGCGCCGAGGATTACGCGCTGTTGATGGGCTCGTTGCTGCTGTTCGGCTTGTTGGGCGTGTTCATGGTGCTGACCCGCAAGCTGGATTGGTATGGGGTTGGGCAGAAAGCGGTGAAACCGTTGGACTTCGATATTGGAGCGGTGCAATGAACCGGTCGGTGGGGTTGCGCGAGGATCAGCGCTGGAGCGAGGTGTTAGTGACTCGGATTTTGCAGTGGTTGCCTGATGAACCGCGTTGGTATTTTCGCGAGCAGGCTCGCTCCCACAAGGGTTCTCCAGTGAATACAAAATTTGTACGCACTGACGACCTACTGTGGGAGCGAGCCTGCTCGCGAAGCGGCCAGTATAGCCAGCGAAGTTCTAAGCCTTCGGCATCGTCGCAATCATCGAAGGCCGCTGGCTCACCTCGAAGTACCACCCCGCCAGTTGCGGATTCGCCGTGCGCCAATCCAGATCCGGATGGCGCAGGTCCAGGTAACCCAGTGCACAGGCCACGCTGATCGCGGCCACGTCGAAGTGGCAGGTCAGCTCGGCAATCGCGTCCTTTTCCAGCAGGGCCAGGGCGCGGCGGATCTTGTCGCGCTGGCCGTCGAGCCATTCGTCCCAGTGTTTCTCCGGGGCACGCAAGGCGACTTCGTAGCGCACCAGCACGGCCGCGTCCATGATCCCGTCGGCAAGGGACGCGAGGGTGAGGCGCCGCCAGCGGGCCGAGCCTTCGCGGGGGATCAGCGGGTTGCCGACGTGCTGCTGATCGAGGTAGTCGAGGATGACCCGGCTGTCATGGATGACATTGCCATCGGCCAGGCGCAGGGCCGGGATTTTGCTCAGGGGGTTGTCGTCGATCAGGGCCGTGTCCGGGGTTACCGGGCTGAGGACGCTGGTCTGCAGCGCCACGCGGTCCTGTTGACCGGTTTCGTGCAGCAGCACCATGACTTTGCGAACGAAGGGAGAGAGCGGGTTGTGGTACAGGGTCATGCTCGGGGCGGACATGGCAGCGTCTCGAACGGTGGCAGAGTCGGGCAGCATAGCGTGTTGGGGCGATAGCTCAAGATGGCAAACACCCCTGTAGGAGCGAGCTTGCTCGCGATGGACGTTAACGATAACGCGGAAAACCTGACACCCAGCGGCGTTCTCAAGTCCATCGCGAGCAAGCTCGCTCCTACAGGGGGTCAGCGGCGTTGCAGGAGGCCGCGCAGGGCCAGCACAGCCGGGATGCCCAGCCCCACCCAGCTCAGTGAATCCCACACACCATCCCCGAGCAACGCGGCAAACAGCCCTGCCGCGCTGAGCACCGCGATGACGGTGGGAATGGCAAAGACCTTCCAGAAATTCGACTGCCGGGGCTTCATGCCACGTTCTCCGTTTTTTCCAGCACAGGCCTGGCAGCCTTGCGCCGCACCACCCACAGGTAGACCCCGCTGCCGAGCACAATGATGGTCAGCACATCCAGGGTCGCCCAGAGGATTTGCATCGGCATGCCGCCGTAGTCGCCGAAGTGCAGCGGTTGCGACATGCCCATGGCATCCATGTACCAGGGGCGTTCGGCCACGGCAGTGACTTGCAGGGTGCTGGCGTCGATCAGCACCGGCGTCAGCAGGTGCGAGGTCAGGTGCGTGCTGCCTTTCATGAACACTGCGTAATGGTGCTCGCTGGAAAACCGCGTGCCGGGGAAGGCGATGAAGTCCGGCTGCATGCCCGGCGCGACGTCCTTGGCGATGTCGAGCAGACGGGTGGCCGGCGCCAGTTGCGTCAGCGGTGGCGCATCGCGGTATGGCGCGACCATCGCGCTCAGGCTGTCGTTGCGCCAGGCGGCAATGATCAGGTCGGCGCAGGCACTGATCACGCCGGTCACGCCGACCACCAGGGCCCAGGTCAAGGTCACGACGCCGATCAGGTTATGCAGGTCGAGCCAGCGCAGGCGGGTGGATTTGTCCTGGCGCACGGTGGCGAACTTCAGGCGGCGCATGAATGGCAGGTACAAGACGGTGCCGGAGACGATCGCCACCACGAACAGAATGCCCATGAACGCCAACAGCAGCTTGCCCGGTAAGCCGGCAAACATGTCCACGTGCAGGCGCAGCATGACCATCATGAAACCACCGTTGGCCGACGGCATCTCCAGGGCCTCGCCGGTACGGGCGTCGAGCATGAAGGTGTGGGACGAATTGGGTTCAGTGTCAGCGGTGGGGGCCATGATCGCAATCGCGGCATTGGGCTCGTCGTCCTCGAAGCCGAAATACTGCATGACTTCGCCAGGGCGATGCTTTTCAGCCGCCGCTACCAGCTGCTGCAAATCAAGCCGCGGGGTGTCTGCCGGCATCTGCTTCAGCTCGGCTGCATCACCGAGGAGGTGGTCGATCTCGTGATGGAAGATCAACGGCAGGCCGGTCAGTGCCAGCAGCAACAGGAACACCGTGCAAATCAGGCTGGTCCAGGTATGAACAGCGGACCAGCGGCGAATTGTTTTACTTTTCATTTCATAGCCTTCAGAAAAACCAAAGCCGTCCACGAAGGACGGCTTGGTCATTGGGCGTATCAGCTCAACGTGTTACCACTTGTAGGTTGCACTGGCGACGACACTGCGCTGGTCGCCGTAGTAGCAGTAGAAGCTGTCGCAGGTCGAGATGTAGTCCTTGTCGAACAGGTTGGTGGCGTTAACGGCCAGCGAAGCGCCCTTGAGGCTGTTGTCCAGGCGGCCGAGGTCGTAGTGTACCGCGGCGTCGAACACCGTGTAGGCGTCGGCCTTGCCCAGCCAGGTGTTGGCCTCGTCGCCGTAAGTGTTGCCGGTGTAGCGCGCGCCAGCGCCGATGCCGAAGCCGTCGAGCACGCCGTTGTGCCAGGTGTAGTCGCCCCATACCGATGCTTGCTGGTTAGGCATCAGTTGCAGGCGATTGCCCTTGAACGCACCGTCTTGCACTTCGGACTTGGCCAAGGTGTAGGCGGCGGTGACCTTGAGGTTTTCGGTCACATCGGAAACGGCTTCCAGCTCCAGGCCTTTGACTCTCACTTCGCCGGTCTGGCTGGTGACCGTCACGTTGCCCACATTATTGGTGACGGCAACGTTTTTCTGGGTCAGGTCATACACAGCGGCCGTCAGCAGTGTGTTGCTGCCCGGTGGCTGGTACTTGATACCCAGTTCCCACTGCTTGCCTTTGGTCGGCTTGAACGAATCGGTCGGCGAGGCGACAGCATTGCTGGCCGGCTGGAACGATTCGGCGTAGGACAAGTAAGGCACGAAGCCCGAGTCGAACACATAGCTGATCGCCGCGTTGCCGCTGAAGTTCTTGTCGCGCTGAGTGTTGGTGGCATCACCCTTGTTGAAGAATTTGGTGCCGGTATGCACCCAGTCTTCACGACCGCCGAGGGTCAGGCGCCATTGGTCGAGGGCCATTTGATCCTGGACGTACAGACCGGTCTGGTAGGTCTTCTGGTCATAGTCATAAAACGCCGAGGAGCGTGGTGGACGGGTGATCGGCAAGCCATAGACCGGGTCGTTGACGTTGATGGCCGGTGCGCTGCCAAAGATCGAGGTGTAGTTGGTGTTGCTGCGCTGGTGGTCCAGGCCGATCAACAGCGTGTGATTAATGTCGCCGGTGGCGAAGTCGGCCTGGAAGTTGTTGTCCACGGCGAACTGGCTGATGTCTTCGTCGACATTGGTCGTGCCGCGCCCGGTGTTGCCTTCATCGTCTACGACAAATCCGATGGAGGGAAAGTAGCTGTTGACGGTGACCGTCTGGAACGACAGGTCCGACTTGGTGTAGCGCAGGTTCTGGCGGAACTGCCATACATCGTTCAAGCGATGCTCGAAGGCATAACCCAGTGCGTAATAGGTGCGGTCGTAGAAATCGTAGTCCGGATCACCCAGGTTCTTGTGGTGCGAGATCTTGCCGAACGGCATGTCGATCTTGGTGCCCTGAATCGGATAGAACTGGCTGGTAACGCCGGTATCGTCACGGGTGAACTGCGTCAGCAGGGTGAAGCGGGTGTCTTCGTCGATGTTCCAGGTCAGGCTTGGCGCAATGTTGTAGCGCTTGTCATCGATATGGTCGATCTGGGTGCCGCCGTCACGCACCACGCCGCTCACGCCATAGAGAAACCGGCCTTCGTCGTCGATCTTGCCGGTGCTGGCGAAGTTGATCTGGCGATGGTTGTCGCTGCCGTACTGCAGCTGGATTTCGCTGCTGGCTTCGGCGCTCGGGCGACGGCTGACCATGTCCAGCAGACCGCCTGGCGGGGTCTGGCCGTACACGGACGAGGCCGGGCCGCGCAGCAAGGCCAGGCGGTCGAGGTTCCAGGTTTCCTGTTTCGGGTTGGCGTATACGCCTTTTGGCAGGGGCAGGCCGTCGAGGAATTGAGTCGGCTCGAAACCACGCACGCGCAGCCAGTCAGCGCGGGTGTCGCTGCCGTAGCTGCTGGCGGTGATGCCCGGCAGGTAGCGCACGGCGGCATCAAGGGTATGCGCGTTGCGGTCGTCCATCTGCTCGCGAGTGACGACCGAAATCGAGCGCGGTACCTCGACCAGCGCGGTATCGGTCTTGGTGCCGGCGGCGGTCCGCTTGGCCACGTAGCCTTGCACCGGGCCCCAGGCGCTTTCAGCGTCTTCCACGCCAATCACGCTGGTTGCCGGCAGAGCCATCACGCCCTCGGGCACGGCCACCAGGCTGTAGGTGCCGGCACTGCTTTGCTCCATTTGCAGCCCGGTGCCGCGCAGGGCCTCGCGCAGGGCGCCGGCGGCGTCGAACTGGCCGTTGACGGGCGCCGAGGTTTTGCCTGCCGCCAGGGAGGGGTTCAACGACAAGGCCAGGCCGGCCTGGCTGGCGATCTGGTTCAGGGTGCTGGCCAGTGGTGCGGCTGGCAGGTTGTAGGCGCGAACGCTTGACGCCTGCTCAGCGGCGACCAGTTGGCTGCTGCCCAAAGGGGTGCAAAGGGCAACGGCGACCGCCAGCAAACTGGGGCGCAACAGGGTGTTCAGCGAACGGGACATACAGCGGCTCCTGAATGGAAATATTTCTCAATTGCCTGTGTGCCGAACGAGAATCAGAAAGTGATAGGGGTGGATGAAAATAATTTGTATTCAGTTATTCAATAAGCACTGAAGGGTTCTGTGTGCGGATTCAGGGCTTTGTTTCGGCCTTGGCGACTACCTTCACCCACCACTGCGTGTGCTGTTCAATCTGCACTGGCAGAGTCGGCAGCAGGGCATTGAGCGCCAGGTCGGTATCACGCAGCGGGAAGCTGCCAGTGATGCGCAGGTCGGCGACTTCCGGCGCGACGCCTGTGTAACCGGGTCGATAACGGCCGATTTCATGCACCAGATCTTCCAGCCGCGTGTTGTCCACCACCAGCATGCCGCGGGTCCAGGCATCCGCGCCGAAATTGACGGCCAGAACCGGACCCAGGCCGTTATTGCGGATCAACACCTGCTGGCCTTCGCGCAGAATCCGTTCATCCGGGCTGGACTCGGGGTGAACCGCCACCGCCGACTGCAACACACTCAGGCGTGTGCCTTCTTCTTCACGCTTGACCAGAAACCGCGTACCCAGCGCGCGCATGCTGCCTTCACGGGTTTCGACGATGAACGGCCGGGGATCGCCATGGCCGGTTTCAACCAGGATTTCGCCTTCCTGAAGCACGATGCGCCGCTGCTTCTCATCGAAGCGCACATCCAGGGCGCTGTGGGTGTTGAGATTGACCAGTGTGCCATCCGCCAGGCGCAGGGTGCGCTGCTCGCCAACAGCGGTGCGCTGGTCGGCCAGCCAGTAATCGATCGGCAGGTAACGTGGCCCGGCAAATAGCGCCAGGCCGATCACGGCCACCACGCTCGCCACGCCATTGCCGAGCTTGCGCACCCGTCGGCGGATGCCTTCGCGCGATTGCAGCAGGGCAGTGCGGGCCGGGCCACTGGCTGCGCTGAAGCGTTGGTCGAGCATGCCCAACTGGCGCCAGGCACGGGCGTGCTCCTCGTGGGCAGCGTGCCACTTGGCGAATTCTTCGCGCTCTACCGGGTTGGCGCCATCCATGGACAACTGCCAGGCAATCGCTGCGTCCAGCACGTTGGCCGATACCGGTTTGGAACCGAGCGGGTTCATGTCGGCTCACCGTACAGCGCGATGTAGCATTGGCGAATGCCCTGGGCCAGGTACTGGCGCACCCGCGGCACCGATACCCCCAGGCGCTCGGCGATTTCTGCGTGGCCAAGACCGTCGAGACGGTTGTAGAGGAACGCCGCCCGGGCCTTGGTGGAAAGCTTGCCGAGCAAACGGTCGATGTTTTTCAGGTCTTCGAGGATCATCTGCTGCTCTTGCGCCGACGGTTGTTCGGCTTCGGGAATCAGCATCAGTTCGGTGAGGTAAGCCTGCTCCAGCGCGGCGCGACGGAAATAATCGAACAGCAGGCCCTTGGCGATGGCCACCAGGAATGCCCGCGGTTCGCGGGGTTCCTTCAGTTCCTCGCGGCCCAGCAAGCGCACGAACGTGTCCTGGCTCAGGTCTTCGGCCCGCTGTGGGCAGGCGACATTGCGTCGAAGCCAGGCCAATAGCCAACCGCGATGGTCGCGATATAACGCACCGACGAGCTCACTTTGAGGGCTTGGGACTGACGACACGCCGCATCACCGCTTGGGAAGTTTTAACTAACGAGAATTGTTCGCGATTGTGGCAGAGGCGCGGGAGGTCCGCAATCGGCGTTGGTCGGGTGGGAATCTGGCGAAGGCCCCTGTAGGAGCGAGCTTGCTCTCGAAAAACTATCTGACACCTCGGTCTTGCCAGAAAAACGCGTTACCGTTGACGACTTTCGCGAGCAAGCTCGCTCCTACAGGGATTGCGTATAGGTCAGAAGGACGGCGCTTGTTGCCGACGCTTCCACTGACTCAAGCGCTGTTGCAAATTCAGCGGGCTATGAATCTGCTGCTGCCGCGCGCGGCTGAACAGGATCAGCGCCAGTTCAGCGGTGGCCAGGGCGTCGGCGCTGGCGTGGTGACGTTCGAAGACTTCGAGTTTGAACCAGTCGATCCAGTCGTCCAGCCCGGCCTCGCGAAAGTGCGCTTGGGGGCATAGCAGCGGTGCAATGTCCGCCACATCCAGAAACGGATGCTGCAACTTGAAGCCCAGGTGATCTTTCAACGCACGGCCGAGCATGTGCTGGTCAAACGGCGCGTGGAAGGCCAGTACCGGGCTGTCACCGAGGTATTCCATCAGGTCCACCAGCGCTTCTGCGGGATCGCTGCCCGCCGCAATGGCGCTGGGGCCAATGCCGTGGATCAGCACGCTGGGGCCGAGTTTGACTTGCGGATATTGCAAGGTGCGTTCGAACTGCTGGCGAAAATCGATGGCCCCGTCCTCGATCGCTACCGCGCCAATCGACAACACATGGTCCTTGTTCAGGTTCAGCCCGGTGGTTTCCAGATCGAGCACCACCCAGCGCTGCTCACGCAGGCTGCATTCGCCCAAGGCGGCAGCGGCTGGCAAGCGTTCCAGGCGATGTTGCAGGTCGGCGGGCAGGGTGGGGCTCGGCGGACGCAGCCATGAAAACAGGCTCACAACTGATACCGCAAGGTCAGGCTGCTCTGCAGGCGTTGGGCCTGACGCAAGGACTCACGCAGGATGCGCCGGTCCAGGTGATTGAGGCTGTCGGGATCGACCCGGTTCGAGTAGGGAAAATTCTCCCGGGTCTGTAATTGATGTTGCTGCATGCGGGTTTGCTGGATGAAGTGATAGGCCTCTTCGTACGCGGCGCCGTCCAGGGGCTCGATGACCTCTTTGGCGACCAATTGGCGAAAACGCTCCAGCGTGTTATTGGCCTCGATGCCATGGGCCAGGGCCAGCAGTCGGGCGCCATCGACAAAGGCTGCCAAGCCCTGGATCTTCAGGTCCAGGGTGGCTTTCTCGCCATTTTTGCGCGTCAGCACGAACTCGCGCAAACGCCCTACGGGCGGGCGATTGCGCAGCGCATTCTCGGCCATCATGCGCTGGAACAAACGGTTGTCACCGACCTGATCGAGAATGCCCCGACGCAACTGCTCGCAGCCTTGCTCGCTGCCCCAGACCACGCGCAAATCGAAATAGATGCTCGAACCGAGCAGGTTCTCCGGGGTGGCCTCGCGGATGAACGCCGCAAAGCGCCGCGCCCATTCGGCCCGGGACAGGCACAGTTCGGGGTTGCCGGCCATGATATTGCCCTTGCACAAGGTGAAGCCGCACAGCGCCAGGCTCTGGTTGATCTGCTGGGCGATGGGCAACAACTTGCCGCGAATCTCGGCGGCATGGGCTGCATCCCTGGCTTCGAACAGAATGCCGTTGTCCTGATCGGTGTGCAGGGTCTGCTCGCGACGGCCTTCACTGCCGAAGCACAGCCAACTGAATGGCACGCCGGGATCACCTTTTTCGGCGAGGGTCAGTTCGATCACCCGGCACACGGTGTGATCGTTGAGCAGGGTAATGATGTGGGTGATTTGTGTCGAAGACGCGCCATGGGCCAGCATGCGTTCGACCAGTTGGCCGATTTCGCCCCGCAGCGCCACCAGGTTTTCCACCTTCGGTGCGTTGCGGATGGTGCGCGCCAGGTGCACCAGGTCGACCCGTTGCAGGGAAAACAGATCGCGCTCGGAAACCACGCCGCACAAGCGTTGGTCCTTGACCAGGCAGACATGGGCGATGTGACGCTCGGTCATGGCAATCGCCGCGTCGAATGCACTGTGGTCCGGCGACAGGAAAAACGGCGCTCGGGTCATGTGCCCTTCGATGGCTTCGTTGAAATCAGTGCTGCCGTTGGCCACGGTCTGACGCAGGTCGCGCAGGGTGAAAATACCCAATGGCACCTTGAGTTCATCGACCACCACGATGCTGCCGACCTGTTGTTCGTGCATCAACGTCACGGCTTCGCGCAAGGGCGTCTGCGGGGCGCATGACACCGGGTGGCGCATGGCCAACTCGCCCAGTCGGGTATTGAGCGAATATTGGGTGCCGAGGGTTTCCACGGCTTTTTGCTGCACTTGCTGGTTGACCTGGTCCAGCAGGCTGCTGACGCAGCGCAGGGCGAAGTTGCGGAAGGTGTCCGATAGCGAAAACAGACGGATGAACGCCGGCTTGTTCAGTTGCAGGCAAAAGGTGTCTTCACCGGCGAGGTGCTCGGTACGGGTGGCCCGTTCACCCAGCAACGCCGCGAGGGGAAAACATTCGCCGGTGGCGATCTCGAAGACCGTTTCGGTGCCACCTTTTGCCGTATCCGGACGCTCGCCCACGACCCGGCCTTGCTTGACGATATAGAAGTGCTCGACCGGGCCGTCGGCGGGTTTGATGATGCTCTCGCCGGGAGCGTAAAAACGCAGCTGACATTGCTCGACCAGATACGCCAGGTGCGCGTGTTCCATCTGGTTGAAAGGCGGGAAGCGCTGAAGGAATTGCAATGTGCCCTGGATGTTCTGCAACACCGCGGTTTTCCCTGCCTGTGTGAAGGCGTCCGCTTTACTCATAACCATTACCGCAGTCTATTTTGAATTGTTGTAGTCGGATGACCCATACATGGTCGACCCCTGTAGCCGGGGTGCCCATTGGACGTAAGTCTAGGTAGGCTGTTAGCGTCCTGAAATGTCGGAAAAATCCTACGCAAGTGTGCGAAAAACCTCTCGGCCCCCCTATTGGAAAATTATCTGTCGGAGTGCACATTGGTGGTCAGCTTAGCGATGTCTCATAACTGTGCTAGGGAATTGAATTGAACATGTAGAGAACGCCATGTCCGACCACGATATTTTGAGCGACGCCGAGCGCGAAGCGCTGAGTGCAGTCATGCTGGAGCCTGACCTGCCGCTGCAACGGGTGCTGGTCGTCGATGACGATAAGGACGCCCGGGAGCTGCTGTCAGAGATCCTCGCGTTGGAGGGCATTCCCTGCATAACAGCGGCCAGTGGCGAAGTGGCACTCAAGATGTTGGAGGAGAAACCTTCGATCGGACTGGTGATTACCGACTTGCGCATGGGGCGCGTCGATGGGCTGGAGCTGATCCGCCAGGTGCGCGAGTCGGTACGGGCGGCGTTGCCGGTCATCATCGTCTCGGGCGATGCCGACGTAAAAGATGCGATCGCCGCGATGCATTTGAGTGTGGTGGACTTTCTGCTCAAGCCGATTGACGCCGACAAGCTGCTGGTGTTGGTCAAGCATGAGCTTGGGATGGAGCCTTAGTCCAAGCCGGTAACCACTGCACAATCCCTGTGGGAGCGGGCTTGCTCGCGAATACGTAGTGTCAGTCGAGTATTTTTTGGCAGATGCACCGCTTTCGTCGGAACGCCGCCCGGAGCAAGCCCGCTCCCACAAAGAGCAACAGGTCATGCAAACAAAAAAGCCCTGAACTTTCGATCAGGGCTTTTTCATGTCCGGCGCAGGCGCTCAGTTACAGGCCATTGGCGGCCTTGAACTCGCGACGCCGACGGTGCAGAACCGGCTCGGTGTAACCGTTCGGCTGTTTGGTGCCTTCAACCACCAGTTCGACCGCCGCCTGGAAGGCGATGTTGCTGTCGAAGTTCGGGGCCAGCGGACGGTACAGCGCGTCGCCGGCGTTCTGCCGGTCAACCACCGGCGCCATGCGCTTGAGGCTTTCCATGACCTGCTCTTCGGTGACGATGCCATGGCGCAGCCAGTTGGCGATGTGCTGGCTGGAAATACGCAGCGTGGCACGGTCTTCCATCAGGCCGACGTCATTGATGTCCGGCACTTTCGAACAACCGACGCCCTGGTCGATCCAGCGCACCACGTAACCGAGAATGCCCTGGCTATTGTTGTCCAGTTCGTTCTTGATCTGTTCGGCGGTCCACTGCGGGTTCACCGCCAACGGGATGGTCAGGATGTCGTCTACCGATGCATGGGCACGTTTGGCCAGTTCGGCCTGACGGGCGAACACGTCAACCTTGTGGTAGTGCAGTGCATGCAGTGCAGCGGCGGTCGGCGAAGGTACCCAGGCAGTGTTGGCACCGGCCAGCGGGTGAGCGATTTTCTGTTCGAGCATCGCTGCCATCAGGTCCGGCATGGCCCACATGCCTTTACCGATCTGCGCGCGACCTTGCAGGCCGGTGCTCAGACCGATATCGACATTGGAGTTCTCGTAGGCGCCGATCCATTTTTCCGCCTTCATGTCCGCCTTGCGCACCATCGGGCCGGCTTCCATGGAGGTGTGGATTTCATCGCCCGTGCGGTCGAGGAAACCGGTGTTGATGAACACCACACGCTCGCTCGCCGCCTTGATGCAGGCCTTGAGGTTGATCGTGGTACGACGCTCCTCGTCCATGATCCCGACTTTCAGGGTGTTGCGTGGCAGGCCCAGCACGTCTTCGATGCGACCGAACAGCTCGTTGGTGAACGCGGCTTCTTCAGGGCCGTGCATCTTTGGCTTTACGATATAGACCGAGCCGGTGCGGCTGTTCTTGCGCGAGCTGTTGCCGTTGAGGTTGTGGATCGCCGACAGGCAGGTCACCAGGCCATCGAGAATGCCTTCCGGCACTTCATTTCCATCTTTGTCGAGGATCGCGTCGATGGTCATCAGGTGACCAACGTTGCGTACGAACAGCAACGAACGACCGTGCAGGCTCAGTTCGCTGCCATCGACCGCGGTGTAGGTGCGGTCGGCGTTCATGGTGCGGGTAAAAGTCTGACCGCCCTTGGCGACGGCTTCCGACAGGTCGCCCTTCATCAGGCCGAGCCAGTTGCGGTAGATCACCACTTTGTCATCGGCGTCGACGGCGGCAACCGAGTCTTCGCAGTCCATGATGGTGGTCAGTGCGGCTTCCATCAGGATGTCTTTGACGCCGGCCGCGTCGGTCTGGCCGACCGGGGTGCTGGCGTCGACCTGGATTTCGAAATGCAGGCCGTTGTTTTTCAGCAGGATCGCGGTCGGTGCCGCGGCATCGCCCTGGAAGCCGATCAACTGAGCGTCGTTGCGCAGGCCGGTGTTGCTGCCGCCTTTGAGGGCGACCACCAGTTTGCCGTCGACGATCTTGTAGCCGGTGGAATCGACGTGGGAGCCGGCCGCCAATGGCGCCGCTTCGTCGAGGAAGGCACGGGCGAAGGCGATGACCTTGTCACCGCGCACCTTGTTGTAGCCTTTGCCTTTTTCCGCACCGTTGGCTTCGCTGATGGCGTCGGTGCCGTAGAGCGCGTCGTACAGTGAGCCCCAGCGGGCGTTCGAGGCGTTGAGCGCAAAGCGGGCGTTCATCACCGGCACCACGAGCTGCGGGCCGGCCATGCGGGCGATTTCGTCATCGACGTTTTGCGTCGTTGCCTGGAAATCGGCCGCTTCTGGCAGCAGATAACCGATGTCTTGCAGGAAGGCTTTATAGGCCACGGCGTCGTGCGGTTGACCGGCACGCGCTTGGTGCCAGCCGTCGATACGAGCCTGGAAATCATCGCGTTTGGCGAGTAGGGCTTTGTTCTTCGGCGCCAGGTCATGGATGACCTTGTCGGCACCGGCCCAGAACTTATCGGCGGTGAGGCCGGTACCGGGAATGGCTTCGTTGTTCACGAAGTCGAACAGGACTTTGGCGACCTGCAGGCCACCGACTTGAACGTGTTCAGTCATTGCTTGCCTCACTCTGCTCAGCTATTTCGCTTTTCAGCTCTTCAAATTAACAATGAAGCCTTTGGCCATTTAAACCACAAACCCCTCTGCCAGTACATGCCCATGACGGGCGGCTGGGTTGGGACCAATCAACGGCTTGAGGCCTTGCTGACAGGGCTTTCAGGGTTGCGAACGGGCCGGCGGCAGACATCGATTCAACGTTATGTAGTGCGCGCTGCGGCATACTACATGATGAATTGCGGATGTGAAAATTAGACTAATCACGTCGTTCTGCGACCTCATGACGCATTGCGGTCACGGCGCGGAACAGGATGTTCTCAAAAAACCACTAGATTGTTCCAGTTAAATATCAAAAGTTGTACACGATTTGTTTTTTCGTTTCGAACGGCGGCGCCTTCATTCGCAAGCAGACTCGCTCCCACAAGGACAGCGCATGACCCTGTGGGAGCGGGCTTGCCCGCGAAGGGGGCAGTCGATACACCTTTGATTCCGGATCTGCGCAGGCACCTTCCAACCCTTGCCTATACTTGGTTCTCTATAACAAAAATCATGACCAGAGGGCTGCGCCATGGACCACCTCGTACTCACCGTTTTCGCACCGGACAAGCCCGGGCAAGTCGAGCGCATTGCCCAATGCATTGCCGAGCACGGCGGCAACTGGCTGGAAAGCCGCATGTCGCGCATGGCCGGACAATTCGCCGGCATTCTGCGGGTGGGGGTGCCTGCCGAGGCCTATGATGAATTGGTCGATGCCCTGCAAGGCTTGTCCACCCAGGGCATTCGCGTATTGATCGCCGAAAGCAGCATCGAACAATCCTGCACCTGGAAGCCGATCGCGATGGAACTGGTGGGCAATGATCGCCCGGGGATCGTACGTGACATCACACGCTTGTTGAGCGAGCAGGGGGTGAGTCTGGAACGGCTGGTTACCGAAGTGCGCCCGGCACCGATGAGCAGCGAGCCGTTGTTCCATGCCGAAGCGATTCTTGCCGTTCCGCTGACGCTGTCGCTGGACGTACTGCAATCGCGCCTGGAAACCCTGGCCGACGATCTGATGGTCGAATTGGTGCTGCGCAGTGAGCCCTGATCAGGTTATCCAAGTTAAACGTGCACCTGCCTGTGGATAACCTGTAGAGACACCCCGCCAGGCCATGCCGACCGGGGTTCTTCAGGATCTGATCAAAAAACCAGCAGTTTCAGCCACTTGCGCACAATCGGCGGGGATCACGCTGTGGATAACCTTGGGAAGGAATGATGCAGGCCACGGGATTCGTGGCCTGTAGAGGTTTGTGTGTTTTTTGATCAGCTGCGACGACGCAAACTGAGCCACGCATCGACGCTGTAAACCGCGAGGCCGGCCCAGATGAACATGAACGCTACCAGGGTACTGGACGACAGGTGCTCGCCAAACAGCAGCACCGCTTGCAGCAGCACCAATGTCGGCGCCAGGTACTGGAGAAAGCCCAGTGTCGTGTAGGGCAAATGCCGCGCAGCCGCGTTGAAGCAGACCAGCGGCACCAGCGTGACCGGCCCGGCTGCCACCAGCCACCAGGCTTCTGACGTGGTCCAGAACTCGGCCTGAGCGCTGTGGGCGGTCGGATTGAACAGCAACCAGGCAATGGCGATCGGCACCAGCATCCAGGTTTCCACCACCAGCCCCGGCAGTGCCTTGACCGGTGCCTGCTTGCGAATCAGCCCGTAGAAACCGAAGGTCAGTGCCAGCACCAGCGACACCCACGGCAGGCTGCCGACTTGCCAGACCTGTTGCGCCACACCCACAGCTGCCAGACCGACGGCAATCCACTGCATGCGCCGCAGGCGTTCGCCAAGGATCAGCATGCCCAGCAACACGTTCACCAAGGGGTTGATGTAGTAACCGAGGCTGGCCTCCAGCATGCGGCCGTTGTTCACCGACCAGACGTAGGTCAGCCAGTTGGCCGCGATCAGCGCACCGCTCAGGGCCAGGATCGCCAGGCGTCGCGGGTTCTCCCGCAGCTCGCGCCACCAGCCGGGATGCTTCCACACCATCAGCAACAAGGCGCCGAACAGCGCCGACCACAACACCCGGTGGATGATGATTTCCACGGCGGGCACGCTGGCGATGGCTTTGAAATAGAGGGGGAAAAGTCCCCAGATGATGTAGGCACTCAGACCCAGAATGTACCCGCGACGCGGGTTGGCGGCTTGCATGCAGAATCCTTGCTTAGGCAGCTAACAAAGAAGGGATTGTAAGGAGATTTGTCTGCGAATGTCCTGACTGAATAGGTAAGTCATTTGTGAACACAGAACCTGTGGGAGCGGGCTTGCTCGCGAAGGCGGCGTGTCAGTCGACATCAATGTTGAATGACACGCCGCCTTCGCGAGCAAGCCCGCTCCCACATGGGGTCTGTGTTTGTCAGAAGAGTTTCAGTGGCTCTTCATTGAGCGCGGCCAACTGCTCACGCAATGCCAACACCTGATCCCCCCAATAACGCTCGGTGCCGAACCACGGAAAACTGCGGGGGAACGCCGGATCGTCCCAGCGACGGGCGAGCCAGGCGCTGTAGTGCAACAGACGCAGGGCGCGCAAGGGTTCGATCAGCGCCAGTTCACGCGGGTCGAAGTCGTGAAATTCGTTGTAGCCATCCATCAGTTCCGACAACTGGCTCAGGCAATCCTGGCGATCACCGGCGAGCATCATCCAGATGTCCTGTACCGCCGGGCCCATGCGGCAGTCGTCGAGGTCGACGATATGGAACATCTCGTCGCGGCACATCATGTTGCCGGGGTGGCAGTCACCGTGCATGCGGATGTTCTGGTGCGGCGTGTTGCTGTAGGCATCTTCCACACGCTTGAGCAGATCGCGGGCCACCGATTCGTAGGCCGGCAGCAGGCTGCGGGGGATGAAGTTGCCGTCGAGCAACGTGGCCAGCGAGTCATGACCGAAGTTTTTCACCGCCAGCGCTTCACGGTGCTCGAACGGCCGGGTCGAGCCGACCGCGTGCAGGCGTCCGAGCAACTGGCCCAGGCGATACAGTTGATCGAGGTTGCCCGGCTCCGGTGCGCGGCCGCCGCGGCGGGGGAACAGGGTAAAACGGAAACCGCTGTGTTCGTGCAGGGTTTCACCGTTGTGGATCAACGGCGCCACAACCGGCACCTCGCAGTCGGCGAGTTCGGCGGTGAACTGGTGTTCTTCCAGAATCGCTTCGTTGCTCCAGCGTTGCGGCCGGTAGAACTTTGCGATCAGCGGCTCGGCGTCTTCGATGCCGACCTGATAAACGCGGTTCTCGTAGCTGTTGAGTGCCAGGATGCGCGCGTCGCTGAGAAAGCCGATGCTTTCGACGGCATCGAGCACGAGGTCTGGCGTAAGGGTTTCAAACGGGTGGGCCATGCTGACTCCTGCGCGCAGCAGGCTGCTGCGTCCGGCCAGGCATGGTAGCGCAGACGGCGCGGTTTTAGTGGTTGGGCTTGAGAAGTGTGGTGTCCGGGCTGACGCCTTCGCGGGCAAGCCCGCTCCCACAAGGACTACATGAATCCCTGTGGGAGCGGGCTTGCCCGCGAAGAGGCCGGATCAGGCGCCGACGATCCCGCCATCTTCACGCGAGATGGCCATCACCGATGAGCGCGGCTTGCCATTGGGCAGATGCTCGGGGAAGGTCGAGCCGCCGTTTTCACCCGGGTGCTGGATCCCGACAAACAGGGTTTTCTGGTCCGGCGAGAAGCTGATCCCCGTCACTTCACAACCTACCGGGCCAACCATGAAGCGGCGAATCTCGCCGGTCGCCGGATCAGCGCAGAGCATCTGGTTATTGCCCATGCCGGCAAAGTCACCGGTGTTGCTCACATCGCCGTCGGTCAGGATCCACAAGCGGCCGGCTTTGTCGAAGCCCAAACCGTCCGGGCTGTTGAACATGTTCTGCGGCGTGATGTTCGACGAGCCGGCCTTTGGCGTCCCGGCATGTGCGGCCGGGTTGCCGGCCACCACAAACAGGTCCCAGGCAAAGGTGTGTGAGGCGTGATCGTCGCGCTCGGTGCGCCAGCGCAGGATCTGGCCGTAGACGTTCTTCTCCCGCGGGTTCGGTCCGCCCGCCGGTTGCCCGTCTTCGCCGCGCTTGGCGTTGTTGGTCAACGTGCAGTAGACCTGGCCATCCTTGGGGCTGACCACGATCCATTCCGGGCGGTCCATGCGCGTGGCTTTCACCACACTGGCGGCGAGACGGGCGTGGATCAGCACCTCAGCCTGATCGGCAAAGCCGCTGCTGGCGTCGATACCGTTTTTGCCGTGGGTCAGTTCGATCCATTCACCCCGGCCCTTCGGGTGATCGGCGTTGCCGTCCCCTGCATCGAAACGCGCCACATAGAGGGTGCCGTGATCGAGAATGTCGCGGTTGGCCTTGGGGTTCTTGTGGTCGATCTTGTCGCGGCTGACAAATTTGTAGATGAATTCGCCGCGCTCATCGTCGCCCATGTACACCACGGCATGGCCATCGCCGGTTTCGGCCAGGGCGGCGTTTTCGTGTTTGAAGCGGCCCAGGGCAGTGCGTTTGACCGGCGTCGACTGTGGATCGAACGGATCGATTTCCACCACCCAGCCGTGACGGTTGAGCTCGTTGGGATTCTTGGCCAGGTCGAAGCGCTCGTCGTGTGGGTGCCAGTTGATCTCTTTGCTGGTCACCACCGCGCCGTAGCGTTTTTGCGCCGGGTCGAACTTCTGCTCGGCGTTGCTGCTGCCGAAGCAGTCGGTGAAGTTCTCTTCGCAGGTCAGATAGGTGCCCCACGGCGTCTTGCCGTTGGCGCAGTTCTGGAAGGTGCCAAGGACGTTCTTGCCGTGGGGATCGGCGCTGGTCTTCAGCAGTGCGTGACCGGCGGCCGGACCGCTCAGGGTGATCGGCGCATTGCCGTGAATCCGGCGGTTGTAGCGCGAGCCCTGGACGAATTGCCATTGACCGTTCTTGCGCTGCACTTCAATCACCGACACACCTTCGCAGGCCAGCGCCTTGCGCACGTCCTCCGCCGATTGCGGCATGCCGCCGTGGGCGTAGAGGTAGCGGTAGTTGGTGTATTCGTTGTTGATCGCCATCAGCGCCCGGTCTTTTTCGCCCGGAAACTCGAACAGACTCATGCCATCGTTGTTGTCGCCGAACTGGGCCTCCTGATGCTCGGCGCTGCCGTTGCCGCTCGGGTCGAACGCCGGGCCGTCCTTGTGCAGGGGCTGGCCCCAACTGATCAGTACCGAGGACTTGTAGCCCGGTGGCAGGGTGATGGCGTCACTGGTGGCGGCAGCAATGCTGTCAAAGCCCAGCAACTGGCTGTTACCGGCGCTGACGCTGGCGGCCATCACGCTGCGGCTCAGCAGGTTGCCGCCGAGGAACATCGCCGCGCCGCACAGGGCACCTGCGCTGATGAAGCTGCGACGACTGAGGCCGACCATGGTTTCCAGGTCGGTGGATTGGGTTTCTTCTAATAGGCTCATTTCAGGCTCCCTGCGGTTTTGCAGACACCTTAATGGTGAGTAATGAACCTTTTGTTGCAGTTTGCTTAAAGCGGCGTACCCAGCAGAACCCTGGAGGGCGAAAACTCCACGCGCACGGGTTTGCCGCAGGTCAGCCCCAATGCCTGCAGATGCGTTGGTTCGTCCAGCGCGCACAGGGTCAGGCCGTTAGGCAGGGTGATGCGTACTTCGCTGGGGCCATCGTCGGCGTCGAGAATCTTATCGATGGTGCCTTTCAGGCAATTGCTTCCCGGCGTTTCGGCTGAATCGACCTCCAGCACATCGAGCCAGCCGGCCTTGATCAAGGCCACGACTTCGGTGCCGATTTGCAGTTCCAGGCGCTCGGTGCTGTCGTGGGTGATTTGCGCATCGACGATCAAGCCTTCGGCGACTTCGAGACGAATCAGGTCGTTGCGTCCCTGGGGCTCGATCGCCATCACCTTGCCGTGCAACTGATTGCGCGCGCTGGTGCGCAGCATCAAGCGCCCGAGCAGGTCGAGGTCGCTGGCATCTTCAGCGGCTTCCAGCACCTGGGCCTGCAAGGCTTGCAGCTTCTGGTACAGCCGCAGCACCCGCTCGCCTTCTATGGAGAGGCGGGCACCGCCACCGCCCTTGCCGCCGACAACCCGCTCCACCAACGGCTTCTGCGCCAGGTTGTTCAGCTCATCAATGGCATCCCAGGCAGCCTTGTAGCTCAGCCCCGCACTTTTTGCCGCGCGGGTGATCGAGCCTTGTTCGGCGATGTGCTGCAGCAGGGCGATGCGCTGCGGACGGCGGACAATGTGCTGGGACAACAAGGTGGGCAATGACATGGCAAGTCGCTTTGGGTGGTGGCGATGGGGAGGACGTTGGCGGCTTGGCACGTGCGAGTCAAGTCAGGGTGTCTCGCCGGGTTTGGGCGTGCGGGCCAGACAATAGACGTCGACCCGCACGGCACCGGCGTCGATCAACAGCCAGGCCAGGGCCTGGGCCGTGGCACCGGTGGTGAGGACGTCGTCGATCAGGGCCAGGTGCCGGCCTTTGACGGCGGCACCGGGTATCAGGCTGAAAGCGTTGCGCAAGTTCTTGCGGCGCGCTTGGGCATTCAAGGCCTGTTGGGCATCGGTGTCCTGGGTTCGCCGCAGCAACCGTTCGTCGCATGGAATGTCCAGAGCGTCACTCAACCAGCGGGCCAGCATCGCCGCCTGGTTGAACCCGCGCTGGCGCAGGCGTCGGGTGGCCAGCGGTACCGGAATCAGCGCATCGGGTCGCTGCAGATCGTCTTCGAAGCGATGTTGCAGGTATTGAGCGAGAAGTTCGGCGAGTAAGCGGCCAAACGGCCACTTTGCGTTGTGTTTGAAGCGGGTGATCAGGCTGTCAACCGGAAAGCTGTAGGTCCAGGGGGAGATCACGTGTTCGAAGGCCGGTGGCTGCTTCAGGCAATGGCCGCAGGTCAGGCCCGCGGCCGGAAGCGGCAGGGCGCAGGTTCGGCAGTGATCGCCCAGCCAGGGCAACTCGGTTTCGCAGGCCGAACAGACAGGGGCGATGTCGTCGGCGGGTTCATCGCACAGCAGACACGGCTGCTCGTTTTTTGACCAGATGTAAACCTGTCCTTTGTACTGTGGTTGACAGCGCATCGCTCTTCCTTAAATATGCCGAAACATCTGTGAGGCGGCTGTGACATTCCATGATCCAGCCGCATGCCAAAGCATAATTCAAAGGAAACGCCCATGAGCGCCAGCACCACTGCAACCCTGCGTCATGACTGGACTTTGGCCGAAGTCAAAGCACTCTTCGTTCAGCCATTCAATGACCTGCTGTTCCAGGCGCAGACGGTGCACCGTGCGCATTTCGACGCCAACCGTGTTCAGGTGTCGACCCTGTTGTCGATCAAAACCGGCGCCTGCCCGGAAGATTGCAAATATTGTCCGCAGTCCGGTCACTACAACACCGGTCTGGAAAAAGAAAAACTGATGGAAGTGCAGAAGGTCCTCGAAGAGGCCGCTCGCGCCAAGGCCATCGGTTCGACCCGTTTCTGCATGGGCGCGGCGTGGAAGCACCCGTCGGCCAAGGACATGCCCTATGTTCTGAAGATGGTTGAAGGCGTGAAAGCCCTGGGCCTGGAAACCTGCATGACCCTAGGCCGCCTGGATCAGGACCAGACCGAGGCGCTGGCCAAGGCCGGCCTCGACTACTACAACCACAACCTCGACACGTCGCCTGAGTTCTACGGCAGCATCATCACCACCCGCACCTACAGCGAGCGCCTGCAAACCCTGGCCTACGTGCGTGAGTCGGGGATGAAGATCTGCTCCGGCGGCATCCTCGGCATGGGCGAGTCGCTGGACGACCGCGCCAACCTGCTGATCCAGCTGGCCAACCTGCCGGAGCATCCGGAGTCGGTGCCGATCAACATGCTGGTGAAAGTCGCCGGTACGCCGCTGGAAAATGCCGACGACGTCGACCCCTTCGATTTCATCCGCATGCTCGCGGTCGCGCGCATCCTGATGCCGCAATCCCACGTGCGCCTGTCCGCCGGCCGCGAAGCCATGAACGAGCAGATGCAGGCTCTGGCGTTCTTCGCCGGTGCCAACTCGATTTTCTACGGCGAGAAACTGCTGACCACCGCCAACCCGCAGGCCGACAAGGACATGCAACTGTTCGGGCGCCTGGGGATCCTGCCGGAAGCCCGCGAAGAGCACGCCGATGAAGTGCATCAGGCGGCTATCGAGCAGGCGCTGGTGGAGCAGAGGAGCAGCGAGCAGTTCTATAACGCGGCGGTTTGAAGTCAGCGTTCATTCCTCTGAGGGAATGCAAAATCCCTGTGGGAGCGGGCTTGCTCGCGAAGACTGACTGTCATTCAGCATTGATGTTGACTGGACTGACGCTTTCGCGAGCAAGCCCGCTCCCACAGGGGATCTGTGTCATCTGAAAGTCGAGGCCTGCATGTCTTTCGATCTCGCCGCACGCCTTGCTGCCCGTCGTGCCGAAAATCTCTACCGCCAGCGTCCGCTGCTCGAAAGCCCGCAGGGGCCGCAAGTGGTGGTTGATGGCCAGCCGTTGCTGGCGTTCTGTAACAACGACTACCTGGGGCTGGCCAATCATCCACAAGTGATCGAGGCCTGGCGTGCCGGCGCTTCGAAGTGGGGGGTGGGCGGCGGCGCCTCACATCTGGTCATCGGCCATAGCGCCCCGCACCATGCCCTGGAAGAAGCCTTGGCCGACCTGACCGGTCGCCCGCGCGCGCTGCTGTTCACCACCGGTTACATGGCCAATCTCGGTGCGGTCACGGCGCTGGTGGGGCAAGGTGATACGGTGCTCGAAGACCGGCTCAATCATGCGTCGCTGCTCGACGCGGGGCTGCTGTCCGGCGCGCGGTTCAATCGCTACTTGCACAACGACCCGGTGAGCCTGGCCAAGCGCCTGGAAAAAGCCACCGGCAATACCCTGGTTGTCACCGACGGCGTGTTCAGCATGGATGGCGATATCGCCGATTTGCCAGCACTGGCCCGAGAGGCCAAGGCCAAAGGCGCCTGGTTGATGGTCGACGATGCCCATGGTTTCGGACCGCTGGGTGCCAACGGTGGCGGCGTCGTCGAGCATTTCGGTTTGAGCCAGGAAGAGGTTCCGGTGCTGGTCGGCACCCTCGGCAAAGCCTTCGGTACCGCGGGCGCCTTTGTGGCCGGTAGCGAAGAGCTGATCGAAAGTCTGATCCAGTTCGCCCGGCCTTACATCTACACCACCAGCCAGCCACCGGCGCTGGCCTGCGCCACGCTGAAAAGCCTGGAACTGCTGCGCAGCGAACACTGGCGACGCGAGCATTTGCAGGCGCTGATCCGCCAGTTCCGCCAGGGTGCCGAGCAGATCGGCCTGGAACTCATGGACAGCTTCACTCCGATTCAACCGATCATGGTCGGCGATGCCGGGCGCGCGGTGCGTCTATCGCAAATGCTGCGCGAGCGCGGGTTGATGGTGACCGCGATTCGCCCGCCGACCGTACCTGCTGGCAGCGCCCGACTGCGGGTCACGCTGACGGCTGCCCACAGCGAGGCCCAGGTGCAGCTATTGTTAAACGGACTGGCCGATTGTTTTCAACAACTGCAGCCGGAGCCAAGCCATGCGTGATCGTTTGATTCTGCTGCCCGGCTGGGGCCTCGGCGTTTCACCGCTGGAGCCTTTGGCTGCGGCTTTGCGTGGCCTGGACGAGCACTTGCGCGTCGAGATCGAGCCGTTGCCTGACCTGGACTCGAACGATCTACAAGAGTGGCTCGATGAGCTTGATTCGACGTTGCCGCAAGACGCCTGGCTGGGCGGCTGGTCATTGGGTGGCATGCTCGCCTGCGAACTGGCGGCCCGGCGTGGCGATCGCTGCTGCGGCGTGTTCACTCTGGCCAGCAACGCGTCTTTTGTCGCTCATGAACACTGGTCAGCCGCCATGCCAGGGGAAATCTTCGATGCGTTTCTGGCGGGATGTGCCGCCGATCCGCGCGCGACCTTGAAACGCTTTTCACTGCTCTGTGCCCAAGGCGCCGAAGACCCGCGCGGATTGTCGCGGTTGTTGCTCGCTGGCGCACCGAACACGGCCGCGCCAGTGCTGCTGAGCGGTCTGCAAGTGCTTGCGCAAGTGGATACGCGACAGGCACTGCAATCGTTCCGTGGTCCGCAGCTGCATCTGTTCGCCGGCCTTGACGGGCTGGTGCCGGCGGAGGCGGCGGGCGATTTACTGGCGTTGCTGCCGGACATCGAAATCGGTCTGATTGAGCAGGCCGGCCACGCGTTTCTTCTGGAAGATCCCCACGGTGTGGCGGGGGCGATCCAGGCCTTTTTGCATGAGTCCGGCGATGACTGATTTATCCCTTCCCAACCTGCCCGGTGCCTTGCCCGACAAACGCCAGGTCGCTGCATCGTTCTCCCGCGCGGCGCAAAGCTACGACAGCGTGGCCGAGTTGCAGCGTGATGTGGGCAGCCAATTACTCAGGCGCTTGCCGCAGGATTTTGTACCGCAGCGTTGGCTGGATCTGGGCTGCGGCACCGGGCATTTCAGTCGTGCTTTGGGGGAGCAATTTCCGAGCAGTCACGGTGTGGCGCTGGATATCGCCGAGGGCATGCTCAATCACGCCCGGCCATTGGGTGGTGCCACGCATTTCGTCGCTGGCGATGCCGAGCGTTTACCACTGCAGGATTCGACCTGCGACCTGATCTTCTCCAGCCTGGCGGTGCAGTGGTGTGCGGACTTCGACTCGGTGCTCAGTGAAGCTTATCGAGTGCTGAAACCGGGTGGCATTTTTGCGTTTGCTAGTCTTTGTACAGGGACGTTGTTTGAACTGCGCGACAGCTGGCGACAGGTTGATGGCATGGTGCACGTCAACCGCTTCCGGGAGTTTGGTGTTTATCAGCAGTTGTGTGCGGCCAGCGGCTTGAGGATGGTCAGTCTGCAAAACCTGCCGCATGTGCTGTATTACCCGGATGTGCGCAGCCTGACCCATGAGCTCAAGGCGCTGGGTGCGCACAACCTCAATCCCGGTCGACCGGGTGGCTTGACCGGTCGGGCGCGGATTCTGGGTTTGATTGAGGCTTATGAGCAGTTTCGTCAGGCCCGAGGCCTGCCGGCGACTTATCAAGTGGTGTACGCCATTTTGGAGAAACCCTTATGAGCGCAGCCTATTTCATTACCGGCACGGATACGGATGTCGGTAAAACCACGGTCGCGGCGGGGCTGCTGCATGCGGCGCGTTCGGCGGGTTTGAGCACGGCGGCGGGCAAGCCGGTCGCTTCCGGTTGCGATGTAACGCCCAAAGGCTTGCGCAACGCCGATGCGCTGGCCTTGCTGGCGGAGTGTTCGCTGCCGCTGACCTACACACAGGTCAATCCGATGGCCTTCGAACCGGCCATTGCCCCCCATCTGGCGGCACGGGAGGCGGGCGTGGCGTTGACTGTGCAGTCGTTGCTGGCGCCGATGCGGCAGATTCTGGGTCTGCAAGCGGACTTCACCCTGATCGAAGGCGCCGGCGGCTGGCGCGTACCCTTGGCGGATCAGGACAATCTGTCGGACCTGGCCATTGCATTACGGTTGCCGGTGATCCTGGTGGTCGGCGTGCGCCTGGGATGTATCAGCCATGCCTTGTTGACCGCCGAAGCGATCGCCCGGGACGGTTTGCAACTGGCGGGATGGGTGGCCAACATCATCGACCCGAAGACCTCTCGGCTGGAAGAAAACCTCGCCACCCTGGCCGAGCGCCTCCCGGCGCCGTGCCTGGGGCGTGTGCCCAAACTCAAGGCCGTGACGGCGGAAGCCGTGGCCGAGCACTTGCAACTGGATCTGTTGGACTGAGGTTTGGCAATGCGGGCTTTGCCTATGGCAAGGCACTGTGCCATTAGTGTTTTTGACGGGTGTATTGCCAGCCACTCTGCTTCAATGGCCGTTGTTGATCCTTTGAAAGGACGAGTTCTCCCATGGAAATCTCAGGAAATACCGCTTTTTATGCCGGTCTGAGCACCCTTCAGTCAGGGCAGAACCGTGTCGATCAAGCCGCCGGGCAGATCGCCAACACCACCCTCGAGCGTTCGCTCACCAGCCAGTCCTCCGAGGCGCAGGTCGATCGTCTGCGATCGGTTGATCGCAGCCGGCAATCGGACCTGGCCAGCAACGTGGTCGAAATGGCCCAAGGCAAGATTCAGGCGGAACTGGGCGTGAAAGTCGCCAAGGCCGCCGATGAAGTGCTCGGAACATTGATCGATACCTACGCCTGATTCCTTGCCGAATCCGCACCTTCCAGCGCCGCACCTGTTCGCGGCGTTTTTGTACGTAAGTCTTTCTTGCTCAACTAATCTTTTCAGGGTGACGGGCTGCTTCGGCAGCGCGGCAGCGGTGTCGTGTGCCTGAGTGTCCAATCCTGCGATGACGAACGGCAAAAGATCGACGCTTGACAAGATTTGGGCGTAAACGTATGTTTCAAACAACTGTTTGATCGCAACAACAAATCAATGCGGTCGTTCATTCCCGGTTACATCAGCAGAGGTTTATCGCTATGCCTGACTACAAGGCCCCCTTGCGTGATATTCGCTTCGTTCGTGACGAACTGCTCGGCTACGAAGCGCACTATCAGAGCCTTCCGGCTTGTGCCGACGCAACTCCGGACATGGTTGACGCCATTCTCGAGGAAGGCGCCAAGTTTTGTGAGCAGGTACTGGCTCCGCTGAACCGTGTGGGCGACCTCGAGGGTTGCACCTGGAGCGAGTCCGGCGTTAAGACGCCGACTGGCTTCAAGGAAGCCTACAAGCAATTCGTTGAAGGCGGCTGGCCGAGCCTGGCTCACGACGTCGAGCACGGCGGCCAAGGCCTGCCGGAATCCCTGGGCCTGGCCATCAGTGAAATGGTCGGCGAGTCCAACTGGTCGTGGGGCATGTACCCGGGCCTGTCGCACGGTGCGATGAACACCATCTCCGAGCACGGCACCCCTGAGCAGCAAGAGGCTTACCTGACCAAGCTGGTTTCCGGCGAATGGACCGGCACCATGTGCCTGACCGAACCGCACTGCGGCACGGACCTGGGCATGCTGCGCACCAAGGCCGAGCCTCAGGCCGACGGTTCCTACAAAGTCTCCGGCACCAAGATCTTCATCTCGGCCGGTGAACACGACATGGCCGACAACATCGTCCACATCGTACTGGCCCGCCTGCCGGATGCACCGGCTGGCACCAAAGGCATTTCCCTGTTCATCGTGCCGAAGTTCCTGCCGAACGCCGATGGCTCGGTTGGCGCGCGTAACGCTGTGTCTTGCGGTTCCCTGGAACACAAGATGGGCATCCACGGCAACGCCACCTGCGTGATGAACTTCGACGGCGCCACCGGTTTCCTGATCGGCCCGGCGAACAAAGGCCTGAACTGCATGTTCACCTTCATGAACACCGCTCGTCTGGGTACCGCGCTGCAAGGCCTGGCCCACGCTGAAGTCGGTTTCCAAGGTGGCCTGAAATACGCTCGCGACCGTCTGCAAATGCGCTCGCTGACTGGCCCGAAAGCGCCGGAAAAAGCCGCTGACCCAATCATCGTGCACCCTGACGTACGTCGTATGCTGTTGACCATGAAGGCGTTCGCCGAAGGCAACCGCGCGATGGTTTACTTCACCGCCAAGCAAGTCGACATCGTCAAGTACGGCGTGGACGAAGAAGAGAAGAAGAAAGCCGACGCACTGCTGGCGTTCATGACGCCAATCGCCAAGGCCTTCATGACCGAAGTCGGTTTTGAAGCGGCCAACCACGGCGTGCAGATCTATGGCGGCCACGGCTTCATCGCCGAGTGGGGCATGGAGCAGAACGTTCGCGACAGCCGCATTTCGATGCTGTACGAAGGCACCACCGGCATCCAGGCGCTCGACCTGCTGGGCCGTAAAGTGCTGATGACCCAGGGCGAGGCTCTCAAAGGCTTCACCAAGATCGTCCACAAGTTCTGCCAGACCAACGAAGGCAACGAAGCGGTTCAAGAGTTCGTCGCGCCGCTCGCTGCACTGAACAAGGAATGGGGCGAGCTGACCATGAAGGTCGGTATGGCCGCCATGAAAGATCGCGAAGAAGTCGGCGCGGCCTCCGTGGACTACCTGATGTACTCCGGTTACGCCTGCCTGGCCTACTTCTGGGCTGACATGGCGCGTCTGGCTGCCGAGAAACTGGCTGCCGGCACTTCCGAAGAGGCGTTCTACACCGCCAAGCTGCAGACGGCGCGCTTCTACTTCCAGCGCATCCTGCCGCGTACCCGCACTCACGTCGCAACCATGCTGTCGGGCGCCAACAACCTGATGGACATGAAAGAAGAGAACTTCGACCTGGGCTACTAAGCCTCAACGAAGTACTTGAAAAAGCCGCTGCTCCTTCGGGACCAGCGGTTTTTTTTTGGGGCTTCCACTGGTTTGAGCGCGAGCACGACCCCTTGTAGGAGCCAGCTTGCTGGCGATGGTCGTTAACGATAACGCGTATAAACTGGATAAACGCGGTGCACTTGAGTCCATCGCCAGCAAGCTGGCTCCTACAGGTTCCCGGGAATGCGTGAAGAACCTTTTTTGCTTTAAGGGTTGCCCGTGGAATGAATGTTTGTAACGCCCTTTGAAAAATACCTCAGTAATTCACTCAGAAACTCGGGCTTTCTGCCGTTACAGTAGTGGGCACATTGCCATCTATTGATTTGACGGGTCGGAGCTTTACCCTTGCCGCGCTCATCCGCTGTACGTTTCAGTCACTTCCTGCCGTCATTACTGCTGTTGCTGGCGGGGCTTGCGGCTGCTTACATCAAGGATCTGAACGTCTTTTTCACCTCGCTGTTCAACGTGCTGCCTACCCTGGTGTTGTTGCTCGGCGGCGCCTATTGCGCGGTGTACCGACGCCAGCGTGAACTGTTTCTGATGGTCACGGTTTACATCGCCTACTTCCTGCTCGACACCCAGACCGACTATTACCGCGACAACGGCAAGGTGCGTGACGATGCCGCCGTGGTCTTTCATTTGTGTTGCCTGCTGCTGCCATTGTTGTTTGGGGTGTTCGCGGCGTGGCAGGAACGCACCCATCTGTTCCAGGACATGGTGGCGCGTTTCGCCGTATTGCTGGCAGTCGGCAGCGTGGCGCTGGGGCTTGAGCAAAGTTATCCACACGCGCTGCTGATCTGGTTGTCGGAGATTCGCTGGCCTGCGCTACATGGTGCCTGGATGAGTCTGATCCAGTTGTCCTATCCGGTGTTCATTGCCGCGTTTGTGCTGCTGACCTGGCAATACTGGCGCAACCCGCGACCGCTGCATGCCGCGCAACTGGCGGGCTTGCTCGGGTTGTTCTGGATGCTGCCGAAGACCTTCATCCTGCCGTTCACGCTGAACATCATGTGCAGCCAGGTGATGCTGATGATCGCCGCCGCCGTTGCTCACGAAGCCTATCAAATGGCCTTCCGCGACGAACTGACCGGGCTGCCGGGCCGCCGTGCGCTGAATGAACGCATGCAACGGTTGGGTCGCAACTACGTGTTGGCGATGAGCGACGTCGATCACTTCAAGACATTCAACGATACCCACGGCCACGATGTCGGCGACCAGGTACTGCGGCTGGTGGCCAGCAAACTGTCGAAAATCGGCGGTGGCGGTAAGGCGTATCGCTATGGCGGTGAGGAATTTGCCCTGGTGTTTGCAGGCAAGACTCTCGAAGAATGCATGCCGCACCTGGAAGTCATCCGTGAGTCCATCGCCACTTACAACATTCAGCTGCGTAATCAGGAAAACCGCCCGCAGGACGATAATCAGGGGCGCCAGCGGCGTACCGGTTCCGGTGCGTCGAGTGTATCGGTCACGGTCAGTATCGGCGTCGCCGAGCGGATCGATCAACGCACCCCCGAAGAGGTGCTCAAATCCGCTGACCAGGCGCTCTACAGCGCCAAGGGCGCGGGGCGCAACTGCGTGATGGCGTTCGGGCAGAACCGCCGTGGCGCCGTGCGCATGGACGCCGCTACGGTTGAGTGATGATCGCGCATTCAGCGACTGGACATTGATTGTGGCGTAGTGTCGGCGGCAGTAGGTTGGAAAAAACTGCCGACGGAGAATGACCATGCCCGAGTACAAAGCTCCCTTGCGCGACATGCGCTTTCTGATCGACCACGTCTTCGACTTTCACAGTAGCTACGCCACGCTGGGGGCCACCGATGCCAGCCCGGACATGGTCAATGCGATCCTCGAAGAAGGCGCAAAGTTCTGCGAAAACGTGTTGTCGCCGCTCAACCGCAGCGGCGATGAAGAAGGCTGCCATTTCGACAACGGCGTGGTCACCACGCCCGAGGGCTTCAAGCAGGCCTTCGCCCAGTATGTCGAGGGCGGCTGGCATGGCCTGGCGGCGGACCCGGGTTACGGCGGCCAAGGGTTGCCGATCTCTCTGGGCCTGGTCATCAGCGAGATGGTGGGTTCCAGCAACACCTCGTGGGGCATGTACCCCGGCCTGACCCACGGTGCGATGTCGGCGATCCACGCCCACGGCACCGAGGAGCAGAAGCAGACCTATTTGAAGAAGCTCACCGCTGGCCAATGGACCGGCACCATGTGCCTGACAGAAGCCCATTGCGGCACCGACCTGGGCATCATCAAGACCCGTGCCGTGCCAGCGGCCGATGGCAGCTATGCGATCTCCGGCAGCAAGATCTTCATCTCTGCGGGCGAGCACGACATGAGCGCCAACATCATTCACCTGGTGCTCGCCAAATTGCCGGACGCACCGGCCGGGACCAAAGGCATTTCGCTGTTTATCGTGCCCAAGTTCCTGCCCGATGCTGCGGGAGAAGCGGGCGAGCGCAACGGCGTGTCCTGCGGCTCGATCGAACACAAGATGGGCATCAAGGCCTCGGCCACCTGCGTGCTGAACTTCGACGAGGCCAAGGGCTTTTTGATCGGCGAGCCGAACAAGGGCCTCAACTGCATGTTCACCATGATGAACCACGCGCGGTTGGGCACGGGCATGCAGGGTCTGTGTCTGGGCGAAGCGAGCTTCCAGGGCGCGATCATGTACGCCAACGACCGTTTGCAGATGCGCTCGCTGACTGGACCGAAAGCCCCGGAAAAAGCCGCCGACCCCATCATCGTGCACCCTGATGTGCGGCGGATGTTATTGACCATGAAAGCCTTCAACGAAGGCAACCGCGCGCTGACCTACTTCACCGCACAGTTGCTCGACATTGCACACCTGAGCCCGGACGAAACGGCGCGCCAGGATGCCGAAGACCTGCTGGCCTTCCTCACGCCGATCTGCAAAGCCTTCATGACCGACACCGGCCTGGAAGTGACCAACCTTGGCATGCAGGTGTTTGGCGGCCACGGGTTCATTCGTGAGTGGGGTATGGAGCAACTGGTACGCGACTGCCGGATCGCACCGATCTATGAGGGCACCAACGGCATTCAGGCGCTGGACTTGCTCGGGCGCAAGGTACTCGGCAGCCAGGGCAAGCTGTTGCGCGGGTTCACCAAAATCGTCCACAAGTTCTGCGCGGCGAACGCCGGACATCCACAACTGGCCGGGTATGTGGCGCAGCTTGATCAACTGAACCAGCAATGGGGTGAGTTGACCACCAGGGTCGGCATGGCGGCGATGAAAAACCCGGACGAGGTCGGCGCCGCGTCGGTGGACTATCTGATGTACAGCGGTTACATCATCCTTGGCTACCTGTGGTTGCGCATGGCGCTGGTGGCTCAGGCGCAGCTCGATGCTGGCAGCGGTGATGTTGGCTTCTGCCGGGGCAAACTGGCGACCAGCGAGTTTTACTTCAAGCGTCTGCTGCCACGCACTACCGCTCATCGGGCGGCCGTCGAAGCGGGGAGCGAATGTCTGATGCAACTGCCGGCCGAGATGTTTGCGCTCTGACACCTACCCTGTAGGAGCGAGCTTGCTCGCGATGGTCGTGAACGATAACGCGTAAAACCAGATGTCCAGTGGCGCCTTGGGGTTTTTCGCGAGCGGGCTCGCTCCTACAGTTCTTATGTTTCGCCTCTCTATATCGCAATGACTAAAAATTACAAAACGGTCATGAGCTGACCCTATGTGTCGCAAAAGTTGTTGAGGTACACTCCGACCCAACGAAAACAACTCTTCCTGTGAATCATCTGTATAGATCTTGCGAGGTTTGCCATGGCTGACTACAAAGCGCCCCTGCGCGATATGCGCTTCGTCCTCAATGAAGTTTTCGAGGTCGCCAAACTCTGGGCCGAGCTGCCTGCGCTGGCCGAGACCGTCGATGCGCAAACGGTCGAGGCCATCCTGGAGGAAGCCGGCAAAGTCACCAGCAAAAGCATTGCTCCGCTGAGCCGTGCCGCGGACGAGGAAGGTTGCCATTGGGCCGACGGTGCCGTCACCACGCCGGCGGGTTTCCCGCAGGCCTATCAGACCTACGCGGAAGGCGGCTGGGTCGGTGTCGGTGGCGATCCGACCTACGGCGGCATGGGCATGCCCAAAGCCGTTTCGGCCCAGGTCGAAGAAATGGTCAACTCCGCCAGCCTGTCGTTCGGTCTGTATCCGATGCTGACCGCCGGTGCCTGCCTGTCGATCAACGCCCACGCCAGCGAAGAGCTGAAAGCCGCGTACCTGCCGAACATGTACGCCGGCATCTGGGCCGGTTCCATGTGCCTGACCGAGCCACACGCCGGTACTGACCTGGGGATCATTCGCACCAAGGCCGAGCCTCAGGCCGACGGTTCCTACAAGGTCAGCGGCACCAAGATCTTCATCACTGGTGGCGAACACGACCTCACCGAAAACATCATCCACCTGGTGCTGGCCAAGTTGCCGGATGCACCGGCGGGGCCGAAAGGCATTTCGCTGTTCCTGGTGCCGAAGTTCATGGTCAATGCCGATGGCAGCCTGGGTGCGCGCAACCCGGCGAACTGCGGGTCGATCGAACACAAGATGGGCATCCAGGCGTCCGCGACCTGCGTGATGAACTTCGATGAGGCCGTGGGTTACCTGGTCGGCGAGCCGAACAAAGGCCTGGCGGCGATGTTTACCATGATGAATTACGAGCGTCTGGGTGTCGGTATCCAGGGCCTGGCCACGGGCGAGCGCTCGTACCAGAACGCCGTGGAATACGCCCGTGATCGTCTGCAAAGCCGTTCGCCGACGGGCGCGCAGAACAAGGACAAAGTGGCTGACCCGATCATCGTCCACCCGGACGTGCGTCGTATGCTGCTGACCATGAAAGCCTCGAACGAGGGTGGCCGTGCATTCTCCACCTACGTGGCCATGCAACTGGACACCGCCAAGTTCAGCGAAGATGCCGCCACCCGCAAGCGTGCGGAAGACCTGGTGGCCTTGCTGACTCCGGTGGCGAAGGCGTTCCTGACCGATCTCGGTCTGGAAACCACCGTTCACGGCCAGCAGGTGTTCGGCGGCCACGGTTACATCCGTGAGTGGGGCCAGGAGCAACTGGTGCGTGACGTGCGCATCACCCAGATCTACGAAGGCACCAACGGTATTCAGGCGCTGGACCTGGTCGGGCGCAAGATCGTCGGCAGCGGCGGGGCGTTCTACAACCTGTTCGCCGACGAGATTCGTCACTTCACCGCGACGGCCAGCGCTGACCTGGCGGAGTTCACCAAGCCGCTCAACGACGCCGTCACCACCCTCGACGAACTGACTGCATGGTTGCTGGACCGGGCGAAGAGCAATCCGAACGAAATCGGCGCGGCATCGGTCGAGTACCTGCAGGTCTTCGGCTACGTGGCGTATGCCTACATGTGGGCCCTGATGGCCAAGGCCGCTTTGGGCAAGGAAGCGCAAGACGATTTCTACGCCAGCAAACTGGGCACCGCACGGTTCTATTTCGCCCGTCTGTTGCCGCGGATTCACTCGTTGAGCGCGTCGGTCAAAGCCGGTAGCGAATCGTTGTTCCTGCTGGATGCAGGACAATTCTGATGACGTAATGGTTTGTAAGCATTCTCTTACATAACGTGCTGCTGTTCTCCCATAGATGCAAATTGGATCCACGGCTAATCTACTTCTCATGGACGTAGCGCAGGAAGCGCAAAGCAACAACAGGGACACGTAGGATTCTGCCAGGATGGCGGAGTGAAATGGATGTCAGGGAAACAGTCTGCAAAGCCCCGCTTCGGCGGGGTTTTCTTTTGCCCGAAGAAAAGTTTCTAGCTCAGCCCGTCCAGGGCCTGCGCACTGCTCAAACGTTCAGCCGGTCCATTGATCACTTCTTCCAGCAATGTCCGCAGCAAGGCCAGCGAGGCCTGCTGCCGTTGCACATCCCGACACACCAACCCGACTTTCAGTGGTACTCGTGGTTCGCTCAGGGGCTTCCACAGCAGTTCGTGGTTGCCATGGGTCTTTTGCGAGCGTCCGGGCAGCACCGTCGCCAGGCGTGTGTGCGGCAGGCTGTCGAGGATGCCGGCCATGTTGTTCAGTTCGGCTTGCACCTGTGGGCGACGTCCGAGGCTCGCCAGTTGGGTTTGCCAGATCTGCCGGATCTGAAATTCCTCGCCCAGCAGCAACATCGGCAGCTCGGCGGCCTGGCTCATGGACACCTTCTTGAATTCACGCAGCGGGTGCTCTGCCGGGATGACCAGGGTCAGTTCATCTTCGTACAGCATCACGCCATGCAAACCAGGCTGGCGGGGCGGCAGGTAGCTGATGCCGATATCCAGAGAACCGTTGAGCAGTCTCCGCTCGATTTCCAGTCCGGTCAGTTCGTAGATCTGCACGACAAGATGCGGCTGCGCCTTGCGCACACGTTCGAGCATCTGTGGAACGAGGCTGGTATGCACGGTCTGCAATACACCGATGGCCAGGGTACGCAGCGCCTGACCCTTGAAGTTGCCGAGCGCCTCCCGTGCCCGTTGCAGGCCATCGAGCAAAGGCAGGGCGTGGTTGTACAGCGTGTGGGCCGCGAGGGTCGGCAACAGGCGCTTGCTATTGCGTTCGAACAGGCTCACATCGAGGTTTTGCTCGAGGTGGCGGATTTGCTGGGACAGCGCCGGCTGGGAGATCGACAGGCGTTCGGCGGCCCGGCCCACATGGCCTTCTTCATAGACCGCGACGAAATAACGCAGTTGCTTGAAATCCATAAGTATTACTTATCGAAAATGCTGGGAAATCGAAATGGCTGTATGCCTTGCCTGAGCCTAGTCTAACCGCATTCAGACGGCTTACAGGGCCACAGAGCGCGATGAATACCCTTTGCTTGGATGGTGTTGACATAGGTAAGGCGAAAAACCTCATCAGAGGTTTTTTAGGATGAATCTGTTCAGTCTGCGTCGCAGTCCTCCCAGTCTTGATGATCTGGTCATGGACGCCTCCCTGCCTTTCACAGGCAACAGTCTTACCAGCGAGTACTTGATGCCCGGTGTCGAGCGGCCGAAACAGGTGTTTGTGCGCGGCCAGGGTTCATGGTTGTGGGACAGCGATGACCGTGCGTACCTGGACTTTTCCCAGGGCGGCGGGGCCAACAGCCTTGGTCACAGCCCTTCGGTATTGGTCAACGCCATCACTGCCCAGGCTCAAGCGCTGATCAATCCGGGTTTCGGCCTGCATAACCGTGGCATGCTCAGACTTGCCGAACATCTGTGTGTCAGCACGGGCAGTGATCAGGCCTACTTGCTCAATACCGGCAGCGAAGCCTGTGAGGCGGCGATAAAACTGGCGCGCAAATGGGGTCAACAGCATCGCGGCGGTGCGTCGCGAATCATTGTGGCCAACAACGGTAACCATGGCCGTAGCCTGGCGACGATGTCGGCGTCGGACAGTTCGACATTAGCCAACCGATTCGAGCCGCAACTGCCGGGCTTCAGCCATGTCCCGTTCAATGACCTTCCGGCATTGCATGCGGCCGTGGATGAACGGACCGTCGCGATCATGCTCGAACCGATCCAGAGCGAAGCCGGTGTGATCCCGGCTACCGCGCATTACCTCAAGGGCGTCGAACGCTTGTGCCGTGAACTCGGCATTTTGCTGATCTTTGACGAAGTGCAAACCGGCATCGGCCGTTGTGGCACCTTGCTCGCGGAACAGTCCTGCGGGGTCACGGCGGACATCGTCGTGCTTGGCAAAGGTTTGGGCGGCGGCGTGCCATTGGCCGCGCTGCTGGCACGGGGCAAGGCCTGCTGTATCGAACCCGGCGAGATGACCGGTACCCATCATGGCAATGCACTGATGACCGCGGCGGGACTTTCGGTGCTCGATACGGTGCAGGACAAGGCTTTCCTCAAGCACGTCGCAGAAGCCGGTCAGCACCTGCGTGAGGGCTTGGGGCGTTTGGCCCATCGTTACGGTCACGGCGAGTTGCGCGGACAAGGGCTGCTGTGGGGGCTGACGCTGTCGGACGATTCCGCTGAGGCGGTGGTCAAGGCCGCGCTCTACGAAGGCCTGTTGCTCAACGCCCCTCAACCCGACTGCCTGCGCTTTACCCCTGCGCTGAACGTCAGCAACGCCAACATCGATGAAATGCTCCTGCGCCTGGCGCGCGCCTTCTCCCGAGTACGCACCGCGCAATTGCAGTGCCGCAAAGGGATTGCCGTCTGATCCGACGCGCCCTGCACACATTCCCGAACCGTCTCGCGGTAATACGCACGCCTCACGCCCGACACTTTTGGCGTGGGGCGTTTTTTTGTCTGCGAAATTCAACGAAAGGGCGGAGCTTGGCAATAGAGGGACTGAACCCTGACAGACGGCACAGGTCGATTAGCTGTAGGGCTCGAACGAGTCCACCCCAATCAGGAGCTGCCCCCATGGACTTTATTCGCATCATCATCGCCATCCTGTTGCCGCCGCTGGGTGTGTTTTTGCAAGTAGGATTCGGCGGAGCGTTCTGGCTGAACATTCTGCTGACGTTGTGCGGTTATATTCCTGGGATCGTGCATGCGGTGTACATCATCGCCAAGCGCTGAATTTCGCGGCGGCAGGTCGGCCGCCTTCGCGAGCAAGCCCGCTCCCACAGGGTTTCGCGTAAACCGTAGACTCTGTGGGAGCGAGCCTGCTCGCGAAGGGCGCGCCCCAATTCATGTATGTGGCGCCAATGTCAGTTCGCCAATTCCATCACCCTTCGATAAAACAACCATTCCTGCTCCAGCGCATGGGCCTGATTGCCGGCCTTGCGAAAGCCATGGCGTTCGTCCGCGTAGTAATGCGCTTCGACCGGAATACCGTTGCCCTGAAGCGCCGCAACCATGTCGCGGGTCTGTTGCGGGACGACCACGGCATCCAGTTCTCCCTGAAAGAAGATCATCGGCACGCGGATATTGCTGGCATGCAGCAGCGGTGTGCGGGCGGCGTAGCGTTCGGCGTCCAGCAGCGGATCGCCGATCAACCAGTCCAGATAGTCGCTTTCGAATTTGTGGGTCGCACGGCCCAGCGCTACCGGGTCACTGACCCCATACAGACTGGCTCCGGCACAGAACACGTTGTGAAACGCCAAGGCGCAAAGCGTTGTGTAGCCGCCGGCGCTGCCGCCGCGAATGAAGGCCTTGTCGCCGTCGATCAGGCCCCGTTCGTTGAGGTAACTGACCACGGCGCAAGCGTCTTCGACATCCACATCCCCCCAGCTCAAATGAAGCGCCTGACGATAGGCCCGGCCATAACCGCTGCTGCCGCGATAGTTGAGGTCGGCCACGGCGAAGCCCCGCTGTGTCCAGAACTGGATGCGTGGATCGAGCATCGGGTAGCACGCCGACGTCGGGCCGCCATGGATGAACACCACCAGTGGCGGTTTCGCCTCGCCGGTCATTGCCGGGTAGAAGAAGCCGTGTGCTTCGCCTGAGCCACTGGGGTAGCGCAAGGTCTGCGGGCGGCTGATCCGTTCCGGAGGAAGCGGTGCGATACCGCCGGCCAGTACCTTCACTTGCCGGCTTTGGCGGTCGATGGCGATGACGGCGGTTGAGCTGACGGGCGACGCTGCAATGCAATAAATGAACTGCCCATCCACGGTGAGATGGCGGAAGCGGCTGTAGTGGCCGGTGAAGTCGGCGCAGGCGTTGCCGCCTATGCCCAATCGGCCAAACCCGCCCTCGGTCCAACTGGCCAGATAACTGTGGTCGCCCAGCGGCAACCAGGTACTGCCGCCGAGTTGCCAGGGCGCCGGGCCATGGTCGGCGTTGGCACTTGGCAATGGGCTCAGGCCTTTCCCGGATACCACCCATGGCTGCCAGTAACCGGCGCGATCCGTCAGGCAGTACAAGCGACCGTCGGCATCAAACCGTGGCTGTTGCACCGACTCTTGAGCACCGTCGCCCGCCACACAACGAGCCTCGGCAAACCCGCCATGGGCGAGGCGTTCGGCAACCATCAAGCGGGTTGCTGTCCATGGCTGATCCGGGCGACTCCATTCGATCCAGGCCAGGCGCCGGGCATCAGGGCTCAGCGTCGGTGCCGCGTAGAAATCAGCACCTTCGGCCAGCAGGTGGCGTGTGCCATCCAGCAGATCGATCGCCACCAGTCGGTGTTGGTCTCGATGCTCCTCGACCGCCAGCACCTGCCCGTTGGCGAACTGCAGATCGCCAAAACGGCACGCACCGGACGTCAGCCTTTCGGGTGCTTCGTCTTGCAGTGATTGCCGATACAACTGCTGGTCGGCCTCGTTGACGAAAACGATACCGTCGTCCGTCAGACAAAAGGCTCCACCGCCATATTCGTACACCCGACTGCGCACGCTGAACCCCGGCGGCGTCAGGCATTTCGCTGTGCCTTCACGCCAATGCCAGATCCGGCACGCCGCGTCTTCGGGTCGGTACTCGTTCCAGAACAGGCCGTTTGGACCGACCTGCAGTTCGGCAAAGTCGATACCGGCAGCCACGGCTTTGGCCGCGCTGAAAGGTTCAGCTTTTGGCGATGAGGCGTGAGTTTCGTTCATTGCGAAAGGCCAGTTGGTCGATGGTCTGGGTCGCGTGTTCGGCTTCTTCGCGAGCCTTGAGGATCACGCCGTGTTGTGGCGACTTGCTGCACACCGGGTCGGCGTTGCTGGCATCACCGGTGAGCATGAACGCCTGGCAGCGGCAGCCGCCGAAGTCTTTTTCTTTCTCGTCACAGGAGCGGCACGGCTCGGGCATCCAGTCATAACCGCGAAAGCGATTGAAGCCGAACGAGTCGTACCAGATGTGCTGCATGCTGTGGTCGCGTACGTTGGGAAACTGCACCGGCAGCTGTCGGGCACCGTGACAGGGCAGGGCGGTTCCGTCCGGCGTGACCGTCAGAAAAATACTGCCCCAGCCGTTCATGCAGGCTTTCGGGCGTTCTTCGTAATAGTCCGGGGTGACGAAAATCAGCTTGCACGGATGCCCTTGGGCTTGCAGTTTGGCGCGGTATTCATTGGTGATGCGTTCGGCGCGCACCAGTTGCTCCCGGGTCGGCAATAGCCCGACGCGATTGAGTTGCGCCCAACCGTAGAACTGGCACGTGGCGAGCTCGACGAAATCCGCTTCCAAGGCGATGCACAGCTCGATGATGCGGTCGATCTGGTCGATGTTGTGCCGATGGGTCACGAAGTTCAGCACCATCGGATAACCATGGGCCTTCACCGCCCGGGCCATTTCCAGTTTCTGTGCAAAGGCCTTTTTCGAGCCGGCCAGCAGGTTGTTCACCTGCTCGTCGCTGGCCTGAAAACTGATCTGGATGTGATCGAGGCCGGCCTTCTTGAAATCGCTGATTTTCTGCTCGGTCAGGCCGATGCCGGAGGTGATCAGGTTGGTGTAGAAACCCAGTTTGCGGGCTTCGGTAATCAGCTCGGCGAGGTCCTGGCGCACCAACGGTTCACCACCGGAAAAGCCCAGTTGCGCCGCGCCCATTTCCCGCGCTTCACGGAACACCTTGATCCACTGTTCAGTGCTCAGCTCTTTGCCCTGCTCGGCGAAATCCAGCGGATTGGAGCAGTACGGGCATTGCAGCGGGCAGCGATAGGTCAGCTCGGCGAGCAGCCACAGCGGCAAGCCGACTTCAGGTTTTGGCGGCACTTGCCTTGATGAATCAGGCAAGTTCGATCCAGTGCTGCGCACGGGCTACCTCCATGAATTGCTCGATGTCGTCACCGAGCTCGGGTACGCCGGGGAACTGTTGGTCGAGTTCATTGATGATCGCCGCGACATCCCGTTCACCGTCAATCAAGCCACCGATCAGTGCGGCACTTTCGTTGAGCTTGATCATGCCTTCCGGGTACAGCAGCACGTGGCCTTTCTGCGCCGGTTCGTACTGGAAGCGGTAGCCGGGACGCCAGGTCGGGGTCTTGCTGCGATCGAAACTCATAAGGTGATTCCTTTGTGCCAGACCCGTTCTCCGGTCACGCTGTGATACGGCGGGCGTTTCAGTTCGTAGGCCATGCTCATGGCATCGAGCATGCTCCAAAGAATGTCCAGTTTGAACTGGAGAATTTCCAGCATGCGCTCCTGGCCTTCGCGGGTGGTGTAGTGCTGCAACGTGATCGCCAGACCGTGCTCGACATCACGCCGTGCCTGACCCAGGCGCGTGCGGAAATACTCGTATCCGGCCGGGTCGATCCATGGGTAATGCTGCGGCCAACTGTCCAGGCGCGATTGGTGGATTTGCGGGGCGAACAGTTCGGTCAGCGAACTGCTGGCGGCCTCCTGCCAGCTGGCGCGGCGGGCAAAGTTGACGTAGGCGTCCACGGCGAAGCGCACGCCGGGCAGCACCAGTTCCTGAGAGCGCAACCGGTCCGGGTCGAGGCCGACAGCCTGGCCCAGTCGCAGCCAGGCTTCGATGCCGCCGTCTTCACCGGGCGCACCGTCGTGGTCGAGCAGGCGCTGAATCCACTCGCGGCGGATCTCGCGGTCGGGGCAATTAGCCAGAATGGCCGCGTCTTTCAGGGGAATGTTCACCTGATAGTAGAAACGGTTGGCGACCCAGCCCTGGATCTGCTCGCGGGTAGCCCGGCCTTCGTACATCGCCACGTGATAGGGGTGATGGATGTGGTAATAGGCGCCCTTGGCGCGCAGGGCCGCTTCGAATTCGGCGGGGGACATTGGGGTGTCGGTCATCGGGGTTCTCCGGGGGAACAACCGTTGAAATCTTTGGTGTCTGGTCGGACGCCTTCGCGAGCAAGTCGAGTCGTCGCACCGCCGCTCCCACATTGGAATGCATTTCAAATGTGGGAGCGGGCTTGCTCGCGAAGAGGCCGCCCGCTAGAGCACAATACTCATGCCGTCATACGCCACTTCAACCTGGCGCCGATCCAGCTCCGCGCGCTCGGGCGAATCTTCATCGAGAATCGGGTTGGTGTTGTTGATGTGGATAAGCACCTTGCGCTGCGTGGGCAGTTGCTCCAGCACTTCGAGCATGCCGCCGGGGCCGTTTTGCGCCAGGTGGCCCATCTCCCGACCGGTGCGGGTGCCTACGCCACGACGCTGCATTTCATCGTCATCCCACAGCGTACCGTCGACCAGCAGGCAATCGCTGCCGGCCATGATCTCCAGCAGCGCTGCATCCACCTTGCCCAGGCCCGGTGCGTAGAACAGTTTGCCGCCCGTGCCCCGGTCCTCGACGATCAGGCCGATGTTGTCGCCCGGATGCGGGTCGAAGCGGTGCGGCGAGTAGGGCGGCGCGGCACTGCGCAGCGGCAACGGGGTGAAGCGCAGGTTCGGGCAGGCGGGAACAGTGAAGCTTTGATCGAGCTCGATGCGGTTCCAGTTCAGCCCGCCGTTCCAGTGGTTGAGCATGGTGAACAGCGGAAAACCGGTGCTCAGGTCTTCGTGGACCATGTCGGTGCACCAGACCTGATGCGGGCAACCCTCGCGCAACATGAGCAGGCCGGTGGTGTGGTCGATCTGGCTGTCCATCAGGATGATCGCGCCGATCCCGGTATCACGCAGGGCGCGGCCCGGCTGCATCGGGGCGAAGCCCTGGAGTTGGGCGCGGATGTCCGGAGAGGTGTTGCACAGCACCCAGTTCACGCCGTCATCGGAAATTGCGATGGACGACTGCGTCCGCGCCTTGGCCCGCAGGCTGCCGTCGCGAAAGCCTGCGCAGTTCACGCAGTTGCAGTTCCACTGGGGGAAGCCGCCGCCGGCGGCGGAACCTAGAATCTGGACAAACATGGACGCTCCATCATTTCAACGCTGAAAATAAAACGCCTCGGATAACCGAGGCGTTGTGCTGCACATCTGCCAAAGCAGAGATTAGCGGCTTGCGAAGTACATGGTGACTTCAAAGCCGATACGCAGGTCGGTGTAGGCAGGTTTGGTCCAGGCCATGAATTGAACTCCTTCTAGTGGGGGGGGAGACAGCGCTAGCTATAGGTATAGTCCACCTCGAGTCAGAGATGTTCCAGATAGTTAGGTTGCTATGTTACTCAAAATCTCAAAGAAATTGCCCGTGAAACTTTGAGAAAGCTCCTTACCGCCCCGGTAATGATCATTTTGCCGCTTGCCATGGAGTGCCCGGTGCAGGGCTGTTCGCCAGGCAATGCCAACCGCCCTCGGCCTTATTCAATCGTTGTGCTGCAACCAGCAGTTCGGAACGCCCGATCAGCAGGATTGCCTCGGGCAATTGCGTCAGAAAATCCGACGAGTGGCCGCCCAGCTTGCCCTGCCAAAGCAATTCCGCGGCCTGGGCAGTGGGCAATGCAGCCTGGGAAAATTGCTCGGCCAAGGTCTGGCGCCCGGCGATGAACGCGTTGTCGTCGAGGGCATTGATCAGCATTGGCACATCGCTGAGGAACTGCTCGATGTGCTGCAGCAGATCTGCCGGCGCTACGTTCGGTGATTGCACACCGAACAGTAATCCGGTTGTCCCGTGAATCTGGCGTAGGGCGCTGAACACCGCATAGCCCAGTTGCAACTCCACGCGCAGGCGCTGGTAGAACGGCGTCTGACAGAAGTGCGCAAGTAGACGCCACGCGGCTTCGTCGGCCAATTCCCCGGTCACGGCAGGGCAAAACAGCAACAGTGCGTGCTCGCTGGAATCGCTATCGATGGCGCTCCACAGGCGTTGTGACGGGATGGATGGCGGTGGGGTCAATTGATTGTCCGGCGTGCCGGGAATACGGCTCAAGGCCAGGCCCATGGCCGCTTGAGTCTGGGCGGACAGGCCAATCGCCAGACCATCCCAGCGTGCACTCGACCAGAGTTGCTGCGCGTCGTCCGTGTTCGCGGTGTGCGCAAGGCAGTGATCGGGCAATGCCTTGAGCAGTTGTCGAATGGGGATCAGCGCAACGCTCGCGTGCGTGGCTTGTGAGCCTGCGGCGTCAGGCTGTGTCAGCTCTTTCAGCGCATGCTCCAGAACGGTGGGCATCGGCTCCTGCAGTCCGGTCATTTTCAGCAGCCATTCGTTGCCCGATGCACTGAAGGAAAAATCCACACCGGCCTGACGCGCGTCTTCGCGCAGCGGTTGCAGGTTATTTTCCAGTCGGGATTGAAGGGCGCTGGCGGGACTCGAGTCCAGACGCCAGCGCAGATAAATCGCACCTTCCGCGCTGTTGTCCGGCAATGCCTGGCTGAATTGCATCGGCGAACGTTCACGACGGCTTCGCGAGCGATCCTGGGCAAAGGTACGCAGGCCGCGGTGGGCGCTGGTCTGGCCACGAATCAATCCGGCGTTGGACGCTGGTGCTTCGGTGCGCAGGAACGGGTTGGGTGCGGGCAACTGCCATGGGCCACTGAAGTTATCCACAGCGCCGATTTGATTGAGGATTTGCTTGAGCGCTGTCACGCCTTGGCCAGATAACCCGACTTCGCATTGTTCGCTGTCCAGTCGGGCCAATTGCAAGGCACTGCTGATCTGTTGCTGGCGCTGGTGCAGGGTTGCGTATTCTTCGCGCAACCGGGTCCAGTCCTGCTGGGCAAAAAAGCTCAGCCAGTCCATAAGGCGTTCGAGAATCCCGGTCGACAACCCATTGGCCGGCAAGGTGAACTCGATATGCAGCAAGGCTTGTCCTGCGAATTGGTAGAGCAACTGGGCTTTCAGGTGATCGGCCAGCCCGCGCTCGCGCAGGTCCGCCGACAAGCCCCCGGGTTTTGCCGAATTCAGCCAGTGGCACAAGAATGCCAGCGCTTCGGCGCAAGAGTCGGGCAGCGATTCGAGGGCGCACAGCCAATCCAGTCGCCGTGCTTCAGCCTGTTGATAACTTCTTTCTGAGGTCGACATCAGGGGCACGGGAGCGTGTTGCTCAATGCTTTCTCCCTTGGCGATGACGTTACCAAACGCTTCAGCCAAGGTCCTTAGCTCTTCGAGGCCTTGCGGTCCGGCCAGGCTCAATGTCATCTGCCCGGTCTGGTAAAACCGCTGATAAAAATCCTGCAACGCCTGCTGAAACTCGGGCTGCTCTACAGGCAGGGTGGCGCGATTGCCGGCATGAAAACCGCGAAGCGGATGTACTTCTGACAACCCGTCGAACAGCGCAAATTGCTGCTGCGCTGCCGCATCCTGCGACCAGGCGACAAACTCCGCCTGCAGCACTTCCCGTTCTCGCTGCTGATCGTCCGGATTCATACGCGGATGGGCGAGCATGTCTGACAGACGCTCCAGCCCACCGGCAAATGCCTGGGGTGGCAGTTCGAAAAAGTAGTCCGTGGTGCGTTCGCTGGTTCGCGCGTTTATCTGGCCGCCATGACTCTGGACGTAGGCCATCAACCCTTGCCCGGCAGGAAAACGCTCAGTCCCCAGAAACAGCAGATGCTCAAGAAAATGCGCCAGTCCGGGCCACGCCAGCGGCACATCATGGCTGCCCGCGGCGACCCGCAATGCTGCTGCGCAACGCTTCAAATTCGGGGCATGACGCAGTGTCACCCGCAAGCCGTTGGCCAGGGTTTCAGTGTGGGGGCGAGGGTGATTCAGCGCGGGCATGGGCACTTCCAGAACAGTGAAGTGCCAATGCTAGCGGATTAGGACTTGTTCAGCTCGCCGTAAAGCTCGGGACGACGATCGATCAGGTAGCGATTGGCGGCACGGGAATCGACCATCAACTGTCGATCCAGCTCACCGACAATCAGCGATTCATCCAGTCCCGCCTGAGCGATACGGCTGCCATCCGGCGCAGCAATGCTGCTCTGGCCGCAATAGTGGATGTCGCCTTCATGGCCACAGTAGTTGGCGTAAGCCACATAGCATTGGTTTTCGAAGGCGCGGGAACGCACGGTGACATCGGCGACGAAATCGAACGGAATCATGTTCGCAGTCGGCACCAGAATCAGCTCGGCGCCGCCCAGAGCCAGGCGTCGGGCATTTTCCGGAAACTCCAGGTCGTAGCAGATCAGGAAACCGAGTTTCCAGCCGTTGAGCTCAACGATAGGAAACTCGTCGGAACCTGCACTGAACATCGAGTGATCGAGGTCGCCGAACAAGTGCGTCTTGCGGTAGTTGCACAGGCGCTCGCCATGGGCGTCGATCAACTGCACGGCGTTGTAGATCTGCCCGTCCTCGGTGCGCTCGGGATAGCCATACAAGATGGCAATCCCGGTTGCCTTGGCAATGCGCGCGATCTGCTGCGCCGACTCGCCGTTGTACACCTCCGCCAACACGCTGACGGCATCGACGCCGATGTTGTAGCCGGTCAGGAACATCTCCGGCAGTACCAGCAGGTCCGCGCCTTTTGCCTCCAGCGCCAGTTGTTGCAGGCGTTGCAGGTTGCCGGCGACATCCAGCGGCAACGGTGGACATTGGTAAAGGGCTACGCGCATTTCGGATTCCTCTTACTCGGGCAGGGCGATCGGTCCGATCTCGTTGAATACATCTCCTGGACCCGGATTCTCGGCATGAGTTGCACCGCCGAAGTGTTTCATGATGCCCCACACCGCGTTGAGCGAGGTCTGAACCGCACCCTCAACCCAGGCTGGCGTCCACGAAACGTCGTCGCCAGCGATGAAGATCCCGCGCTGTTCTGCCGGCATGTCGTCCTGCATGAAGTGCGCGTACATGCGCTGGTTGTAGCGGTAGTGACCGGGCAGTGCGCCTTTGAACGCGCCGAGGAAATGCGGGTCGGCTTCCCAGGACACTGTGATCGGGTCGCCAATGATCCGTGCGGCGATGTCGACTTTCGGGTAGATCTTCTTCAGTGCATCCAGCGCCAGTTTCACGCGTTTTTCCACCGGGTGCGGGAGCATTTTCAGCGCGTCGCTCATCCACGAGTACGACAGGCAAATCACCCCTGGCTTGTCGTCGCCGTTGTCGAACAGATAGGTGCCACGGGTCAGGCGGTCGGTCAAGGTCATGCTCATCAGGTCGCGGCCGGTTTCCGGATCCTTGTCCTTCCAGAACGGGCGGTCGACCATCACGAAGGTCTTCGACGATTGCATGTAGCGGGTGCGGTCCAGGGCCATCCACATCTTTTGCGAGAACAGGGTTTCGTCGCATTCGATCTGGGTGGTCAGCAGCCAGCTCTGGCACGTGGTCAACACAGCGGCGTATTCGCGGGTGTCGCCCCAGTTGTCGGTGACGGCGAAACGGCCGCCCGGTGCGTGGGCAATCTTCTTCACGCCGGTGCGCGGCGCGCCGCTGTGCAGGGAACTGAGGCTGGTGCCGGCCGGCCAGTGCGCGCAACGCTCCGGCACATGGCGCCAGATGCCTTGTGGCACCTGTTCCACGCCACCGACCACCAGGTGCTGGTGATCGTCGCAATTGGTCATCACCACGCGGAAGATTTCCAGCATCGAATTCGGGAAGTCAGAGTCCCAGCCGCCGGTGCCGAAACCGACCTGGCCGAACACTTCGCGGTGATGGAACGACAGCTTGGCAAAGGCTTTGGACGTGGCGACGAAGTCATAGAAGGTGCGGTCGTCCCACAGCGGCACCAGGGTGTTCCACAGCTCCTTGAGGCGAGGCACGTCGCGGTCGCGAATGGCTTGCTGGATATCCGAGAACTGCGAGCCGGCCTCCAGGGCGTCGGCCCACGCGTCAGCCACTTCCTGGAACAGCGCAGGAAGGTCCGACAACTTCTGTGCGTAATGGGTCTGGCCTTCGAGATCGATCACCGTGCTGCCCGACGCAGGCGTCAGCGGGTTGGGGAACGGTTTGGTTTCCAGGCCGAGCTTGTCGACGTAGTGATAGAACGCGGTGGACGACACCGGAAAGCGCATGCCACCCAGTTCGGCCACGATGCCTTCGGCGCCGTTGAAGGCCTGGGAGCGCAGACGGCCACCCATTTTCGAGGCTTCGTAGACGACCGGTTTCAGCCCCAGCTTCATCAGCTCATACGCGGCCACCAGACCGGCAATCCCACCGCCGACAATCGCCACTTCGGCACCGTGATTGTGCTCGGGAATGCTGCCCAGCCCGGCCGGGTGTTCGATCCAGTCGTCGAAGGCGAAGGGAAAGTCCGGGCCGAAAATGGTGATTGGTTTTTTACCGTCTGCAGGATGGCGATTGTTCTTGTTCATGGCTGACCTTGCTGGCGACCCGACGCGGAATGCGCATCTGAGTATAGGAAAAGATGCCAGCCATTCTAGAGAGCACAGAACACGTTAATAAGACGCAAAGTGTCGTCGTTTTGCCATTTTGTTGGTCGATATGACGATATCGATGTACACACTGTCCATTGTGGGAGCGGGCTTGCCCGCGAAGAGGCCCGACCAGACACCACCAAACCATCGGCACAAACTCAAACCGGCTGCCCCCGATCAATCTTGCTGCTCAAGATGATCGACGTCGTGGTCTTTTCCACCCCATCCACACTGCCAATCTGATCCAGCAACTGATCCAGCTGTTCCGGCGAATCGGTGCGCAACCACGCCACATAATCAAATTCGCCACTCACCGCACACAACTGCTGCACTTGCGCCATGGCACTGAGCCGACGCAACACCTCCTTGCCGGAACGCGGTTGCACCGTGATCCCGACATACGCCTGCAACCCGCCGTCCACCACCCGCTGCCCGAGACGCACGCCGTAACCGGTGATCACCTTGGCCTTTTCCAGCCGCGCCAGGCGCGAGGTGACGGTGGTGCGGGCGATGCCCAGTTGCCGGGCGAGCATGGCCACGCTCTCACGGGCGTTGATCTGCAGGGCTGCAATCAACTGGCGGTCGATTTCGTCGAGAACGGGTGGGCGAGTGTCAGGCAAAGGGTTATCTCCAGCGGTATGGATCAGTGCGCAAGCATGTTACAGGCAGATTCTGCACGACGCTCGCGACGGATCCCTGATCTGGCCTCAGTACCGTTCGTGACATTTCTGCCTGCGACAAATTGCCATAAGTAACCAGTTAGTACATTATTCCGCCCTTGTCACAAATGGGGAAAATGTCCGACATGAACAATTCTGGGGCTGCCGCCGGCAGCAAATGGTTGCTGGCGGGGCTGGGTATGCTGATTGCACTGATCGGGCTCGGCCTGGCGGGTGGCGGTGGCTATCTGATTGCGCTGGGTGGCAGCTGGTATTTCCTGCTGATGGGCCTGGCGATGCTGGTGTCCGGCCTGTTGATTGCCCGTCGCAAGCCGCTGGGCGCCTGGCTGTATGGTGTGGCGCTGGTCCTCACCGTGATCTGGTCCTTGTGGGATGCGGGCCTCGAATACTGGCCGCTGGTCTCGCGGGTGCTGACCTTCGCCGTGATCGGTCTGGTGGTGGCGCTGATCTATCCGACCCTGGTCCGCGCTTCGGGCGCGACCGGCGGGCGTGGCGCCTACGGTCTGGCCGGCATTCTGGGTGTGGGCGTTGTAGCGACGATGGCCTACATGTTCGTGCCGACCCACGTGGTCAAGGCCTCCGTTGAACCTGCGGTTTCGCCGGTCGCGCCGGGTACCGAGCAGAAAGACTGGGCCCACTGGGGCAACACCACCGCCGGCAACCGCTTTGCCGCGCTGGACCAGATCAACAAAGGCAACATCGACAAGTTGCAGGTCGCCTGGATCTTCCGCACCGGCGATATCCCGCAAAGCACCGGTGCCGGCGCCGAAGACCAGAACACCCCGCTGCAAATCGGTGACACGGTCTACACCTGCACCGCCTACGGAAAAGTCTTCGCCCTGGATGCCGACACCGGCGCCCAGCGCTGGAAGTTCGACCCGCAAGGCACCGCGCCCAACTGGCAGCGCTGCCGTGGCCTGGGCTACTCCGAAACCCCGGTGTCTTCGGACAATCAGCCAACCGCGTGTACGAAACGCCTGTTTCTGCCGACCGGCGATGCCCGCCTGATCGCCATCAATGCCGATACCGGCAAGCCCTGCGAAGAGTTTGGCAACAATGGCACCGTCGACCTGACCACCGACATGGGCGAAGTGAAACCCGGTTACTACCAGCAAACCTCGACCCCGCTGGTCGCAGGGGACGTGGTGATCGTCGGTGGCCGCGTGGCCGACAACTACTCCACCGGCGAACCACCGGGCGTGGTGCGTGCCTACGACGTGCGCAGCGGTGAACTGGTGTGGGCGTGGGATCCGGGTAATCCGAACACCAGCAAACGTCCGCCGGCCGGTGAGACTTACACCCGTGGCACGCCGAACGTGTGGTCGGCCATGTCCTACGACGCCAAACTCGGTCTGGTGTACCTGCCGACCGGCAACGCAACGCCAGACTTCTTCGGCGGTCAACGCACCGAGTTCGACGACAAGTGGAGCTCGTCCATCGTCGCCATCGACGTGAAAACCGGCCAGGTGCGCTGGCACTTCCAGACCACTCACCACGACCTGTGGGACTTCGACCTGCCGGCGCAACCGCTGCTGTACGACGTGCCGGACGACAAGGGCGGTACCCAGCCAGCCTTGGCGCAAGTCACCAAACAGGGCGAGATCTTCCTGCTCAACCGCGAAACCGGCGTGCCGATTGCCCGCGTCGAAGAACGCCTGGTGCCGCAAGGCAAGGTTCCCGGCGAACGCTATTCGCCAACCCAACCGTTCTCGGTCGACATGCCGTCAATCGGCAACAAGACCCTGACCGAGTCCGACATGTGGGGCGCCACCCCGTTTGACCAGTTGATGTGCCGCATCCAGTTCAAAGGCATGCGTCACGAAGGCGTCTACACCCCGCCAGGCATGGACCGCGCCCTGCAATTCCCGGGCTCGCTGGGCGGCATGAACTGGGGCAGCGTCTCGGTTGATCCGAACACCAGCTACATGTTCGTCAATGACATGCGCCTGGGCCTGGCCAACTACATGATTCCGCGCGACAAGATCAAAGCCGGGGCCAGCGGCATCGAAATGGGCGTGGTGCCACAGGAAGGCACACCGTTCGGCGCCATGCGCGAGCGCTTCCTCTCGGCGGTTGGCATTCCGTGCCAGAAACCACCGTTCGGCACCCTGTCGGCCATCGACCTCAAGACCCACAAACTGATGTGGCAAGTCCCGGTCGGTACCGTACAGGACACCGGCCCGCTGGGCATCCGCATGCACCTGCCGATCCCGATCGGCATGCCGACCCTCGGCGCATCGCTCGCCACGCAGTCGGGCCTGCTGTTCTTCGCCGGCACCCAGGACTTCTACCTGCGCGCCTTCGACACCGGCAACGGTAACGAAATCTGGAAGTCGCGCTTGCCGGTGGGCAGCCAGTCCGGGCCGATGACCTACGTTTCACCGAAAACCGGCAGGCAGTACATCCTGCTGACAGTGGGCGGTGCGCGTCAGTCAACGGATCGTGGGGATTATGTAATTGCCTACGCTTTGCCCAAATAAGGTGACGTAGGAGCGAGCTTGCTCGCGATGGACGTTAACGATAACGCTGGCTGTCTGAATGGACGCGGCGCCTACAAGTCCATCGCGAGCAGGCTCGCTCCTACATTGTTTTGCGGGGCGACAGGATGGACAGCGACCGTCACTCGTAGTCGAATGCGAGAACGAAGGATCCGAGGCAATGGACATGACGACGAACCTGCCTGCCGCTGTACGCGACCGCGCATTGCAGATCGCCCATCACGAAATGGGGCACTACGTGGTGGCCCGCGCCCTGGGCTTTGAAACGGGCGGCGTGACCCTGACCGTGACCAGGGATTTGCGACACCAGGGCGGGGCCTCCATTACCTTGGTGCGCTCCATTTCGTCGATAGAAGCCATGAAGGAGCATCTGGAAGCCCGGATGATGGTGCTCCTGGCTGGCGCCATGGCGCAGACACTCCCTTCAAAGCCTTCAGCCGCAAAACGCGTAGACAAGCCCAAAGCCACTGCCATCCTCAAAGGCGAGCAGGGGGCGGAGCAGGACTACGCAAAAATCAGGGAGCTTCAGCATCTGCTGCGCAACATCGTCTACCCCGATACCGATCCAGCGTCGAGCGAGCGCATAACGGCGCAGCTTAAGAAGATGACGGATCAGGTGTGGGTCCGGACGCAAAAAATCATCGAGGATCAGGCCGAGACGATTGCCGAACTGGCTGCGGCGCTGGTGGACGGGATGGCTCTTGTGGAGCAATGGGGGCGGGCGGCGGATACGTTTGAGGTGGTGTTCACCGGGCCGATGCTGGAGCGACTGCGGGCAGTGAAAGCCATCCCTCCGTTACGTGTTTGGACTGACAGCTGCAGTGACGCCGTTCAGCACTCGAAATAACGAAGGGTCGTAGCGTTATTTGCTCGCGAGCATAGCGTCTTGCACCAGTGGCAACAGTGCATCAGTTGCCGCCAACAGTTCAGCCAGAAGGGTTTCGTCCACATCCATATAACCTTCGTACTCAGCCAGATTGCGGCGTTCGTGACAAAGCGCGAACAGGCGTACCTGGATTTTGTTCAGGCCGAGAGTATGTACAAGGCACTGAAATACCAGATAGCGGCGGTCGGAGCGAAAACCCTGCAGACGCATGGCGGTCAATGCCAGGGCATGGGCAGCGTTGTAGGCGAGGTCGAAGCGACTGGCGAAGGACAGGGCCGAACTGTGAGCATCCTGCAAACGGTCCGTGGCCGATCTCAGCAGTCCTTCACATTCCTTGCGATCTGGCGGTTCGGCTTTGAGGCCACCGCTACGCACCAGGTTCTCCAGATTTTCGTTATTGCCCATCGGCTACCTCTGCTGGGTTGCGGCCAATCAAATCAATTTTGTCCTGTTGCTCAACCCGCACGACAAAGCTGTTGCCGGCTGCCTTCTTGGCTTGCCAGTCGGCCAGGGTGTAGAGCGTTGGGTTAATGGTGCGACCAAGCTGTTCCTCTACGGGCAGTACCCGTTCCATCAAGTCGCTGTAGCTGAGGTTTTCTCCAATCAGCATCAGGTCAATGTCGCTGCCTGCATGCTCGTTCCCCTTGGCAATGGAGCCGTAGATAAACGCCCATACCAACTGATCAGACAGTGGAGACAAGGCTGCACGCAGTTGCTCTGCAATGCCAAAAGTCTTGCGAACTATCCCCAGCAGCTCTGCATAGATGGGGCAATCAGGGTTGGCCTGGTAGTGCGTCTGATTACCCCGCCGACTCATGGTGAGAATGCCTGCGCCATGCATGCGCTCCAGCTCACGCATCAGGCTGCCCTTGCCGACCTGCGCCCAGCGGGATATTTCATTGGCATAGAAGCTCTGATCCGGTTTGCCATAAAGCATGCCCAGCACTTTTTGCTGGGTGGCGGTAAACAGAGCATCGCTGAGCGGGATGGCAGGCATGGTCGGCTCTATAAGTCCCAAAAAGGGAACTATAGGTCCCTTTTTGGGAATTTTCAACTCTGCCGTGATCATGTGTTTTTCGATGGGGCTGCTTCCTTTCTGGTTTGAACAGACCGCCGCGTCAGCACCTTCACCACATCATCAATCAGCGCTTTGCTCATCGTCGTCAGGTAATGAGCGGCCCAGGCATGGCGGTCGGAGTCTTGGACGTAGGCGGCGTCGATGGTCAGGGACTTGGCGAGGAACAGCAGGTCGGAGGCTTGGGCCAGGGCGTCGGCGACGGGGACGTCGCGGCAGACGTGGAACAAGGGTTGATCCGAGAGATACAGGAAGGGTGTGAAGCCGACGGTTTTTAGTTCTGATGGTGAGGGCGCATTGGTTTTGGACCTGTTCAATCTCCTAAGCTTGAGGAGCTGCCACGTTCGTTTCCAAGCGAATGGGTGGCAGCTGTGCGCAGGTTGGAAAACCGGGAGCCTAGGAAACCGGCACGTCCAAAGACGTCCCACGCACAGCCGCCATGACACAGGATTGCAGTCGTAAAACGTCTGCGGTCATGTTGGGCACGTTGTTGCGATTCGCTCGACGGGTTTCCAAGCCCGATCGCTGAATGCTCAGCGACGTCCGGAGACTATCCCGTCGAAGAAAAGCGCAACAAGGCGGCAAAGTGCCCAACAGCAAGATTCGGAGTTTGCCTACAAGGTCCTAAGGCGTCATCCGATATTTCGATCAAGCAAGTGTGTCCAGGGCTCAATGTTCAGGCGTGGCTGGAAACTGTCATTAACAATTCAACAAGAAACAGGGGATGGTCGGACGGCCGCTCAAACCCATAGAATTATTCCCTTGAGATCATATTCCTTGGGTGGCATATTGTATGGGCTGGGATGTTGAGTACACCGACCAATTTGGAGACTGGTGGGAAGGGCTGGATGCAAAGGAGCAGGCCTCGGCCTGCGTCGATCTGCTGGAGCTCTTTGGGCCAGGCCTGCGTTTCCCCATAGCAGCGACATCAAAGGCTCGCTACATGGCAACCTGCGAGAGCTGCGGGTCCAGCATGCGGGGAGGCCTTATCGTGTGTTGTATGCGTTTGATCCTCGTCGATGCGCTCTACTTTTGATCGGCGGGGACAAAACCGGTCAAGACCGCTGGTACGACGAGCATGTCCCGCTGGCGGATAACTTGTATGACGAACATTTGGAAACACTGCGTAATGAGGGCCGCAACGATGGCTAAGAAATTTGCTGAGCTCCAAGCTCGAATGACGCCGGAATCTCGCGCTGACGCAGAGCGGCAGTTCCAACAGCATCTTAAAGAAATGCCTCTGCACGAGTTGCGTAAGGCCCAGGAGCTGAGCCAGGAGACCTTGGCCAAGGCGCTACATGTCAATCAGGCGGCAATTTCCAGGATGGAGCGACGAACCGACATGTATATCAGCACGTTGCGCAATTACATCCGCGCCATGGGCGGCGAGCTGGAAATCATCGCAACCTTTCCCGACGGACAGGTGAAGATCGAGAACTTTGCCAATTGAGGCGATAAAAACGTCTCTGCAAAAACCGATCAGCCAGACACGCAAAAGCCGCGCATTGCGCGGCTTTCTTGTTTGGTGGGCCCACACGGACTTGAACCGTGGACCAAAGGATTATGAGTCCTCTGCTCTAACCAACTGAGCTATAGGCCCTCAGTAGGTCGCGGATTATAGCGACGGTTTCGCGGCTGTGCTATCCGAAAAAGCCATTACGGTTGTACGAAGAAACGTCGCGGCGAATTCTTCGGGGGGCAAGGGCAGGCTGACGATGTAGCCCTGGATCTGTTCGCAGCCCTCGGCGGCGAGGAATTGCTGTTGCGCCTGGGTCTCGACGCCTTCGGCAATCACGGTGAATTGCATGCTGCGTCCGAGGGCGATGATGGCGCGTACGATCGCCGCATCGTGGGGGTCGTCCGGCAGGCCGCGGACGAAGGACTGGTCGATCTTGAGGATGTCCAGCGGCAGACGCTTGAGGTAACTCAGGGACGAGTAGCCGGTGCCGAAGTCATCGATGGCCAGTTGCACGCCCAGATGTTTGAGTTGATGCAATACCGCCAGCGCTTCTTCGGCCTGGCTCATGATGAAGTTTTCGGTGATTTCCAGTTGCAGGAATCCGGGGTTGAGGCCGTTGTCCTTCAGTAACTGCTCGATACGCCCCAGCAGGTTGGGCTGGCGCAATTGGGCGCCGGCAAGGTTGACCGACAGTGGGCCGGGGCTTTCGTACAGGCGGTGCCATTCGGCCATCTGGCGGCAGGCGGTTTCCAGGACCCAGTCGCCGATTTGCAGGATCATGCCGTTTTCTTCAGCCAGCGGGATGAAGTGTTCCCGCGGCACGTCACCAAAGGTCGGGTGGCGCCAGCGGATCAGGGCTTCGGCGCCGACCAGGCTGTAGTCGACGAGGCTGATTTTCGGTTGATAGCACAGGTGCAACTCGTTGCGTTCGATGGCGCGGCGCAGTTCGTGTTCCAGCGCCACGCGTTCACTGGCCTGGGCGGTGAGGTCGCGGGTGTAGCTTTCGACGCGGTTGCGGCCCTTGGCTTTGGAGCGGTACATCGCCGCGTCGGCGTTCTTGATCAGCGTGGCAACATCGCAGCCATCCTTGGGATAGAGGCTGGTGCCGATGCTGGCGCTGATGAAAAACTCGTGTTCGCCGGCCTGGAACGGCGCGGCGAAACAATTGAGCAGTTTGGTGGCAATGTTGTCGGCATCACTGGGTTGTTGCAGGCCTGGCAGCAGGATAATGAACTCGTCACCGCCCAGGCGTGCCACGGTGTCGATGTCACGCAACTGCTCCTTGAGACGTGCGGCAATGCCCTTGAGCAGCAGGTCGCCCACCGGGTGGCCGAGGCTGTCGTTGATGTGCTTGAAGCGGTCAAGGTCAAGGAACAGCACGGCGCCCTGGCCGCCGTTCTCCTGCTGGTTGTTGAGTGCTGTCAGCAGGCGGCTTTCGAACAGCGTGCGGTTCGGCAGGCCGGTCAGCGGGTCGTGGTGCGCCTGGTAGTCGAGTTTGGCCTGGGCATGCTTGAGGCTGGAGATGTCGGCGAATACCGCGACAAAGTGGGTGATGAACTTGTCGCGGTTGCGCACGGCACTGATGGTCAGCCAGCTTGGGTACAACTCGCCATTTTTGCGCCGATTGGAAATCTCGCCCTGCCAATGACCTTCGGCAGTCAATTGATGCCACATGGCCGCGTAGAACGCGCTGTCATGCAGGCCTGAGGCAAGCAGACGGGGCGTATGGCCCAGCGCTTCGCTTTCGCTGTAACCGGTGATTTCGGTGAAGGCACGGTTGACCGCACTGATGTGCTGCTGGGTATCGGTGATCAACACGCCTTCGGCGGTGCTTTCGAACACGGTGGCGGCCTGTTGCAGTTTTTCCTGCATCAGGTGCCGCTCGGTGATATCCCGGGCGATGGTCAGCATGCAGTCGTCATCGCCGATCGGCAGCGGACGGCTGGACACTTCACAGAGGCGGATCTGCCCGTCGCTGCGGCGGATATGACAACTGAAGTCGCGGACAAACCCGTCCCGATGCAGCAGGTCGAGCATTTGTTTGCGTTCATTGAGATTGACCCAGATTCCCAGATCCAGCACCGAACGATCCACGGACATGGCGCTGTTGAATCCGGTGATGCGACTGAAACCCTCGTTGACCTCCAACAGCAAGCCGTCACTTTGCCGCGATAGCAGCAGGCCGTCGGGGGATGCATGGAAAGCCTTGGCGAACTTTTCTTCGGACGTTTGCAGTTGTTGCTGGGTTTCCTTGAGCTGGGTGATGTCCCGCACCACGACCACCAGCGCCGGTGTCATGTCGAGGTCGAACGGTTCGGCGGAGATCAGCCCGGTGAACACCTGGCCGTTGCTGCGACGAAAGGGCATTTCCAGATTGCGGATGCTGCCGGCCTGCAAGCGTTGCAACAGACCCGGCCCAACGCCGGGAATCCCCCAGATGTTCAGGTCGGTGGCGGTCAGTCCAATGACGTCCTCGGCCTTGAGGCCGATCTGTTCTTCGAATGCTTCGTTGACCTCCAGCAGGCAACCGTCGCTCAGGCGGGCGATCACCAGAATGTCAGGGCATTGCTGGAACACGGAAGCGAATTTCTGTTCCGACAGGCGCAGCGCTTCTTCGGTTCGCTTGGCGTCGGTGATGTCGATCATCAACCCGCGCATCACCGGCTCTTGCCCGTGTTCGATCAGGCTGACGATGTCGCGCACCCACAGACAGCGCCCGTCGGCAGTGATCACCCGGTAATCGAGGCGGTGATCGCGCCCGGCCAGCACCTCGTGATCGCAGAAAGTCTGGGCACGAGTCAGGTCGGCGGGGTGAATGATGTTGCGCCAGAAGCCCGGAATCAGCCAATGGGAGAGGGGATAGCCAAGAAGATCTTCGGCGTGGGGCGATACGTAGCTGTAGGTGTAGTCGGTGACCCTGGCTTCCCAGGCGATGGCCGACAGGCTCTCTACCAGGCCGCGGTAGTGGTACTCGCTGCTGCGCAGTTCCTGTTCAAGATCGACCCGGCGGGCGATTTCCGAACTCAAGCGGCGGTTGATGCGGATAACCGCCGCCAGCACCAGGGTCAGCAGCAGCAATCCGGGCAGGCCATACACCAGCAGGTCATTCCAGAATGTTCGATGATCGATGACGTTACCGACCCAATGCTCCTGAATGGCGCTGATTTCGGCGGGGCTCATGTCCGCCAGGACTTTGTCGAGAATACCGACGAGGATTGCGTTGTTGCGGGGTACGGCCATGGCCAGTTGATAGCGATAGGGGGTTTCACCGCTGACATACAGCCCATCGAGCTTGAGCTGACGCAGGCTCCAGACGCTGGACGCCAGATCGCCCACCACCGCATCCACTGCACCCGTGGCCAGCGCCTGTAACGCCGAGCTGACGTTGGGCATCGCCACCAGGTTCAGGTCGGGATTGTGGGTGCGCAGCAGTTCGTGGGGGGCGTAGTTTTCCACCACGGCGATTTTCAGGCCATACAGGTCTTGCAGGTTGTGTGGCTGGGGGCCCCTGACATGGGCCAGGATGACGATCGGAAAATCCAGATAGGGGCGGGTGAACGACAGGTATTTCTGGCGTTCCGGGGTCGACATGATGCCCGGCAGCAGGTCGATTTTGCCTTTTTTGGCTTGTTCCAGGACGGCGGTCCAGCTCACCGGCTCGATGGGCGTGAGCCGGGTTTTCAGTCTTTGGCGAATGACCTCGATGTAATCCGCGGCAAGGCCCTGGTAGCGGCCCTCATCGTCGCGAAACTCGAAGGGCGGCCACGACGCATCGACACCCAGGCGCAAGTCCGGGTGAGCCGCCAGCCAGCTACGTTCATCCTCAGTTAGAGTCAGCGCGCCAGCCGTTGCGGTCCAGGTCATCAGCGACAGCAAAAAAAGCACGGTCGGCAGTCTGGGCATAACGGTCTCGTTATGGCTCTGGGGAATGTTTCGAGTGTAGACGGGCTACAGGGCGGAGGGGGAGGTGTGGAGATATTAATCTGCCATAAAACAAAACCCCCGGCCTGGGCCGGGGGTTCTGTGATCACTCGTCGAGGAAGGAGCGCAGATGCTCGCTTCTGGTCGGGTGGCGCAGCTTGCGCAACGCCTTGGCTTCGATCTGACGAATCCGCTCACGGGTCACGTCAAACTGTTTGCCAACCTCTTCGAGGGTGTGGTCGGTATTCATGTCGATACCGAAGCGCATGCGCAGTACCTTGGCTTCACGGGCAGTGAGGCCGGACAGTACTTCGCGAGTCGCTTCTTTAAGGCTCTCAACGGTTGCAACATCGATTGGCGACTGCATGGTCGAGTCTTCGATGAAGTCACCCAAATGGGAGTCTTCGTCATCACCGATCGGGGTTTCCATGGAGATCGGCTCTTTAGCGATCTTCAATACCTTGCGGATCTTGTCCTCAGGCATTTCCATGCGTTCGCCCAGCTCTTCCGGGGTCGGTTCGCGACCCATTTCCTGCAGCATCTGCCGGGAAATGCGGTTGAGCTTGTTGATCGTCTCGATCATGTGCACCGGAATACGGATGGTGCGGGCCTGGTCGGCGATCGAGCGAGTGATCGCCTGACGAATCCACCAGGTGGCATAAGTCGAGAACTTGTAGCCGCGACGGTATTCGAACTTGTCTACCGCTTTCATCAAGCCGATGTTGCCTTCCTGGATCAGATCGAGGAACTGCAGGCCACGGTTGGTGTACTTCTTGGCGATCGAGATCACCAGACGCAAGTTGGCTTCAACCATCTCTTTCTTCGCGCGGCGGGCCTTGGCCTCACCGATCGACATGCGACGGTTGATGTCCTTGATCTCGGCGATGGTCAAACCGGTTTCGGTTTCCAGCGCGGTCAGCTTCTGCTGGCAACGGACGATGTCCGGCTGCAGGCGGCCAATGGCTTCAGCGTATTTGCTTTTGCCTTTGGCCAGGGCGTCACTCCAGCTTTCGTCGACTTCGTTGCCCGGGAACTGGCGCAGGAAGTCTGCACGCGGCATGCGTGCATCACGAACGCAGAGCTGCATGATTGCACGCTCTTGCTGACGCAGGCGATCCAGGGCGCTGCGAACACGCTCGACCAGGGCTTCGAATTGCTTCGGTACCAGTTTGATCGGCATGAACAGGTCGGCCAGGGCCAGCAACTCGGCAATCGCTGCCTTGTTGTGACGACCGTGCTTTTTCAGCGCCTTGCGGGTGATTTCCATCTGATCGGCCACGGCGCCAAAACGCTGGGCGGCGATGATCGGATCCGGACCGCTTTCGGCTTCTTCCTCGTCATCCGAGGCTTCACCGTCTTCGTCGTCGGTGTCGTCATCCGCCTTGACGGCTTTCGCGTCAATCGGTGGCGGCACTTCTGCCGCAGGCGGCGCGATGCCGTCGTCCGGGTCGATATAACCGCTCAGGACGTCGGACAGGCGGCCACCTTCGGTGGTGACGCGGGTGTACTCGGAGAGAATATGATCAACCGTGCCAGGGAAGTGCGCGATGGCGCTCATCACCTCACGGATGCCCTCTTCAATACGCTTGGCGATTTCAATTTCGCCTTCACGCGTGAGGAGCTCCACCGTACCCATTTCGCGCATGTACATGCGCACCGGGTCGGTAGTGCGACCAATGTCGGTCTCGACCGCAGCCAACGCTGCAGCGGCCTCTTCGGCTGCGGCTTCGTCGGTATCGGCGTCGGCCAGCATAAGGGAATCCTTATCTGGCGCAACCTCGAATACGTTGATCCCCATGTCATTGATCATGCGGATGATGTCTTCCACCTGTTCCGGATCTGAAATATCCTCCGGCAGGTGGTCGTTGACCTCCGCGTAAGTCAGGTAGCCCTGCTCACGACCAAGTGTGATCAACTCTTTGATACGAGACTGCTGTTGCGCTTTTCCGGACATAACACCCTATCCACTGAAGGTCTTGGCGGGCAAAAAACAAGCCGAGGATTATACCTGAGCTATGACCTCACGCGCCAGTTGAGGTCGGGTTTGATGCGGAAACATTGCGACTTAAAAGGTCGCGCAGTTGGTTTTTCTCTTCGGTGCTCAATTCACTTTGACGTGCTTTTCGAAGAAGTTGTTCCAGGTTTCGCTCGCGTTGGCGGGCTGACAAGCTAGTAATGGTGTCGAAAAACTGTTGTTCAAGGTTGTCTCCATCAATCAGCCATTCCTTTTCCGCCAGGGCCTTGAGCAAGCGGCCCTGCTCTGTGCCGTGCCAGCGGGCAATCAGCTGAATTGAGTTTAGCTTGGGATTCTTCTGCACGGCTTCGAGCAGCGCCACCAGCAATTGTGTGTTGGTGTGATCCTCGGCGGCGAAGTGCCCGGCATCCTCGACTTTCTCGGCCAGTTGCGGGTGATGCAGCAGCGTGCGCAAGGCGGCGAGGGTCGGCGGTTCTACGGCGGCGGGCACCCGTGGCGCGCGAGGTTGATCGCGATCACCGCCCCGTTTGCCATTCTTGTCCCACGGTTTCTTGTCCCATTTCTTGCCTCCTGCACCGGGCTTCTTTGGCGTCCATTCCTGCTGCGGCACATACATGTCCTGTGCCTGCGGCTGATGATAGTCGCTGTAGTCGGGCATTGCGTCGTAATCGATGCCCGGGTCGTAGGCCGGCGGTGCTTCCTGCGGGGCGCTTTGTGCCAGCTGGCTCACCGCTTCGCCGCTCAAGCCGGTGATTTCGCTCAGGCGCTGGCGCATCAGGGTGCGCAGGTTGGCGCCCGGGACTTTGTCGATCAGTGGTGCGGCGAGGGTGGCCATGTGTGCCTTGCCCTCGAGCGAGCGCGGGTCGGCTTCTTCCGTCAATTGCTGAAAGAAGTAATCGGCCAGGGGCTGTGCATGCTGGTTGATCCGTGCGCGGAAGGCATCTGTGCCTTCGGAGCGGACCAGGGTGTCCGGATCTTCGCCCTCGGGCAGGAACAGAAAACGTGCACGACGACCGTCCTGCAGACTCGAAAGTGTTGCCTCCAGTGCCCGCCATGCCGCATTGCGACCGGCCTGATCGCCGTCGAAGCAGAACAGCACGCTGGGCACGACGCGAAACAGCCGCTTGAGGTGCTCTTCGCTGGTGGCGGTACCCAGGGTCGCGACGGCATTGCGCAGGCCTTGCTGGGCCAGGGCAATGACGTCCATGTAGCCCTCGACGACGATGATCTCGTCGAGGTTGCGGTTGGTCTTGCGCGCTTCGTACAGGCCGTAGAGCTCCTGCCCTTTATGGAATACCGGGGTTTCCGGGGAGTTCAGGTACTTCGGCTTGTCGTCGCCCAATACCCGGCCGCCAAAGGCAATGACGCGCCCGCGGCTGTCGCGGATCGGGAACATCACCCGGTCGCGGAAGCGGTCGTAACGTTTGCCGCTTTCGGCGTTTTCGATCAGCAGGCCGGCATCGATCATGGCTTTTTGTTGCAGGGTATCGCTGCTCAAATGCTTGAACAGGTTGTCCCAGCCGGGCGGTGCAAAGCCCAGGCCGAAGTCCCGGGCGATTTCGCCGGTCAGCCCGCGACCTTTCAGGTAGTCCACGGCAGCCTTGCGTGATGGATGGCTCTTCAAGGCCTGGCGATAAAAGTCGGCGGCGGCGCTGAGCAACGGATACAGCGGCGAATCGGTCGGCTGCCGCGGCTTGTGCGGCCGCCCGCTTTCTTCGCGGGGGATTTCCATGCCGGCGGCTTTGGCCAGTTCTTCGACCGCCTGGACGAAATCCAGGTTGTCGTGGTCCATGATGAAGCCGAGGGCGTTGCCGCCAGCGCCGCAGCCGAAGCAGTAATAGAATTGTTTGTCGGGGCTGACGCTGAACGACGGAGTCTTTTCCTTATGGAACGGGCAGCAGGCGGTGTGGTTCTTGCCGGCCTTTTTCAATTGCAGGCGCGAGCTGACCACATCGACGATGTCGGTGCGGTTCAGAAGGTCGTCAATGAAGCTCTGGGGAATTAGCCCGGCCATGGCGTTCTCGTCATCTGCGCTGAAAGGAGCCCGAAACGTACGGCGACCGAACGCGGGCATTGATTGAAGCGCGCAAAGTGTGCGGCTCGACCAGTGTCGTCTGCGTAATCGCTGTCGGGAAGTGTATCTGCCGAAAATCCACTGACGTTAATGCCAATCAGTATTCGGCTGTTTGAATGTGTTGCGCTGAATCCGCTGCGGCCAAACACAGGCCTCGGATAGCTCATCATTCGGCACGCAAGCAGGTGCCTTGGGCTGATCGTCGTGAGAGGAATCAGTGGGTGTGCTCGTCAGTAGCCTTGAAAGGCTCGTCAGAAAAGACGTGCACTGCTGGCAAAAGAGCCAGGTCTGACGCGGTGAAGCAGATTTGTCTCGGTCGCGTCTGCGGCTTTGACAGTGAAGCATCAAGCGTTTTACGCAAATGCCATAAGCCCGGCTGAGGGCCGGGCTTGGCAGAAGCTTGCTACGGTCGTCTGTGTATTAGTACAGACGAACGGCGCGGCGCTGTTCGCGCTGAACTTTCTTGGCGTGACGCTTAACAGCAGCAGCTGCTTTGCGCTTACGCTCAGAAGTTGGCTTCTCGTAAAATTCGCGGCTACGAACTTCAGCCAGTACACCGGCTTTTTCGCAGGAGCGCTTGAAACGACGCAGAGCTACGTCGAAGGGTTCGTTCTCTTTTACTTTGACGGCTGGCATCCAGAGCTACCTTCATTCATTACCGGGGTCAACATCCTCGCGGCAAAAGAGCACTTGAAGACGTCGGTTTTTAAGGGTTGCGGATGTTAACCCCTCATCGCTCGGAATGCAAAGCCTCTGATCGAAAACCGCTGGTCGGGGCATCCCGCGACGACTATTATGCGCGCCTTCGAATTCAGCCTAAACAAGGCGCAAACCCATGCTAGTACTGGGATTAGAAACCTCCTGCGACGAAACCGGCGTCGCATTATATGACAGTGAGCGCGGGCTGTTGGCCGATGCGCTTTTCAGTCAGATCGACCTGCACCGCGCCTATGGTGGCGTGGTGCCGGAGCTGGCCTCGCGCGATCACGTCAAACGCATGCTGCCCTTGATTCGTCAGGTGTTGGCCGAGGCCGACTGCGTGCCGACCGAGATCGACGCCATCGCCTATACCGCGGGTCCTGGCCTGGTCGGTGCCTTGCTGGTGGGGGCTTCCTGCGCCCAGGCGCTGGCCTTTGCCTGGGGTATTCCGGCCCTCGGTGTACACCACATGGAAGGCCACTTGCTGGCACCGATGCTGGAGTCGCAACCGCCGGAATTCCCGTTCGTCGCTTTGTTGGTCTCCGGTGGTCATACGCAACTGGTTCAGGTCGACGGAATTGGTCAGTACACGCTCTTGGGCGAGACCCTGGATGATGCTGCCGGCGAAGCTTTCGACAAGACGGCCAAGATGATGGGGCTCAATTATCCGGGCGGACCGGAGATCGCTCGCCTTGCAGAGCAAGGAGTTGCGGGGCGTTTCGTCTTCCCGCGTCCGATGTGCGACCGACCGGGCCTGGATTTCAGCTTCAGTGGCCTGAAAACCTTTGCGTTGAATACCTGGCAACACTGCGTCAGTGCCGGGGACGACGGCGAGCAAGCCCAATGCGACATCGCACTGGCGTTCCAGCAGGCCGTGGTGGAGACTTTGACCATCAAATGCAAGCGTGCCCTTAAAGCCGCCGGCATGAAGCGCCTGGTGATCGCCGGGGGCGTCAGTGCCAACAAGGCGTTGCGCGCTTCTCTGGAGAAAATGCTCGGCGATATGAAGGGCGATGTGTTTTATGCCCGTCCGCAGTTCTGTACCGATAACGGCGCGATGATTGCCTTTGCCGGCTGCCAGCGCTTGCAGGCCGGTCAGCAGGAAAGCCTGGCGATCAGCGTGCAGGCACGCTGGCCGATGGAGCAGTTGTCGGCGTTGTGATGAGCGGCGCTCATGTCCGGCCGCTAGAAATGCCGTTCGCGCCCGGCAAACAGGTCGCGTAGATTGCTGCGATGGCGCCAGACGATCAGTCCGGTGAGCGTGCTCATGGGCAGCAGGGCCGCCGGTTCTTGCCAGGCCAGCAAAGGCAGGGTCAGCGGCGTGGCAATCAGGGCGGCCAGGGAGCTGGTGCGGGTCAGGTAGAACGTCAAGAGCCAGGCGCAAACCGCCAGAAGGGCGGCGGGCGGGTACAGCCCCAGCAGCATGCCGGCAGCGGTGGCGACACCCTTGCCGCCGCGAAAACGGAAGTACAGCGGAAACAGATGGCCGATGACGGCATAGACGCCGATCCAGGCTTGCTCCTGCTGCGAAAGACCCGCAAGGCGCGCTATCAGTACCGGCAGCAGGCCTTTGCAAAGGTCGCCGAGCAGGGTCAGGATGGCGAGTTTCTTGCCGGCCAGGCGCAACATGTTGGTGGCGCCGGCATTGCCCGAGCCACTCATTCGCGGATCGGGGTTACCGGTCAGGCGGCTGAGCAAAATGGCAAAGGACAGAGAGCCGAGCAGGTAGGCGAGGATCGCCAATAACCAAAACATGCTAACTATTCCGGGCGAGGAAGCCCTGATTCTAACGGCGCATTGCGCCCTTGTCGTGTAGCGGAGAGAAGTGCTTGGACAGAGTGTTTATCGAGGGCCTGGAAGTCGACACGGTGATTGGTGCCTACGACTGGGAACGAGGCATCCGACAGTGCTTGCGTCTTGACCTGAGCTTCGCCTGGGACAATCGCCCGGCCGCAGCCGGTGATGACCTGACCCTGGCGCTCGACTACGCCAGTGTTTCCTCGCGCATCCAGGCGTTTGCCGAGCAGGCGCAATACCAGCTGGTCGAGACCTTTGCCGAGCGTCTGGTTGAAGTGCTGATGAGTGAATTCAGGATCACCTGGATGCGCCTGAAGCTGACCAAGCCCGGCGCGGTCCCGGCTGCCACCGGTGGTGTGGGCGTGGAGATCGAGCGCGGATGTCGCTGACTCAGGTGTACCTCGGGCTCGGTAGCAATATCGAGCGTGAAACCCATTTGCGGGCGGGGCTCGATGCATTGGCGGCATTCCTTGTCGATATCCGCTGTTCGGCAGTGTTCGAAAGCCAGCCGGTGGGCATCAAGAGCGGGCCGTTCTTCAATTTCGTGGTGTCGGCGTATACCGATCTGCCGCTGATGGAGCTTGATCGTCGATTGAAGTTCATTGAGGCGGATAACGGTCGTTACGCACCGGATCGCCGAGGTTTGCCGCTGGATATCGACGTCTTGTTGTTCGGCGACCTGGTGGGCAACTTCGATGGCCTGATCTTGCCCCGGGCAGAAATCCTGAAAAATGCGTTCGTTCTGTGGCCGTTGTCGTTGATCGCGCCGGATCGCGTGCACCCTGGTGTCGGTAAAAGTTTCGCCAGATTGTGGGCCGAATCGCAGATTGATCAGGCACTGGCGCCAGTGGCGTTTGAGTGGCGTGGCGAGCAATTGACCCCGTCCAGTTTCCTTTAAAGCAAAAGATAGCAGCCTTCGGCAGCTCCAATTACAGGGAGACGCATATTCCTGTGTAGGAGCTGCCGAAGGCTGCGATCTTTTGATCTTGCTTAGGCTTGTTCCTTGTAGGCCTTCAACGCCTTGAGTCGCTCACGCTTGATCGCCTCACCCAACTCTGGTCCCTTGAAACCCTTCTCCAGCAACGGCTGAACCGCAACGGTTCGCGCCGCAGTCGCCGCCCCGCGCAGATAATCCGCCTGTGGATAACTTCTCTGCTCCAGTCCTTCGCGTCCGCGCGCATCCATTTCGCATGCCGCGATGAACTCCTCGAACCGCTGTGGTCGGCGGTAAACGTCGAAACTTTGCAACAATTCCAGCAATGTCGATGGCTTCAACTCCAGGGCGCGATGCCCATGGGTGTGGTACTCGCCTACCAGCATTGCCAGTTCCTGACAGTCTCTCGGCGCCTTGAAGCGTTCGTTGACCGCTTTGATCAGCTTCAGGCCCTTGAACTCGTGGGCAATGTGCTGTGGCCATTCCTGCTCTGGCGTCAGGCCCTTGCCCAGGTCGTGCAGCAGGCAGGCCCAGCGCACGGTCAGTGGTTGTTTGTGCAGTGCTGCTTGCTGCAACACACTCAAGGTATGTACGCCCGTATCGATTTCCGGGTGATGGGCCGGGGGCTGCGGGACGCCGAACAGTGCGTCGACCTCCGGCATCAGCACCTTGAGTGCGCCACATGCGCGCAACACCTCGATAAACACCTGTGGCTGATTTTCCATCAGGGCGCGGGAGATTTCCTTCCAGCTGCGCTCGGGAGTCAGCGCCTCAAGCTCGCCTGACTCGCTGAGTTGACGCATCAGTTCCAGGGTTTCCGGGGCGACGGTAAAACCCAGCGCGGCATATCGTGCGGCAAAGCGGGCAACGCGCAGGACCCTGAGCGGATCCTCGGCGAACGCCGGAGAAACATGGCGCAGCAGGCGCGCTTCGAGATCGCGCTGGCCGTGGTAGGGGTCGGTCAGGTTCTGCTGATCGTCTTCGGCCATGGCGTTGATGGTCAGGTCGCGACGGATCAGGTCTTCTTCAAGGGTGACTTCAGGACTGGCGTGAAAAGTGAACCCGCCGTAACCGCGCCCGCTTTTGCGCTCGGTGCGGGCGAGGGCGTATTCCTCACCGCTGTTTGGATGAAGGAACACCGGGAAATCCGCGCCCACCGGGCGAAAGCCCTTGGCGAGCATTTCTTCGGTGGTGGCGCCAACCACGACCCAGTCGATATCGGTGACCGGTTTGCCCAGCAGGCGATCACGTACCGCACCACCGACTTTATAAATACGCATAAAAAACCTCCGTTAGCTCGACAGGATAACCCTTGCATCGAGCTTTCGGAGGCGCAAAGCGGATCAAAGATGGATGACAGCCAGGTCCAGTCGACCGTAATCACCCTCGCTGTGCTCGTTGCGGGGTGGCACATGGTGGGTTTTCATCACGGTGTCCCCTTGCAGGGTTTCCAGGTGAATGTCGAAACCCCAAAGGCGGTGCAGGTGTTTGAGCACTTCTTCGGTCGAGTCGCCCAGCGGTTTGCGGTCGTGTTGCTGGTGGCGCAGGGTCAGGGAGCGGTCGCCACGCCGGTCGATGCTGTAGATCTGCACGTTAGGCTCGCGATTGCCCAGGTTGTACTGCGCGGCCAGGGTTTCGCGGATGATGCGGTAGCCACCTTCGTCGTGAATGGCGGGCACCAGCAGGTCGTCCTTCTGGTCGTCATCGAGAATGCTGAACAGCTTCAGGTCACGGATCACCTTGGGTGAGAGGTACTGCAGGATGAAGCTCTCATCCTTGAAGCTGCTCATGGCGAACTTGATGGCTGCCAGCCAGTCGGTACCGGCGATGTCAGGGAACCAGCGGCGATCTTCTTCCGTGGGCTCTTCGCACATGCGACGGATGTCGCGGTACATGGCAAACCCCAGGGCGTAAGGGTTGATGCCGCTGTAGTAGGGGCTGTCGAAGCCAGGCTGGAACACCACGCTGGTGTGGGACGTCAGGAACTCCATCATGAAGCCGTCGGTGACCAGGCCCTCGTCGTACAGATCGTTCATCAGGGTGTAGTGCCAGAAGGTGGCCCAACCTTCGTTCATCACCTGGGTCTGGCGCTGTGGATAAAAATACTGGGCGATCTTGCGCACGATGCGCACGATTTCCCGCTGCCAGGGTTCCAGCAGCGGCGCATGTTTTTCGATGAAATACAGGATGTTTTCCTGAGGTTCGGCGGGGAAGCGCGCATTGTCCTTGTCGCTGTACTTGTCCGCGCCCTTGGGAATGGTGCGCCACAGATCGTTGATCTGTTTCTGCAAGTGCTCCTCCCGGTCCTTTTGCCGGCGGCGTTCTTCTTCCGCGGAAATCGGATAAGGGCGTTTGTAGCGGTCGACGCCATAGTTCATCAGCGCATGGCAGGAGTCGAGCAGATCCTCGACCGCGTCGATGCCGTGGCGTTCCTCGCATTGCATGATGTACTGCTTGGCAAACACCAGGTAATCGATGATCGAGCTGGCGTCGGTCCAGGTGCGGAACAGGTAATTGCCTTTGAAAAAGCTGTTGTGCCCGTAGCAGGCATGGGCCACCACCAGCGCCTGCATGCAGATGGTGTTTTCTTCCATCAGGTAGGCGATGCACGGGTCGGAGTTGATCACGATCTCGTACGCCAGGCCCATCTGGCCGCGGGTGTAGGATTTTTCAGTGCTGAGGAAGTGCTTGCCGTAGGACCAGTGGTGATAACCCAGAGGCATGCCGACGGAGGCGTAGGCATCCATCATCTGCTCGGCGGTGATCACTTCGATCTGGTTCGGGTACGTATCGAGGGCGTAACCCGCCGCAATGCGACTGATTTCGCGGTCGTACGCCTGGATCAGCTCGAACGTCCATTCGGAGCCGGTGGAAATGGGTTGGCGCTTCTGCTCTTTGGCGGTCATGTCACTAACCTGCGCTGGAAGAGTTCACGGAAGACCGGATAGATATCCCCGGCCGAGACCAGTTGTTGCTGGGCAAACGTGTCGGAAAAGGCTTCGGCGATGCGCTCGTATTCGAACCAAAGGGCCTGGTGTTCGCGCGGGGTGATCTCAACGTAAGTGTAGTACTGCACGAATGGCATGATCTGGTTGATCAGGATGTCGCGGCAGATGGGAGAGTCGTCGTTCCAGTTGTCGCCATCGGAGGCCTGGGCGGCGTAGATGTTCCACTCGTTACTCGGGTAGCGCTCGGCCATGATCTCCTGCATCAGTTTCAGGGCGCTGGAGACTATGGTGCCGCCGGTTTCCCGGGAGTAGAAAAACTCTTCTTCATCCACTTCGCGGGCACTGGTGTGGTGGCGGATGAACACGACGTCGATCTTGTCGTAGTTACGCTTGAGAAACAGGTACAGCAGGATGAAGAAGCGCTTGGCGATGTCCTTGGTCGCCTGGGTCATCGAGCCGGACACGTCCATCAGGCAGAACATCACGGCCTTGGAGCTGGGGTTGGGTTGTTTGATGAGCAGGTTGTACTTGAGGTCGAACGTGTCGAGAAACGGCACGCGGTGAATGCGCGCGCTGAGTTTTTCGATTTCAGCTTCGATTTCCTGAATATCGCCGAAGTTGTCTGGCTCTTCCTGCTTGAGTCGCAGAAGTTCTTCCTTGGCCTCACGCAGTTTTGCCCGGCTGCTGCCGGACAGGGCGATCCGCCGGGCGTGGGCTGAGCGCAGGGTGCGGATGATGTTGATCCGCGACGGGTTGCCCTCGTTGCTGATCCCTGCCCTCACGGTCTTGAAGGTGTCGGTGCCGGTCAGGTTGCGTTTGACCAGGTTGGGCAGTTCGAGATCCTCGAACATGAATTCGAGGAACTCTTCCTGGGTGATCTGGAAGACGAATTCGTCCATCCCTTCGCCGGAATTGCCAGCCTTGCCGGGGCCTCGGCCGCCACCGCCTCCCGGTGGACGGGCGATATGTTCGCCACTGGTGAACTCCTTGTTGCCCGGGTGCACGACCGTCTGCTTGCCACCGCGACCGTGGTGAAGCACCGGCTCGTCGATGTCGCGGCCGGGAATGCTGATTTGTTCGCCGTGTTCCATATCGGTAATGGAGCGCCGGCTGACCGCCTCTTCGACAGCCTTTTTAATGTGATCACGGTAGCGCCGCAGAAACCGCTGGCGGTTCACCGTGCTCTTGTTCTTGCCATTGAGACGTCGGTCGATCACATAGCTCATAGGGAGCCCTCCGGGCAGCTACAAGATACAAGCTTCAAGCTACAAGCTCGAAGCTTTCAAAGCAAACAGGAGCCACCAACAGCCTCAAGCGCCCGTACGGTGTGCTTGAGGCTTGTAGCTTGCCGCTTGCAGCTGCCTTACTGCGATTTTCTGACCCGCAGGTACCACTCGGACAGCAGTCGTACCTGTTTGTCGGTGTAGCCCCGCTCGACCATTCGTGTGACGAAGTCGTTGTGTTTTTGCTGGTCCTCCTTGCTGGCCTTGGCGTTGAAGCTGATGACCGGTAGCAGGTCCTCGGTGTTGGAGAACATTTTCTTCTCGATGACCACCCGCAGTTTTTCGTAGCTGAGCCAGGTCGGGTTCTTGCCGTTGTTGTTGGCCCGGGCACGCAGGACGAAGTTGACGATTTCGTTGCGGAAATCCTTCGGATTGCTGATGCCGGCCGGTTTTTCGATTTTCTCCAGTTCTTCGTTCAGGGCTACGCGGTTGAGGATTTCACCGGTTTCCGGGTCGCGGTATTCCTGGTCCTGGATCCAGAAGTCGGCGTACAACACGTAGCGATCGAAGATGTTCTGGCCGTACTCGCTGTAGGATTCGAGGTAGGCAGTCTGGATCTCCTTGCCGATGAATTCGATGTAGCGCGGTGCCAGGTACTCCTTCAGGAAGCGCAGATAGCGTTCGCGGGTCTCGGCCTGGAATTGTTCCTGTTCGATCTGTTGTTCCAGCACATAGAGCAGATGTACCGGGTTGGCGGCAATTTCGTGCGGATCGAAGTTGAACACCTTCGACAGGATCTTGAACGCGAAGCGGGTCGACAGACCGTTCATGCCTTCGTCGACACCGGCGTTGTCGCGGTATTCCTGAATCGACTTGGCTTTAGGATCGGTGTCCTTGAGGTTCTCGCCGTCGTACACGCGCATCTTCGAATAGATGTTGGAGTTTTCCGGCTCTTTGAGGCGCGAGAGCACGGTGAACTGGGCCAGCATCTTCAGGGTGTCCGGCGCGCAATGCGCCTTGGCCAGCGAACTGTTGAACAGCAGCTTGTCGTAGATCTTCACTTCGTCGCTGACCCGCAGGCAGTACGGCACTTTGACGATGTAGATCCGGTCGATGAAGGCTTCGTTGTTCTTGTTGTTGCGGAAGGTGTGCCACTCCGATTCGTTGGAGTGCGCCAGCAGGATCCCGGTGAACGGAATCGCGCCAAGGCCTTCGGTACTGTTGTAGTTGCCTTCCTGGGTGGCAGTCAGCAACGGGTGCAGCACCTTGATCGGTGCCTTGAACATTTCGACGAATTCCATCAGGCCCTGGTTGGCCCGGCACAGGGCGCCCGAGTAGCTGTAGGCGTCGGCGTCGTTCTGCGGGAACTCCTCCAGTTTGCGGATATCGACCTTGCCCACCAGTGCCGAAATGTCCTGGTTGTTTTCGTCACCAGGCTCGGTCTTGGCCACGGCAATCTGGTTGAGGATCGACGGGTAGAGTTTCACCACGCGGAACTGGCTGATGTCGCCACCGAATTCGGCCAGGCGCTTGGTCGCCCATGGCGACATGATGGTGTTGAGGTAGCGCCGTGGAATGCCAAAGTCTTCCTCGAGGATCGCTCCATCTTCAGTGGAGTTGAACAGACCCAGGGGCGACTCGAATACCGGCGAGCCCTTGATCGCGTAGAAGGGCACTTTTTCCATCAGCTGCTTGAGCTTCTCGGCCAGGGACGATTTACCGCCACCGACAGGGCCGAGCAGGTACAGGATTTGTTTCTTCTCTTCCAGGCCTTGAGCGGCGTGACGGAAATACGACACGATCTGGTCGATGCATTCTTCCATCCCGTGGAAGTCTTCAAAGGCCGGATAGCGGCGGATGACCTTGTTGGAGAAGATGCGCGAAAGCCTCGAGTTGGTCGAGGTGTCGAGCAGTTCCGGTTCACCGATGGCCAGCAGTAGACGCTCGGCGGCGGAAACGTAGGCGCTGCGGTCTTTTTTGCACAGTTCAAGATACTCTTGCAGTGAGAGTTCTTCCTGGCGTGTGGACTCGAAGCGTTGTTGGAAGTGGCTAAAGATACTCATGACGTCACCTCGCTCGATACGTGGAGCCGACGCCGGATCACTCAGTCGATGCTGGCAGCAACCGAACAGGCGATTGCTGTTTACCCCCCAGAACTCTCCCGGAGCTGACGACTCCGAAAGCTACTCCCGATGACCCGTGCGCCGGTGTACCGGCTCTCCCCTGTTTTGGATGGCCTGGGCTTAAGGATAGTTGGGAATTCGGGAGGTAAAGGCGAGATACGTAATTAGTTGTGGCAGACCGTTCGTCTGCCACCGCGCTAGCCCGCGGGAGCCGGGGCCTGCAACGTTACAAAAAAATTATTCGGAAGTGCCTTGCGCCGTTTCCGTAGGATAGGTCGTACGCCACAACTCGAATCCACCATCCATGCTGTAGACGTCGGAGAAGCCCTGGCTGATCAGGTAGGCGGCCGCACCCTGGCTGGAATTACCGTGATAACAGACCACCACGGTCGGCGCGTCGAGGTCGGCGCCCTGGATGAAAGCGTGCAGGGAGTGATTGTCCAGATGCTTCGAGCCTGCGATATGCAGGGCGGCAAAAGTGGCCGGGTCGCGGACGTCGACCACCACTGCGCCTTTTTCGCGCAGGGCCTGGGCCTGTTCCGGGGGGATACGTTTGAATTCGCTCATGGCGGGCTCCTGTGGCTCGGCAGAATGGGCAGTCTAGCGCGGTGCGCTGGCTGGCGATGTTTGGGGAATGGATGAGGCGACTGGCGGCACGGCATGGCCGTGTTCGTCGCATTTGCAGGACAGGCGCTCAAAGCTGTCGACGTTCATCAGGGTCAGGGCTCCGCCCCAGACGCAGCCAGTGTCGAGGGCCGAGATGCCAGGCTCATTGATATTGCCTTCCAGTGCTGCCCAGTGACCGAAGATGATCTTCAGGCCCTTGGTCTTGCGTTCCTTGTGCTGGAACCAGGGTTTGTAGCCTGGTGGTGCGGTACCGAGGCCTTCCTTGCTCTTGAGGTCGAGTTTGCCTTCGGCGGTGCAAAAACGCATGCGGGTGAAATAATTGGTGATCACCCGCAGGCGCGTCACGCCTTTGAGGTCATTGTCCCATTTCGCCGGATCGTTGCCGTACATGCCATCGAGGTAGGGCGGCAGCAGGTTGTCGTCACGCAAGGCGGTCTCGACTTCGGCAGCACACTTCAAGGCTTTGCGCAGCGACCACTGGGGTGGAATGCCGGCATGGACCAGTGCCATGTTGCGTTGTTCGTCGTAGTGCATGAGCTTTTGCTGGCGCAGCCATTCGAGCAGCTCGGCGCTATCCGGCGCTTCAATGATCTCGTGCAGGGTGTCGGCCTTCTTCAGGCGTTCGATGTTGCGTCCGGCTGCCAGCAGGTGCAGGTCGTGGTTGCCGAGCACGCACACCAGCGATTCGCGGATGCTATAGAGGAAGCGCAGGGTTTCCAGCGACTGTGGGCCGCGGTTGACCAGGTCGCCCACCAGCCACAGGCGATCGCGTTGAGGGTCGAACGCCACTTGTTTGAGCAGGCATTGCAGGGCCTGAAGGCAGCCTTGCAGGTCGCCGACAGCGTAGGTTGCCATCAGTGCAGGGCTCCGGGCACCGCCAGGCGGAAGGGCGCGATGATGGCATCGAAATGTTTGCCGTCGTCGGAAAGCATCTGGTAGGTGCCTTGCATGGTGCCGACCTTGGTGGTCATCACGGTGCCGCTGCTGTAGGTGTGGCTCTTGCCCGGGTCGATCAGCGGTTGCTGGCCGACCACGCCTGCGCCGCGGACTTCTTCGACATGTCCGTCACCATCGGTGATGACCCAGTGCCGTGAAAGCAGTTTGGCGGGCATTTCGCCATTGTTTTGCACGGTGATGGTGTAGGCGAAGGCAAAGCGGTTGTGCTCGGGTTGCGATTGTTCTGCCAGATAGCGGGTGACGACGCTGACGTCGACCTGATAACGAGGATCGGACATGCAAGGGGCCTTAAAAACGAAGCGGGACGCGGGGCGTAGCTGATGGAGTTCAGTCTAGGCCAAGTATCGGGTAGTAGACCAGAGTGGCGTCCTACCCGATAGCGCTCATCGCCTGTCAGTCAGTGGCAGGCTTTTGTGGCGCTTGCTCGCTGAGCTTGTCAGCCAGGCGCACGAAGGCCGCCAGGTCGAGCTGCTCGGGACGCAGGCTGCCATCGACGCCGGCGGCTTCGATTTCGGCATTGCTCAGCAGCAGCTTGAGGGTGTTGCGCAGGGTTTTGCGGCGCTGGTTGAACGCTTCGCGCACGACGCGCTCGAGCAGGCGGTGATCCTTGGCCGGGTGCGGCAGTACTGCGTGGGGCACCAGGCGCACGATGGCCGAGTCGACTTTCGGTGGCGGGTTGAACGCGCCCGGGCCGACGTTGAACAGGTGCTCGACCCGGCAATGGTACTGAACCATGATCGACAGACGGCCCCAGTCACCACCACCCGGGCCGGCAGCCAGGCGCTCGACCACTTCCTTTTGCAGCATGAAGTGCATGTCGCGGATCAGGTGCGAGTTGTGCAGGAGGTGAAAAATCAGCGGCGTGGAGATGTTGTACGGCAGGTTGCCGACCACTCGCAGGCTGCCTGGCGCGGCATTCAGGCTGTTGAAATCGAACTTCAGCGCATCGCCCTGATGCAGGTTGAAGTTGCTCTTGCCGGCAAACTGCTGGTTGAGGATCGGGATCAGGTCCTTGTCCAGTTCCACCACGTCGAGTTGCGCGCCGCTGCTGAGCAGGCCTTGGGTCAGTGCGCCCTGGCCCGGGCCGATTTCCAGCAGGCGGTCTTCTGCCTTGGCATGAATGGAGCGCAGGATGCGGTCGATAACGCCGGCATCGTGCAGGAAGTTCTGGCCAAAGCGTTTGCGCGCCTTGTGTTGGTAGTGCTCGGTCATAAACGGGTCTCGGCCATCTGGTAGGCGGTTTCCAAGGCGACTTGCAGGCTGCCGGTGTCGATCTTGCCGCTACCGGCCAGATCCAGGGCGGTGCCATGGTCGACCGAGGTGCGGATGATCGGCAAGCCGAGGGTCACGTTGACTGCCGCGCCGAAGCCTTTGTACTTCAGCACCGGCAGGCCCTGGTCGTGGTACATCGCCAGCACCGCATCGCAGTGCTCCAGATATTTGGGGGTAAACAGAGTGTCGGCGGGCAGGGGGCCGCGAAGGTCCATGCCCTCGCCGCGCAGGCGCTCTAATGTGGGTTCGATGATATCGATTTCTTCATGGCCCAGGTGGCCGCCTTCACCGGCATGCGGGTTGAGTCCGCAGACCAGGATGCGCGGCCGGGCGATGCCGAACTTGTTTTGCAGGTCGGCGTGCAGGATTCGCGTGACGCGCTCCAGACGCTCCGACGTGATGGCATCGGCAATCTCGCGAAGGGGCAGGTGAGTGGTCACCAGGGCTACGCGCAAACCACGAGTGGCCAGCATCATCACCACTTGCGCGGTGTGGGTCAGGTCGGCAAGGAATTCCGTGTGCCCGGAAAAGGCGATGCCGGATTCGTTGATGACGCCTTTGTGCACCGGCGCGGTGATCATGCCGGCAAAATCCCCACTCAGGCAGCCCTGGCCGGCCCGGGTCAGGGTTTCCAGGACGAACGCAGCGTTGGCCTTGTCCAGTTGTCCGGCGGTGACCTTGGCGCTGAGCGGTGTGTCCCAGACATACAGGCTGTTGGCTGGCGCGGGTACATTCGGCCAGTTGTCCGGGGTGACCGGCAGCAAGTCGACCGCCACGCCCAGTTGCGCGGCCCGCTCGATGAGCAGGTCGCGGCTGGTAATGGCAATCAGGGGATGGGGCTGGGCTTGCGAGGCAAGCAGCAGGCACAGGTCAGGACCTATGCCGGCTGGTTCACCGGGTGTCAGCGCGAAACGTTGGAGTTTCACTGCGCTGCCTGGTCGGCGCCAGGGAGTTTGATTTCCACGTACGCTTCGTCACGGATCTGACGCAGCCAGGTTTGCAACTCTTCGTCGTATTTACGGTTACGCAGAACGGTCATGGCTTGCTGCTCGCGAGCCTGGCTGGTGCTGTCGGTGGCGCGACGGCCCAGGACTTCCAGGACATGCCAGCCGTATTGAGTCTGGAACGGCTTGGACAGCTGACCTTGCGGGGTCTTGGCCATCACTTCGCGGAACTCGGGCACCAGCGCGTTCGGGTCGATCCAGTTAAGGTCGCCGCCGTTGAGGGCGGAACCCGGGTCTTCCGAGTAGTTTTTCGCCAGCTCGGCGAAGTCTTCGCCAGCCTCGATACGGCTGTAGAGCGATTCGGCCAGGGCCTTGGTTTTCGCTTCGTCTCGGATCGGGCTCGGCTTGACCAGGATGTGACGCACATGCACTTCATCGCGCATCTGGGTCTCGCCGCCACGCTTGTCGAGGATCTTCAGGATGATGAAGCCGCCCGGGGTACGCATTGGCTGGGTGACATCACCCACCGGCATGGTGCTCAGCAGGCGATCGAACGGCGGAGGCAATTGAGCGGCTTTACGCCAGCCCATGTCACCACCTTCCAGAGCGGTTTCGCTGGCGGATTTGGCGATTGCCAACTGACTGAAGTCAGCGCCTTGCTTGAGTTGCTGGTAGATCGCATCGGCCTGTTTGGCGGCACTCTGAATCGCTTCAGAGTTGGCGCTTTCCGGCGTAGGAATCAGGATGTTGGCCAGGTGGAACTCTTCGGACAGCTGCATTTTGCCCAGGTCAGACGCCAGGAAGTTCTTCACTTCCTGCTCGGAGACCTGAATGCGTTCGGCGACCCGGCGCTGGCGCACGCGGCTGATGACCATTTCGCGGCGAATCTGCTCACGTGCGTCTTCATAGGACAGACCGTCGCGAGTCAGGGCTGCGCGGAACTGCTCGATTGACATGTTGTTGCGCTGGGCAATGGTGCCCACGGCCTGGTTCAGCTCTTCATCGGTAATGCGGATGCCGGAACGCTCGCCGATCTGCAATTGCAGGTTTTCGACGATCAGGCGCTCAAGTACCTGTTGCTCCAGCACGCTGGCCGGCGGCACGGCAGAACCACGCTTGGCAATGGTTTGCTGAACTTCATGAACGCGTCGGTCCAGTTGGCTCTGCATGACCACGTCGTTGTCGACGATGGCCACCACTTTATCGATGGACTGCACGGCGGCACTGGCCGCCGTACTCAGAAACAGCGCGCCCAGCATCAGCGGGCGCAGACAATCAGAAAGCTTGGTCTTCACGTTCACGATAACCTTGAATGCCTTTGTCGAGGAAGCTCTCTGCCTTGGCGCCGGTGAGGCCGCCGAGTCCCTTCAGAACAATTTGGAGGAAGACGCCATGGTCGCCTTTTTCGTTTTCCGGTGCTTGCTGGCTGAACTCGTCGTAATCAACGAAGTAACGGTTGATCAGGCGCAGTTTCCAGCAGCAGCTGTCGTACTCGAAACCACCGAAGGCTTCCAGGGTACGGTTGCGGTTGTAGTCATACTGCCAGCGGCTGATAGCGCTCCATTGCGGCACGATCGGCCAGATCACCGAGAAGTCGTGCTGTTCGATCTTGTAGTAATCCTTCACGTAGCCAGGCTGTCCTGGGGTGCCGTAGTCGCCGCCGAACTGCCATTGACCGGTGTTCTGGTTGTAGATCACCTGGTCGTTACGATAGCGATAGCCGAGGTTGACGATCTTGTTCGGGTTGTCCTCTGGCTGGTAGTGGAACATCGCGCTGCCCGAGCGAGGGCTGCGGCTGTCCGGGTCCCAGTTGTAGTCGGCCGTGGTGCGCCAGTCGCGGTTCCAGCGATATTCGTATTCCAGCGCATAGGGGGAAACGTTGGCCTGGGCGTCGGCACGGTCTTTGAAGTTTATGCCTGGCAACTGTACTTCACGGTCCTTGAAGTACAGTGCCTGGCCGACGCTGATTCGTTGACGTTCGAAGCCGTTGTCTTCGATCCAGCGGCTGGTCAAGCCCAGGGACAGTTTGTTCTCGTCGCCGACACGGTCGGATCCGGAGAAGCGGTTGTCACGGAACAGCGACGCAAAGTTGAAGGTGTATTCGCTGGTGTCGAATACAGGAATGTCTTCCTGGTCGACCTCAGGCACGTACAGGTAGAACAGACGCGGCTCTAGAGTCTGGCGGTAGTTCTTGCCGAAATACTGGGTATTACGATCGAAGTACAGGCCGCTGTCGATGCTGGCGATCGGCACGCCGCGGTTCTGGTTGCTGTCGAAGTTGCCATTGAAATTTTTAGTCCCGGCGGCAGCTGCGGCCTGATCTTGCTGCGCGATCTGACTTTTGCCAAGACCGTCCAGATCCAGTTGGTACTGGGTGTACTGGTACTTGAGTTTCGGTGTCAGGAAGCCGTACGTCGTATTCATCGGCAGGCTCATGGCGGGCGCAAGATTCAGGCGGTCGCCATTGGCGCGTGCCAGACCTACAACGTTTGTATCAATACGGGGAGAGCCGACGCCATCTTCGTCAAAGTAGGTCCCGTTCCGCAGATCCCGGTCAAACCGTACGAGTTCGGTGCTGTACGTGAAATCCAGGCCTTCCGGATGATAAGGCAGCATACCGTCGAGGGTGAGCTGCGGCAGGCGGTCATACGGCGTAATGTTCGATACGCTTGCCAGTTGGTATGCCTGGGCGTTTGCGCGAGCGGTATAGCTGTCGCCGCGATAGGTCACGGAACCCTGCTGGTTCACATAGTCGTTGCTTTTCACGCCAATCTGGTCGGTCTGCAGATCCTGGAAGTAATACGGATCGCTGATCTTGGTGTAGTCGACTTGCGTGAGTACTCGTGAATCGAGGCCACCCTTGTGCTGCCAGTTGTACATGTAGCGGGTTTTTTCGGCGTCGGACTGCTTGTCGCGTTCGTCGCTTTCGTCGTTGAGGTACGCCGCACCGAACTGGCCTTCGCTGGACTTGGTCAGGTAGCGGAATTCGCCTTCCATCAACAGGCCGTGCTTTTCCATATAGCGCGGGTACAACGTGGCATCGTAGTTCGGCGCCAGGTTGAAGTAGTACGGGGTGACCAGCATGAAGCCGGTATCGCTGCCGGTGCCGATGGTCGGCGGCAGGAAGCCGGACTGGCGACGGTCGTCGATCGGGAAATAGATGTACGGCGTGTACAGGACCGGAATGTCCTTGACCCGCAGCGTCACGTTGGTCGCCGTACCGAAACCGGTGGCCGGGTTCAGGGTGATGTTGTTGCCCTTGAGCTGCCAGGCGTTGCTGTTCGGTTCGCACGTGGTGTACGTACCGTCCTTGAGGCGGATGATAGCGTTCTCGGCACGTTTGGCGTACAGCGCATTACCGCGGATGCGTGATTTGTGCATCACGTATTCGGCGTTGTCGACCTTGGCTTCACCGGTGTCGAGCTGCACGTCGGCGTGGTCGCCGACGATCAGGGCGCCGTTGTCGCGAATGCGCACGTTGCCATTGAGGTCGCCACGGTTCTCGGCCTGGTACAGGTTGGCTTCGTCGGCTTCGACCTGCATGCTGCCCTGACGCATGACGACGTCGCCGGCCAGGGTCGCGACCTGCTCATCCTGCTTATAGCGGGAGGCTTTTGCGCCGATAAAGGTAGGTGCGTCACTTTTATCCGTCTTGTCATTCATGCCAGGACGAATCGGTTCGATATAGGAACCAGAGCAATAAGGACCGGTTTCAGCCAATTGTGCGGCGGTGAGCTGCTCGCGGGGAACCCAGTCGAGGTGACTGTAGTCTTCGCTACGCGACTTCAGGCCACGGCCTTTGGATTCGGTGACGAGCACCGGCTTGGCGCCAGTGTCTTCACTGGAGCCGTTCTCGGCCGAGGCTTCGCCGGTGGCGGAAACTGCGCTGCCGTCATGAACGGGACGCGGTGGTAATGCAGCCGCCGGCGTCTTTGGCGCGCAGTCCCAGGAACCCGAAGCAGAGACTGAGCAGTCAAACTGTTCCGCGGCGACCACGTAGGAAGTGGCAAGGGGTTGCAGCGCCAGCAAACTGCCGGTAACCAACAACGGAAATTTTTTACGAAACGCGGGGGATTTCAATGCCATCTTATTAGTCCGGGCTTCCTGCGTGCCATCTGCCCGCGGTGTGGGCCGCACGCCTCTCGATGGTCTGAAAAAGATGCTGGATAATAAAGCATGACCCGCTTGACGGCTAGCGCCGTCGGAGACCCTTGCAATGCCTGATCAAGATGTACGCTTGCAACACCTGAAAGTTTGGCTCGATGAACAATTGACGACCCTTTTTGCCGAGCAGGGCTGGGGCGTCGTACCCCCGGCCACATTGACTGCGGCCAGCAGCGACGCGAGTTTCCGGCGGTATTTCCGCTGGGAAGGCGATGGCAGAAGTTTCATCGTGATGGACGCGCCACCGCCCCAGGAAAACTGCAAACCCTTCGTGGATATCGCCTTTTTGCTGGCGAAATCCGGAATAAATGTGCCGAAAATTTATGCCGAAGACCTGGAGCGCGGGTTTCTTTTGCTCAATGACCTGGGCAACAAGACCTATCTGGATGTCATCGACAGCGAAAACGCCGACGATTTGTTCAAGGATGCCCTGCAGGCGTTGCTGGCTTTCCAGCAGTTGCCGATGGTTGCACCGCTGCCGAGCTATGACGTGGCATTACTGCGTCGCGAACTGGAACTGTTCCCCGAGTGGTACGTGAAGCGCGAATTGGGCATCGAATTCGACGCGGCGCAGCAAGTGCTCTGGCAGCAGGTCAGCGATCTGTTGATCGACAGCGCCCTGGCACAGCCAAAAGTCCTGGTGCATCGCGACTACATGCCGCGCAACCTGATGCTCAGCGAGCCCAACCCCGGCGTGCTGGATTTCCAGGATGCGGTATATGGCCCGGTGACCTACGACGTGACCTGCCTGTTCAAGGACGCTTTCCTCAGTTGGCCCCAGGAGCGCGTACACGGCTGGCTGGAAAGCTACTGGCGGCAGGCGGGGGCGCTCGGTATTCCGGTTCAGCCCGAGTTCGAGGACTTTCTGCGGGCCAGCGACTTGATGGGCGTGCAACGTCACCTGAAAGTCATCGGTATTTTCGCGCGCATCTGCCATCGCGACGGCAAACCGCGTTATCTGGGCGATGTTCCGCGCTTCTTTGCCTATATAGATGCCGTGATCGCTCGCCGCCCCGAACTGGCCGAACTGGATGTGCTGCTGGCCAGCCTGCGTGCCGGAGTGAAAGCATGAAGGCAATGATTCTGGCCGCGGGCAAAGGCGAGCGCATGCGCCCGCTGACCCTGACCACGCCAAAACCGCTGGTGCGTGCCGGCGGCGTGCCGCTGATCGAGTATCACCTGCGGGCGCTGGCTGCCGCGGGGTTCACCGACATCGTGATCAATCACGCCTGGCTCGGTCAGCAGATCGAAGACTATCTGGGCGATGGTTCGCGCTATGGCGTGAGCATTCAGTACTCGGCGGAGGGTGAACCCCTGGAAACCGGCGGCGGGATTTTCCGCGCCTTGCCGTTATTGGGAGATGAAGCCTTTGTGGTGGTCAACGGCGATATCTGGACCGATTACGACTTCAGTGTGTTGCACCAACCCATCAACGGCCTGGCGCACCTGGTGCTGGCCAGCAACCCGCCGCATCATCCGGCCGGGGACTTCAGCCTGGTCGGAAGCCAGGTGCACGACGGTCAACCGCCGGCTCCTACCCTGACCTACAGCGGCATCGCCGTGTTGCACCCGCAGTTGTTCGACGGTTGCACCGCCGGAGCCTTCAAGCTCGCGCCGCTGTTGCGCAAAGCCATGGCTGACGGGCAGGTGACCGGCGAGCAGTTGCGGGGGCACTGGGTCGATGTCGGTACTCACGAGCGTCTGGCCGAAGTTGAAACATTGATAGAAGCGAGCCGCTGACATGCTGTGGCCAGGGACTCTGATCGGAGCCGGAGCGGGCTTTGCCATAGCCAGTATTCCGGGGGCCATGCTCGGCGCGTTGTTGGGGCAGGCGCTGGACCGGCGCTTGCACCTGCAGAGCTGGGGGCATTTGCGGGAAAAACTGGGCGGCCGCCCGGTGCTGCGCAACGATGAGTTGCTGTTTGTCCTGCTGGGACGCCTGGCCAAGTGCGACGGCCAGGTGATGGCCGGGCACATCGAACAGGCCCAGGCGGAAATGCGCTCGCTGGACATGTCCGGGCCGGCTCAGCGCCGTGCAATCGCCGCGTTCAACCGTGGCAAGTCGGGTCGTGACCGGCTACGCGGTTATCTGCGTCGCCTGAGTGCCCAGCCCCATGCGGCGGAAGGCGTGTTACGCGCCTGCTGGCGAATGGTATGGGCCGATGGTCGTGCCGGCAGCGGTGAGCGTGAGTTGATCCGCCAGTGGGGGCAGTGGCTGGGCTGGACGCCGCATCAGGTACAGGCGTTGGCCCACGATTATGAGCCGCAGAAGCGGCCATTGGGCAACAGCGTGCCAAGCTATCAGGACGCCTTGAAGTTGTTGGGGGTGTCGGCCACCACTGAACCGGCGCAGATCAAGCGTGCTTACCGGCGCCTGCTCAGTCGCCATCATCCGGACAAGATCGCCGGCAGTGGCGCAACGGCGACGCAGGTTCGTGAGGCCACCGAGCGAACGCGTGAACTGCATAGCGCCTATACGCTGATTCGGGAGCGGCGGGATTTTCGCTAGCCGAACAGCTTTGTGTTGCCTGTAATGGCCCCTTCGCGAGCAAGCCCGCTCCCACAGGTTTGATGTCGTCCGCCATTTCGTGACCGGCATAAAACCTGTGGGAGCGGGCTTGCTCGCGAATGAAGCGCCTCGGTTTGTCAGTCTGTCGCAGGCTGCGGATTCAACCAACCCCGCACCCGCCGGAACAATTGCTCCTGTTCGGCCTTGCTATCGGGCAAGGCCTTGAGCGCGACCTGGCTGAATGTCGAGGACTTCAAACGTTTGCTGGCCTGCAGGCGTTCCAGCGCGGCGTTGCGGTCCAGCGCTTTGTCTTTGTAGTAAAAATCGGCGGTCGGCAGTTTCAGGGTTGGAGTCAGTTCCACCAACTCGGGCGTCGCTGCCAGCGGTGTGCGGGTGGCGACCATGACCAGTTTCTCGACTTGCGATGGCTGCTTCTCGCTCAGGTAGCGCGCCGCCCAATAGGCACCAGTGCCATGCCCCAGCACCACGATGCTGCGGGCGCTTTGTTGTTCGGCAAACGCGATCGCGGCGTCGATCCGGGCGAAGATGCGCTCGGCATCTGCTTTGGATTGTTCTTCGGTGGTTTCGGCGATGGCCTTGTCGGCCACATCGGCCTCGCCACCGGCCACCTGTTCGATCGGGGCTGCGGTGGTCGAGTCCTTGCTGTCGGCTTCGGGGGCTTTGGGAGCCGGAGTTGCCTCCACGATTCGGGGCGCAATGGCATCGCTTTGCAGGTCCGGCAAGGTGATACTCAGGCTGCTCCACCCGGCGTCCGGCAATTTGCGCCGCAACGGACCGACCGCTTGCGGCCAGTCAACGGTTTCGCCGGCGCCCGGGATGATAATCACCGCGCCTTTGGGCTCGGCGGTATTGGCCGGTTTCCACAGGGCCAGAAACGTGTCGGTGCCCGCTTGCAGTTGTTGCTGTTCCTGAGCCGGGATTTTTCGCTCAGGTGCAGTCGCTTCTTCCTGACTACGTTCAGGCAGCAGCTGACGTTCGAGTGGCTTTTCTTCGGTGGTTTTTTCCTTGGCGGCGGGCGCCGGGTCGGCCGCCTCGACGGAAAAAGCGCAAGGCAGGATCAACGACAGGCACAATGCTGGCAGTGCCAGGCGGTAGACAGGGGGCATCGGATATTCCAGGCCAGAAGTTGTTCCGGCAGCCTAATGGGTTGGTCAGTATTTGTCAGTGTGTGAGAGTTCAATGATGCGTTTTCGCTGCCTGTGGGTTATCGGCTGTTTGTGGTTTCCCTTGATGGGTTGGGCGGCAGTCGTGCCCCCGGCGCACGTTGCCCAACTGACCCCGAAACAACAGCACTGGCTGACGCAGCAGGGCGAGTTGCGGGTCGGACTGGTGTTGCAGGCACCCTATGCGCAATACGATCGCCGCTTGCAGCGCCTGTCCGGAGTGAATGTCGACTTGATGAAGCGCCTGGCAAAGACCCTCAATGTCGAGCTGAGCTGGCGCAACTTTTCCGACCTTGAACAACTGGAAGCTGCCGCACGCGAAGGCGAAATCGATATCGCCCCGGGATTGACCCAGACACCTGGCGGGCTGCGCCTCTGGCAATTCTCCGACCCCTACATGCGGGTGCCGCAACTGGTGGTCAGCGACCAGAAAAGCGCCGGGGCGATCGAACTGGAAAAGCTCGACAGCCAGACCCGCGTCGCCGTGCGCATGCCCAGCGCCATTGCCGATTACCTGCGCAGCAACTATCCGCACCTGAATCTGCAAGGCGTCCCGATGGAGCGCCAGGCATTGCAGTTACTGACAGGCCAGCAGGCGGCTTATGCTGTGGTCGATGAAGCGCAGTTGGGGCGCCTGTCCGTCGAACCGGAGTTTGCCGGGTTGGTGGTAGTCGGGGATGTCGGCCTGCCACAGCTGTTGCGGGTAGCCACGCGTCGCGACAAACCGGAACTGGCGGGTATTGTCGAAAGCGCATTGCGGGCGATCCCGGCCAAGGATCTGGAGCAACTGCACAATCAATGGCTGCAGCCCAAGTATCCACGCCTCACCGAGTCGCCGGGGTTCTGGCAAAACCTCTGCCTGTTGCTGACTGTGCTGACGTTGAGTTGCGTGGCCATCGTGTTCTGGCAGCGTCGCCAGCAGCACAGCCTGGAGCAACGCCTGATGGCTGCGCAGGAAGACATTGCCTTGCGTGCCGCCAGCGAAGAGGCGTTGCGGCTGACCCAGTTTTCCATCGATCAAAGCACCGTCGGCATCCTCTGGGTCAACTGGGACAGCCACGTGCGCTACGCCAATCGTGCGGCGGAAAGCATGCTCGGCTATCCACCCGGCGCGATCATCGATCGGCCCTTGATCGATTTCGAACCCGGCCTGCACATGGATCGTTGGCTCAATCTGTGGAAGCGCGCCCGGGCCAGTGAAGAGGGCCCGCAAAGCTTCGAAACCAACTGCGTGCGCGCCGACGGCAGCATCCTGCCGGCCGATGTTTCGTTGAGTTTTCTGCGTTTTCGCGATGGCGAATACCTGGTGGTTTACCTCAACGACGTCACCGAGCGGCGCCGCGCCCTGGCGGCCTTGCAGGAAAGCGAGGCGCGGCTGCAGGGCATCGCCGCCAACGTTCCGGGGCTGGTTTTCCGCCTGGAGCGGGCACCGGTGACTGGCCAGATCGACTTTGCCTATATCAGCGAAGGCAGCGAAAGCCTGGTGGGTTATTCACCGGCGACGCTGGCGCATCGTGACAAAGGCCTGCGCAGCCTGGTGCATCCGGATGACAAGGCCAGTTATCACCAGACCCAGGACCATGCGCTGGATACCGACAGCGACTGGTCGTGGCAAGGGCGAATCCTCACGCGTCAGGGTGAGCAACGCTGGGCGGAAATCAAGGCCATCACCCGCCGACTGGAAGACGGCGCCTATGTCTGGGACGGCATCGTCTGGGACATCAGCGAGAGCAAGCGCATCGAGCTTGAGCTGGCCAGCTCCCGGGAACAACTGCGTGAGCTGTCCGCGCACCTGGAAAGCGTGCGCGAAGAAGAAAAAGCGCGCATCGCCCGGGAAGTTCACGATGAACTGGGGCAGATGCTGACTGTGCTCAAGCTGGAAACCTCCATGTGCGAACTGGCTTACGCGCAACTTGATCCGGGTCTTAACGAGCGCCTGGGCAGCATGAAACGCCTGATCGCCCAGCTCTTCCAGTTGGTTCGCGACGTGGCGACTGCATTGCGCCCGCCGATTCTCGATGCCGGCATTGCCTCGGCCATCGAATGGCAGGCCCGTCGATTCGAGGCGCGTACGCAGATTCCATGTCTGGTGCAGGTGCCGGACAATCTGCCGGTGCTCAGCGATGCCAAGGCCATAGGCCTGTTCCGGATCCTTCAGGAAGCACTGACCAATGTCATGCGCCATGCCCAGGCGCATACTGTTGAACTGACACTGGCGCTTGAAGGTGACGAGTTGTGCCTGACGGTCGCCGATGATGGCGTAGGATTTGTAGCTGCGCCTGGCAGGCCAACGTCCTTCGGGATCGTCGGAATGCGTGAGCGGGTGTTGATCATGGGGGGTGAGTTATCCCTTGAGAGTGAGCCGGGTGAAGGCACGACGCTGAGTGTGCGCGTTCCGCTGGATGCAGCCTGAACAGGTTGTGTTGACTGTACCGACGCCTTCGCGGGCAAGCCCGCTCCCACAATGTTTTGTGTAGATGCCCAAATCCAATGTGGGAGCGGGCTTGCTCGCGAATGATCTTGAATCTGGAGAAGAACGTGATCCGTGTACTGGTAGCCGAAGACCACACCATTGTCCGCGAAGGCATCAAACAGCTGATTGGCCTGGCCAAGGACTTGCTGGTGGTGGGGGAGGCGAGCAATGGCGAGCAGTTGCTCGACACCTTGCGTCATGTGCCCTGCGAAGTGGTGTTGCTGGACATTTCCATGCCGGGCGTCAATGGCCTGGAGGCCATTCCGCGGATTCGCGCCCTGAACAATCCGCCGGCGATCCTGGTGTTGTCGATGCACGACGAAGCACAAATGGCTGCCCGGGCGCTGAAGGTCGGGGCCGCCGGTTATGCAACCAAGGACAGCGATCCGGCACTGTTGCTGACGGCCATTCGCAAAGTGGCGTCAGGCGGGCGTTATATCGACCCGGAACTGGCCGACCGCATGGTCTTCGAGGTCGGCCTGACCGACTCGAGGCCATTGCATTCGTTGCTCTCCGAGCGCGAATTTTCCGTGTTCGAACGCCTGGCCCAGGGCGCCAACGTCAACGACATTGCCCAGCAACTGGCACTGAGCAGCAAGACCATCAGCACCCATAAGGCGCGGCTGATGCAGAAGCTCAACATCACCTCGCTGGCGGAGCTGGTGAAGTACGCGATGGAGCACAAGCTGCTCTAAAGAACAGCGCTGTCCAATGTGGGAGCGGGCTTGCTCGCGAAAGCGGTGGATCAGGCCCAAATATGTCAACTGACACACTGCTTTCGCGAGCAAGCCCGCTCCCACAGAGATGTGTTGGCATGTCCATTTGCGACATCCTGCAAACCCGCTTTTGCCTTTACTTGCGGCTTGCAGCTGACCGCCGGTCACTGCGTTTGCCAAAACGCGCCATCCTTGTAGGGCAATCCCTACCCCCAGCCTTCCATCCGGCTGAGGCGAATCTCTCTTGCCCCCCGATTTGCGTGGTCTTCAGCGTCCACTAGGCTTAACCCCACAGCAGTCATCAATAACAAAGGTGTGGGTATGAGCCAGGTCGATTCAAGCGCAGGGGCCAATGATGTTCTGGTCAGCTTTCGTGGAGTGCAGAAGAGCTACGACGGCGAGAACCTGATCGTCAAAGACCTCAACCTGGACATTCGCAAAGGCGAATTCCTCACGTTGCTCGGGCCGTCCGGCTCCGGCAAGACCACCAGCCTGATGATGCTCGCCGGCTTCGAAACGCCGACCGCGGGCGAAATCCTGTTGGCCGGGCGCGCCATCAACAACGTGCCACCGCACAAGCGCGATATCGGCATGGTGTTTCAGAACTACGCCTTGTTCCCGCACATGACGGTGGCCGAGAACCTGGCGTTCCCGCTGACCGTGCGCGGCATGAACAAGAGCGACGTCAGTGCCCGGGTCAAGCGCGTGCTGAGCATGGTCCAGCTCGACAGCTTCGCCCAGCGTTACCCGGCGCAGCTCTCCGGTGGTCAGCAACAGCGTGTGGCCTTGGCCCGGGCGCTGGTGTTCGAGCCGCAACTGGTGCTGATGGACGAACCCCTCGGTGCACTCGACAAACAACTGCGTGAACACATGCAGATGGAAATCAAGCACCTGCACCAGCGCCTGGGCGTCACCGTGGTTTACGTGACCCATGACCAGGGCGAAGCCCTGACCATGTCCGACCGTGTGGCGGTGTTCCATCAGGGCGAAATCCAGCAGATCGCGCCGCCGCGCACCCTCTACGAAGAGCCGAAAAACACCTTCGTCGCCAACTTCATCGGCGAGAACAACCGTCTCAATGGCCGCCTGCACAGCCAAACCGGCGACCGTTGCATTGTGGAACTCGGGCGCGGTGAGAAGGTGGAAGCCCTGGCGGTCAACGTTGGCCAGACCGGCGAGCCGGTGACCCTGTCCATTCGTCCGGAACGAGTGAGTCTCAACGGCTCCAGCGACCAATGCGTCAACCGCTTCTCCGGGCGGGTCGAGGAATTCATCTATCTGGGCGACCACGTCCGGGTGCGCATGGAAGTCTGCGGCAAGACCGACTTCTTCGTGAAACAACCGATTGCCGAGCTTGATCCATCGCTCGCCGTCGGCGACGTGGTACCGCTTGGCTGGCAGGTCGAGCACGTTCGTGCACTCGATCCCCTTCTAGAGGCGAACTGATCGCCCCGGCAATACCAACACCAACCCTGCACGTGGAGAGAACAATAAATGTTGAGATCCCTGAAATTCACCGCTTTGGCACTGGGCATGATGGGCGCGGCACACGCAATGGCGGCCGGCCCTGACCTGACCGTGGTGTCCTTTGGCGGGGCGAACAAGGCGGCTCAGGTCAAAGCCTTCTACGCACCGTGGGAAGCGGCAGGCAACGGCAAGATCGTGGCCGGCGAGTACAACGGCGAAATGGCCAAGGTCAAGGCCATGGTCGACACCAAGAGCGTGTCCTGGGATCTGGTAGAGGTTGAGTCGCCGGAACTGTCCCGTGGTTGCGACGAAGACATGTTCGAACAGCTTGATCCGAAGTTGTTCGGCAACACCGAAGACTACGTCAAGGGCGCCATCCAGCCGTGCGGCGTGGGTTTCTTCGTGTGGTCGACCGTGCTGGCCTACAACGCCGACAAGCTGAAATCCGCGCCGACCAGTTGGGTGGATTTCTGGGACACCAAGCAGTTCCCGGGCAAGCGTGGCCTGCGTAAAGGCGCCAAGTACACCCTGGAATTCGCTCTGATGGCCGACGGCGTTGCGCCGAAGGACGTCTACAAAGTGCTGGCCGGCAAAGACGGTCAAGACCGCGCGTTCAAGAAGCTCGATGAACTCAAGCCGAACATCCAGTGGTGGGAAGCCGGTGCACAACCGCCGCAATACCTTGCTTCCGGTGACGTGGTCATGAGTTCGGCCTACAACGGCCGGATCGCTGCCGTGCAGAAAGAAAGCAACCTGAAAGTCGTGTGGAACGGTGGCATCTACGACTTCGACGCATGGGCCATTCCAAAAGGTCTGGATGCCAAGCGTGCTGAAGCAGCTAAGAAGTTCATCGCCTTCTCGGTGATGCCACAGCAGCAGAAGACCTACTCGGAAAACATCGCCTACGGCCCGGCCAACACCCAAGCCGTGCCGTTGCTGGCCAAGGATGTCCTGAAGGACATGCCGACCACCCCGGAAAACATCGCCAACCAGGTGCAGATCGACGTCAGCTTCTGGGCTGACAACGGCGAGCAACTGGAACAGCGGTTCAACGCCTGGGCTGCCAAGTAAGACCGCACCGCGGGCTTACGCTGTAGGAGCGAGCTTACTCGCGAAGACGTCAGTACATTCAACATCGTTGTCGACTGACACTTCGCTTTCGCGAGCAAGCCCGCTCCCACATTTGAACAGAGTGTTTTAAACGATCGAGGTGGTTCTCCGCCTCTGTACGATCAAAGATTCCCGGAGTACGTCATGGCTATCGCCGTTCCCCTGAACGAGGGCACCAGCCCCACCTTGAAGCAGCGGCTCAAGCACGCCGAGCGGGTCAACCGCTGGAAGGCCCAGGCGTTGATCGCGCCGCTGGTGCTGTTTCTGTTGCTGGTGTTCCTGGTGCCAATCGTGGCGCTGCTCTACAAAAGTGTTGGCAACCCGGAAGTGGTCGGCGGCATGCCGCGAACCGTGACCGCCATCGCCAGCTGGGACGGCCGCGGCCTGCCCGCTGAACCGGTTTACAAAGCGGCGGCCGAAGACCTCGCCGAAGCCCGCAAGAACCAGACCCTGGGCGATCTGTCCAAGCGCCTGAACATGGAGCTGGCCGGCTACCGCAGCCTGCTGACCAAAACTGCCCGCGCCTTGCCGCTCGCCACCGAGCCGGCCTCTTATAAAGAAGCGCTGGAAGGTCTCGATGAACGCTGGGGCGACCCGGCCTACTGGCAAGCGGTGCGCCGCAACACCAGCAGCATCACCCCGTATTACCTGCTGGCGGCTGTCGATCATCGCATCGACGACCTCGGCGAAATCGCCCCGGCCACCCCGGACCAGGCGATCTACCTCGACATCTTCGCACGCACCTTCTGGATGGGCTTGGTCATCACCGTGATCTGCCTGGTGCTGGCGTACCCACTGGCTTACCTGCTGGCCAATCTGCCGTCGCGCCAGAGCAACCTGCTGATGATTCTGGTGCTGTTGCCGTTCTGGACCTCGATCCTGGTACGGGTCGCGGCGTGGATCGTGTTGCTGCAGTCGGGCGGCCTGATCAACAGCGGCCTGATGGCCATGGGCATCATCGACAAGCCGATCGAACTGGTGTTCAACCGCGTCGGTGTCTACATCTCCATGGTGCACATCCTGCTGCCGTTCATGATCCTGCCGATCTACAGCGTGATGAAAGGCATCTCGCCGACTTACATGCGCGCCGCGATTTCCCTCGGCTGCCATCCGTTCGCCAGTTTCTGGCGGGTGTACTTCCCGCAGACCTATGCCGGTGTCGGCGCCGGTTGCCTGTTGGTGTTCATCCTTGCCATCGGTTACTACATCACCCCGGCCTTGCTGGGCAGCCCGAACGATCAGATGGTCAGCTACTTCGTCGCCTTCTACACCAACACCAGCATCAACTGGGGCATGGCGACCGCACTCGGTGGGCTGCTGCTGCTCGCAACGGTCGTGCTTTATCTGATTTACAGCTGGCTGGTGGGCGCGAGCCGCCTGCGCCTGAGCTAAGGGGAGAACGAAATGCTGAGTCCTTACATGTCGCCCATCGAACGGGTGTGGTTCTACAGCTTGCGGATTCTCTGCGGCTTGATTCTGTTGTTCCTGATCCTGCCGGTGCTGGTGATCATTCCGCTGTCGTTCAACTCCGGCAGTTTCCTGGTGTACCCGCTGCAAGGTTTCTCGCTGCAGTGGTACCACGATTTCTTCGCCTCGGCGGAGTGGATGCGTGCCCTGAAGAACAGCATCATCGTCGCCCCGGCGGCCACGGTGCTGGCCATGGTTTTCGGTACGTTGGCGGCCATCGGCCTGACCCGCGGCGACTTCCCCGGCAAGGCGCTGGTGATGGCGCTGGTGATTTCGCCGATGGTGGTGCCGGTGGTGATCATCGGTGTGGCCAGTTACCTGTTCTTCGCTCCGCTGGGGCTGGGTAACAGCTTCTTCTCGCTGATCGTGGTGCATGCGGTGTTGGGTGTGCCGTTTGTGATCATTACCGTGTCGGCGACCTTGCAGGGGTTCAACCACAATCTGGTGCGGGCTGCGGCGAGCCTGGGTGCTTCGCCGCTGACCACGTTCCGCCGGGTGACTTTGCCGCTGATTGCGCCGGGCGTGATCTCGGGGGCGCTGTTCGCCTTCGCGACGTCGTTCGATGAGGTGGTGGTGACGCTGTTCCTCGCCGGCCCTGAACAAGCGACCCTGCCTCGGCAGATGTTCAGCGGCATCCGCGAAAACCTCAGCCCGACCATCGCCGCCGCCGCGACGCTGCTGATTGCCTTCTCGGTGATCCTGTTGCTGACCCTGGAATGGCTGCGTGGGCGTAGCGAGAAACTGCGTACTGCGCAGGTTTAACGACTCACCCCGATCAACTGTGGGAGCGAGCCTGCTCGCGATGGTCGTCAACGATAACGCTGGAAGCCTGGCACCCAGCGGCGTTTTCAAGTCCATCGCGAGCAAGCTCGCTCCTACATGGGTTCTCCAGTGTCTGTTCGAACATTCACCGCCTGAATACCAGACAAACCCCAATCCCCAGCTACTATTGTGCCCAGCTCCCCTACCTATAAGAGGCTGCGCACATGAGTCTTTCCTCTTTCAAAATTGCTCACAAACTGATCACCGGCGCAGGTGCCATCGAGCAGTTGTCCGCCGAGCTGGCGCGTCTGGACATTGATAATCCGCTGATCGTCACCGATGCCACCCTGGTCAAGTCCGGTACGGTAGAACTGGCGCTGGCGCAGTTGGGCGAGCGCAGCTACGAGATTTTCGACCGGGTACTGCCGGACCCGGAAATCGCCATCGTTGAAGATTGCATGCAGGTGTATCGCGAGGGCGGGCATGACGGCCTGATCGGCCTGGGCGGCGGCAGTGCCATCGACATTGCCAAGAGCGTGGCGGCCTATGCCGGATACCACGGTGCGCTGGAGGATCTGTTCGGTATCGATCAGGTCCCGCGCAAAGGCCCGCCGTTGATCGCGATTCCGACCACGGCCGGCACCGGTTCGGAAGTGACCAATGTCGCCATCCTTTCCGACAAGGTCGCGCAACTGAAAAAGGGCATCGTCAGCGACTACCTGTTGCCGGACGTGGCGCTGGTCAGTCCGCAAATGACCCTGACCTGTCCGCGCAGCGTCACGGCGGCCAGTGGCGTCGATGCGCTGGTGCATGCCATCGAGTCCTATCTGTCGGTCAATGCCTCGCCGATTACCGATGCCCTGGCGATTGGCGCCATCAAGTTGATCGCCAAGGCCTTGCCCAAGGCCTACGCCAACCCGTCGAACCTGCAAGCCCGGGAAGACATGGCCACCGCCAGCCTGATGGCCGGCATGGCGTTCGGCAATGCCGGGGTCGGCGCGGTGCATGCGCTGGCGTATCCGCTGGGCGGACGTTTCAACATTGCCCATGGCGTGAGTAATGCCCTGCTACTGCCCTATGTCATGACCTGGAACAAGATGGCCTGCATCGAACGGATGCAGGATATCGCTGAGGCCATGGGCGTGAAGATCGCTCATCTGAGTGTCAACGAAGCGGCTGACAAAGCCGTGCAAGCCATGACCGAGCTGTGTGCCGCCGTGGAAATTCCCCAGGGGCTGCGCAGTTTCGGTGTACCCGAGGACGCCATCGCGTCCATGGCCGTGGAAGCGGCGGGGATCGAGCGCCTGATGCGCAATAACCCGCGCAAGTTGAGTGCCGTCGATATCGAGAAGATCTATCGCGCGGCGTACTAGGGGCGCTGCCGTCGATGGATGATGGCAGGGTCCAATCATCGCGCTCACGGTGCGCGCGTCAAAGCATGAGGTATACAATGCGCGCCATCGTGATTCTGCTCAGAAAAGGTGCGTCATGCAGCCCTTCGTAATTGCTCCGTCGATTCTCTCCGCCGACTTCGCCCGCCTGGGTGAAGAAGTGGACAACGTCCTGGCCGCCGGCGCCGACTTCGTGCACTTCGATGTCATGGACAATCACTACGTACCGAATCTGACCATCGGCCCGATGGTCTGCTCGGCACTGCGCAAGTACGGCGTGACCGCGCCGATCGACGCGCACCTGATGGTCAGCCCGGTGGACCGCATCGTTGGCGACTTCATCGAAGCCGGTGCGACCTACATCACCTTCCACCCGGAAGCCACCCAGCACGTCGACCGCTCCCTGCAACTGATCCGCGAAGGCGGTTGCAAGTCGGGCCTGGTGTTCAACCCGGCGACCCCGCTGGATGTGCTCAAGTACGTGATGGACAAGGTCGACATGATCCTGCTGATGAGCGTCAACCCGGGCTTCGGCGGGCAGAAGTTCATCCCCGGCACCCTCGACAAACTGCGTGAAGCGCGGGCCTTGATCGATGCCTCGGGCCGTGACATTCGCCTGGAAATCGACGGCGGCGTGAACGTCAACAACATTCGCGAAATCGCTGCGGCTGGCGCTGACACCTTCGTCGCCGGTTCGGCCATCTTCAACGCGCCGAACTATCAGGAAGTCATCGACAAGATGCGCTCCGAACTGGCGCTGGCTCGCCCATGAGTGGCTTTGAGCAGCTGTTCCCGGGGCAATTGCCACGGCTGGTGATGTTCGATCTGGACGGCACGTTGATCGATTCGGTCCCGGACCTGGCAGTGGCTGTGGACAAGATGCTGCTCAATCTCGGTCGCCAACCCGCCGGCCTGGAAGCGGTGCGCGAATGGGTCGGCAATGGCGCGCCGGTGCTGGTACGTCGTGCGCTGGCCGGCGGCATCGATCATTCGGCGGTCGATAACGCCGAGGCCGAACGGGCGCTGGAGTATTTCATGCAGGCCTATGGCGAGAGCCATGAGCTGACGGTGGTCTACCCCGGCGTGCGCGATACCCTCAAATGGCTGCAAAAGCAGGGTGTCGAGATGGCGCTGATCACCAACAAGCCGGAGCGTTTCGTCGCGCCGCTGCTGGATCAGATGAAGATCGGCCGTTATTTCCGCTGGATCATCGGCGGCGACACCCTGCCACAGAAAAAACCCGATCCGGCCGCGCTGTTTTTCGTAATGAAAATGGCCAACATTCCGGCTTCGCAGTCGTTGTTCGTCGGCGATTCACGCAGCGATGTGCTGGCGGCGAAAGCGGCGGGGGTCAAGTGTGTGGCCCTGAGCTACGGCTATAACCATGGGCGGCCGATCGCCGAAGAATCGCCGGCGCTGGTGATCGACGACCTGCGCAAACTAATTCCCGGTTGCCTGGATCCGGCCGCTGAGATAACGTTGGCCGACGCTGTCAAACCCCCTTCTGGAAACGCCATCGTGGTGGTCACTCGCAAACTCTGGATGAAAGTCATCAAGGCCCTGGCCCGCTGGCGTTGGCGCGCCTGACTTGATCCTGGCCGGTTTCCGGCGCGTTTGCATACCTGACCGTTCGACCCTCAAGCCACGAGGCACCTCATGATCCGCGAAGAATTCCTGCGTTTGGCCGCTGCCGGCTACAACCGCATTCCGCTTGCCTGCGAAACCCTGGCCGACTTCGACACGCCGCTGTCGATCTACCTGAAGCTGGCCGACGAGCCCAATTCCTACTTGCTGGAGTCCGTACAGGGCGGTGAGAAGTGGGGCCGTTACTCGATCATCGGCCTGCCGTGCCGCACCGTGCTACGGGTTCACGACCATCACGTCAGCGTGACCGTCGACGGCGTCGAGACCGAAAGCCACGACGTGGAAGACCCGCTGGCCTTCGTCGAAACCTTCAAGGCCCGCTACAACGTGCCAACCATCGCCGGCCTGCCGCGTTTCAACGGCGGCCTGGTGGGCTACTTCGGTTATGACTGCGTGCGTTACGTGGAGAAGCGTCTGGGCAAGTGCCCGAACCCGGATCCGCTGGGTGTGCCGGACATTCTGCTGATGGTCTCCGACGCCGTCGTGGTGTTCGACAACCTCGCCGGCAAGATGCACGCCATCGTGCTGGCCGACCCGGCGCAGGAAGATGCCTTCGAGCAAGGCCGCGCGCGTCTGGAAGAGCTGCTGGAAAAACTGCGCCAGCCGATCACCCCGCGCCGTGGCCTGGACTTCAGCCAGCAACAATCGGCCGACCCGGTATTCCGCTCCAGCTTCACCCAGGACGATTACGAAAAAGCGGTCGATACCATCAAGGAATACATCCTGGCCGGTGACTGCATGCAGGTCGTGCCGTCCCAGCGCATGTCGATCGACTTCAAGGCCGCGCCGATCGATCTGTACCGCGCGCTGCGCTGCTTCAACCCGACGCCTTACATGTACTTCTTCAACTTTGGCGACTTCCACGTCGTCGGCAGTTCGCCGGAAGTGCTGGTGCGGGTCGAAGACAACCTGATTACTGTACGGCCGATTGCCGGCACCCGCCCACGCGGTGCCAATGAAGAAGCTGACCTGGCGCTGGAAAAAGACCTGCTGTCGGACGACAAGGAAATCGCCGAACACTTGATGCTGATCGACCTCGGTCGCAACGACACTGGGCGCGTCTCGGAAATCGGCTCGGTGAAGCTCACCGAGAAAATGGTCATCGAGCGTTATTCCAACGTGATGCACATCGTGTCCAACGTTACCGGGCAACTCAAGGCCGGGCTGACGGCAATGGATGCGCTGCGGGCAATTCTGCCGGCGGGCACCTTGTCTGGCGCGCCGAAGATTCGCGCGATGGAAATCATCGACGAACTGGAGCCGGTCAAGCGTGGTGTCTACGGCGGTGCGGTCGGTTACTTCGCCTGGAACGGCAACATGGACACCGCGATTGCGATCCGCACGGCGGTGATCAAGAACGGCGAGCTGCACGTGCAGGCCGGTGGTGGCATCGTCGCCGACTCGGTACCGGCATTGGAATGGGAAGAAACCCTGAACAAGCGCCGCGCAATGTTCCGCGCCGTGGCCTTGGCCGAACAAACCCCGAACACCTGATTTCACGCAAAGCCCTGTGGGAGCGAGCTTGCTCGCGATGGGGCCATCACTACCACATTGATGTTGTCTGACCCACCGCAATCGCGAGCAAGCTCGCTCCTACGGGGGGGGGCACCATCAATAAAAAAACGCGGCGCCTGTAAGGGCGCCGCGTTTTTTATTGCCGGTCCATCAGAAGTCCAGCGCAACACCTACGTTGATGCCTTGTTGGGTGAAGTCGTCGTCCCTGCGAATGTTGTAGCTGGCGCGCAATGCCAGGTCGCGGGTGAGGTTATGGCTCACCCCCAGGTTCACACGCTGCAAGTGGCTTTGCGGGGTGTAGCCTTCCAGCGTGAACTGGTTGTTCGGCAGGCTGTTGAGGTTGATGCCCACATCCTGGGTATCGTCGTTGTACTCACGCTCGATTGCCGCCTCGCCGAACACCTGGGTTTGCGGGGTGATCTGGTATTTACCCTGCAGGCCAGCACCCAGGCGTCGGGAGATCACTTCCTGATCGGCAAAGGTCAGCGCCGTGGAATCGTTGCCGTCCTCCGAGTAGCCGTCGACTTTCGCCTTGGAGAAATCAGCGCTGATAAACGGCGACACGTGCCAAGGGCTGCTGGCATGTTGTGCAATGTCGTAACCCAGGCGAGCGCTGAAGGCTTCGATGTAGCCGCTGGTATCGCCTTTTTCACTGCGTTCGTTGGCACCCAGCTGGAACTTGCGCTTGAGGCTGTCGTAATCCAGATGGCCGGCCGTCAACGCCACGTCCGCCCAGACACGGTTTTGCTGGTATTGGGCGAATGCCGTGCCCAGGTAAGCGTTGAGCTTGTAGTCGGAGTCGTTGCTGCCGGCTTCGAGTTTCTGGTTATAGAAACCCGCCGCCAGGCCGACGCGCCAGGCATCATCGATGCGGTAGCTGCCCCCGATGTTCAGGTTGGCTCCGTTGCCGTCGGCACTGACCGCGCTGTCCTGACTGTCAAAGTCCTGATGCTGTCCGCCGCCAGAAACAATGGCTCGCCATTGGCCGACGCCCTGCCAGTTTTGCCAATCGGCCAGCCACTGGTTGCGCAATTCATCCTGATGCGCGCGCACGGTGCCTTGGGCCATTTCCGGCAGTAATGTCAGCTCCCAGGGTGCTGCCAACAGGGAGTACGCGTAGTCGGCAATCAGGCGCTGCCCGGCTTCTGTGGGGTGCACGGAGTCGTTGTAGATCAGCTTGGTCGGGTCCGGCGTGGCGCTGTTGATGCCGTAACGGGCATTCTCGGTACAACCGTTGCCGCTGAAGCAGGTAGTGATGAGGTTCTGGTCGGTGGCCAGGCCAAACTGCGCCGGGTTGGCGAACGTCTCTTTGAGCAGTACCGGAATGTTGAGCGGGATGACTTCGGCATTGATGTTCTGCAGTCGGCTTACCAGTTCATTATTGAACTGGGCGCTGAGTTGGGACGTGAACGCTTGCAGCGGGGTGCCATTGAACGCCGGGGTGAAGCCGATATCGGGCAGCAACCAGACCATGACGTATTTGGCGCCGGCGGTTTGCAGTGTCTGCACGCTGTCGGCCAGTCGATCGGCTGCAGCGCTGGCCTGGGGCAGGCTGGTGACGCGACCTTGCAGGAAGTCGTTACCACCACCCGACAGATAATACAGTGCGTTCGGGTCGGCCCGGAAGTTGTTCGACGGCAGGTAGCCGGCGCGGGTGCGTTCGCCGGTGGCGGAAACGCTGGTGATCGAATCCAGGATCTGATCCGTGCGGTAACCGCCGACGGCCCAGTTGTTGCCATCAGGCTGGCCGTTGTTGGCACGCACCGCCGAAGATGATGACGCAGTCTGGTCCGCCGAGAACCCCAGCTTTCCACCCAGTATCTGCGTGGAGTTGAGCGAGCGGACTTCGCCGCTGCCATCCAGATACACCGGTCCTGTCCGGTTGGTAAAGCGCTGTGTCGCCCCGGCAGGCCCGCCAGTGTCGGCAAAGGTCCCGGCGTCGTTGAGGCTGTCCCCGAAGACCACGAAGTTTGTATAAGGATTGGGTGCGGCGTTCGCCTGGGCGCATGCCATCGCGAGCAAGCATCCTGCGAGCGGTACAAACAACGACTGTTTGATCATGAGCAAGTCCGTTTATTTATTGTTGTAGTGAACGAAACGACAGTACCAAAAACTTTCGGCCTTTTGCCATCTGTCGCGAAGCCTTTAAGAGTTTCGCGGGCAGTAGCCCCGGCGATATTGCACGCTCTGCCCAGCTAAGTTACTGTGCCGGGACGTACGAACGAGACCTTCCCCGTGTTGATCATCAGCAAACTCCTGGATCAAGTCATCAAGGCACACGCCCGCTGGCGTTGGCGCGCCTGAATTCTTTTGCCGGCCTCGCCGGACCTGTACCGCTTCGCCTTCTTTACCTGTTTGAAATGCCGCTTTGCTGGCGCTCCTCCAGCACCTGACAAAGCGCAGCGCTCTGCGGGTCAATCATTCGAAGGCCATCTTTAAAGTCAGTGAATTCAAGAGGTTCTTAACGTCATGTTGCTGATGATCGATAACTACGACTCCTTTACCTACAACGTTGTGCAGTACCTGGGCGAGCTCGGCTCCCAGGTCAAAGTCGTGCGCAACGATGAACTGACCATCGCTGAAATCGAAGCCCTCAATCCTGAGCGCATCGTTGTGTCCCCCGGTCCTTGCACCCCGACCGAAGCCGGCATCTCGATTGAAGCGATCAAGCATTTCGCCGGCAAACTGCCGATTCTTGGCGTCTGCCTGGGTCACCAATCCATCGGCCAGGCCTTTGGCGGCGATGTAGTGCGCGCCCGCCAAGTGATGCACGGTAAGACTAGCCCGGTATTTCACGAGGACAAGGGTGTATTCGCAGGCCTGAACCGTCCGCTGACGGTGACCCGCTATCATTCATTGATCGTCAAGCGCGAAACCCTGCCCGATTGCCTGGAGCTGACGGCCTGGACGCAGCTTGAAGATGGCTCGGTCGACGAGATCATGGGCCTGCGTCACAAGACCCTCAACATCGAGGGCGTGCAGTTCCACCCTGAGTCGATCCTCACCGAGCAGGGCCACGAACTGTTCGCCAACTTCCTCAAACAAACCGGCGGCACGCGCTAAGGACTAAACATGAACATCAAGACAGCCCTGGGCCGTATCGTCGATCACCTCGACCTCAGCACCGATGAAATGCGCGACGTGATGCGCGAAATCATGACCGGGCAATGCACGGACGCACAGATTGGTGCGTTCATGATGGCCATGCGCATGAAGAGCGAAAGCATCGACGAAATCGTCGGCGCGGTGTCGGTGATGCGCGAACTGGCGGACAAGGTCGAACTCAAGACCCTCGACGGTGTGGTCGATGTGGTGGGCACTGGAGGCGACGGTGCCAATATCTTCAACGTGTCGACCGCTTCCGCTTTCGTGGTTGCCGCTGCTGGCTGCACCGTGGCCAAGCATGGCAACCGTGCGGTGTCGGGCAAGAGCGGTAGCGCCGATCTGCTGGAGGCGGCCGGCATCTACCTGAACCTGACGCCGGTGCAAGTGGCGCGCTGCATTGACAACGTTGGTATTGGCTTTATGTTTGCCCAGACTCATCACTCTGCGATGAAATACGCCGCCAGCCCGCGTCGTGAACTGGGCTTGCGCACTTTGTTCAACATGCTCGGCCCGCTTACGAATCCGGCCGGTGTGAAGCATCAGGTGGTGGGCGTATTCACCCAGGCCTTGTGCCGGCCGCTGGCGGAAGTGTTGCAGCGTCTGGGCAGCAAGCATGTGCTGGTGGTGCATTCGAAGGATGGCCTGGACGAATTCAGCCTGGCCGCTCCGACGTTTGTCGCAGAGCTTAAGGATGACCAGATCACCGAGTATTGGGTCGAACCGGAAGACCTGGGCATGAAGAGCCAGAGCCTGCACGGCCTGGCCGTGGAAAGCCCGGCGGCGTCTCTGGAGTTGATTCGCGATGCCCTGGGCAAGCGCAAGACAGAGAACGGTCAGAAAGCGGCCGAAATGATCATGCTCAATGCTGGTGCCGCCCTGTATGCGGCCGACCATGCCAGCAGCCTGAAAGAAGGCGTTGCCTTGGCACACGATGCGCTGCACACCGGCCTCGCTCGAGAAAAGCTAGAGGAATTGGGTGCATTTACCGCGGTATTCAAAGTGGAGAATGAAGGATGAGTGTACCGACGGTTCTGGAAAAGATTCTGGCGCGCAAAGTTGAGGAAGTGGCCGAGCGCAGCGCTCGCGTCAGCCTCGCCGAGCTGGAAAGCCTGGCCAGGACGGCCGATGCACCTCGTGGTTTTGCCAAGGCATTGCTGGCTCAGGCCAAGCAGAAGCAACCGGCAGTCATTGCCGAAATCAAGAAAGCCTCGCCGAGCAAAGGCGTGATCCGCGAGAACTTCGTGCCCGCCGATATCGCACGCAGTTACGAGAAGGGCGGTGCGACCTGCCTGTCGGTACTCACCGACATCGACTACTTCCAGGGCGCCGATGCGTACCTGCAGCAGGCCCGCGCAGCGTGCCAGCTACCGGTGATCCGCAAGGACTTCATGATCGATCCCTACCAGATCGTCGAAGCCCGTGCCCTGGGTGCCGATTGCGTGCTGTTGATCGTGTCCGCGCTGGATGACGTGAAAATGGCCGAACTGGCAGCCGTGGCCAAAAGCGTCAACCTCGACGTACTGGTGGAAGTCCACGACGGCGATGAGTTGGAGCGGGCCTTGAAAACCCTCGATACTCCGCTGGTTGGCGTGAACAACCGCAACCTGCATACCTTCGATGTCAGCCTGGAAACCACCCTTGACCTGTTGCCGCGTATTCCGCGTGATCGACTGGTCATCACCGAGAGCGGCATTCTCAACCGCGCCGATGTCGAACTGATGGAAATCAGCGACGTCTACGCGTTCCTGGTCGGCGAAGCGTTCATGCGCGCCGAAAGCCCGGGTACCGAGTTGCAGCGACTGTTCTTCCCCGAGCGCGGCGTTCCAGTCAGCGGCTCGACCCTCGACTAAACACATCTTCACAGGCAAACCGCTACCACTGTGGGAGCGGGCTTGCCCGCGAAGAGGCCCGCAAATCCCCTAGAGACCTCAGGTCTGTCGGAGCCTTCCATGTCGCTGCCAACCTCCCTGACCATTGAAGCCGGCCTGCAAGCCGAACAGGATCTTTTGGCCTCGGTGTGCGCCGGCGACGCGGAGTTCGGCCTGCTGTTCTGGCAACCGAGCGATCAGGCATTGGTGATGCCGCGCCGCTTGAATCGCTTGCCAGGCTTCGAAGTCGCCTGTGAAGTGTCAGCGGCGGCAGGTTGGCCGGTGCTGCTGCGCGATACCGGCGGCGAACCGGTTCCACAATCCGCCACAACGATCAATATCGCCCTGGTATACGCGCCACCGCGCAGCGAAGGTGATTTGAACCGCATCGAAACCGGTTACCGGCGCCTGTGCGACCCCATCTGCCAGTTGCTGGATGAATTGGGTGGCTCGTCGTCCCTTGGCGAAATCGACGGTGCGTTCTGCGATGGCCGCTTCAACGTCAACCTCGACGGGCGCAAAATGGTTGGTACCGCCCAGCGCTGGCGCCAGAGCCAGGGTGGTCAGCGTCCGGTGGGCCTGGTGCACGGTGCGATGCTGATGGATAACGACCGGGCGTCAATGGTCGCCGCGGTCAATCGCTTCAACGAGGCCTGTGGTCTGGAGCAACGAGTACGCGCCGAAAGCCACATCGCATTGCATGAGAGGTTCACGGCACCCGATGCGTTGGCGCGCCTCGACGAACTCTACCGGTTGATGTTGGCACAGATGTTCAGCGGCTAGGTTTTCGAGTTTATCGCGTACCGAAGACCACCATGGTCTTGCCTTTGACGTCCACCAGGTTGCGATCTTCCAGATCCTTGAGCACGCGACCGACCATCTCCCGGGAACAGCCGACAATCCGCCCGATTTCCTGACGGGTCACCTTGATTTGCATGCCATCGGGGTGGGTCATGGCGTCTGGCTGCTTGCACAGCTCCAGCAGGCAGCGGGCAACGCGGCCGGTCACGTCAAAAAATGCCAGGTCACCAACCTTGCGCGTGGTGTTGCGCAGGCGCTGTGCGATTTGTCCGCTGAGGACGTAAAGAATGTCCGGATCCTGCTGAGACAACTCGCGGAATTTTGCGTAGCTGATTTCCGCAACTTCGCATTCGACCTTGGCCCGCACCCAGGCACTGCGCTCCTGCTCCAGGCCGGCTTGCTCAAACAGGCCCAACTCACCAAAAAAGTCCCCGGCGTTCAGGTAGGAAATGATCATTTCCCGCCCGTCGTCATCCTCGATCAGGATGGTGACTGAGCCTTTGATGATGAAGAACAGCGTTTCCGAGCGGTCACCGGCACAAATGATGTTGCTCTTGGCCTGATAGCGGCGGCGCTGGCAATGCATCAACAGCTTGTCGAGGTTCTTGAGCTTGGGGTTGGGGGCAATAGCAACCATGGTTGTATCCCGAAATGACTGCACGGTATGGTTTTTATAAATAGCGAACGCTGGAGTGAGGCTGGCCATGCGCCATTGAATTGGCGTCAGCTTACCAGACACCTCCTGAAATATTCGAGCATTTACCTACAAGGCAGTGGGATATGTCCTAGGACGGCGGGCGCTGTCAATCTCGGGGGCTGTGCTAAGCTGGCGACCCTTTTTTATACAGTGGAGTCTTGGCGATGAAGGCACGCATCCAATGGGCTGGCGAAGCCATGTTCCTCGGCGAATCCGGTAGCGGTCATGTCGTGGTCATGGACGGTCCGCCCGATGCCGGCGGACGTAACCTGGGTGTCCGGCCGATGGAAATGCTGCTGCTGGGTGTCGGCGGTTGCAGCAATTTCGACGTGGTCAGCATCCTCAAGAAGTCCCGCCAGGCCGTCGAGAGCTGCGAAGCCTTCCTCGAAGCCGAGCGCGCGACGGAAGATCCAAAGGTTTTCACCAAGATCCACATGCACTTCGTGGTCAAGGGCCGCGGGCTGAAAGAAGCCCAGGTCAAGCGCGCCATCGAATTGTCTGCCGAGAAGTATTGCTCGGCCTCGATCATGCTCGGCGCGGCTGGCGTGGCAATTACCCACGACTACGAGATCATCGAGCTCGGTTGAATCGACATTCAACTATCATAAAAGCAGTGCAGACTCTGGCGATCCCAAGCTGACGTCTGCATAATGCGCCACTTTTTTCAGGGTAGTGGCCCGTCAGCCGACAGGCCTCGCACCCGAACAGACAACCAAAATCGCCATCGCGAAGAGGTGTTAACCGTCCTACGCAGGTGCGTTGTTCGCATCTGACGGGCATGCTTGATCACGCGGCCGGGCCGCAAACACATAGAGAGTTTTTAACGGTGAAAAGCAAACTCAAGCTCCACGGGTTCAATAACCTGACAAAGACCTTGAGCTTCAACATCTATGACATCTGCTACGCGGAAACCCCGCAAGACCAGCAGGCTTACGTCGAGTACATCAATAAAGAGTACAACGCGAAACGCCTGACGCAGATCCTCACGGAAGTTGTCGATATCATTGGTGCCAACATCCTGAACATCGCCAGTCAGGACTACGAGCCGCAGGGCGCCAGCGTCACGATCCTGATCTCCGAAGAGCCGGTAACCCCGACCGACAGTCAGATCGAAGAGTCTCCGGGCCCGCTGCCCGAAATCATTCTGGCCCACCTCGACAAGAGCCACATCACGGTGCACACCTACCCGGAAATCCATCCGGTCAGCGGTATTGCAACCTTCCGTGTGGACATCGACGTGTCGACTTGCGGGGTCATTTCACCGCTTAAAGCGCTCAACTTCCTGATTCACCAGTTCGATTCGGACATCGTGACCGTGGACTACCGTGTGCGCGGCTTCACCCGTGACGTTGAAGGCAAAAAGCACTTCATCGACCACGAGATCAACTCGATCCAGAACTACCTCTCCGATGACACTCGCGACGCATACCAGATGACCGACGTGAACGTGTACCAGGAAAACCTGTTCCACACCAAAATGCTGCTGAAGAACTTCGAACTGGATAACTACCTGTTCGGTGATGCCACCAGCAACCTGTCCTCTGAGCAACGTGCCCAGGTGACCGAGCGGGTGAAACACGAAATGCTCGAAATCTTCTACGCGCGCAACATGGCGTAAGGTTCTCGAACACAAAAAAGGCGACTACCTCACGGCAGTCGCCTTTTTTATTGCCGAAGCGCGGCCCCCTGTGGGAGCGGGCTTGCCCGCGAAGAGGCCCTCACAGGCGACCGGGATATCAGATCCGATAAGTACTCTTGGTCATCACCTTGGCCATCAGACTCATCCCGAACTTCACCGGCGCCGGAAAGCGGAACCCGCCAGCCTCCAGCGCGCTTTCGGCATGCTGTTCTTCATCGATACGCATCTGCTCAAGAATCGCCCGGGATTTTTCATCCTCGGCCGGCAATTGCTCCAGGTGTTCGTTCAGGTGTTTGCACACCTGGTCTTCCGTTGCCGCCACGAAGCCCAGGCTGACTTTGTCGCTGATCAGGCCGGCCACGGCGCCAATTCCGAACGACATGCCATAAAACAGCGGATTGAGGATGCTGGTGTGGCTGCCCAGTTGATGGATGCGTTGTTCGCACCAGACCAGATGATCGATTTCTTCTTCGGCGGCGTGTTCCATGGCAGCACGCACCTGCGGCAGTCTGGCGGTCAGCGCCTGCCCCTGATACAACGCCTGGGCGCAGACTTCGCCGGTATGGTTGATGCGCATCAGGCCGGCAACGTGGCGCGTGTCTTCGTCGCTCATTTTTGCATCGGGCTGCACGATGGCCGGCGACGGACGGTACGGCTGGCCGCTGAAGGGCAGCAGGGTGCGCATCGCGGCATCGGCTTGCAGCAGAAGGCGGTCGATGGGCGAGTAGTGACGTTGGGTAGTCATGCTGACCTCCGGGGGAATTTCGGCGGCCAGTTTAACCCAATCGGCCGGGGATGGTTTGCGCTGGGTCATTGTGATGCTAAGGCTGTGACAGTGTTGTGATGCCTTTTGTGGGAGCGGGCTTGCTCGCGAAGTCGGAGTGTCAGTCAACAAAGATGTTGAAAGTGAGGCCCTCTTCGCGAGCAAGTCGGATCGCCGCACCGCCGCTCCCACAAGGGGGGGGCAGCAATCAGCCCGGCGGCCAGTGCATCTGGCGCTGGCCAAGCACGTGCATATGAATGTGGTAGACGGTTTGCCCGCCTTCTTCATTGCAGTTCATGACGACGCGGAAGCCTTTTTCGCAGCCCAGTTCCAGGGCCAGGCGCTGGGCGGTGAACAGAATGTGTCCGGCCAGTGTCTTGTCGTCCTCCGTCAGATCGTTCAGGGTGCGAACCGGCTTCTTCGGGATCACCAGGAAATGTACCGGTGCCTGTGGGGAAATGTCGTGGAAGGCCAGTACCTGGTCGTCCTCGTAAATGATCTTCGCCGGGATTTCCCGGTTGATGATCTTGGTGAACAGAGTATCCACAGCTGTTTTCTCCGTTGTTTGGGCTGGTCTGAGTGTACTCATGGCGTATGCCAGCGCCCAGCCTTTTACTTTGAGTTGGATCAGCGCGGGCAGTAAGCCTTGTTGACCATGCCGGCGATTGTGCGAGTCAGCCAGCGTGAGCCGAGCCTCGGCAGGAAAGCGAACCAGCGGTTGCGCCGCCCCGGAATAATGATCGCCTGATTCTTTTCCAGGGCGCGCACGGTGTAGAGCGCCACTTCCTCGGGGCTCATCAACAGTTTGCTGTTGGTCAGTTTGTCGCTGTCGAGTTGCGCGGTACGGAAGAACGCTGTGCGGGTCGGCCCGGGGCAGAGCACCGAAACCTTGATCGCGCACTTTTTCAGCTCGACGCGCAACCCCTCGGAAAAGTGCAGCACATACGCCTTGCTGGCGTAATAGGTGCTCATCCACGGTCCCGGTTGAAACGCTGCCACCGAGGCCACATTCAGAATCTGCCCGCCACCTTGCAGGGCCATGCTGTTGCCGATGGCATGGCACAGGCGGGTGAGGGCGAGGATGTTCACTTCGATCAGGTCTTGCTCGGTCATCCAGTCCTGGGCCAGAAACGGGCCGCATGTACCGATACCGGCGCAATTGACCAACAGATCGATTTGCCGGTCGCCTTCCTCCAGCTCCAGCAGGAATCCGGACAGGCGCAACGGTTCGCCCAGGTCACAGGCACGGAACAACACTTCCACGCCGAACCTTTGGGTCAATTCAATCGCAATGCTTTCCAGCTGATCACGTTGTCGGGCCACCAGAATCAGGCTGCGGCCGCGCCGGGCCAACGCTTCGGCCATTGCCAGGCCGATGCCGCTGGAGGCGCCAGTGATCAGAGCGTAACGGGTCATGCAGTTCTCCATCGCAACAGCTCCGCGCCGCGACGCAGGTGTCACGGGCCAGGAGCGCTGTTCATTCTTTCGCAGAGTCTACAGGGGGCTGGGCCTCTTCGGCTGCATCGTCGGCGGAAATTGGCACCGGTTCGACCTCGACGTCGATTTCATCGGTGGTGACCGAACTGCTGTCGTAGCTGCTCTGGGCGGCGTTTTCGTATTCTTCCTGTATCGCCGAGAGACCACCGCCCAGGGAGCCGACCAGGATCAGTGCGATGACGACCAGCCACAGCGAAGACAATACTTTGACCGCGGTACTGTTCGGCGGAGGCGGTGGACCGTAGCGGTTGGCCAGTTCGTTGCCCGGTACGACCATGATCACGAACGGAAAGAAACTGCCCACAAACGGTACCAGGTTCAGCAGCCACAGCCAGCCGGACCAGCCGACATCGTGCAAACGTTGAACGGTGATCTGGATGCTGACGAAGGCAAATCCGACAAACAGGATAAGGGCCAGCAAGCCACCCAGGATCAGGCCGGCGGTTGAATCCGCACCGATGAGGGCCAGGGCGACCAATGCAAAAACCCCGCAAACAGCCGAGAGCACCAGTGTCAGCACCAGTGTCCAGGCAAGAAAACGCAAGCGACCGATACGGCCATCGAAACTGAATGGCTGGAGCGTGGCGAATTCCGCCACCGCTTCGCCGACGGGCGCGCGAGGCGCAGCGTAAGGAGACTGCGGTTCTGCCAAGGCCGCCTGGCTGCTGGCCGGGGTATGGTCATGCACGTCGGCGAGATTCAACTCGATCGGTGTTTCGGCTTCGATGCGCGCGTCGATACCGGTCTTGCTCAGCGCCTGGAGATAGGTTTGGGCATCGGCCTGCGTCAGGTTGCGTTTGAGCGCTACCGGGCGCCCGGCGAACAAGCGCTCGATGGCTGTGACATCGCTTTTGAACAAATCGGCGAGATTGAGCTTTGCCGTGGTGATGTCGACACCGGGCAGCAAGGCACCTTCGAATACGATCTTGAAACGATTTTCGCCCATGTGCGAAGCATCCTTGTCGCGAGAGGTTGAAAGAAGGTTGTGTCCGAGTGAGTGTAAGGCCAGCCGGGAGGGGCTGGCCAAGATTTGCTGTCAGCGCGGCCAGCGTTTTGGCAGCTGGGCGGCATGCTCCAGGGCTTGGCGGTACTCGGCGTCGAGACGTGCAATCAACTGCTCGACACTCGGCAAGTCCTCGATTTCTCCCACGCCCTGGCCTGCAGACCAAACGGTTTTCCAGGCTTTGGCTTCATCGCTCACGGGTTTGAGCTTGGAACCGAAGTTGATCTCGCCCTTGCCCTGCAACGCGGCCATGTCGAAACCGGCGGCTTCCAGACTCTGGCGCATGAAACTCGCGGGGACACCTGACACGGCTGGAGTATGGATGATGTCTGCAGCTTTGGATGTCAGCAGCATTTCTTTGTAGGCCTCGGGCGCGTGACTTTCGGTCGTGCCGATAAACCGAGTGCCAAAGTAGGCCAGATCCGCGCCGAGCAATTGCGCGGCAAGAATTTCATGTCCGTGGTTCAAGCAGCCGGCCAGCAACAGGGTCTTGTCGAAGAACTGGCGGATTTCGGCAATCAGCGAGAACGGGCTCCAGGTCCCGGCGTGTCCACCGGCCCCGGCAGCCACGGCGATCAATCCATCCACGCCGGCTTCGGCCGCTTTCTCGGCATGACGACGTGTCGTCACGTCATGGAACACCAGGCCGCCGTAGCTGTGCACCGCATCGACCAGTTCTTTCACGGCGCCGAGGCTGGTGATCACGATCGGCACTTTGTGCTCTACACAGATCTCCAGGTCCGCCTGTAAGCGTGGATTGCTGTTATGCACGATCAGGTTCACGGCATAAGGCGCGGGGTTTTCCATGGTCGCCAGTCCGGCTTCGATCTCTTCCAGCCAGGCCTTGAAACCGCTGCTTTCGCGCTGGTTCAGCGCCGGGAAGCTGCCGACCACACCCTGACGACAGCAGGCGAGTACCAATTGCGGATTGGAAATCAGGAACATCGGCGCAGCCACCACGGGCAGACGCAAACGTTGTTCGAGCAGAGCGGGCAGCGACATTGGAAGTACCCCGGTGAGTGGTGTCTATTGGATTTAGAACGGCCGAACGACGACCAGAATTACGACTGCCAGCAATATCAGAACCGGAACCTCATTGAACCAGCGATAAAAGACATGGCTGCGGGTGTTTTCGCCACGGGCAAAACGTTTTACCTGGGCGCCGCACATGTGGTGATAGCCGATCAGGATCACCACCAGGGTCAGTTTGGCGTGTATCCAGCCACCCTGGCTGAAGATGCCTGGATTGAGGTAGATGAGCCAGCCGCCGAAGATCAACGTGGCGATCATTGCCGGACCCATGATGCCCCGGTACAGCTTGCGCTCCATTACGCTGAAGCGTTCCTTGCTGATCGTGTCTTCACTTTGTGCGTGATAGACGAACAGTCTTGGCAGGTAGAACAGGCCGGCAAACCAGCACACGACGCTGACGATATGAAACGCTTTGAGCCACAGATAGAGCATTTTTAGTTATTCCAGGTTCACGGTAGTCTGAATAGTAGAGAAAGAGTCCCGTCTCGGACATAACTGTTCAATTTTGACGGTGTCTTTTGCCGCCATACTGCGTTGCCGCTCCTCGCCATAGCGGGCTATGACTCGTCGCGGCGCCTTGTCTGGCAACAAAATCCACTCGCCAAAACTTGAACGTATGCCCGAGACGGGACTCGTGAGCGTCCGCACGTCACCTTGACGGTTGTCGCAGGGGCGCGCGGCCCCTATTATCGACGGCTTTCCAGTGGGTTCGTTGAGGGCAGGTTTATGGTCAAGGTCGGTATCGTCGGCGGCACGGGTTACACCGGTGTCGAACTGCTGCGTCTGTTGGCGCAACATCCGCAAGCTGAGGTGGTTGTCATCACTTCCCGATCCGAGGCTGGCCTGGCCGTAGCCGACATGTACCCGAACCTGCGAGGCCATTACGACGGCCTGGCGTTCAGCGTTCCGGATATCAAGACCCTGGGTGCCTGCGATGTGGTGTTCTTCGCCACGCCGCACGGTGTTGCCCATGCCCTGGCGGGCGAACTGCTGGCGGCCGGGACCAAGGTCATCGACCTGTCGGCTGACTTCCGTCTGCAAGACGCCGATGAATGGGCCAAGTGGTACGGCCAGCCGCACGGCGCACCGGAACTGCTGGACGAGGCGGTCTACGGTTTGCCGGAAGTCAATCGCGAGCAGATCAAGAAAGCGCGCCTGATTGCCGTGCCGGGCTGCTACCCGACTGCAACGCAATTGGGTTTCCTGCCACTGCTCGAAGCCGGCCTGGCCGATGCTGCGCATCTGATTGCTGACTGCAAATCCGGCGTCAGCGGTGCCGGTCGTGGTGCTTCCGTAGGTTCGCTGTACTCCGAGACGTCGGAAAGCATGAAGGCCTATGCGGTCAAAGGTCACCGTCATCTGCCGGAAATTCGCCAGGGGTTGCGTCGTGCCGCGGGCAAGGACGTCGGACTGACCTTCGTTCCGCACCTGACGCCGATGATTCGCGGCATTCACTCGACGCTCTACGCCACTGTTGTTGATCGCTCGGTGGATCTGCAGGCGTTGTTTGAAAAGCGTTATGCCAACGAACCGTTCGTCGATGTCATGCCGGCCGGCAGCCATCCGGAGACGCGTAGCGTGCGGGGTGCCAACGTCTGCCGTATTGCCGTGCATCGCCCTCAGGACGGTGATCTGGTGGTGGTGCTGTCGGTGATCGACAACCTGGTCAAAGGGGCGTCGGGGCAGGCCGTGCAGAACATGAACATTCTGTTCGGGCTGGATGAGCGTCTGGGTCTCTCCCACGCCGGCATGCTGCCTTGAGAGCAGCTACAAGCTTCAAGTTGTAAGCCGCAAGCTTGAAGCTCACAGCTTGAAGCTTGTCGCTGCTCCTAGAATAGTTGACCGCTTTTCTAGGAGAAGCGGATAATGCGCGTCATCACGCAATATGACGGCGTAACGCCGGGAGATAGTCAGCATGAGCGTCGAATCCTTCACCCCCACGGCTTTGCAATTCACCCACGGTGCCGCGCACAAGGTGAAGAGCCTGGTCGATGAAGAGGGGAATGATCGCTTGAAGCTGCGCGTATTCGTTACGGGCGGCGGTTGTTCAGGTTTTCAGTACGGTTTCACTTTCGATGAGGAAGTGGCCGATGACGACACCATCGTCGAACGCGAAGGCGTGAGCCTGGTGGTCGATCCGATGAGCTTCCAGTACCTGGCCGGTGCCGAGGTGGACTACCAGGAAGGTCTGGAAGGTTCGCGCTTCGTCATCAAGAACCCGAATGCGACCACCACCTGTGGCTGCGGTTCTTCGTTCTCGATCTGATCAGCGCACCTGTTTCACAGAACGCCGCACGGCCTCAGGGTCTTGCGGCGTTTTGCTGTGTGGAGGATTTATGCGGGGTAGATGGCGCCGAGTACGCGCAATCCACGGGCACCGGTAACGCTCGGACGATTGGCCGCGATGCCTTCGAGGCAGCAATGAGCCAGCCATGCGAAGGCCATGGCTTCGACCCAGTCGGGGTCTACACCGTAAGTCGCGGTGCTGCTGACACTGGCGTTGGGCAACAGGCTGGCCAGGCGGGTCATCAAGGCCGTGTTGTGGGCGCCGCCGCCGCAGACCAGCAGTTCCTGCGTGTCTGCCTGGGCGCTTTGCAGTGATTCGATGATGGTCAGTGCGGTCAGTTCAAGCAGGGTCGCCTGAACATCTTCGGCGCAGAAGGCTGGCAGCTGCGCCAGATGCTGCGTCAGCCATGTCAGGTTGAACACTTCCCGCCCGGTACTCTTCGGGCCTTTGGTCACAAAGAACGGGTCACTCAGCAGCGCATTCAACAGCACCGGTTGAATGTTGCCGCTGGCAGCCCATTGGCCGTCACGGTCAAAGTGGTCGCCGCGTTGCTGGTGGATCCAGGCGTCCAGCAGCACATTGCCCGGGCCGCAGTCGAAACCGGCGACCGGCTTGCCGGGCTCGATAAGGCTGAGATTGCTGAAGCCGCCTACGTTCAGTACTGCACGATTCCCGCCCCGTTCTTCAAACAAGGCTTCGTGAAAGGCGGGAACCAGCGGTGCACCTTGCCCCCCGGCAGCGACATCGCGGCTGCGGAAGTCGCTGACCACGGTGATGCCGGTCAGCTCCGTCAGCAGGGCCGGGTTGCCGATCTGCACGGTGAAGCCGCGTGCCGGTTCATGGCGGATGGTCTGGCCGTGGCTGCCAATGGCACGAATGTCGTCAGGCTTGAGTTGCTGTTGAGCGAGGAGGGTGTGAATCCCTTGCGCTGCCAGTTTTACCCAGTTCTGCTGGGCGATGGCGGAGCGGGCGATTTCGTCCGGGCCGCTGGCGCACAAGCCGAGCAGCTCGGCGCGCAGGGAGTCGGGCATCGGGATGTAGTGGGAGGCGATCAGCCTGATCGCCGGGGCTTGCTCGATCAGCGCGATATCCAGGCCATCAAGGCTGGTCCCGGACATCACACCTATATAGAGCGCCATGACTTAACGCTTGCTCGAAGCCAGCATCGTGGCTTTTTCCTGATCCATGCGCGCCATCAGGGGCTGGCTTTGGGCGAGGAAGCGTGCGCGTTCGGCCTTGGCAATCGGATCGGCCATTGGCAGTTTCTGGCCCAGCGGGTCGACGTGCACTCCATTGACCTGGAACTCGTAGTGCAGGTGCGGGCCAGTGGAGAGGCCTGTGGTGCCGATATAGCCAATCACCTGGCCCTGCTTCACCGTGCCGCCAGTCTTCACGCCTTTGGCAAAGCCTTGCATGTGGCCGTAGAGCGTGGTGTAGGTATTGCCGTGCTGGAGGACGACGGTATTGCCGTAGCCACCACGGCGACCGGCCAGCAAGACCTTGCCATCACCGGCTGCCTTGATCGGCGTGCCGCGCGGTGCTGCGTAGTCGACGCCTTTGTGGGCGCGGATCTTGTTCAGGATCGGGTGCTTGCGGCCCATGGAAAATTTCGAGCTGATGCGGGCGAAGTCCACCGGTGTGCGGATGAACGCTTTGCGCATGCTGTTGCCGTCAGCGGTGTAGTAGCTGCTGTTGCCTTGTTTGTTGGTATAGCGAACGGCGGTGTAGGTCTTGCCGCGGTTGGTAAAGCGCGCTGACAGGATCGGGCCATTGCCGACGGCCTTGCCGTTGACCACTTTTTGCTCGTAGATCACGTCGAATTCGTCGCCCTGGCGAATGTCCTGGGCGAAGTCCACGTCGTAGCCGAACACACTGGCCATGTCCATGGTCAGGCTGTGGGACAGGCCCGCTCGGGCTGCGGACTGCGACAGCGAACTGTTGATCACGCCATGAACATAAGCGGAGCGCACGGTCGGTTTCGCAGTGATGCGATTGAACGTGTAGCCCTTGTCGTTCCTGGTCAGGCTGATGCTTTCGACGTCGTTGAGCTTGCTGTGCAAGTTGGTCAACTGGCCATCAGGGCCCAGTTCGAATTCAAGTTTTTGGCCGCGCTTGAGCTGGCTGAACTGCTTGGCCTGCTTGTCGCTGGCCAGTATTTCATGCACCGATGTGGCTGGAAGCCCGACTTTCTCGAACAGCGTGGAGAGGGTATCGCCCTTGGCGACGATCACTTCCCTGTGGCTTGCCGGCTTCTTTTCTTCAACTTCAACGACCGGCGCCGGTTCGGCTTGAGCGGTTTCCTGAGTGTCCTCGGCGCTGTTGTCGATCTGCGCGAAGGGGGATGTTGCAGGTTCATTTGTGGCTTGAACGACGTCAGCAGCGTCTTGATCTTGTGTCAGTTGTTCAGCAGGACTTTCCAGTTCAAGACTCAGGGTCGTTTTTTTGGCTTCCACATCGCTGGAAGGGAATACCAGGAGCGCCAGGCTGAGAAGGGCGGCGATTCCACTTGCGGCGAGCAGGTGGGTCTTCGGGTAAAGCGGCGGCGCTTTAGACGATTCTTTGGTCATAAGTGGTTTTGACTTTGAAAAAGATGAATTGGAAAAGATGAATGACATGATGAAGATGAAATAACTGTATAAAATATAACCAAATCATCTCTGAAGCAAGTCCGTAGGTGCCCTGCCTGCGGATTGGCGTCCGTGCGCCGGGCAAACCTTGTATTTGACGCGCGATCTTGTATGGTTGGTTCCCTTTGAATCTGAGCCTTGCGGGTCTGTTATGAAGTCGGTTGAAGAGCAGCTAGCGCTGATCAAACGTGGTGCGGAAGAACTGTTGGTCGAGTCCGAGCTGATTGAAAAGCTCAAGCGTGGCCAGCCGCTACGTATTAAGGCGGGCTTCGATCCAACGGCTCCGGACCTGCACCTGGGTCACACCGTGCTTATTAATAAGCTGCGCCAGTTCCAGGAGCTGGGGCATCAGGTGATCTTCCTGATTGGTGACTTCACCGGGATGATCGGCGATCCGAGCGGCAAAAGTGCTACGCGTCCGCCGCTCACTCGCGAGCAGGTCCTCGAGAACGCCGAGACCTACAAGACTCAGGTCTTCAAGATTCTGGACCCGGCAAAAACCGAAGTGGCCTTCAACTCCACCTGGATGGATCAGATGGGGCCGGCCGACTTCATTCGCCTGACTTCGCAGTACACCGTGGCTCGGATGCTCGAACGCGATGACTTCGACAAGCGCTACACGACCAATCAGCCAATCGCCATTCACGAGTTCCTGTATCCGCTGGTTCAGGGTTACGACTCGGTAGCTCTGCGCGCAGATGTCGAGCTCGGCGGTACCGATCAGAAGTTCAACCTGCTGATGGGGCGTGAGCTGCAGCGTGGTTATGGCCAAGAGGCTCAGTGCATCTTGACCATGCCGCTGCTTGAAGGCCTGGATGGCGTGAAGAAGATGTCCAAGTCCTTGGGCAACTACGTCGGTATCCAGGAAGCGCCAGGTGTGATGTACAGCAAGCTGGTTTCCATTCCGGATGCGCTGATGTGGCGCTACTTCGAGTTGCTCAGCTTCCGCTCCATGGATGAGATCAATGCGTTCCGCGCTGATGTGGAGGCGGGCGCCAATCCGCGCGACATCAAGATCCAGCTGGCTGAAGAGATCGTTGCGCGCTTCCATGGTGAGGAGGCTGCGGCCAGTGCTCACCGTGCTGCCGGTAACCGTATGAAGGATGGCGAGCTGCCGGATGATCTGCCGGAAATCGAATTGACTGCTGCCGAAGATATGCCGATCGCTGCTGTCCTTAATAAGGCGGGGCTGGTTAAGAACTCGGCGGTGGCTCGAGATCTCCTGGGTTCCGGTGGTGTGCGTATAGATGGTGAGGTTGTCGATCGCACCTTTATATATGCACTGGGCGCGACCCATGTTTGCCAGGCCGGGAAGAAGGCATTTGCGCGTATTACGCTCAAATCCGAATAAAGCTGAAATAGGGGGTTGACGGCGAATTTTAGAAGCCTATAATTCGCCCCACTTCCGGCGCAGTCGAAACGGAAAACTCCTTGGTAAACAAAGAGTTACGCAGTTTTCGGCAGCGGGTTGCTTCAGGTCATCGAAGCGCCAGGGAAGTTGAAAAAGAGGTGTTGACAGCAGCGAGTAACGCTGTAGAATTCGCCTCCCGCTGACGAGAGATCGAAAGCGCAAGTGGTTGAAGTTGTTAAGGAATCCTTGAAAGCTTCTGAAAAAAAATCACTTGACAGCAAATGAGGCTGCTGTAGAATGCGCGCCTCGGTTGAGGCGAAAGATCTTAACCAACCGCTCTTTAACAACTGAATCAAGCAATTCGTGTGGGTGCTTGTGGAGTCAGACTGCTAGTCAACAGATTATCAGCATCACAAGTTACTCCGCGAGAAATCAAAGATGTAACCAACGATTGCTGAGCCAAGTTTAGGGTTTTCTCAAAACCCAAAGATGTTTGAACTGAAGAGTTTGATCATGGCTCAGATTGAACGCTGGCGGCAGGCCTAACACATGCAAGTCGAGCGGATGACAGGAGCTTGCTCTCTGATTCAGCGGCGGACGGGTGAGTAATGCCTAGGAATCTGCCTGGTAGTGGGGGACAACGTTTCGAAAGGAACGCTAATACCGCATACGTCCTACGGGAGAAAGCAGGGGACCTTCGGGCCTTGCGCTA